>DGTC01000068.1 GCA_002394205.1 Lachnospira sp. UBA4346 | reverse complement strand
CCGGCAGCCAGCCAAGTTCATTGTGAATCTTTGTAGGATCAATCGCATAACGCATATCGTGTCCCTTACGGTCTGTTACATAAGTAATCAGGCTTTCCGGCTTATTTAATTCCTTGCAGATAATCTTAACGATATCAATATTCTTCATTTCGTTGTGACCGCCGATATTGTAAACTTCACCGACACGACCATTGTGGATGATAAGATCAATTGCTTTACAGTGGTCTTCTACATAGAGCCAGTCACGTACATTTAAACCTTCTCCGTAAACTGGAAGCGGCTTGTCATTTAATGCATTTGCAATCATTAATGGAATGAGCTTTTCCGGAAAATGGTATGGACCATAGTTATTTGAGCAGCGGCTGATTGTAACAGGAAGTCCATAGGTTCTGTGATAAGCAAGTACTAAAAGGTCAGCACCTGCCTTTGAAGAACTGTATGGGCTGCTTGTATGAATTGGTGTTTCTTCTGTAAAGAAAAGGTCTGGTCTGTCAAGTGGAAGATCTCCATATACTTCATCTGTAGATACCTGATGGTAACGCTTAATACCATATTTTCTGCAGGCATCCATTAATACGGCAGTACCTTTAATATTTGTATCTAAGAATACTTCCGGGTTTTCGATAGAACGGTCTACGTGGCTTTCTGCGGCGAAGTTGACGACCATATCTGGATGTTCTTCTTCAAATAAGCGGTAAACGGCTTCTCTGTCTGTGATGCTTTCCTTTACAAAACGGAAGTTTGGATTGTCCATAACTGGCGCAAGTGTAGAAAGGTTTCCTGCATAAGTTAGGCAGTCTAAGCAAATAATACGGTAATCAGGGTATTTGTTTAACATATGGAATACAAAGTTGCTTCCAATAAATCCGGCTCCACCGGTAACAATAATTGTCATCATTTTCACAATCTCCATTTCTTTGATTCATTTATTAAATATAGTTGTATTGTAAGATTCGCAGATAAAAATGCGCACAAATCTTATTTAAACATTGCGGATTAATGTAATACGTCAATGTATTTTCCGTCTAATACATCCATCAAATACTGACCATACTGGTTCTTTTTTAATACTTCATAAGCTGCAAGAACATCTTCTTTTGAAATCCAGCCGTTTAAATATGCGATTTCCTCTAAGCAGGCAATCTTACGGTGCTGGTGTGTTTCCACAGTCTTAACAAAGTTTGTTGCTTCCACAAGGCTTTCGTGTGTACCCGTATCGAGCCATGTGAATCCCTGACCGAGTAATTCAACATTTAACAGATTCTTTTCTAAGTAAATGCGGTTCAAATCGGTAATTTCTAATTCACCACGGGCACTTGGTTTTAATTCCTTTGCGTATTTTACGACATCATTGTCATAGAAATACAGACCGGTTACACAGTAGTTGCTCTTTGGATGTTCCGGTTTCTCTTCGATAGATACCGCCTTCTTATTTTCATCAAATTCTACGATACCGAAACGTTCCGGATCATCCACATAATAACCAAATACAGTTGCACCTTTGCCATTTTCTGCATTGGAAACTGCCTGGTTAAGACGTTTAATCAGACCGTGACCTGCAAAAATATTATCGCCTAATACCATGGCAACAGAGTCATTGCCAATGAATTCTTCGCCGATAATAAAGGCTTGCGCAAGTCCGTCCGGGCTTGGCTGTACGGCGTAAGATAAATTGACACCAAACTGATGTCCGTCGCCTAAAAGTTCTTCAAAACGAGGTGTATCCTGAGGGGTAGAAATGATTAAAATATCACGGATACCTGCATTCATCAATACAGACATTGGATAATAAATCATTGGCTTATCATAAATAGGAAGTAACTGCTTTGATGTTACTTTTGTAAGCGGATATAAACGTGTGCCGGAACCGCCGGCTAAAATAATACCTTTCATAAAATAACTCCAATCTCTTCGTTTCATTGTGTTATGGGAAATAGCGTTTTGCAAATCACATATATTCCCACCATTTGGTTATAGCATAAAGGGTGACGTTACGTCACCTGCAAGTAAAATTTTTGAAATCTTCATTTTGTATATTTGATTTTGCAGGTGGCTTTTGTAGATTCAGTCACAAGTGCGTTTACAACGGCGTGCGGGTTTCGACTTGTGCAATTTGACACTTATTTTTTGGGATGACTTAAAAATAATCCGGCCTCTTTGGTAATAAAAAATGGTTTTTCCAGCTTTTCATTGACGAAATTGCGGAAGGCTAAGTAACGGTCGAGTAAATATTGATTCTGATTGCCATGACACGATAAGATATATTCAATTAAAGGTTCCGGGCGGTCAACAAGCAGGGAATCCTCATACATGTTCAGCGCAATGTCTTTAAAGTAAGGTGTGAGTAATTCTTTACCGTTTTCTAAGCCAAACTGTTCATAGAGATTCTGGGCAGACAGAACAATTCTCGCATCAAATTTGGTGACAAGCTGGCTGATTTCCTGCATATGTTTTCCACTATACGTACTGCACATAAAGATTCCATTTGGCTTTAAGATACGTGCGATTTCGGCAAATACCTGTGCAAGATTGTCGCAGTAAAACAACACGTGGTTTGCAATGACATAATCAAAGGAAGCGTCCGGATAGGGAATCGAGTGACAGTCGATTGCCTGAAAAGAAAAATGCGGTGATGACAAATGAATATTTTTTTGCAGGAGCGCATCTTCGCACTGAAGCAGGTAACGCCTGCTGTCACGCAACATTCCTTCAGAAATATCGGAAAGTACAATCGAAATATCATCGGGAAGCAGTTCTCTGTTCGTAGTCCATAAAGCACCGCTTCCGCATCCGATTTCTAACACATTCATCTGAGAAGTCAAAGCAAGATTAGAATACACCCAGGGAAACCACCCCATCGGATTGGTAGAATACATATCGTGTAAATGAATTCTGGCAGAAATGTTATTGGCGTTCTGATATTGTAATTGCAGACTGTTTTCCATACTGGTTAAGTGAATCAGTTCGAGCATCTGCGACCAATCCAGTGTTTTCTCAGTTTCCAGCGTGTGTGCCGTATTTTCAATTGCCTGTCGGATGAGCTGGAATTGTTCAATTTTATCGGAAATAAGCTGCTGTTGTAATTTTAAAGAGCGTGATAATTCGGCAACGTCGCTGTGGTCAATGGTCATTTGTTTGATTTCTGCAAGAGAAAATCCTAAATATTTCAATAGCAGAATCTGCTGTAAACGAACAAAATCTTCATCAGAATAAAAACGTGTGCCCGATTCACTGACATCAGAAGGCTTTAAGATGTTTTGTTTATCATAAAAACGAATGGTGCGCACGGACACATGTGCTTTTTTTGCAAATTCTCCAGATGTATAGAATCCTTCTCGTTTCATAGCAGTTCCTCCTAGTATTTTGAACATATCACTTATTAGTTAGTATACGGAAAGTACAGAAAAGATTCAAGAGAGGTGTGTAGTGTAATATCGTTGTGTGCTGTTGTTCTTGGAAATTACGTTGAAAAGGCAGGAAAAAGAGGATGCTGGCGGGGATTTGATAAATAGATTGATTATCTGTCTGCCATGTGTATAATATAGTAAGATTGCAGACGAAATTTGATATTTTGTCAGAAGTTCAGGCAAAATGATACAGAGAACAACATTATATGGCAGGAGGAAATGATGGAAAAGGTCCTTTTAATTGGAATGAATGATATGCAGATTCGAGAAATCAATACAATATGTTCACAGATGCATATCGGTGTGATTTGTGTAAATGAGACGCAGAAATCTTTTACCGTGAAGGAATTGTTAAATTTGCCATTTTATAAAGAAGGAATTGCACAGATGCCTTTGTTAAAGCGTTCACAGGATAGAATGTCATTGACAAAGGAGTCGTTACTGTTAATGAGTGACTTTACGGAAAAACACATGGACCGGTTGCTGTTAGAAGTGCGGCGCAAGAATTTGATGATTACTTACAAAGCGGTAGGGACAAAAAGCAATCAGGAATGGACTGTGAATCGGCTTCTGGCACATATGGCATTTGAGAAAGCACAATATGAGAAACTTCCCAAAAATTGACAATAATAGCCATATTTGATACTATAAGGAGTAATGTTTATAAGGGAGAGTAGAACTTTCCGTATTTTCACTTCTTGCTGTATTATGGTGTATGAAGTGGAAATAATATGGCAATAATGAAAAAGACCGATAAGTTTAAATATAGAATGAGGAACTGTTATGAAAATTGCAGTAGATGCACGAACGCTTGGCAGCAGACCGAGTGGCGTGGGAATGTATTTGAATGACTTTCTGAAAGAACTCATAAAATATCCGGAATTTGAATTTGTTCTGTTATCGGATGTGGCAGAAAGTGAATACATTAAATATTTTGAGAAGCAGGGCGTAGAAGTACGCACGCAGGGAAAAGCTACGTACAGAAGTGCCGGCGTATATGGATATTTTGCATTTATCCAGAAACAGTTAAATGAGATTCAGCCGGATATTTTTTGGGAAGTAAATACCGTGATTCCGATTCGCCTAAAAGGAAGTTTTAAGACGATGATTACAATTCACGATATGTTTCCGATTGAATATGTGGAGTATTTTGGAAGAATATACAGCATGTATTTTAAGTACAGCCTAAAAAAGACATTAAAGTACACGGATATGATTCTGTATAATTCAGAACAGACAAGAAAGACAACAGAAAAGATATTTCCGAATGCAAAGAAGATTGCACACTGTAACGCATATATTATTGCGAATCCGCATAAGGCAAAGTATGAAACGGCAGATAAAGGATATTTGCTCTATATTGGCAATATGGAGAAACGAAAGGGTGTTGATTTGTTATTAAAAGCATACCCGCGTTACAGACAGTTAGGGGGAGAAAAGAAGCTGATTCTTGCAGGAAAAATGCAGGAAGAGGATATTCGGCAGCTCCTAGAGCAAACGATGCAGGCGACACCGGGCATTGAATATTTAGATTATGTGACGCATGAGAAGAAGCATCAGCTGTTTGCCAATTGTTCCTGCTTTGTATTTCCGTCGAAGGCAGAAGGGTTTGGAATGCCGGTTATTGAGGCAATGAAGTTTTGTAAGCCGATTCTGATTAGTAATTTAGATATTTATGACGAACTGATTGGACCATGTGTCAATGAATTTGATTTAAACGGTTCAGAACATACGCAGATTGAGAATCTTGCACAGGCGATGCTGCAATTTCATTCGGATGTATGTACGCAGACTTATAAAGAGGTTGTGGAACAGTTTGCACCGGCAAAATTAGGAAATATTGTGCGTACATTTATTGAGGAGAATGTCGGAACAGAATCATAGAAAACAAGAGAAAGTAAGCTGAACATTGTGTCAGCGAAAGGATAAATATGAGCTTTTCAAAATTTGCATTAGACACCGCAAATGCATTAAGACCGGTGTTGACAAAGATTGTGCCAGCGAAGTTTTTGCGTGCGATGAAAGCACGTGTGGTCGCAAAGAATATGAAAGATGTAGAACAGGTTGAGATTGCACCGTTTGAACCGGAACGGTTTGACAAGGGAATTAACCTTGTCGGAAATATTCGGGGAGATAATGGCTTAGGACAGAGTACCCGTTTGATTGCAAATATTTTAACAAATAGTGCAAGTGCCTTTACAATTAATAACTTTTTTGTTCCGCCGGGAGGAAGTATGACCGATAGGACTTATGAGGCGCAGATTACCACAGAAGCTCCGTACGGAATCAATCTGATTCATGTCAATGCCAGTGAGTTTTCGCTGTGTTATATGGATCTTGGCAAGGCATACTGGGATTATCATTATAATATTGCATACTGGCTGTGGGAGTTAGAAGATTTTCCACAGGAATGGTTAGGAAGTATTCATCTGGTGGATGAAATCTGGACACCGGCAGAATTTATTTCAAATACATTGCGTAAATATACAGACAAGCCGGTTCGTACGGTTCCGTATTGTATCAGCGCACCGGTTGATGATGCATTTGACAGAAAGCACTTCGGACTTCCGGAGGACAAGTTTTTGTTCTTAATGATGTTTGACAGTGGAAGTATTATGGAGCGTAAGAATCCACTGGGAACGATTGCAGCATTTAAGCAGGCATTTGGCAGAGATAATAAGGATGTCGGTATTGTTATTAAGATTAACGAGTTAGAGCAGAGTCAAAAGGACATCGAGTATATTCATTCGGTGTTAGACGGATATGATAATATTTATATCATCACGGGGACATTCTCAAAGAAGGAAGTCAACAGTCTGACAAAGTGTGTCGATGTTTTCGTATCGCTGCATCGTGCAGAAGGATTCGGGCTTGTGCTTGCAGAAGCAATGTTGCTTGGAACGCCGACAATCGCAACGAACTGGTCTGCCAATACAGAGTTTATGAACAGCGATGTTGCATGCATGGTTGATTATCAGATGATTGAATTAGAAAAGGATCTTCCACCGTTTAAGAAAGGGTATCGCTGGGCAGATGCAGATGTATCGCAGGCAGCGATGTATATGAAAAAATTATACGAAGATCAGGCATTTTATCAGACGCTTCGGGAAAATGCACAGGCGCATATTAAAAAACATCTGAGCATGGAACGTTCTGTGTCGATTGTGGAAGAACGATTAAATGAAATCTATGCACAAAACGGTGTTTTAGAATGGAGGGCAAAGTGAAACAGCTGAAGGAATTATATGATTACAGAGAGATGATTTTCTCACTGGTTAAGAAAGATTTACGTGGACGTTATAAAGGCTCTGTACTTGGATTTTTATGGACATTTATCAATCCATTGCTGCAGCTTATGGTATTTACACTGGTATTCTCAATTATTATGAGAGCCGGATATGAGCAGTATTATTTATTCTTATTCGTGGCACTGGTTCCATGGATGTTTTTCGCATCGAGTGTTCAGGATGGCTCAACAAGTATTCTTCGTGAAAAAGATATGGTGAAAAAGATTTATTTTCCGCGAGAAGTACTTCCGATTGCAACGGTAACAAGTGGTTTTGTTAATATGTTATTGACATTTATTGTCATTTTTGTCGTGTTAATTTTTAGTGGACGTGGAATCAATCCGCTCGCTGTTTTGTGTCTGCCGGTTGTTATGATTGTACAGTACATATTATGTCTTGGTATTGCATTAATTGTTGCTTCATTGACGGTATATTTACGTGATTTACAGTATATTCTCGGTATTTTAGTTATGGCATTACAGTATATGACACCCGTTATGTACGGAAGCGATATGGTTCCGGATTGGGCACTGCCAATTTTTCGAATGAATCCATTGACACCGGTTATTGAAATTTACAGACAGATTCTGTATTATAAGCAGATTCCACACCTGACATCATTGCTGCTTGCATTCTGTACAGGTGTTGTATTTATTGTAATTGGTGAGTTGTTATTCCGTAAGCTCCAGAAGGGCTTTGCAGAGAATTTCTAAAAGTGCGAAGTTGAGGTAGAAAGGCCGGTTTAGAATTATGATGGATGAAAGAAATGCAATAGAAGTAAGAAATATTACGAAAACATTTAAAGTGTATTACGACAAAGGAACAGAATTAAAAGAGAAAATGCTGTTCTGGAAGCGTAACAGATATGAAAATAAAGATGTATTAAAAAATGTCAGTTTTGAAGTGAAAAAAGGAGAAGCAATTGGTCTGGTAGGTAAAAATGGATGTGGTAAGAGTACCACATTAAAGATGCTTACGAAGATTATTTATCCGAATTCCGGTGAAATTGAGATGCAGGGAAGAGTATCAAGTTTGATCGAATTAGGTGCTGGATTTCACCCGGATATGAGTGGACGGGAAAATATTTATACCAATGCTTCTATTTTTGGTTTGACGAAGAAAGAAATCGATGCCAGATTGGATGATATTATTCGATTCTCAGAGTTGGAAGAATATATTGATAATCCGGTTCGTACGTATTCTTCCGGCATGTATACAAGACTGGCATTTTCTGTTGCCATTAATGTAGATGCAGATATTTTATTAATTGATGAAATCTTAGCCGTAGGTGATGCCAATTTCCAGGCAAAATGTTTTAACAAACTAAGAGAGATTAAAGCAGAAGGAACGACGATTGTTATCGTATCTCATTCGTTGGGGCAGATTGAGCAGATTTGTGACCGTTCTATCTGGATTCGCGACGGACATATTGCATTAGAGGGCAATCCGAAAGATGTTCATATGGAATATTTAAATTATATGAATGAGCAGCGTATCGACCGTTTGGAACGGGAGCGTACGGATATGCAGATTCGTGAAATGAACGAGCGAAACGATGTCAATAAGAACAAGAAGCGTTACGGCAGTGAAGATGCAAAGTTTACAACGATTCGAATGTTAGATAAAGACGGTAATGAACAGTCAACATTTAAGACCGGAGATGAGATGATTTTAGATCTCGATTATCATGTAGAACAGAAAGTAACCGATGCGGTATTTGGGTTTGGAATCTTTCGGAATGACGGATTGTGGTGTTATGGTACGAATACCAGAATTGACCGTATGAAGAATTTTGATTTGGAAAAAGACGGTAATTTTAAAGTGGCTATTACGGATTTGAATTTAATCCCAGGACAGTATTGGTGTGATATAACGATTGAATATGGAGAAGGCAATCCGGTTGATTATTACAAGCAGGCGATGAAGTTCGAAGTCGTATCGAATGTAACAGATGTAGGTATTTCAAGAATCCCACACAACTGGGAACTGAATTTATAATTAAGGAGAAAGTATCGTGGAACAGATTAATATTGAAGATATTATGAAAGAAATCAGAGCTGACATTGCAGCAAAAGGATATGCAGATAATGAAATTCCATTTGGAGATATTGCATGTCTGGCAGGTGGAACAGAACTTCCGTTTGATATGAAGGATTATATGGATGAATTAAAAGAAATGGATGAGAGCCGTACGATTCTTGCATATCGTGACATCAGATCGACAAGAAAAGGACTTGGAGGACTCATTACATTCTGTAAGAAAGTCATTCGTAAGATTGTCAGCTTCTATGTAGAACCACTTGTGGATGATCAGAACCGTTTTAATGAATTAACAACGATTACGATGGCACAGACAGTCAGACGTTTTAACGATGATGATGCCAGAATTGAGGAACTTGAGAAAAAAATTTATAAATGTGAACGTCGTATCAGAGAATTAGAGGCGCAGCTCTTAAAAGATGAACAAAAGTAAGATAAGTCGGGAGGATATGCTGTGAAGATTTATCAAATGCTGCCTACACTGTCTTTTGGGGATGCGGTCAGTAATGATACACTTGCATTGTCAAAAGTTATCGAAGGCATGGGATATAAGACAGAGATTTATGCAGAAAATATTGATGCCAGACTTCCGAAGGGAATTGCAAAATATGTCAGCAAGCTGCCGCGTCTTAGTGCAAATGATATTATTATTTATCATTTGTCAACAGGCAGTAAGTTGAATTACAAATTGGCAGAGTATCGCTGCCGCAAGGTAGTTGTATACCATAATGTAACACCGCCGTCATTTTTTGAGCCGTACAGCATCAAAGCAACACAGTTGTGCAGTGACGGTTTAGAGGGTGTGCGGTACTTAGCAGATAAGGTGGATTACTGTCTGGCAGTTTCGGAATATAATAAGCAGGAATTGATTCAGATGGGATATACCTGTCAGATTGATGTACTGCCGATTTTAATTCCATTTGATGACTACAAAAAAGAGCCGGATGCAGCGGTGCTTGCAAAATATAATGACGGGTATACAAATCTGTTATTTACAGGAAGAATTGCACCAAACAAGAGACAGGAAGATGTCATTCGTGCATTTTATTATTATAAGAAATTCTACAATCCAAAATCACGCCTGATTCTGGTAGGTTCTCACAATGGGATGGAACGCTACTATCAGCGGTTAAAGAGCTATATTAATGCGTTGGAATTAGAAGATGTAGTATTTCCGGGACATATCAAATTTAATGCAATTCTTGCATATTACAAATTGGCAGATGTGTTCTTATGTCAGAGTGAGCATGAAGGATTCTGTGTGCCGCTTGTAGAAGCGATGTGTTTTGATACGCCGATTGTTGCATTTGATTCCTCAGCAATTGGAGATACCTTAGGCGGAAGCGGAATTCTTCTAAAGGATAAGAATCCGGCAGAAACAGCAGGAATGATTGATAAAATTGTAACAGATAAACAGTTAAAAGAGACGGTTCTTGCAAATCAGAGAGAACGTCTTGCAGATTTTGATAATCAGAAGATTGCAGAAGCATTTCAGAAGTACCTTTTGAAATTCATTGCAGATGGGAGATAAAGATTCATGAAAAGGAAGTTGGCATTTGTTGTACAGCGTTATGGCTTGGAAGTAAATGGTGGTGCAGAGACATTATCTAGAGAGCTTGTTGAGCATTTAAGTGATATTTATGATATTGAAGTACTGACAACAAAAGCAGTAGAATACACAACGTGGGCAAATGAATACACAGCCGATGTCGAGGAGATTAACGGTGTTACCGTACGTCGTTTTGCAGTAGATGAACCGCGTAATTTGAATAAGTTCAACAAATACTGTGGGAAGGTTATGGGGAATGTTCCACATACATTAGAGCAGGAAGACAAGTGGTTCGATTTACAGGGACCGCATACGCCACAGTTAATTCAGTATATCGAGGAGCATGCAGCGGATTATGAAGCATTTATCTTTATGACATATTTATATTATACAACCGTAAAGGGACTTCCAAAGGTAAAGGATAAGGCAATTTTAATTTCAACCGCACATGATGAACCGCCGATTTATTTAAAGACATTTGAATCGCTGTTTCGTATGCCAAAGGCATTTTTCTATTTGACAGTGGAAGAGAAAAAGTTCGTGGAACGTAAATTCCGCAACGCAAATATTATTAATAATGACGGTCTTGGCGGCAGCGGTGTAGAAGTGCCGGCAACGATTGACTCAAAGCGTTTTGAAAAAGAACATGGACCGGGAAAATATATGGTTTATGCCGGAAGAATTGATGAATCAAAGGGCTGTCGGGAATTGTTTGAATTCTTTGAACGCTATAAAAAAGAAAATGACAGTGACATTAAACTTGTTATGATGGGCAAGCCTGTTATGCCGATTCCAAAGCGTGATGATATTATCAGTCTTGGATTTGTCAGCGAGCAGGAAAAGTACGATGTCATGTCCGGAGCAGAGTTTTTAATTATGTCGTCTCCATTTGAGAGCCTTTCGATTGTTGTATTAGAAGCAATGACGTTGTCTGTTCCGGTACTTTGCAACGGACGGTGTGACGTATTAAAGGGCCACTGTGTCCGAAGCAATGCAGGTTTATATTATAAGAATTATTATGAATTTGAAGGCTGTGTCAATTATCTGCTGTCTCATGACAAAGAGCGTGAAATCATGGGACGTAATGGTGTGGATTATGTCAATGAGAATTATACATGGGATAAGATAGTAAATCGATTTGTCGATGTTGTGGAACAGGTGGTGAAGTAAATGAAGACATTAGCATTCGTTGTGCCATGGTACGGAGATAATATTCCGGGTGGTGCGGAAGCAGCCCTTCGGGGAATTTCAGATCATTTGTTTGAAGCCGGTATGGATGTGGAGATTCTTACGACAACCGTAGAGAAATTTACAGCAGACTGGAATAAGGATTTCTACAAGCCGGGCGAATATAAAAGTAAGAAAGGAATTCCAATTCGCCGTTTTCCAATTCGCAAAAGAAATGTTGCGGCATTCGATGCAGTCAATGCGAAACTTATCAATAAGTCTGCACTGACACCACAGGAAGAAGAAACCTTTCATAAAGAAATGATTAACAGTCCGAAGCTGTATGATTATATTAAAGAACATCAGGAGGACTATTCCTTTTTCGTATATATTCCATATATGTTTGGAACAACGTACTGGGGTGTATCTGCATGTCCGAAGAAATCGGTGCTGATTCCTTGTTTCCACGATGAAAGTTACGCACATATGAAGTCATTCCGCAAGCTCTACTCGGAGGTTGCCGGAATGTTATTTAATGCACAGCCGGAAGAGGATTTGACAGAGAAGCTCTATGATATTCATCATATGAAAACAGAAGTGATGGGACTTGGCGTAGATACGAATCTGACGTATGATGCAGCACGTTTTCGTGAAAAATTTAACATAAAAGATCCATTTATTCTTTATGCAGGCCGAAAAGATGCCGGAAAGAATATTTATACATTATTGAATTACTTCAAACGCTTTAAACAGGGCGATGAACATATTGGAAATGGAAATCAAGAGGGAATTACGGCACAGCAGCGTGCAGCGTTGAAGCTGGTATTAATTGGCGGCGGAGACATAGAGATTCCGTCAGAGATTAAGGACAGCGTCATTGATTTGGGATTTGTGGATATTCAGGATAAATATGATGCGTATGGGGCAGCAGAATTGTTATGTCAGCCATCTAAAAATGAGAGCTTTTCATTTGTTATTATGGAGAGCTGGCTCTGCAACAGACCGGTGCTTGTACATGAACATTGTGATGTAACCAGAAACTTTGTATCATGCTCAGACGGTGGTTTGTATTTTAACAGCTATTTTGATTTTGCAGGAACTGTAGAATATATTCTGACACACAAGGAAGAAGCAGACCAGATGGGTAAAAATGGACATGACTATGTAATGGATCATTTTGCATGGGATGTTATTGTGGATAAATACAAACGTTTTTTCAGTGAGTTAGAAGCAGATTTACAAAAGAATGGATAAATGGATGCTGCCAGAAAACGCAGCAGCATGAAAGTGTGGGAGGCAGATATGAATAAATATCTGATAGATGGACATTTTCTGTCATCGATGTCGACGGGAATTGACCGATATGCATTTCAGATTCTTCGGGAACTGGATCGGATTTGTGAAGATTTAACGATTGCGATTCTCGTTCCCAAAGATGCGAAAGAAGTGCCGCAATATAAGAATATTACAGTGATACAGTCCAATCAGTACCGGCATTGGACACAGGTGGTATTTGGAATGTATGCACGGATTCATGGATATATTCCGGTAAATTTATGTAATGAAGTATCTGTGCTTGCACGCAAAGGAATTGTATGTCTGCATGATGTGTGTTATGCAGAATCAGAAGAGTTCTATCCGATGGTGAATGAATTTCCACAGGAAGAACGTGCGTGGTTTCTTCAGATATACCGTCGGATTGCAAAACGAGCCAAAAAGATTATTACGGTATCAGAATTTTCTAAGTGCAGAATTGAAGAACTGTTAGGAATTGAATCCGACCGGATAGAAGTTATTGGAAATGGCTGGCAGCATTTTGATAAGGTTCAAACGGATGATACATTATTAACACAATATCCGGGTATTGAGCCAAAAAAATATTATTTTACCATGACTTCAGCCAATAAGAACAAAAATGCACAATGGGTGATGGAATGTTCCAGAGCAAATCCAGAGGAAACATTTGTGATTGCCGGAAAAGGGCTTGACAGGACCATAGATTTTCACAAGTATCCGAATGTGATTTATGTTGGCTTTGCATCCGATGTACTTGCAAAGACACTGATGAAGCATTGTAGGGCATTTATTTTCCCTTCGTTTTATGAGGGATTCGGAATTCCGCCGTTAGAGGCATTAAGTACAGGGGCACAGGTAATTGTATCAGATGTTGCCAGTCTCCCTGAGATTTTTCAAGGTGCGGCACACTATATTTCACCGGAAGATCCGTATGTGAATCTGAAAGAACTGATGCAGGAGCCGGTGCATGGAGCAGAACAGGTGCTTGCACAGTATAGCTGGGCAAACAGTGCGCAGAAGTTATATACTTTGTTGAAAACATTTTCATAGACAGAAGCAATAGATTGGAGAAGATTTAACAATGAAGAAAGAAGCAGTGAAACCGTACATTCGTTGTGTGGGATTTCTGGTAGGTCTTGCGATATTGTTGTGTGCGAGTGATTATTTATTTGCACCGTCAGGATATATCAGATATATTCTGCATCAGATTAGTGGAACAGAGGAGAATTACGATACAATTATTCTGGGTGCATCACATGCTAGAACAGCAATTAATCCGTATAAGATTGACGAAGCATTAGGATGTAATACGATTAATGCAGCGATTCCGGGAGAAACGATAAAGGATTCGTATTATATTTTAAAAGATGCATGTGCAAATAATGACATTCAGCGTGTTATTTTGGATGTGGATTATCAGTATTGGATGAAAGATCAGGTTCGCGGTGATTTCAGTGAACCATATATTTATTCTCAGATGAAGCCGTCAGCAGCCAAATTGGAGTATCTGGTGGATAATATGGGAGTATTAGATATCAGAAACGTATTTACAAAGAGGAATTCATATCAGGTTGGTTTCCATTCAGCAACACACAATGTGTCTGTGAAATGGTCACAGGCGTATCGGGATTATCAAATCGAAGCTGCAGAAGTGCAGGATGCAGATGGTCCTTATGTTGGAAAGGGCTTCTTCTTTCGGAATGTCAGCGGATTTAATCCCGGCGGAGATGCATATGTAGATACATGGGTAGGCCGTGCGCATGCAGGCATTGATGAACATGTCATGGATGAATTCTCACAGATTAAGAACTTTTGTGATGCAAATGGAATTGAGTTAATCTGTGTAACAACACCGATTACACCATCTGTTATGGAGAAATTAGAGATGGGCGTTGTACATGATACGCTTGTAAATGACCTGTTTGAGCCATTACACGTTACATATTATGATTTTAATATGACAAAGATGAGCGTATTGCCACGTCAGGACAGAGATTACGGTGACAAGGAAGGGCATATGGGCGGCGGACTTGCCAATGAATATTCTGAGATGTTAGCGAGAGCTTTAAAAGAAGCACAGGCAGGTCAGTTACATTTAGAAAATTATTTATATCCTTCTTTTGAAACAATGTATCAGAACATGGCGAAGGATTATTATGAGGTAACATCACAGATTATGAATGCAGCAGATTAAGGTCTGAAGAATGGAGAAGAAAAATGTCATTTACAACATTACAATATTTTATATTTCTGACTGTCGGAGTGCTTGCATACTATCTTATACCCAAAAGTAAGCAATGGTGCATGCTGCTGTTATTAAGTTATGTGTATTATTGTTCTTTTACACCAAAGACAGTTGGATTCTTGGTATTTACAACGATTTCCGTTTATATTGGCGGCAGACTGCTTGGCAATGCCAATGATTTAAGCAAGGCATACCTTGCAGAACACAAGCAGGAAATGTCAAAAGAAGAAAAGAAGGCATACAAAGAGCGTACGAAAAAGACAAAACGTCTTATTGTAGTATGTATGCTGTTATTGAATTTTGGCATGTTAGGAGCTGTTAAGTATTTAAACTTTATTATTACAAACATCGATGCATTTGTACTTGCAATCGGTCATGGACAGTATATTGAGCCGACAACGATTCTGCTTCCAATCGGTATATCCTTTTATACATTCCAGTCGATTTCATATATTATCGATGTATATCAGGGAAAATATGCACCGGAGAAAAATGTTTTCAAATTCGCATTATTTGTAGCATTTTTCCCACAGTTATTGCAGGGACCAATTGGAAGATACGACCGTCTGGCTCCACAGCTTTATGCGGGACGTAAATTTGATTTAAAGACAGTTGAGTTTGGTGTGCAGCGTATTTTCTGGGGATTGTTTAAGAAAATGGTATTGGCAGACCGTGCAGCAGTTCTTGTAACACAGGTATGTGCAGATTACCAGAATTACGGTGGCTTCTATAATATTATGGCAGTATTGATGTATTCTGTACAGCTCTATGCGGATTTCTCAGGTGGTATTGATGTTGTTATCGGTACGGCACAGCTATTTGGCATTACCATGGATGAGAATTTCAGACAGCCATATTTTTCAAAATCAATTGGAGAGTTCTGGAGAAGATGGCATATTACATTGGGTACCTGGATGAAGGATTATATTTTCTATCCGTTTTCCCTGTCAAAGGCAATGAATAAGTTCGGTAAATGGGGAAAGAAACATATGGGTACATATCTTGGTAAGACATTGCCGGTATGCCTTGCAAACCTGTTGATTTTCTTTATTGTAGGTATCTGGCATGGTGCAGCATGGAAATATATCGCATATGGTATGTATAACGGTGTGATTATTGCTGTCAGCAATTTATTAGAGCCGGTATATCACAAAGGACTTGCAGCGTGTCATATCGCATCAGATTCAAAGGGATGGACAGCATTTAAGATTTTCCGTACATTTGTATTGGTAAACATCGGCTGGTATTTTGATATTGCACCGAATTTTAAGGTCGCAATGACGATGATGGTACAGTCGGTTACAAAATTAAATATGCATCAGCTGACAGATGGCAGTATGATGCGTTTAGGACTTGAAGCGTTCGATTATGCAGTTATTCTGTTTGGCTGTGTAATTATTCTGGTTGTGAGTATCTTGAAGGAACGCGGCATTGCAATACGTGAATCTGTTGCAGCAAAGCCGCTTGTTGTTCGCTGGTGTGCATATTATGCGTTGATTGCCATGATTCTGTTCTTAGGTTATATTGGTGCAACACAGGGATTTATCTATGCACAGTTTTAGAATTGACAAACAAGTATGATAAATGTATAATTTTTCCGTAAATGTGAAATGATTGAGACAGTGATTTGTCTCAGAATGGAGATTGATATGAAGAGAACAGCATTGATTATGGCAGGTGGAAAGGGAGAAAGATTCTGGCCAAGAAGCCGTGTATCACTTCCAAAGCAGTTTTTATCATTGACAGATGATGGTAAGACGATGATTCAGCTCACAGTAGAGCGAATCAGTCCGCTTGTAGATATTACTGATGTATATATAGCAACCAATGAACATTATAAGGAACTTGTTAAGCAGCAGCTTCCGGGAATTCCGGAGGAGAATATCCTTTGTGAACCGGTCGGCAGAAATACAGCACCTTGTATCGGACTTGGTGCAGCACATGTTGCAAAGAAATATGATGATGCAACGATGATTGTTTTAGCATCAGATCATTTAATTAAGAATAATGAGATATTTGCAGATACATTTAAGGAAGCATGTGAAGTTGCTGAAAAGGGCGAGAATCTTGTAACAATCGGTATTACACCAAATTATCCGGAAACAGGATATGGTTATATTAAGTACAACCAGAATGAAAAAGACGGCAGTGCTTATGCAGTAGAGAAGTTTGTGGAGAAGCCGGTTCTTGAAGTCGCTAAAGAATATTTAGCAGATGGACATTATCTTTGGAACAGCGGTATGTTCGTATGGAAAGTTTCTACGATTTTAAATAATTTCAAGAAGTTATTGCCAGAGTCTTATGAAGCATTGTTAAAGATTCAGGATTCTGTTGGTACAGATACACAAGATGCTGTATTAAAGACAGAGTTTATGAATCTTGAAGCAGAATCTATCGATTATGCGATTATGGAAAAGGCTGACAATATCTATATTTTACCGGGGAACTTCGGTTGGGATGATATTGGTTCATGGCTTGCAGTCGGCAGAATTAAGCAGACAGATGAAGACAACAATGTAGTCAATGGCAATGTTGTAACAGTGAATACAAAGAATTGTGTCATTGAAGGCGCTGAAAAGCTCATTGCAACAGTTGGTCTTAGAGATATGATTGTTGTAGATACACAGGATGCAACATTGATTTCTACAAAAGAAAACGCCGGAGAAATCAAGAAAGTTCTTGCAAAGTTAAGAGAAGCTGGCAAGGATGCTTATTTATAAATAGAATTTCAGAATAGGATTGGATTAGGAGAAGAGAAAATGAAAAATGCATTGATTACGGGTATTACAGGTCAGGATGGTTCTTACTTGGCAGAATTATTGTTAGAGAAGGGCTATAACGTATATGGTCTTATGAGAAGAAAGAGTGTTGTTGATTATGGTAATGTAGACCATATTAAGGACAAGATTCATTTCATTTATGCAGATATGCAGGATATCGTTTCATTAATGACAGCTATGAGAATCTCTCAGGCAGATGAAGTATATAACCTTGCAGCACAGTCATTTGTTGCAACATCATGGGATACACCATGTACAACAGCAGATATTGATGCAATTGGTGTTACAAATATGTTAGAGGCAATTCGTGCAGTGAAGCCAGAATGCCGTTTCTATCAGGCTTCTACATCAGAAATGTTTGGTAAAGTTCAGGCAATTCCACAGACAGAAGAGACTCCATTCTATCCAAGAAGCCCATATGGTGTAGCAAAGCTCTATGGTCATTGGATTACAAAGAACTACAGAGAAAGTTATGATATGTATGCTTGTTCAGGTATTCTTTTCAACCATGAAAGTGAACGCCGTGGACTTGAATTCGTTACAAGAAAGATTACAAATGCGGTTGCAAAGATTAAGTTGGGCGTTCAGGATCATGTTGAACTCGGTAACTTAGATGCAAAGCGTGACTGGGGACATTCTAAGGATTATGTTCGTGCAATGTGGTTATTATTACAGCAGGATAAGCCGGATGATTATGTTATCGCAACAAATGAAACAAGAACAGTTCGTGAATTTGCAAAGACAGCTTTCGCAGCAGCAGGCATTGAAGTAGAATTCGAAGGAGAAGGTGTCAACGAAGTAGGTAAGGATAAGGCAACAGGTAAGGTTGTACTTTCCGTAAATCCACAGTTCTTCAGACCTGCAGAAGTTGAACTCTTAATTGGTAACCCGGCAAAGGCTGAAAAGGAACTCGGATGGCAGAGAGAAATCTCATTCCAGGAACTTGTTGAAAGAATGGTAAAGAATGACTTAGCAATTGTAGAGAAAGAAATCAAGGTTGCTAATTTATAATTTGAATCATTGGGCAATAAAGACGTTTTGAAATAGATTCGTGAAAGTTATCACAAAGTAAACGGATGTGGTAATGAATATGATTCAATCCGTAGATTTTCGGAAGTGGCAACTTTGTAGAAAGGTTGCCATTTTCCTTTATCAGACGATATGGAGGACATATGAAAGCATTAATTATTGGTGGCGGCGGTTTTGTAGGTCCATATCTGGTAAATCATCTTGCAGATGATTTAGGATATGATGTTACAGTAACCAAAACAGCCAAAGAAACATTACAGATGGATAAAGCAAAGGTTGTAGATTTAGATATCTTAGACAGACAGCAGTTAGATACGGTGTTGTCACAGGAAAGACCGGATTATATTTTTCACCTTGCAGCACAGTCATCAGTTGCATATTCCTGGAAAAATCCGGCATTGACGATTGATGTCAACGTAAAGGGGTGTGTAAATGTATTAGACAGCATCCGTGATTTGGATTATAAGCCGAGAACACTGCTCATTGGTTCGGGAGAAGAATATGGACATATTCGAGAAGGGGAATGTCCGATTAACGAAGAAAATAATGTGCGTCCGGGTAATATTTATGCGGCAACGAAATCTTGTCAGAATATGCTCGGTAAGATTTATGCAGATGCATATGATTTGGATATTATTATGGTACGTGCATTTAATCATATCGGACCAAATCAGGCACCGATGTTTGTTGTATCTGATTTTTGCAAACAGGTAGCAGATATTGAAAAGGGTGAAAAAGAACCGGTGATGTATGTTGGCAATCTCAGTGCAAAGCGTGATTTTACAGATGTGCGTGATGTCGTGAAGGCATATGCACTTCTTGTAGAAAAGGGTGTGCGTGGTGAGACATACAATGTCGGAACAGGACATGCCCTGCCGATTCAGGACATCTTAGATCAGATTATTTCATTATCTGATAAGCAGATTGAAGTAAAAGTAGATCCAAATAAGTTAAGACCAGTGGATGTTCCGATTATTGAGCCGGATATCACAAAGATTAACGCTCAGACAGGATGGAAGCCACAGATTCCGTTGAAACAGACATTAGAAGAGACATTGAATCATTGGAGAGCAGTACAATAATCACAGTTGAGTAGAAGAAGATGAATACAGGCATCATACAATATCTGTTTTGGATATTGTATGATGTTTTTTGCGTTTTTGAACAACAAAAGGATTGTATAAAATTCTTTGAATTGGAAAATATTTCTTTACAAAGTTTCACTTGTTTCTAGTGGAATTATCGTGTACACTAAAAGAAATGGGAAGAATTCATAAGAGATAGAAATTAAGTGAATCAATGTGGTTTCATTTAAAAGAACAGCGATGGGGATAAGGTTCTTCCGACAGAGAAACCAATAACAATGTACATAAGCCTATAATAGGCTTTTTATGAGGAAAAGAAATGAAAATAATGAGAGGTAAAGCAACAAAGCACCTTACAAAGTCAGCACTTCGCAAGATGTTACAGACAGCGAAAGCATTTGGCCTTGCAGTGACATTATCCGTGCCGGTAACAGCAGGTGGAGCATTACTTGTGCCACAACAGATAGTCTATGCTGCAGAGTATACAGGAACAGCTGTGAATTTAGGCGGTGCGGCTTTAAGAGTTCGTGCAGGTGCAGGAACAGATACGGGTATTGTGACAAGAGTATATGAAGGGGATACGTTTGATATACTGGATACTGTATACAATGGTTCAGAGCAGTGGTATCAGATTGGATTGAATCGAGATGGTTCATACATAACCGGTTATGTATCAGGAGAATATGTAACTGTTTCAGCAAATACAACAGATAATAACAACGTAACGGATAACAATAATTACGCAGAATATGATTTTGAAGCATATTTAAATGAACAGGGGTTTCCGGAATCATACAAGGAAGGATTAAGACAGATTCATGCAGCATATCCTTCGTGGATATTTGTTGCGGATCATATCAGTAAAGACTGGTCAGATATTGTTGCAGGAGAAAATGTAATCGGCAGAAGTACGATTTATGCATCCGCACCGGATTATTGGAAGTCTAAGGCAGAGGGTGCCTACGATGAAGAATCAGAAACCTATATTGAACAGGATAGCGGCGGTTGGGTGCAGGCATCGACAGGACTTGTACAGTATGCATTGGATCCACGCAATTTCTTAAATCCGATACAGATATTTATGTTTGAAGATTTGTCTTATAATCCATCCATTCAGAATGAACAGGGCGTACGAAATGTAATTGCCGGAACGTTCATGGATAATTCAAATCATAATTTGTATTATGAAGGAAATACATATGATTATCCTTCGGCACTGATGTATGCAGGAAGTGTATCAGGCGTGAGTCCGTATCACTTGGCAACTAGAATTATTCAGGAACAGGGTTACTACGGTCAGGGCGGAAGTATTTCAGGAAATATTGCAGGATATGAAGGACTTTTTAATTATTATAATCAGGGCGCATATAAGACGAGTTATGCGAGTGCAGTTGAAAATGGATTGATTTATGCATCTGCTGATGATCCGGCCACACTTCGTCCATGGGATATGCGAATGAAGTCCATTGTAGGTGGTGCAGGTATTCTTGGTAGAAATTACATCAGACGCGGGCAGGATACCTTATATTATGAAAAGTTTGATATGATATCAGGTTTTTCTCATCAGTATATGACGAATATTTTGGCTCCACGCTCAGAATCAAAGACGGCTGCCAATGCTTATAGTGAAGAAACAAAGCAGAACACGGCACTTGTATTTACAATTCCGATTTATAATAGCATGCCAGACACAGCATGCCCGATTCCGACTTCAGAGGAACAGAATAAACCGTCAGCAGATGATCAGACGAATGAATATAAAGACAGTAATGAAGTGCATGATAATCCTGTAGTGAATCGCAATGGTGTCGTGCAGGGCGATGATGGCGGATGGTATTATTATGAGAATAATAATGTCGTAACGAATTATACCGGTTTAAAGCAAAATGACTTTGGCTGGTGGTATATAAAGAATGGAAAGGTTGACTTTACATATACCGGTTTGGTACAGAATGAATTCGGCTGGTGGTATGTGGAAAATGGTGGAGCAAATTTCGCACATACAGGCTTGGTACAAAATGACTTTGGCTGGTGGTATGTAGAAAACGGCGGCGTAAATTTCGCACATACAGGCTTGGTACAGAATGAATTCGGCTGGTGGTATGTAGAAAACGGCGGTGTAAATTTCACACATACGGGCTTGGTACAAAATGACTTTGGCTGGTGGTATGTAGAAAACGGCGGCGTAAATTTCGCATATACGGGCTTAGTGCAGAATGAATTCGGCTGGTGGTATATTGAAGGTGGTGCAGTCAACTTCAATTATACGGGAACTGCAGCGAATGAGTATGGTACATGGAATGTAATAAATGGTCAGGTGATTTTTGAATAAAACTTTTTCAGAAAAAACTTGCTATCTATAATAAGATATGCTAAAATATGTAGATGTGAGTGACACTGTTATTCACATCGAATGGACGGATTCCCGAGTGGCCAAAGGGGACAGACTGTAAATCTGCTGGCACTGCCTTCGAAGGTTCGAATCCTTCTCCGTCCATTATCATATAGTGCAGTAGGTATACGTAATCAGTAGCTATAGTGAAAGTATACGAACAGAAGTCGCTATGTGATTCTAATTAGAGTCGCCGGCGTGGCGGAATTGGCAGACGCACAGGACTTAAAATCCTGCGAGGTTAAACTCATACCGGTTCAAGTCCGGTCGCCGGCATATGTGCAGAGGAACGAGATATTGTATCTTGTTCCTTTTTTCTTTATATTGATTTGGATTTGAAAAAGTGCTGCAAAATATACACGGATGGCACTTTGACATTTTGAAACATAAAAGCACGAAGTGCGGGTTTTCGAGTATATAATATAATAAATGCTCCGCAGGCGGCGCATAAAGTGATTGTTTTGACAACATATGACAGATGATGTACAATGATTACACGAAAATTGATAAACAATGGATATTATATAAAATGGGGTTATTGTGCCGCATGGTACGAGCCCCTTTTGCATAGAGAACTGCCGGGTTCGCAGTATAAATGTGTTGGTCTGTCAGTAAAACAGATGTATTCTATTGGGAATGGTGAGGGGAAGTATGTTAAGTACGATTGTATGGATGATATTTTTAGTGGTTGCCACACAATTTATAATTGCCTGTGTGCGTGATCATATTGATGCAATAACAATGTTTGTTGCGGCTGTTGTGACAGACATTTTGTCATATATTGTAGTCGCAGAAGTTTTATTGCTGATTGGAAAATATAGTGTTGGCAGAACATTTTTAGTCATTACACCGCTTGTAGTTATTATTGCAATAGGGATGTTAATTGGCAAAAAAAAACCAACAGTAACAAGTCCTTCACCGTATGAATTAACGGCTTTCATTTTAGGAATTGCATGTCTGTTTGCATGTACATTCTTTTTTCAGGATGGTCTGTTACGGGCAGATACTTTTTTAGGGAGAGAGCAGCAAAGAGGATTGTGGCTGATGCAGAGCTGCACAGAAAATGCAGCGTATCAGGACTGGTTGGGAGATAACTACTTTGAAGCAACACAGGAATATGTAAATACACAGCTAGGAGCATCTTATTTTCAAGAACATGGACTGGTTTCGCCATTGGCACTGTTGTTTGCATTGGCAGGTGAATTGTTTACATATCATAAAATGTTTGTGATGATACCAATGTTGTTTGGAATAATGGTTTATGTGGTATTTCAGACAGCTTATAAAAAGATGTTTTATAGGAAAAATGCATTAAAAGACCGGAAGATATTTGATAAGAATGTGTGGTATGCTGCATTTGGAATATCAGTGTTTATAGCTGCAATTGCGATTATTTGTTCTTTGGCAGTCACGCATGGAACTGTCCGTTCCATAAAAGATTACGATGATATGCAGAAGATGTTTCATGAAAATGATGTGGTTGTTTTAGCGGATAATGCGCAGGAAGTGTACATGCCTGTTCGTACATTAACGAAAGCAAAAATACTTCATACGGCAGATAGCATGTTTCCGTTAGAACAGGAATATATGGAAGGGTATCAATCGGCATTAGAAGAATATAATCAAAATGTAACAGAATCACAGCAGTATCCGGAATATGAAGAAAATGGATGCCTGTATTATATTATTTCAAAAGAAGCATTTCAGTTAGGACAGATTGATACATCTGTATATGAACAGGTCTATGAGGGAAATGAATTTTATGTTTATCGGTATATGCCATCACTTCCACAAAAAGAACCGTCGGATGTATCTGCATTTCATCTGCGCTTCTATTTGGTATTAACAGTTGCACTTGCAGTTGCGGCATTGGTTAGTCTTAGCTTATTTGCAGGCTTTGTGTTTGGAATTCAACAGAACCAGCTGGCAGAGATGCTTGCCAAAGCAGGCTTTGTTCTTGCAGTTGGTATAGCATTGGCTGCCTTTTTGATACATGCGATTCATGAAAATGTGATATTTGCAGTTGTCTTACTAGGTGCATATATTCTGGCAGTATGGATTGTATTATGTATATACCGGAAATGTGATATTGTACTTGCAATGGTATTGGGCGTGCCGGTGTTTTTATTTGTTTATATGGTTGTGACGGCGATAACGATGGTATTGACAGTGTTCTCAACGGGATGTGTATTGATTCTTACCTGTGGCATATTAGTGTTTGCGGCAATTGTTTTATTTTTGCGCGGAAAAAGACCACAGAAAGTTGTCTTTTTGTGGAAGAAGCATGTTATTCCGATGTTGATTTGTATTGTGGGTACTATGTTTATCGGCGGAAGTTATGGATTATATCCGATGGGACAGGATGAAGGCGTATATCAGGCAAGAGCACTTGCATATCTGCATGGATATAATGATACATATTTCAGTATGTATGAGCAGGGACAGATTGAAGACAAGACAGAATATCGGGAATATGCTGCACATGTTATGAGTATTGCAGGATATGATTTGATTGAAGATCCTGCGGTATATTCGGATTTTTGCAATCTGTTTGGTGCATATGCAGACAAATTGCTGGGGAAATTTGATGGAGATGAACTTGTTGGAAATTTCCATGGAATTCATACGTATAGTGCATTGCTTGCATTATGGGGAAGTGTTGTCGGAGAAGAATACATGCTGACATTTGGAATGGTACTCTTTTTTGTATCTGTCTATTTGCTGTGGTTTGTATTTATGAATTTGCATGTTTCTGAAACAATTGCCGGCTGTATGACCGGATTGTATGCGATTGCACCACAGTTAATCTGGCAGTCGAAGAGTTCGTTGGTTGAAAGTACATTGGCATTGGTGGTTTTGTGGTATTTATATAGTATTACAGATACAAAGCATCAGAAGCTGCGTTGGATGTCAGCATTTGCGGTTGCAGCATTTGCAGTACTGCATATTTCTATCTATGTATTTTTGCCGGTATTTGTATGCATCTATGGCTATTTATACTACCATACAAGACAGAAACAGTATCTGTGGGCGATTGCAATATCAGATGTATTTTATCTGTTCGGCTTCTGGTTTATGTGTGCTACATCTTATATTTATGTTATTGGCAATTATGACCGTTTGTATCATTTTGGATTAAATAGCAAAAATTTACCGATATTTATTACAGGGGTCAGCATATTTGTTCTTTTGTGTACCGTATTTGGGTTGGTGCGCAGACAGAAAAATGGAGTGAGAAAGAATAAAAAATATAAGAGAATGATAGGAACTATAGCTGTATATACAGTGCTTGTGATTAGTTTTATTGCATGTGGTGTCATTTATAAACTGAGCAGTTATCCGTTTTCATTCCTGACAATCGGGGATTATGTGGCATGCAGCGGCTTTGTAACGATTCCATGCATCTTTATCATAGCATTGGTAAAGCCGAGATTCTTTTTTGAAAAGGAACAGGCGGTAATCCTTAGTATGCTTTTTGTATATTGTGTTTTGATTTATGCGCTTGTTTTTAAGCAGGAAGTTTATTACTATTATTATTATGGAAGATATATTGTGCCGTATGTTTCTATTATATTTGTTCTTGCGGCATATTTACTTACAGAGTGGACAAAGTCAACACAGGAAAATCTGTGCAGAATTGTTTCGTATGGATGTATTTGTGTTACATTGGCGTTGGGAGTTGGAATTGTGCCGTATACACAGGTTGTTACAACACAGCAGGATATCACGGAATTACAATGGGATGTCTATCAGGATATTACAAAATATGCAGACAAAGATACGGCAATCATGATAAATGGAAGAATTTCAAAAAATTTCTTGTTTCAGTTGAAACTTACGACGGAAGCCGATGTTTATGTTGCAGGCAGTTCTTTTGATGCACAGTGTGAGCGATTGACATCACAATATAAGACAGTATATTATGTCACGGATGACATATGGACTGTTACAGATTATATGAGCTTGGAAAGACAGTACGCAAATCGCAGACAGATTGAAATCTACGAACCGTTAGGGGCACATGGAATTCATAAAGTTATTCCATTTCCGGAGGAAAGCAGCATTTATGATCAGGATATTGCACTGTTTAAAATTGAAAAATAATATGAAATATATGAGAAGAATTAAGGAGTATCTGTGATAAAAGGGGAAACACAGATGTGAAATAGATGTATCAGTTAGATGGAAAATTATCAATTATTATGCCTGCATATAATGAGGAAAAGTTGATATATAACAGTATTATGCAGACAATTCAGGAAGTGCAGCAATTCGCACCGGATTTTGAGATTGTTGCGGTGAATGATGGAAGTAAGGATCGTACGAAGCAGGAAATCAAACGTGCAATCAAAGATGCAGGAAATGTGGTTAAATTAGTTTCTTCAGAGAAGAATCGTGGAAAAGGCAATGCAATTATTTCAGGAGTCAGTCAGGCAGAAGGGGCATACGTGGCATTTGTAGATGCTGATTTGGAGTTAGATCCTGCACAGTTAGAAGGTTATTTGCAGAAAATGGAAGAGACAGGCAGTGAAGTCGTGATTGGCTGCAAGTTCCATAAAGATTCTGAAATTACGTATCCATTTGCAAGAAGAATTATTAGTTTTGGATATTATATGATGCTGTTATTGTTGTTTCACTTAAATGTGAAAGACACCCAGACAGGGTTGAAGGTATTTCGGGCAGAGGCAATCCGGCCTGTGGCACATTTGATTCGTACATCGGGGTTTGCATATGACATTGAGCTGCTGGTTGCGTTGCATCGCAGAGGATGTAAGATTGAGCAGATGCCGGTAAAGGTTGTGTATGTTCGGGAACGTAATGCAAGAAGAATTGGAATAAAAGACGTGTGGAATGTTTTTTGTGATACACTTCATATATTCTGCCGCGTATATTTTCAGCATTATTATGATAAAACAGAGGGAAAAGTGGAAAGACTATAAGAAGTGAATGTGAAAGCGAGGACAAAGGGGAGTATGCAGCAAAAGATACTCTTGAATTATATATATTTGGCAAAGGAACATGCGGGTGGAAAAGATCAGTTTGCATTGAATCTTTTGAGTGGAATCTATGAAAATGGTGATGCTGAAAAGGTTATGGTTGTATGTTACGATTATTTGAAGGATGTTATTCAAAAGGCAGCACCAACAGTAGAGGTAGTTACAATTGCATCAAAGAAGATGCATACGGAATTAGAGAGAATGTATGGAATTTTTTGTGCAAATACGATAGAGATTCCAAAGATTATCAGACAGCATCAGTGCAGTATGATTTTTCATGCAAGCTGTAATAATGGACTGCATAAGTTTTCAATACCATCGGTGTCCATTCCGCATGACATCAAGGCAATTTCGCACCGGGTGCTTGGGGCGGTTAAAATTCCATGGTATAAATATATTTTATATAAGATTATGTATACGATGGATTTTAAACATGCAGACAAGGTAGTGGCAATCAGTCAGAATGATCAAAAGGAAATGCAGCAGTATTTTCATAAATATGCGGATAAGATTGTTCAAATCTATAATCCAATTAAAGTGAAAAAAAGAAAACAGTGCACAGTAACAGATGAATTAATCTGGAAAGATGGTGCTTATTCGGGGAACATTGTTGCAATCAATCTGCAGTTTCATCATAAGAATATTATTACCCTGCTTCAGGCATATGAACAGGTACGAGAGGAAATTCAATGCAATTTGATTCTTATAGGGGCGTTGCCGGAACGTGTGCATTATCTAAAGACTTATGTGGAAGAACATGGACTAGAAGATAGTGTTTTATTTACGGGATTTATCGAAGGCAAAGAAAAAAGAGACATTCTCTTAAAGAGTGATTTGTATGTGAATCCTTCATTATTTGAGGGATTTGGGATGACAGCGGTAGAAGCAATGTTACTACAGGTTCCAACATTGCTTGCAAATGTGTCAGCCAATCATGAGGTGACAGCTGGACTTTGCCGTTATTATGAGCCGGCAGACAGTGTGGAGGCTTTGACACAGGCACTGCGTGAATATTTTCACAATCCATGCAGCAAAGAGCAGTTAGAGCAGGCAGGAAGTATCATGGCAATGCGTTATGATTATCATCTGATTGCCAGACAGTATATAGAGTTGTTTCAAGAGTGTATACAGTAAGAGGACATAACGGATGAAAAACGATACAAAAATTAGTGTAATTACGCCTTTATATCATGGGGAACAATATATCGAAACGTTATTGGCGATGGTTGCGGACAATGTAGCCTACTGTAAACATTGTTCCGTTGAGTATATTTTTGTCAATGACAGTCCGCAGGAATCTGTGCATATGGAGGAACTGTCAAATATATTTGGAGAATCGTGTGTTGTGGGATTAGCACCGGCTTGTCAGATTACATTTATTGGCAGGTACAAGAAAGAAAATATAACCTTTGATGTAAAGGTTTTGGAAAATACAGTAAACTGTGGGATTCATCAGTCAAGAGTTCACGGATTGCTTGCAGCAAACGGAAGCGATATATATTTTCTGGATCAGGACGATGAGGTGGAACATACAGCTCTTGCATACCTTGGAGAGGCAATGCATAAGAATGGGGCGGATGTGTGTATAGGAAATGGTTATCGCAAATGGGCGGAAACAGGGAAAAAACTTCCTTTATACAGAACTATGTTCGCGCAGCAATTGGCAACGAGAGAGTGGGCGTATTTGTATGGAACGGATATGATACTTTCGCCCGGGCAGTGTCTCATTCGCGCAGAGGCGATTCCAAAGCAGTGGAAAGAGGCTATTTTACCGGTCAATGGCTGTGATGATTTTTATTTATGGTTACTGATGTTTGAGGAAGGCTGTAAGTTTGCCACAGCACCACAGCATATATACAATCATATGGAAAATGATGCAAATTATTCAAATAGCTCGGATGCCATGGCAGATTCCTATTATAGGGTGTGTGCACAGCTTAGACAGCATACAAAATATCCGGATAAAAAGGTAAATATATTAGAAAGACGATACAGATTAAAACAGTGTTTAAAGGCAGATTCATCAGGAGCAGCGAAAATATGGTCGATACTTTGTAATATTGATGTGATTGTAATAACAATGTTATATAAAATTACAGGATACCACTAAAACCGCATAGAGCAGTGTATTGACAGAATTCAATATAGAATTATATAATAAACTTTGCGGAAAAATTTTCACAATGCAGCATTGCTGTGCATCGGAAAGGATACAAAATAGAATGAAAGAACGTATAAAGTCCATACTTTCTTATAGTGATATGATAGGAAGTCTGGTAAAGAGAGATTTGAGAGGAAAATACAAAGGTTCTGTGTTGGGATTTTTGTGGACGTTTATTAATCCATTGTGTCAGATGATTGTATATACAATTGTATTTTCGGTTGTCGTAAGAAATAACCTGGATAAATTTTATGTATATATGATTGTCGGAATGATACCATGGTTATTTTTTGATATGTCACTTAGACAGGGCGCAGGAAGTATTCGGTATCAGGGGGATATGATTAAGAAGATTTATTTCCCGAGAGAAGTGCTTCCATTGTCTTGCGTAACATCGAATTTTGTGAATATGTTATTCTGCTTTATTATTGTATTTGCCGTGTTGATTATATCGGGAATTGGATTTAGTCCGAAGGCGTTGATATTTTTGCCGCTTGTCATGGGACTGGAATATCTGATTTGTCTTGGATTTACATTGATTGTATCAGCAGGTACGGTTTATTTTAAAGATTTAGAGCATATTACAACAGTTGTATTAATGGCATGGATTTATGCAACACCAATTATGTATTCAATTGATATTATTCCACAAAACATTAAGTGGATATTCTTAGCCAATCCAATGACGGCAATCATTGAAGCATTTCATAATATCCTCTATTGGAGAATTGTTCCGGATTTGGGAGATTTGTTGTATGCATTTGTTTTTGGTGTAGTTATGGTATTTGTCGGAGAGTGGATCTTTGCGAAGCTCGATGATAATTTTGCGGAGGAACTCTAATGGATACAAATACAGATTTGGCAATTCGCGTTACAAATGTAGAGAAGTTTTTTAAGGTCTATATGGATAAGGGCAATATGCTCAAGGAACGTGTGATATTTGCAAAAAGAAATAAATACGAAAAACGTCAGATTTTAAATGGAATCAGTTTTGATGTTCCAAAGGGACAGGCAGTTGGCTTAATCGGGCGCAATGGTTGTGGTAAGAGTACAACGCTTAAGATGCTTACGAAGATTTTAAAGCCAAATGCCGGTGAAGTAGTAGTAAATGGGCGTGTATCAAGTCTGATTGAACTTGGGGCGGGATTTCATCCGGATATGTCAGGCAGAGAGAATATTTATATCAATGCGACAATTTTTGGCTTAGATAAAGAAGAAATTGATAAGCGCATTGATGATATTATCCAATTTTCAGAATTGGAGGAATTTATTGATAATCCGGTTCGTACGTACTCATCCGGAATGTACATGCGACTTGCATTTGCAGTTGCAATCAATGTCAATGCGGATGTGTTATTGATAGATGAGATTCTTGCCGTAGGTGATGTCAGTTTCCAGAAAAAGTGTTTTGAGCGTCTAAAGGAGATTAAGGAAGAGGGAACAACGATTGTTATCGTATCCCACTCTATGGATCAGCTCTATTCTATCTGTGACAGACTGATTTGGATTGAGAAGGGCAAGATTGTAGAAGACGGAGAACCGAAATTAATCGGTATGCATTATTTGGATTCTATGGAGGATGACAGAATTGCAAGGCTTGCCGAAGAGAGCAAAGAAAAACTGGTAGATGACAGAGGCAAATCTATCTTAGAACTTACAGATAATGTGCATCCGGAAGCAAGAAGAGACGGTACACATGAAGCGAAGTTTACAGAAGTGACCTTACTTAATGAAGCAGGGGAACCTTGTCAGATTTTTAACACAGGAGATAAGGCAGTATTAAAATTACGATATCAGACAGATTTAGATCATCCGAAAGTTAATTTTAATATGGATTTTGTAAAAGATAACTGGCAGTATTGTTATGGAAGCTGCTTTACGAAGCCGGGAGATGCGCTTCCTGTGTTAGAACAGCAGGGAGAAGTTGTATTTACGATTGATAAATTGATGTTACTTCCGGGAAAGTATTATCTGGATATCGGTATCAATGGTGAAAATGGGGAACTGTATGATAATGTCAGAAATATCATGCAAATTACAATCCGTGATTATGTACACAATGAATTTGGACCATGTACATTTTCACATCATTGGGAAATGAATTAAACTGCAATAGGGGAAACCCTTGAACAGATAAATTACACAGAAATTCCGACTGTGAAAAAAGTATTGAAAAAGTAGAAAAAAGGAGAAATGGAATGAAGTACGATTATTTAGTAGTTGGTGCAGGACTTTATGGTGCAGTATTTGCATATGAGGCAAAGAAGAAAGGCAAGACTTGTCTTGTAATTGATAAGAGAGATCACATTGCAGGTAATATTTACTGCGAAAATGTACACGATATCAATGTACACAAGTATGGTGCACATATTTTCCATACATCAAATAAGGAAGTATGGGATTATGTCAATCAGTTTGCTGAGTTTAATAATTATATCAATTCACCAATTGCAAGATACAAAGATGAATTGTACAACCTTCCATTTAACATGAATACATTTAGCAAGATGTGGAATATTGCTACACCACAGGAAGCAAAGGATATTATTGCATCTCAGATTGCAGATTTAAATATCACAGAACCAAAGAACTTAGAGGAACAGGGACTTTCTCTTGTAGGTAAGGATGTATTTGAGAAATTAATTAAAGGTTATACAGAGAAGCAGTGGGGACGTGACTGCAAGGATCTTCCGGCATTCATCATTAAGAGACTTCCACTTCGTTTCACATATGATAACAACTACTTCAATGACAGATATCAGGGTATTCCAATCGGTGGTTATACAAAGATTGTTGAAAAGATGTTAGATGGTATTGAAGTGCGCTTAAATACAGATTATCTTGAAAATCGTGAAGAATTTGACAATGTTGCAGATAAGATTGTATACACAGGTCAGATTGATCAGTTCTATGACTATAAACTTGGAGTATTAGAATATCGTTCTGTTCGTTTTGAAACAGAAGAATTAGATATGGAGAATTATCAGGGAAATGCAGTTGTTAATTATACAGAACGTGAAGTTCCTTACACACGTATTATTGAACATAAGCATTTTGAATTCGGCAAGCAGCCGACAACAATTATTTCAAGAGAGTATTCAAGCGAATGGAAGAAGGGAGACGAACCTTACTATCCTGTAAATAATGATAAGAATAACAATCTTTATCAGCAGTACAAGGAATTGGCAGACAAGGAAGCGAAGGTTATCTTTGGCGGACGTCTTGGCGGTTATAAATACTATGATATGGATAAGGTTATTGTTGCAGCACTTGAAATGTGTAAAGAAGAGTTAAACTAATCTGGAGTTTATCATGAAAAAGCATAGCAAAGTCATTGCTGTTGTCGTTACTTATAATCGTAGAAAATTATTGGCAGAATGTCTGCATGCATTGTTACAGCAGAATCATGCACAGGCAGACATTCTGGTTGTAGATAATGCATCTACAGATGGAACGGACGAATTGATGAATCGACTTATCGGCAAAACAGACAGAATCGGATATTTAAGGCTTCAGGAAAATATTGGTGGAGCCGGTGGCTTTTATCGTGGCATGAAATGTGCGATTCAGGCAGGATATGAACATATCTGGCTGATGGATGATGATACAATTGTGACATCGACAGCTTTAGAAGAATTACTGCAGGCGGCACATAAGATACAGCACAGTACAGGACGTTCGTACGGCTACCTGTCATCACGTGCTGTATGGACAGATGGAAGTCTGTGTAAGATGAACAGGCAGCATCTTCGTGGAGAGGCCTTTTATCAGAATCATATGCTGTTAGAAGAAGGAATCCTTCCAATTCGCAGTGCATCTTTTGTGTCACTGCTTGTACACAGAGAAGCAGTACTTGCACAAGGATTACCATTTCGTGAATATTTTATTTGGGGGGATGATAAAGAATATACTCTGAGAATTGCACGAAAGTTTCCATGTTATGTAGTAAATCGAAGCGTCGTTGTTCATAAGATGCAGTCGAATAATGGAAGCGACATTATTCATGATGAGGTATCGAGAATAGACAGGTATCGGTATGCATTTCGCAATGACTATGCAACGGCAAGAATTGAAGGAAAAACGGAAGTATTCCGGTATTTTGTAATATTTGCAAGAACGGTAATACGGATTATAAAATCAAACAGTAGTCACAAAGGAAAGAGAATTTATACGATGATGCGGGGAATGTTTGCAGGACTGCATTTTTATCCGCAGGTGACGTATGCTTCAGATGTGAAAGGAGAAAAAACGACATGAGATTACAGAATATTATCTGGCCCAAAGAGGGCGTATGTACAGATGAAAAATTATACGTGCATACAAATGTTATAGATGAAGATTTTAATATTGACAGAGACGAAAACCATTATAAGACAAATATGAATTATATGAACGTTAATAAACTTCATATGATGCAGGAAGGTGGAATTCGTTTTGAAAAGTACGGGAAGGTTGTATTTGATACGTATTTTAACGGCTTTTCTATTGAAAAATGGAAAAAGTATACGATTGTAGACAAGCCTTCCATAAATCTTGAATTAGAAGGGAATTTTCTTGTTACGTTGTGCAGTAAAGTGTTTTTACATGGCGAAGTTATGAGAAAAGAACTTGTAAGAGAAGAGATTAGCACGGCAAAAAAGAAAGCCTTTTCGCTTGATTTCGGAAATGCAGATAAAGGGATGCTTTATTTTGAATTAAAAGCACTGTCAGATGACAGCATTTTCTACGGCGGATATTATGAAGATACGACAATTGAAAAGCCACTTCGTACACCGAAGATTGCAATTGATATTTGTACATTTAAGAGAGAAACGTATATTCAGAAAAATATCGGTTTGTTAAATCAGAATATTTTTGAAAATACAGACAGTCCATTACAGAATCAGTTAGAAGTGTTTATTTCAGATAATGGGAAGACATTAGATATTGACGAACTTTCAAATGGTCATATCCATATTGTACAGAATAAGAATACCGGTGGAGCCGGCGGATTTACAAGAGGCTTAATTGAAATCTTAAAAGATGATAACAAGTATGGAATTACACATGCATTATTAATGGATGATGATATTACAATTGATACAGAGTCTATTGAGAAGACGTATACAATACTTTCTCTGTTAAATGATACGTATGCAGATGCATTTATCGGCGGAGCAATGCTTCGTATTGATAAGCAGAATATGCAGGTAGAATCCGGTGCATCATGGAATGCAGGTGAGCTGATTTCTAATAAGAGCAACTTAAATATGGACGTTACATGGGATTGTCTTGTAAATGAAATCGAAGAATATACAGAGTTCAATGCATGGTGGTATTGCTGTTTCCCAATTTCAGTTGTATCAGAAGAAAATCTTCCACTTCCAATCTTTATTCGTGGAGATGACTTAGAGTATGGTTTACGTAATATGAAGAATTTGATTCTTATGAATGGTATTTGCGTATGGCATGAACCGTTTGAAAATAAGTATTCATCATTCCTTGAGTATTATATTATCCGTAATCGTCTGATTGACAATACATTCCATTTCCCGAATTGGGGCAAAAAGGAATTAAAAAAGGCAGTATGGCAGCAGTGGAAGGGTGAAGTAAAGCGTTACCGCTATAAGAATATATATCTTCACACAAGAGGAGTCAGCGATTATTTAAGAGGTACAAAGTTCCTATTAAATACAGATGGAGAGAAATTACATCAGGAAATTATGGCAGCAGGCTATAAAGCCTCTCCGGTAAGTGAGATTTCAGAGCCGTTCCACTATAATAAGTATGAGTCAAGCAGAACGATGAAAGTGAATCCGATTCATGACATCATTCGTAAACTTACATTCAACGGATATTTTCTTCCGGCCGGACGTACAAGAACAGTTTCTATGGCACAGGCAACTCCTTATCAGGTATGGAGGGCAAAGAAGATTGTATATTATGATGTAACTGCAAATAAGGCATTTGAATGTGAAAGAAGCTATAAGCAGTTGGTTCTTACATTTTTATTAGTCCTTGGATTAAATATTGAAATAGATTTCAAGTATAATGCGGCGAAAAAGGATTACCAGAAGAATGGATATAAGTTAAAGAGCCTTGGATTTTGGAAGAAATATCTTGATTTGAAATAGACAGATAAGCTTTTGAATGGAGGATATAGTGAAAAATAAGAAAAGAACACGTCGAATCTTAATTTTGGCGGTGGCATATCTTGTACTAGTATTTGCGGTAATTGCGCGAGATAAGATATTGCATATTGATGCGGTAAGACCGATGAATCAGGATATGCAGCCGGTCGCAATTGGCAAGACATTTAGAGAAAAGCAGGAAGAAGTTAAACAAAAAAATGCAGAGCAGCAAAAAAAATATGAGGAACTTGTTGCAAACATTTCTTATGATTTGAATCAGGCTGAACAGCGTATTTATCCTAAGGATTGCGAAAGTGTTATAGCAGCAAATAACCTTCCTTCATTGGAGCGAATGAATCAGGAAGATGCGGACAAATATATGTCAGAGATACAGGTGCTCAAGAAAATGGAGGCACTTCATATTGATAGTAAGAAGTATGAAACACCCGTATTCAATTGGAAAAATCTGTATAATCAGGTAGCATATGATGTTAAAAAAGATAATGTTTATACAGCAAATGTTACATTTAACGGAAATACAGCATCGCAGTTGAATGAACTCATCAGAGAAACAGATAATGCGTATATTACAATTGCTTCAAAAGAACTGGTATTAGATGAAACAATTGTTATGAAATCTAATATTGCCATTGATGCAAAAGATGTTATAATCCGCGCAGGAAGCAGCGAAATCGATAAGGCAATGATTGCTGAAGATTGCAGCAATATTGCATTTTATAATATTGATTTGTCGTCCGGTGGTTATAAGTATGGAATTTATATTATTCGTACGAATAATTTTGTGATTGAAGGATGTAATATTGCAAAATCTGTTTATAAGGGTCTTGTTGTTATGGGAACCTGTTCAGAGTTCCGATTGACAGGAAATGATGTTTATGAAAATGGCAATGGTGCAGTATTCTTAAATGGTAACATCAGCAATGGTATTATCAAAGATAATACGATTCGTCAGAATCAGGGAACAAGAAACCTGACTGCGGGACTTGTTATGACATCCATGGAGATTGATGATTATTATACAGCATATAACATTTTTAAAGATGAGCATTTGTATAATCTGTTAGATACACCACATGATATTGTTATTTATCAGAATAGTGTTATGAAGAACGGTTCATCCGGTATTTATTCTGATGGAGCTTATGAAATTTATGTTGTGGAAAACAGAATCATTCAGAATGACAAAGAAGGAATGTGTCTGGATTATGGAACATTCGGTGCTTATGTTGCAGATAATGTTATTAAACAGAATGGCGGAAGATTAAGACAGACAGATGATGATTTAACAGCGGATTTTGTACTTGGTCACGGAAGACTTTCCGATGGTTCGTCTCCGGCAAAATTACCGGGGGTTTCTATCGATAACTCTGCTTATAATACGGTTATGAATAATGACATTACACATAATTATGGCAGTGGTGTAAAAATGGTACGTTCTGCTTATAGAAATCTTATTATGCAGAATACAATTGCAGATAATAATGCAGGCGAAAGTGAAACATTCCACTTCTTTGGGATAGAAGTAGGACATGCAAAGACACCGGATGAACCGGTAAAAGGACTTGACTTTACGGCTAGTTATGAAAATATTATATGTAGAAATACTGTAACCGGAAGTCATTATTCAGGGGTATTTTTTGCGGAAGAAAGTTACTGCAATGATTTGTTTGATAATATCATTATGGATAGTGAATATTTCGCAATTGAATGTAAGAGTAATCAGTTTAACAGTATGGTAAATAACAATACAGATGGTGATATTGAAAATCATTATGGGCAGTAATGATTTTTTGTAAACTGTGATGTGGGAGTAGAAAGGAAATAAGTGAGAAACAGACGATGAAAGAACAATTACAAAAGTGGAATGTCGTTTGGAAAGGGCTTATTTTTGCAGGAATAAGTTGTTTGTGCCTGTTATGGACACAAACCGTCCGTGCAGAAGGGTTCAATGGCGTATATCAAAATGAAAATGGAATATGGACTTATTATGAGAATGGCTCGGAAAATCACGATTATACGGGACTTGCCCAGAACGAAAACGGCTGGTGGTATGTAAAGGATGGCGTTGTTGATTTTACATATAATGGTCTTGTAGAGTATAATGGTCAGAATTGGTGTGTGTTTGGGGGCGGAGTAGCCTTTGATTATACCAATGTCGGTTATGTAAATGATGAATGGCGTTATATCGCAGGCGGTGTATGGCAGAATGATTATACGGGATTAGCCGAAAATGAATTTGGCTGGTGGTATGTAAGTGACGGTATTGTTGATTTTACATATGCAGGATACGTTCCATATAATGGAAGTGACTGGTGCGTCAGCGGCGGAACAATAGATTTTAGTGTTATAAATATTGTGCCTTGGGAAGGTAAATGGTACAAAATTGTAGGCGGCCGTTGGGATAAAGAGTTTACGGGACTTGCTGAAAATGACTATGGTTGGTGGTATTTGGAAAAAGGACTTGTAAAGTTTGATTTTACAGGTTTGTCTGCAAATGCTTCCGGCTGGTGGTATGTTGTCGGAGGCGGAGTAGCCTTTGATTATACAGGAACAGTAGCATCTGATAATAAGTTATTTCGCTGTGTGAATGGAGCCTGTGAAAAGGGATATACCGGCTTGCTGGAGTATAAGAAAGAATGGATCTATGTAGAAGATGATGTATGGAATCCTACATTTACCGGAATTACAAATAATGAAGCCGGAGAATGGTATGTACACAATGGTGAAGTAGAATTTTCCTACGTAGGAAAGGTTGAATATAGAGGCGTTACATATAATATTAATGCAGGTTCTGTCATTTCAACCGGAAGCTACACAGGAGTTACAAATCTGAATGGACAGAAAGTATATTTATCAAACGGCGTACATGATACATCATATAATGGTGTGGCGAAAGATATTAAGGGATTACAGTGGCATGTCAAAGATGGTTACGTAGATGGTTCGATAGGTATTGATGTTTCTGTATACCAGGGAACGATTGACTGGGATGCAGTAAAAGCAGATGGCGTACAGTATGCAATTATCAGAGTTGGATATGGAAACGATGATGAAGATCAGGATGATCGTATGGCGATACGTAATATGAATGAATGTGAACGGGTTGGTATGCCTTATGGTGTTTATCTGTTCTCTTATGCAGTAAGCGACGAGGATGCAAGAAGTGAGACAAATCATATTTTACGTTTGCTTTCAGGACACAATCCGCAGTTGGAAGTATATCTGGATATAGAAGCCTCTGAATATTATGAACGCTACGGAATTGATATATATAGTGCTGAAGGCGGCGCAGATATTATGCGTTGGCTTAATATTGTGATGGATGGTGTAAGTCCATTTTACAAAACTGGCGTATATGCAAATTATAATTACTTCAGAAATGTATTAGATAGAGATGCGATTGATGAAGATAAGTGGCTTGCATATTATGGCATTACATATGTACCGGATGGCAATTGGATTATGTGGCAGTATTCAAGCGACGGCTCCGTTGCTGGTATTAATGGACGTGTTGATATGAATGTGCGTTATCAGTAAGCTGTCTGGATAATTACAGAATTTATGAATCATTATTTGTAAATAATCTTGCAAATGATAAAATCAATATATTATAATAAAATAGTAAAGGCAATGTGGAGACACGATACGGAGGTGTTTCTGCATTGCCTTTTGTTATATTTATATAAAAATAAGAGATAGCGTATGGAACAAATAAGATCCCCTAGTTGCAACTATCGCGGTGTTCTGCTATAATACTTTGGAAATTTTATAATTATAATAAGTAGAAGGACGGAGTTTTTATGAAAAGTAATAAAACATTTATGTTACTGTCAGCTCTGGGGATTGTTTTTGTGGTTGATGCACATTGTCATACATCTCTGTTGGTGGGAACCGCATATTTTGATTATAATAGCTTTTTTATGCCAATGTTTATATTTATTTCGGGATATTTCTTTCGAGAAAAAAATTTGGAACATATTCCGCAGACAATTCTAAAAAAAGTAAAAAAGTTGCTTGTTCCGTATGCAATTTGGAGTGTGCTGTATAGCATATTAGAATATGTTTTAAGAATGTTGGGCTTTATTTTGTATGATGCAGATGTTACATGGAAAGATATGATTGTCAGACCATTTACGGTCGGATATATCAATCAGCTGACAGCACCAGCATGGTTTATTATAACACTATTTTTTATTCAAATTATATATATATTGTTCCATAAGATTACGAATCGGATATGGAATGATTTGGCAGCGTTTGTGATATTTGTTTGCATAGGAGTAGGCTGTGTATATGCAAGTAAGCATGGTTATGCAACATCCAGATACCTTCTGTTGCTCAAGGTAGGATTCCTGCTTCAGTTCTATCAGATGGGTGTCGTATACCATAAATATGTTGAAGATAAATTTATGAAATGGTCAAAGCTGGCAATTATGCTTACGGCGATCTTAATTAATATTTTATTGCTCTGTATTTATGGAAATGGAATTGTGTTCGTAGATATTGCAGAGATGTCTGGATTCGTACCGGGAGTACCATCTATTATGCCTTTGATTACGTCTATTACGGGAATTGCATTTTGGCTGTGTATTGTGCGAATCATTGAGCCGGCATTAGGAAACAGTAAGATTATGAATGATATATCAAATCACACGTATGAAATTATGATACATCATTATCTGTTTATTAATTTATTAAATGGTCTGATATGGGAATTGGGAATTGTAGTAAGAGATGTTCCGTTTGATATCGATGCGATGCGTATGAGCGCATTTTGCCATTATGAACCAATCTATCAGTTCCGCTTTTTGTATTTGTTATTTGCAGTGTCAGGCTCCTTATTGCTGGCAAAATGCAGTGATAGAATTTTAAGACAAATAAAGACTGCTTTTGGAAAAATGAGCAGTGCTGTTCAAAAAAATAGAAAATGATTTTAGACAATCGTTTAGGATGAAAAGGGAGTGTTCTTAAGAGGACATTCCTTTTTCAATATGTAAAATGCAAGAATTTAACAAAACGGTATGAATGATAATCTTTGCAAGACAGCATAATTGTGCTATACTAATTTAGTTTGCAGAGATTTAATAAAATTGTTCTAATGCGAAAAAATATAAAAAAGATACTCTATATTATGGTATGTATGTATTTTACACGACATTTTATCAAATATTATAATCAAAGGGTGCTTTACAGAAAAAAAGACAAATGATAGAATGATAACAGATTTGGTGATAGGAGAGGGAAGATGAATCAAACGAAAGAACGGATTCAGAATGTCGTTTTGTTTTTAACAGACCTGGTTAGTCTGTTGCTTGGATATTATGGTTCTGGTATTGCATGGATGATAGGATACAAGAATCTGAGCGTTGCGTATGCAAATGTTTTAATGAGCGCAAATATAACAGTGGTAATGGTAGCATTTTTATTGGTGTCATTATTTTATAATGGAAATAAGAATTTTACGGTGCGTGGAATCTATGAAGAAGGAAAGTCGGTTGTATATAAATGTGCCTTAATGGGAGGAATTATAGCAATCAGTGAATTGTTGAGCAGAACATCTGCGAATAAAGAAGGCTTTCCGAGGGGACTTTATGTATTTACGCTTATTTTTGGTGCAGTGCTGATGCTTCTTACAAGAGTTGCTGTGAAAGGATATCTTGTGCATATTCGCAGCGCAAAAAATGACGTGCTTCACATGCTTATTATTACAACACAAGCAAATGTAAAGACGGTTGTTGCACAAATGAATGATAAAGAAAATTGGATGCGCAGAGTGATTGGAATTGCGATTGTAGATGCAGATATGACAGGACAGAAGATAGAAGATATTCCAATTGTAGCAAATGCACACACAATGATGCAGTATATTAAGAATGAAATTGTAGATGAGGTCTATATTAATGTGCCGTATGACAGAGTATCTTCTTTGCAGGATACGATTTTAAAGTTAGAAAATATGGGTGTTGCAGTACATTTGAAGTTGGCTGTTATGGATTATTTTTCTGATTTTGCGTCAACATTTGGTAAAATTAATGGAACACCGGTTGTAACATTTGCAAATCGTTTTTATGATTACCGTGCGATGGCAATCAAACGTCTGATGGATATTTTAGGCGGCTTTGTGGGCTTAATCATTATGATTATAGCTATGATTTTTGTGGCACCTGCCATTAAAATAGAATCCAAAGGACCATTGTTTTTTAAACAAAAACGAGTTGGAAAGAATGGTCGTTATTTCTATATTTATAAATTTCGTTCTATGTATATAGATGCAGAAGAACGTAAAAAAGAATTGATGGCACAGAATGAAATGAGTGGTTTGATGTTTAAAATGACAGATGATCCACGAATTACAAAGGTAGGAAAGTTTATCCGTAAGACAAGTATTGATGAACTGCCGCAGTTTATCAATGTACTGATGGGGGATATGAGTCTGGTAGGAACGCGTCCGCCAACGGTTGGAGAGTTTAAGCAGTACGGAGCACATCATAAGAGAAGACTGTCAATGAAGCCTGGAATTACTGGAATGTGGCAGGCATATGGGCGAAACACCGTAGAAGATTTTGAAGACGTTGTGAAGATGGATTTAGATTATATTGATAATTGGAGTCTTGGACTGGATATAAAGATTTTGTTTAAGACGGTTGCAATGGTATTAACAGAAGGCGGTAAATAAAACAGCGTATTGGAGAATACAGATATGTCTAAGAAGTGGAAAGAACAGATAAAACAAATACTAATATTCTTAGGAATGTTATGCTGTATGGCTTTGATTGCAGTGTTTTTTATTCCGGAAAAAGTTGAAAAGGCAGAGGGTGTCAGAGAAGAGCAGGATCAGCAGACAATTGTGTTTATACAAAATGTCATTGGAGAAGCGTTGCAGGATGAAGCAATTCAGGACGAAGTGATTCGAAGTCTTTCAAGAAATCAGGAGAGAAAATTTCGAATTGGCTCGAACAGGGGAGTGACATTAAGCGTTGTAGAAACTGCCCTGCCACAGATGTATCAGATATTAAAGCAAAAAGGTGTTGGGGATTTAACATTTGTTTCTCAATCAACACAGACACAGGTTTCAGATTTATATTTTATTGTAGACAGAAATTTTGAATATAAGGTCGTACTGTTGACTCGACAAGGCGATGTAGTGTTGCAGTAATTAGGATATTAACGATGAAGGAAAGTGCAATGAAAAAGAAGATTTTATATATTGTTGAGGCAATGGGCGGCGGAGTGTTTACCTATGTTGTTGCAATGGCAAATAAATTGGCAGACAAATATGATGTATACATTTTGTATGCGGAACGTCCTCAGACACCAAAGGATTATAAGAATTATTTTGATGATAGAGTTCATTTAATCAAATCAAATAATATGACAAGAAGCATTTCACCGAATTCAGATTTAAAGGCATTCTTAGAAGTGAAGCGCGTAGCACGTAAGATTCAGCCGGATGTTATTCATTTACATTCATCAAAAGCCGGAATCCTTGGACGCTGGGCGTTTAATGGTAAGAAAGTTCCATTGTTTTATACGCCGCATGGATATAGCTTCCTGATGGAAGACTATGCTAGTATGAAGAGAAAGCTTTTTTATTATATCGAAAAGTTTTCTGCAAGAAAGTATTGTACGACGATAAGTTGCAGTGAGGGTGAGCACAAAGAAAGTTTAAAACTTACAAAAAACGCACGCTATGTAAATAACGGAGTGAATTGTAAAGAAATAGATGCGATTGTTTCAACATTACAAGCGGCACCGGATGCGGCACGTACTGTTGCAACATTAGGAAGAATCAGTTATCAGAAGAATCCGAAACTGTTTAATAAAATTGCATTGGCGATGCCGGAAGTTCATTTTATCTGGATTGGCGATGGGGATTTAAGAGAACAGCTGACTGCCCCTAATATTGAGATTACCGGTTGGGTAAAAAGAAAAGAGGCTTTAGAAATTCTTACAAGAGCCGATATTTTCATGCTGCCGTCTTTGTGGGAGGGATTGCCGATTTCCCTGTTAGAAGCGATGTATATGAAGAAAATGTGCATTGTAAGTAATGTAATCGGAAACAGAGATGTTATTCATAATGGTAAGAATGGGTTTGTATGTACATCTGTTGCAGATTATACGGCTGCCATTCAAGAATGTATCAATGAGAGACAGACAAAATTCATTGATGCAGCATATCAGGAAATTTTAACAGAATATAATACAGATGTTATGGCACAGCGTTATATTGAAATATATGAAGAGGCTATGAACAGATAATGGAGAAAAAAATGAAAAAATATGTGATTATTCCAGGGTGCTCAGATCTAAACAGAGGAGATCAGGCACTTGTATGGGAAACAAAAAGACTGGCAGAAGAGAATGGATTTTCAGGAAAATTCTATTTGACAGCCGAGGAAAATGAACCTGTAGAGCAGAGTAAAAAACAGGGGATACACATTATTAAACCGATTATGGAACATCCATCCCGTGTATTTAAAAATAAGTCAAATATTCATTATAATATGTCCTTGAAATTGAAATGGGGATTTGTATCTATTTTTGATTTTTTGGGAAGTTTATTTTATTTATCTAAGCCAACACGTGCCATTGCAAAGGTATTTATGAGCCGTGAAAAGAAGAAAGCACTAAAGGTAATGGAAGCGGCTGATGCGGTATTTGTAAAAGGTGGCGGGTTGTTTCAGACGTATGGTGGGTTGTCATCCACATATTCCATGTATTTCTGGTGTTTCCATATTTTTCTTGCAAAGGCGTTAAAAAAGCCAATCTATATTATGCCAAATTCATTTGGACCGTTTGAAGGACCGCTTGTTAAAAAAATAGCAAAAAAGGCATTTGACTGCTGTACATTTGTTACGGCAAGAGAAAGCTATTCTGCAGATATGGTAAAGCGGGATTTGGGAATAGACTTGCCGGTGTATCCGGATCTTGCGTTTGGATTACAGGAGTCAGCGTTAGACCGAACACAAATTATGGAAAAGTATAATCTTCCGTCTGACAGACCACTGGTTGCCATGACAATGCGTCCATACCGTTTTCCAAAATCAGAAAACCCACAGAAAGCATATATTACATTCAAAAAAGAAATGGCAAAATACATTAAGTGGTTGTATGCATCAGGATATATGCCGGTTATTGTGGAACATACATTGGCAGTTAATGCACATGAAAATGACGGAGAATGTATTCGTGAAGTGACACAGATGTTGAACGAAGAAGAATATCGTTTTGTATCAAATAAGACTTATAACTGTTATGATTTGAAAGCAATTTATAAAATGTGTGATTATATTGTAGGAACACGTTTTCACTCTGTAATTTTTTCGCTTAGTTCAGGGGTACCGGGAATGGCAATCTGCTATGTTGGAAATAAAGCACAGGGAATTATGCATGATATCGGTTTAGATGATTATGCGATTTCTATTTATGATGTAAATGCAGAACTGTTAAAAAAGAAGTTTGAGCAGTTGGTTGCAAATCGTGATGAGGTGGTTCATAAAATTACGTCGTATAATAATGAGGTCGGTATACAGCATGGTTCATTGATGAAACAGTGCAGTGACTTACAGAACAAATAGAAAAAGGAGAAAATGATGAAAGTATTAGTAACAGGAGCCAACGGCTATCTCGGACAGGGAATTGTAAGAGCAATGGCAGCGCAGGGAATGGATATTGTTGCAACTGATTTTCGTTGTGACCAGAAAATAGAACATGTTACGATGGTAGAGGGGAATATTTTTGAATTGGATAATCCTTATGAGTATTTTGGACAGCCGGATGTGCTGGTTCATTTGGCATGGAGAGATGGATTTGTGCACAATTCCAACGCACATTTAGAAGATTTACCAAAGCATTATCAGTTCTTAGAAACGATGATTCAGGCTGGAGTAAAGCAGGTTGCTGTCATGGGAAGTATGCATGAAATCGGATTTTTTGAGGGAAGTATTCATGAAGATACACCATGTCATCCGATGAGTTTGTATGGAATCAGTAAGAATGCGCTTCGAGATGCAACAGAATTGTTATGTAAGAAATCAGGTTGCATATTCCAGTGGTTAAGAGGATATTATATCGTTGGAAATTCTGTAAAAGGGTCTTCTATTTTCTCTAAATTAGCAGCAGCAGCACAGGAAGGAAAAAAAGAGTTTCCATTTACAATGGGACAGAATCAGTATGATTTCCTGGATTATGAAGAATTTTGCGAACAGGTTGCAAGTGCAGTGAATCAGTCAGAGATTGATGGGATTATTAATATCTGTTCCGGCAGACCGGAAAAGTTAGCTGACAGAGTGGAACGTTTTATTACAGAAAATGGATATGATATTCAGTTAAAATATGGTGCTTTTCCGGATAGAGCATATGATTCTAAGGCAATCTGGGGGGATGATTCTAAAATAAAGAAGATTATTGAAAATAAGGAAAATGCATAAATGAGTGAACAGATGTTAGAAGGAAAGAAAATATTATTTATCTCCGGCGGATTCTACAATTATGATGCAATTATTAAAGAGCGAATTGAAAGAATGGGAGGACAGGTATTTTATTATTGTTCTGCGCCGACAACCAATCATACGAAGATGAGAATTTATCAGAGGATGATGTTTTTAAGAAAAAAGTACTGTGATTCATTATATCAGCAGATTACAGTTCGGGAATATGATTATATTTTTATGCTTAATTCAGCCAGACTGACAGATGAGTTTGTTGAAAAATTATCAAAGCGATATGCAAATATTCCAAAGATTTTGTACTGTTGGGATTCTGTTCGTACGATTCCGGAAGTAGAAGGAAGAATGAAATATTTTGACAGAGTATTGTCGTTTGATCCGAGGGATGCACAGACGCTTGACAATGTTGGATTATTACCGTTATTTTATACAGATGGGATAGATGATGTTGCACCGATAGATACGAAATATGATTTTTCCTTTGTCGGATTTGGACATTCAAAGAGATATTCTTTTATCAAGCGGGTAAAAGAATATGCAGATAATAATGGATACAAATATAATTTTAATTTGTATCTTCCATCAATGCTGTATTATATTCGTGGAAAATATGTAAATAAAACATTTAAAGATGCGAAAAAAAGTGACTTTATTTTTCAGTCATTGCCGAGTGCAAAGGTTAATCAGATTATGAGTGCATCTAAGATTGTTATTGATTATGAAGTTGGAACACAAAAGGGACTGACGATGCGTACGATTGAATGTCTTGGAATGAAAAAGAAGCTGATTACAACGAATAGTGAAGTGAAACATTATGATTTCTATAATCCGAATAATATTCTGATTGTAGATAAAGAGGATACACAGCTTGATATTGAGCAGTCATTTGTACAGAGTCCATTTGAAGAAATCGATGAACGTGTATACAGAAAGTATTCATTAGATGAATGGCTGAAGCGTATTTTTTTCTTTGAGGAGTATGTACATGATAAGTATTATAATGCCAATATATAATGGAGCAAAGTATATTACAAAGAGTATTCCGGCGATTTTGAAACAAAGGGATGTAGAATTAGAACTCATTCTTGTCAATGATGGTTCAAAGGATTCCAGCTTAGAGGTATGCAATGATTTTGCAGCAAAAGATGCGAGAGTTGTTGTAGTCAATCAGGAGAATGGCGGAATCTGTAAGGCACGTAATGCCGGACTTGCAGCAGCAACAGGAGAATATATATCTTTTTGCGATCAGGACGATGAGGTAGCTGATAATATCTATAAGGTATTCGATTCTTATATTCAAAAGTATCATTGTGACATGGTAATTGCAGGAAAGCATATGTTTATGTACAATGAAAAGGATGAGGAAGTCAGTAATCAGGTGTACAGCTATGCAGAAAGAGAATATCGTAACGATTTAGAAAAGAATGAAATTATTTTAAATTGTGACAGGCAGATTGCCATTTTACATTTATGGAATTGTTTATATAAGCGTTCTATTATACAGGAGCATGCTTTACAGTTTGATACATTCTTTAAGTTTGGGCAGGAAGATACGATGTTTAATATTCAGTATGGGTTAGAATGTGAAACAATCGTAACTGCACCGGAAGTTGTTTACAAATATTCCAGAAGAATGAATGTCAGTACTTCTCTGAAGAAGGATGCAGGTTCTTTAGATGATTATATACACTTTGTACAGGAATTAAAAAAGGCCTTTGAACACAAGTATCAGACGGCATATAATGATCTCGTGTATCTGTTTTCATTAAGGTTTGCAATGAATATCTTTTACCGAAATAGAGTTGTGAGAGATATGTCTGCGAAGACATTATGGAGAGATTGCTACGAGGTGTTAAGACAGAATCGGTTGATGAAATATCCAAAGAAATACCGTCATAAGGGAGGATATTATCAATTGATGTATGTGTTACATATTCTTTCAAAGAAGAAAAAGTATGGCATGAGTACACGGATATTGAATGTCATAAAGTAGGTGCGTAACAAAGAAAGCGAGAAATAAAATGTTATATGTACTATTATTGTTTGAAGTGGTGTTATTTTTAGCGATATATACATTTGGAAATAGTGGTCTGATTGCACCGGCTACATTTTCTATTTTTGTAATTACAGTTGCCACTGCATTTGCCTGTATTGGTAATACGATGTGGAATTTGCCGTTTTCATCACAGGCGGCAGTTTATATTATATTCGGATTGATTGTGATGCTGTTTGCACAGATTGCAGCCAGATATCTGAATGGTAATCGTTTGTACCGGAGACAGTATATGACAGAGCATGAGGAACATCCCAATACAAGAATTGATATTGATATGTGGAAGGTTCGTTTGGTTGCAATATTAGCTGTTATATTAACAATGTTATATATTCTTGATATTGTACGGGCAGGTAGAGCTTTAGGTGCAAGTGGACTGCAGGTTATCGGTACCGTTAAGTCGTCGGATAAGGTAGGAACGAATAAAATTATACGTCAGGGTATTAAGTTTATTATGGCTGCCAGTTTTGTAGACGGTTATATACTCGTGCATAATAGAGCTACTGAATGGAAGAAGAAAGACTGGTGGTATGCAGTATCTATTGTATGTGCCTGCGTATGTTCCGTATTTACCGGTGTTCGTACAGAGATTTTGAGAGTTGTATTTAGTTTGTTTGTATATTTTTATGTACAGCTAAAGGTTAAAAGAGATTGGAAAAAAGGTGCACTCCAAAAGATTTTAAAAAGAGGAATGCCGTTAGTCGTCATTTTGACAATCATATTTACCAATATGAAAAACTTCATTAAAACAGTCGATTTGCCAATTACGACGGCGTTTTCATCATTTCAGTATATTGCCTATTATATCGGTTCACCGATTTTGGTATATGGTGTTAAGGAAAATACCGGCTTTGCCACATATAAAGGAACACATTTTGGAGAATTGATTTTTAATTCAATATGGCAGTTTGGAAAATCACATGGCTGGGTAGAAGGAACACTTCTTCAGGGCTCTGCAAATGTATATATATCAAGACAGTCAAGAGTAACCGGAAATGTAGATTCTATATTTGGTATTTCCATGATTGATTTTGGATTTGTTGGAATGTTGATATTTATCTTTATTCTGTATTTTTTACTGAGTTATTATTATTACAAAAGAGTTTATAGAAAGACAAATGAATCATTATGCCATTTAGACATTATAAAATATGCATTTATATTTTATATTCCGGCGATGGCATATTATACAAGCGTTGCAGATGAATTTATTACAGTTTATTACATTATTACATTTATTTTGATGTATCTGATTTATAAATTTTATCTCAAGTACAAAATTAAGTTTTAGATGAGAAGGGAATAAAAATGAGTTCATCGAGTAATAATAAGAGACTGTTAAATAATTTGGTAATCATCGGAATTGGTACAATTTTAACAAAGATGATTTCCTTTATTATGACCCCATTTTATTCTTCGTGGTTGTCACCAAGTGATTATGGATTGTATGATTTAATTGTTACGTATATGTCACTGGCGGTTCCGTGTGCAACTTTACAGTTAAATCAGGCGGTATATCGTTATGCGATGGAAAACAGGAAACTTGCGAGAGCGTATTTCAGGCTTGCATTAAGAGTGGTACTTCCAATGCTTTTTGTCGTGTCACTTGTAATTTATGGAATTATGTCGGTGCTGCATTTTAGAGGAACACTGAGTATTTGTTTCATTTTATATTTTATTGCATATGCAATGTATACAATGGCGTCCGAATATCTGCGAGGAAATTCGATGCTCAAGCAATATTCGACGCAGAATATTCTCGTGGGTGTTCTTACCGTTGTTACAAGTATCATTCTTGTGAAAGAATTGTCATTCGGTGTAGAAGGATTACTTCTTGTATTTGCAATTGCATATGGCATTTCTTTGTTGGTTATTTTCATTGTGCATAAGCCATGGAAAACGGATGAAAAATTAGATAATGCTTTGTTGAAGGAACTGTTGCACTATTCAATTCCGTTAATTCCAAATAGCATTTCATGGTGGATTACAAATGTATCTGATCGAACCGTAATCAATGTTATCATGGGAAGTTACTATAATGGTTTGTATGCAATCTGCTGTAAGATTCCGACAATGCTTTCATTAATTTTTGGAATCTTTAATCTGTCATTTCAGCAGATTGCAATTGAAGGTGTAGGTCAGAGGGATCAGCATGCATATTATGACGAGCTGATTCATAAAGTGGTTCGTTTGTTATTTACAGGTAGTATTGTAATATTAGGCGTTACACCAATTATTTATTATAATTTCTTAAAACCGGATTATTGGAATGCGATGGATTGTGTTCCAGTGTTGTTATGTGGAGCAATTTTCTTAAGTATTGCACAGTATATGGGTGATATATTATTAAGTGAAAAAAAGACAAAGCTAATCGGAAGTTCAACAATTGTTGCAGCAGTCTTTAATTTTGTGGTAAATCTCTTTTTGATTCCATGGATTGGACTGATGGGAGCTTCCCTTGCAACGATGTTGTGTTATGTAATTCTGTTTGGCATGAGATTGTATGCAATCCGTCATATGTTCCATATGAATAAGTTATTAATGACGGTTGCGAAATATTTAGTAATCTATTGTGCAGTTGCAGTTGTTACATATTTTGTAGGTCAGAATCTGTTATGGAATCTAGTGTTGTTTATGATTACAGGAATTTATTTCCTGTTTGAAAACAGAGAACTGATACTGCGTATGCTTAAAAAATGGAGATAAAATATGAAAGTTTTAATTATAAATCAGCATACCAATAATTTTGGGGATGATGCCGCAGGTACGGCATTGTTGAATATGTTGTTACAAAGAGATGATATAGAAGATGTTGATATTTTGTATAATTCAGAAGATGCACTTGATTTTGAAGATCCAAAGGTACATCATGATTTACAGTTGTCATTCCGAAAGATTGGTTATAAGAATATTGCAAAATATTATTTATTGCAGCGACCATTTCATAAAAAGTCAAAGTCGCCATTGATGAATGAGTATATTGCGCTGATTAAGAATAGTGATGTGGTATTTATGTCACCATGCGGCGCAAATATTGGAATTTATAAGCACTGGGTGTCACTTGCAAGAGTTGTTATGGTTGTCTTAGAAAAGAAAAAGATGATTTTCCAATACAATACGATTGGAAAGAGTGGCAATTTCTTATTTGATACCATTGCAAAATGGGCATTGAAGCGGTCTAAGATTTATGTTCGTGAAAAGAAGAGCTATAAATATTTGCAGGACAGAAATATTTTCTGTAAGTGGGGACCTGATACCGCATTTGCACTTCCACAGTGCACAGATGCGATTCGTGAGGATGTAGTAAGCCTTGTTCCATCTTCTTTTGACGGCTGGCATCCGGAGTTTAAGGGAACGCCGGTTGATGCAAAGGTTCAGTCAGAATTGCTTCCACAGCTTGCAAAATGGGCGCAGGAACGTCATTTAAAGATTGAGATTTTACCGCATTTAGGGATTGAAAAAGAAAAGAAATATAATCTTGCAGTAATGGAATGTCTCAGGAAAGCAGGAGCAGAACAGGTTACATTGCGTGAAGATGTCCTTACAATGTGGGATTATGATAAGGCGATTGGAACGAGCCGCTATGTTGTCGGTATGCGTTATCATACAATTGTACTTGCATCAAAGAATGCAAGACCATATCTTTCATTATGTTATGAAAATAAAATGTGGGAAGTCTGTAAATATACACATATGAAAGAATGTGGATATGAACTGCATAATCTGGTGGAGGGGAAATCAACAGATATTACATCCATTTTAAATTATATTGAGAAAAATGAAACACAGATTTCAGATACATTAAGACAAACAGTCAATAAAGAACTGATTCCGATGGTGGAAATTCCATTACAGGAGAATCTATAAGGGAGTACGTTATTGTCAATAAGACATTCAACGATAAAATGGAGAAAAGGGGTATGTTATGAAAAACAGAAAAGTAAGACAGGCATTAGGTCTCAGCCTTGCAGTATTGATGACGTGTGATGTGTGCACGGTCAACACACTTGCGGCAACAGCATTACAGCAGGCTACAAAAGAGACAACAACGCAGGCCGTCATGGCAGCCGTTGAGACAAAAGAAGTAAATAAAGAAGTTGTAAATGAAACACCATCTGCAGAACAGAGTGTGACAGAAAAAACAATCGAAGCAGCTAAAAATGTGCAGTCAGATGCGATAACAGTGCAGCAGACAACAGAAAATGTACAGACAACAGTACAGGTAGTGGCAAAGACTGACGCAGAGCAGAGTGCAGATGTAACCGTACAGGATACAACAGCATGGCAGACACAGGAAGAAGTTGTGGATGCAGTTGAAAGTGTAGAACTTACAGCAGATGGTAAAGAAGAATATACAAGCGGTTCTTTTGTATATGTGCTTAATGATGATAAAGAAGCTGTTATTACAAAATATACAAGTCAGAATGCAACGGTTGTAATTCCGGAAAAACTTGGAAATTATACAGTTACAGAATTAGATGCAAGAGCATTTACAAATAACAAAGTGCTGACATCTGTAACAATTCCTGCAACAATTAAAAAAGCACATGTATCATTTGATATTTCTTATTATCAGAGTGGTCCATTTGAAGGAACGAATCTTACAAATGTAACAATTGCGAATGGAATAAAGAGTATTCCACAGTTCCTGTTTGCAGGTGCAGAGAAATTAAAGACAGTTAAGATTCCGGATTCCGTACAGTCTATTGGAACAGGTGCATTTTCAGGATGTAAGTCTTTAAATAACATTACAATTCCAAAGAAGGTATCTTCTATTGGAGAATTTGCATTTTTACAATGTACATCTCTTACGAGTATCGTTATTCCGGATGCAGTAACAGAGATTCCGGAAGGTGCATTTAAGGAATGTGCAGCACTTACAAAGGTTACGTTATCACAAAATTTACGTGAGTTACAACGGAATGCATTTGCAAAGTGTGGACTTACAAGTGTTCAGATTCCAGCGAGTTTGGATAAAGGTCATGTGAATTGTGATCTTCTTAGTTATTCAGATGGTCCGTTTGCAGGGTCTGAATTAAAGAGTGTCACATTTGAAAAAGGGATCAGAAAAATTCCACAGTTCTTATTTGCAGGAGCAGATAAGTTGGCAGCAGTGACGATTCCGTCTACAGTCAAGACGATTGAGACAGGTTCATTCAAGGATTGTAGTGCATTAAAGACAGTGAATATGTCTGATAACGTACAGACGATTGAAGAAGCAGCGTTTTCAGGATGTACAGTGCTTACAGGTGTGAAGTTATCAAAGAATCTGCGAGACCTTGGCAGACAAGCCTTCTCAAAATGTAAAGCCTTAACAAGTATTACAATTCCGGCGAGTCTTGAAACAGGTCATGTAAATTGTGATCTTGAAAACTATGAAGATGGTCCGTTTGAGAACTCCGGATTAAAGACGGTACAGTTTGAAGCAGGTACATACCGAATTGCACCACATTTATTTGCAGGAGCAGCCAATATCCAGACCATTACATTACCGGCGACAGTAAAATCAGTAGGAGAAGGTGCATTCGCAGGTTGTACAGGATTAAAGACCGTAAACTTCTCGGATAAAATCACAAAGATTGATGAATATGCATTTTCAGGATGTACAAGTCTTACGGGTGTAAAATTGCCGGCAAGCATTAAAACGTTAGAAAGACGTGCGTTTGCAAGATGTACAAGTCTTAAGACAATTGCAATACCAAAGTCTTTAGAAGAGGCAAATGTACGGTATAATTTCATTAATTATACAGATGGACCATTTGAAAAGAGTGGTCTTGAAACGGTAACATTTGAAGCCGGAATGACAAAGATTTTAGATCATTTATTTGCAGGTGCAGATCATTTAAAGGCGGTAGCGATTCCGGATACGGTAACAGAGATTGGAGCAAGTTCATTCAATGCTTGTTCTGCATTAACAAAGGTGACGATTGGAAAGAATGTTCGTACAATCGGAGAGAGTGCATTCCGTGATTGTTCATCGCTGACATCTGTGAATTTACCAGGTAAGATTACAGAGATTGAAAAGTATACATTTGCGGGAACAGAGAGCTTAAAGAGTATTGCAATCCCTGCAACTGTTACAGAAATTGGAAAGTGTGCATTTCAGGGAAGTGGTTTAACACAGGTAGTTCTTCCGGATAAGCTGACAAAGCTCGGACAGGAAGTATTTTCAGATTGTGAAGATTTAGGCAGAGTCGTCATGAGTAAGAATCTTGCAGTGATTCCATATCGTGCATTTTATAACTGTACCGAAATTACGACAGCAATCTTATATAGTGGAACAGAAAAGGTTGAAAAAGAAGCATTTGCATTGTGTAATAAGCTGACAGCTGTTACCGTACCAAGAACAGTAACAGAAATTGCAAGTGATGCATTTACATATACATTTCGTATGACACTTACGGGTGTAAAGGGTACTTATGCAGAAACATTTGCAAATGAAAATGACATTGAGTTTGTCAATAAGACGGTAAAGGCAACATCTGTTAAAATTGACAAGACGACAGCCAGAGTGAACAAGGGCGACAAGATTCAGTTATCTTCTATTGTAGAACCGGTAACATTTACAGATGTAATGACATGGTCATCATCAGATCCTGAAATTGCAACAGTAGATGCACATGGTCTTGTGACAGCGAAGAAGGGCGGAACGGTTGATATTAAAGTGAAGGTTGGAAGTCGTACAGCAACTTGTAGACTCACAGTTATTCAGAAGGCTGAATGGATTTCAGGATATCCATCAGAATTTTCAATTAACCAGAAGCAGACATATCAGATTAAAGCGGAAGCAAAGCCAAATGATACATCAAACAAGACATTGAAGTGGACAACATCTAATGCAAACATAGTACGCGTAGATGCCAATGGTAAGGTTACAGGTGTTAAGGCTGGTACAGCGACAGTAACAGCAGCAGCGACGGATGGTTCTAATGTAAAGAAAGCATTTACTGTACATGTAAAAGAAGTATTAGGTGCGACAATTTCAGTAAGCCAGAATGCAAAGACTGCAACATTTACAGCAAGAGCAACAGGCGGAAGCGGATATCAGTATCAGTTCATGATGTATAATCCTGCAACACAAAAGACAGTACAGTTGTGTAATTATACAACGAAGAATACAGTTGCATGGACACTTGCCGGAACAGGTACAAGAAGAGTTTATGTAAACGTAAAGGATTCTGCAGGAAGAGTTGTCAGAAGTGAGGCTGTAGCAATTGGTATTGGAAATATGAAGCCGAAGGTAACAGTATCTGTTAATAAAGCAAGCGTAAAGGCTGGAGATAAGGTACAGATTACAGCAAAGGCATCAGCCGGTAAAGCAAAGTATCAGTACAGATATCTTTTACAGAATCCGACCACAGGCAATTGGAGTGTATTAAAAGAATACAGTGCAAGCAATACATATGTATGGACAGCAGCAGGTAATGGCAAGAAGCGTGTTTATGTAGATGTGAAGGATGCAAATGGAGTCGTAACTAGAAGTGCAGCAGTGGCAGTGAACACAATTGCAAAACCGACAGTTACAGTAAAGAGCAGCACAACAAGCGCAGTTGTAGGTTCAAAAGTAACATTTACAGCAAAAGCAGCAAGTGGAAGCGGCAAGTATCAGTACAGATTCTTATTAAAGAATCCACAGACAGGCAAGTGGGCAGTCTTAAAGGAATACAGTACAAGCAATACATATACATGGACAGCAGGCGGTTCAGGCGCAAGACATGTATATGTAGATGTAAAAGACAGCAACGGAACAGTAACAAGAAGTGCAGCATGTGGCGTGACTGTAAAGGCAGCATCTGCAAAGCCGACTGTAAAGATTAAGGGAAGTGTATCAAGCGCAGCAGCAGGCTCAAAGGTAACACTGACAGCGACAGCAGCAGGCGGAAGTGGCAAGTATCAGTACAGATTCTTATTAAAGAATCCACAGACAGGTAAGTGGGCAGTCTTAAAGGAATACAGTACAAGCAATACATATGTATGGACAGCAGGCGGAAGCGGAGCGAGACATGTATATGTAGATGTTAAAGATAGCAGCGGAACTATAGTAAGAAGTGCAGCGTATGGTATTACTGTTCAGACAAAGATTGTTTCTAAATAATTATAAAAATAAATGATATAAAACAGAAAGGTGATTCTTATACAATTAAGAGGTCATCTTTCTGTTTTTATTGTTATGCAATACCGTTCAATCGCAACAGACAGGATATTTCATGAATAGAAATATAGGAAAGAGGTAACAAAAAATCACAAGTGCAGTGGCATTAGGTCTTACTGTTGCAATGGAAGTCGGTATGGTTGCCACAGATGTGTCGGTTACACAGATTATGGCAGCAGATGCGTATCAGAATGTAGCAGCAGTGACAGAACAGAAAGCGGCTGAAACGACAACGGAAGTGGAGACAGAGGCTGTAGCAGAACAACAGACACAGGCTGTAACAGAATCTACAGCACAGAAAGAAGTTGTGGCAACAACACAGATTCAGAAACAGGAAGCTGTTACAGAAGCGAGGGGAGTTCAGACAACTGCTGTAGAAGAACCGCAGGTTGTTACGGAAGAAGCAGAAGAAGCGAAGGCGGATGGCGCAGCAACACCGGCATCAGACTTTGAATATACAACAAATCAGAGTCAGAGAACAGTTACAATCACAGGATATAAGGGAAGTGCGTCAACAGTTGTAATTCCATCTAAGATTGGAGATAATACTGTAACTGCAATTAGTGAAGGAGCATTTGATGGAAATAATAAGCTGACAGCGGTTACGATTCCTTCAACGGTAACATCGGTTGGTTCGACGAATAGTTGGGGCATCGGAGCATTCCAGAATTGTATTGCATTAAAAAGTGTAACGATTCAGGCAGGCAATAAGGAAGCTTATATTGGTTATAGGGCATTTTATGGATGTAAGTCATTAAAGAGTATTACGATTCCGGCAAATTATACAACCATTCACAGATCTGCATTTGAAGACTGCGTATCATTGACGACAGTGAATTATCAGGGGTCTGAAAAGTATGAGCAGAACATTTATAACAATGCATTTCAGGGTTGTAAGACATTGATAACAGTGACACTTTCTACATCACTTCGTACAATTGGATCATCTGCATTTGAAAATTGTACGTTCTTGCAGAAAATCGCGATACCGGAAGGTGTTACAAGTGTTGCATCAAGTGCATTTGCTAGTTGTAAGACACTTAGCAGTGTGTCACTTCCGTCAACGCTGACTGCACTTGGAAGCGAGAACACATGGGATGGCGGTGTATTTGCAAATTGTATTGGATTAAAGACTGTTACAATGAAGGCAGGTACAAAAGAATCTTATATTGGACCAAATACCTTTCAGGGGTGTAAAGCATTAACAGCGATTACAGTGCCAGGCAATTATAAATATATTGGAAACTCTGCATTTGACGGATGTAATTCCTTAAAAACAATGGCATATAGCCCATCCGTTGCAAAGATTAGTCATGAAATCCATAAAAATGCATTTATTAATTGTAAAGCATTGACAACGATTACATTTGGTACAGGCTTAACATCTATCGGAGAATCAGCATTTTCCGGAGCATCTGCATTAACGAATTTCACATTGCCAACGACAATGAAGAATATCGGTATAAGTGCATTTCAAGATTGCGATAAGCTGACAAGTGTTACGGTTCCGGAAGGTACAGAATCGGTAGGGAATAGTGCATTTTATAAGTGTGATTCTTTACAGACAGTTTCACTTCCATCGACCTTGAAGAGTCTGGGTTCGGATAGCAGCTGGTACTCAGGTGCATTTGAGGGATGTGGTTCTTTAAAGACTGTAACAATCAAAGCAGGTAAAGAAGAGGCATTTATTGGCTGCAAGACATTTGCAGGGTGTGTTTCATTAACAGCAATTACCATTCCAGGTAACTATGCAGAAATTTATAAAGAAGCATTTCAGGGATGTAAGGCATTAAAGACAATGACGTATTCAGGTTCGGATAAGTATTCTCATTCGATTGGAGATAATGCATTTTCAGAGTGTAGTGCCCTTACAACAGTAACTTTTGGAGCAGGATTACAGTCTATTGGTTCTTCCGCATTTGCAAGTACAGGAATTACATCACTTACGATTCCGGAAGGCGTAACGACTCTGAATCAGGGTGCATTTTATAACTGTGATGCACTCAAGAGTGTAGCTATTCCATCAACCGTAGAACGCATTGGATCAACAAGTTCATGGGATACAGGTGTGTTTGAAAATTGTGATGCATTAGAAAAGGTTACAATGAAGACCGGCAAGATAGAAGCAATGATTGGTTATGAGACATTTAAAGAATGTAATTCATTAACATCAATTGTCATTCCGGGAAATTATAACAGAATCTATAATAGTGCATTTTCAGACTGTGCTTCGTTGACAGCGGTAACGATTCAGAAAGGCTTATTTGATTATGCAGATCAGCAGATTGGCAATTATGCATTTAGCAATTGTAAGAATTTAAAGACGGTATCTGTGACAAGTTCTTTAGAAAAAATTGGAGAGTATGCATTTAAAGGATGCGGCAACCTTACAAATATTCGTTTGCAGGAAGGTTTGACAAGTATCGGACATAATGCATTTGAGAATTGTACAAGTTTAAAATCCATTATATTGCCGGCAACACTTACAAAGGTAGATTATTATGCATTTTCAAATTGTAGTGCATTGACAGATGTACTGATTGCGAAGGGAATTGAAGACTGTGTCATTTCAGAAGGATTGTTCTATAATTGTAGTGCATTGAAGACGATTTCTATTCCTGGAAATTATACACGAATTCAGAGATCTGCATTTGAAGAATGTAAATCATTAGAAACGGTCTACTGGGAGGAAGGCGGTTATAGTTATAACAATCAGAATATTGAGTATTGTGCATTTAAGAATACACCAGCGTTGAAAAAGGTTGTATTGGCAGGTACGATTGCAGGGATTAGTGACCGGGCTTTTGAATTAGATGAACAATATGTAAGAGACGGTTTTCAGATTGTAAGTGTAAAGGGTTCTGCAGCAGAAACATTTGCAGTAGACAATAATTTTGCGTTTAAAGCTGTGACACAGCCACTTGCGGTTGTTGCAAAACAGAGTGCAGTGAATACGGTAACAGGTGATGTTGTCAGTATTGAAGCAAATGCAACAGGCGGTACAGGAAATTATATGTACAGACTGGTAGAATATAATGAAACAACAAAGAAGTGGAAAGAAGTAGAGAGCTATCAGGCAACAGGTGGATTTACATGGAAGGCAACAACCGGTGGAGTCAGACAGTTCTATATAGATGTTAGAGATGGCAACGGTAAGATTGTAAGAAGTGGTGTGTTAAAGAATGTCAATGTAGAACCACTTAGAAGTTCATTGCGTACGAACACAACGAAAGGCGATGTAGGTTCTGCAATTAAGATAGTAGCATCAGCCGGAGGTGGCGAAGGCGGTTATACATATCAGTTTGTTGTGTTTAATATTAAAAACAATAAGAATGAATATGTCAAAGATTATAGTACTGCAAGTACAATCAACTGGACACCACAGACAGCTGGGGACAGAAGAGTTTACGTACGTGTTAAGGATAAGAAAGGTCAGATTGTTAAGAGTTCTGATATTAGAGTCAGTGTCAATGAAAAAGTATCTGTATCAGCAAAGATGGCAACAGTTATTGGTGGTGTGAAAGTAACAGGTACAGGTGCAGGCGGCAATGGTAAATATCAGTACAAGTTCGTTATGTATACACCAGCAACAAAGAAATGGACATTGTTGCAGGATTATGGCATATCAAATACGTACACATGGAAGATTGCAGGAACAAGTGCACGTCAGATTTATGTAGATGTGAAGGACGGCAATGGCAAGACAGCAAGAAGTTCAGCACTTTCTGTAGGTATAGGTACATTAAAGCCGAAGGCAAGTCTGACAGCGAGTGCAACAAATGTAACAGCAGGAACATCTGTAAAGTTTACGGCAAAGGCATCTGATGGCAGTGGAAGTTACCAGTATAAGTTCTTATTACAGAATCCAACAACAGGTAATTTTGCAGTATTGAAAGATTATAGTACAGCAAGTACGTATACATGGAAGGCTGCAGGAAGCGGTAAGAGAAATGTATATGTAGATGTAAAGGACAGTAAGGGACAGGTAACAAGAAGCACAGCGGTTGTAGTAAATACAACAGCAGCAGTATCTAAGCCGACAGTGAAGATTACAGCAAGTACATCAAAGGCGACAGCTGGCAGCAAAGTAACTGTGAAAGCAGCAGCAACGGGTGGCTCTGGAAGCTATCAGTATAGATTCTTATTAAAGAATCCAACAACAGGCAATATTGTTGTATTAAAGAATTACAGTACTGTAAATTCATATACTTGGACAGCAGCTGGCAGTGGTGCAAGACATCTTCTTGTAGATGTAAAAGACAGCAACGGAACAGTAACAAGAAGTGCAGCATGTGGCGTGACTGTAAAGGCAGCATCTGCAAAATTAACAGCGGGCATAAAGGCGAGTGCAACAACAGCCAAAGCAGGTTCTAAGGTTACACTTACAGCAACAGCAACCGGTGGTGCCGGCGGATATCAGTACAGATTCTTATTAAAGAATCCAACAACTGGTAACTGGGCGGAATTAAAGTCATACAGCACTTCTAATAAGTATGTATGGACAGCAGGTGGTTCAGGCGCAAGACATGTCTATGTAGATATCAGGGATAACAAGGGAACAGTTATTAGAAGTTCAGCATATGGTATCAAGGTTACAAAATAATCGGACGGATGTCGTGTTAAATGTTTAACAATTGAATTTAGAAGGGTTGGTAATCGAAAAGGAAGGTTAAGATTATCAACTCTTCTTTTTTATTTGAAAATTTCAAATTATACCGTTTTGTATAGTGACATCGTTTTTAAATTATGATACGATTAAGGACAAAGCCAAAAAAGGCACAAATGGAAAGAGGAGAGAAGGATGAAAAAACGAATTGTGAAATCATCAGTCAGTGCGTGTCTTGCAGTCATTATGACCTGTGAGATGGGGGCAATGGATATCGCTTCGGTAAGTGCTGCGACAAAATATCTGTCACAGCCTGAAAAAGGAGCGTATGCACCATTTCAGGTGGAATCTGTAACGGAAGAACTGCGTGCAGATAAGGACTCTCAGATGCAGGGAGACTTCACATATTATGAAGAAGATGGAATGGCATATGTAGAGAAGTATACGGGTACGGAAACAAAAGATGTAGTCGTTCCGGGTGCATTAGGAGAATTGAAAGTAGGATATATCGGAGCAGAAGCATTTAAAGATCATACAGAGATTACTTCTGTTACGCTGCCGGATAGTATTATAAAAATCGAAGAAGGTGCATTTGCAGGCGATATAGCATTAACAGATGTTCATTTACCGGACAGATTAATAGAACTTGGAAAAGAAGCGTTTGCAGGTTGTACTGCACTTGCGCAGATTCACATTCCGCTTTCATTACAGACAGTAGATGCATATGGTTATGAGAATACAGATGAGATAAATGGTCCGTTTAAAGACAGTGGATTACAGACAGTTACATTTGATGACGGAATGAATATCATTCCCCAATATCTGTTTGCAGGAGCTTTCAATCTTACAGAGATTACCATTCCAGAGACGGTAGAAGAAATTCGAGAAGGGGCTTTTGCAGGTACTGGATTGAGAAAGGTAACGGTTCCTGATTTTGTTACAGTGCTTCAGGAAGGAGCTTTTGCCAATTGTGCATCATTACAGGATGTTCAGTTTGGTAATTCCCTTGTAGAAATTGGAGCGATGGCATTTTTAAATGATGCAGGACTTACAGATGTGGTATTGCCGGAAGTGCTTGTGGAACTGCACAGAAATGTATTTACAGGCTGTACGGCTCTTACAGAGATTACCATTCCGGCGACGTTAGATAAAGGTGAGGCTTTCGGGTATGATGCAGATGCACAGGGACCGTTTGCAGACTCAGGATTAACGACGGTTCATTTTGAAGAAGGTACAACGGAGATTGCAGAGAATCTGTTCACAGGTGTTAAAACATTAACAAATGTAACGATTCCGGATACAGTTGTTTCCATTGAATATGGCGCATTTGCAAATACAGGACTTATGAGTGTAACGATTCCGGACAGCGTTGTTGTGATTGGAAATGGAGCATTTGCAAATAATATGGCATTAACATCCGTTACGCTGGGAAATAATGTCACAGAAATGAATAATGCTGTCTTTCAGAATTGTGCGAAACTGTCAATGGTTCAGTTATCAGAAGCATTGCAGATAATTCCTATGGATGCATTTGAGAACGATAAAGCATTGAAAACAATTGTCATTCCGGACAGTGTAACGGAATTAGAGGAAGCTGCATTTAAAAATAGCGGACTTACAGAAGTGACAATACCGGAAAGCGTCAAAACAGTTGGATGCAGTGTGTTTGAAGGAACACCGCTGAAGAAAGTGGTTATGAATGGAACGGCTGATATTTCATATCGTATGTTTGCAGGTTGTAAACATCTTACGGATATTACGATGGCAAGAGGCGTTAAAAATGTAGAGTCTGAGGCATTTGAAGACTGTATATTGCTCAAATCCATTGAATTTCCATATGGAGTGAAGTCGATTGGCGATAACATTTTTAATAAGTGTACAAGCCTTACAAGTGTAACGATTCCGAGAACAGTCAAGAAAATCGGTGAGGATATTTTTTCATATCCAACCAGAATTACTATTACGGGTGTTAGCGGAACGTATGCACAGGAATATGCAAAGAATCATAATATGAAGTTTACGGCAAATGATGTAAAGGTAGTAGCAGCGGCTTTAAACCAGAAAGAATGGGTAGCGGTTCTTGATAAGAATCATGTGTTATTGGAAAATGATTTGAAATTAACAGCAACGCCGGCGAATTTTACAGATGAAGTTGTGTGGACAACGTCTAATTATGATGTTGCAAGTGTGGATTCAGACGGACATGTGGTTGCAAAGAAAGCAGGTAGTGCGGTTATCACAGTAACGGTTGGTGATGTAACGGCATCATGCAAGGTCCTTGTAGAACAAAAGATAACATCATTAAGTTATGGATATGGACATGTCAGAGCCGGACAGACAATCGAGCCGAGTAGCGCAACAATTGTGCCATCAGATGCAAGTAATAAGAAATTATCATTTACATCTATGGATCCGTCGATTGCAAAGGTGTCAGCTGACGGTAAAGTAACAGGTGTATCAAAAGGTACGACAACGATCGTCGTAAAGGCTACAGACGGCAGTGAAATATTTGACAATGCACAGGTAACTGTTGATAATAACCGTTATGTGATTACAAATCTTTCAAAACTTGAAAGTAAGCATAATGTAGCAGATAATCATTTGGATGTGTGGGAATATCGTCTTGCTGGTGCGGATAAACTTCAGGTGACATTTGATGAAACAACAGAATTGGCAGAAAATTCGTATCTGACAATCTTTAATGTATCAAAATTAGGAAGTAACAGAAATTACAGAGGTGCAAGCCTTGCAGGACAGACTGTATTTATCAAAGGAGATACAGTCAGGTTGCAGATGAATAATCCGCAGAAAAAGACAGGATACGGCTTTAAAATAAAGAGTGTACAAAAGGTATCACCGATTGCTCCAACGATAAGTTCTGTCAAGAAAATTAATTATATCGGTAGTTATATTGCATTTAATACCAGCGTAACAGGTGGAGACGGCAAGTATACATATCTGTTTAAAAAGTACAATAAGGCAACGAATAAATATGAACCGATTAGTGGAGAGTCGTCGAATGGTTCGTGCAGCTATTTTCTGAATACAAATGCAGAAACAGGAAATCAGCAGTTTTTAGTAGAGGTTAAAGATAGTTTTGGAGATACAGTCGAGAGTAAACCGATTACAGTAATTGTACGTAAGCCGGTTGCAGTAAGACGTGTATTTACAAAGAAGGAATTGAATCGTTCTTACAGTATCTATGCAAATGGAGAAGGCGGAAACGGTTCTTATGAGTATAAGTTTACAGAAGTAATTAACAGCAAAGAAAAGACAGTACAGAATTACAGTAAGACAAGTGCTTACAATATTAAGACGGCAACGTCGGGAACAAAGACGTATTATGTATACATTCGGGACAGTGAAGGCTCAGAAGTAAAGAAAATGTATACAACGCAGATTAATGTTCCGGCACTTCGATTCTCTAAGGCACTTAATTATACGGTTTCCGGAGAAAAAGTCGTCTTTACAGGAGAAGCCACAGGTGGAATCGGTACATATCAGTATGAATTTAGCATGTACAATGAACAGACAAAGAAGTGGACAACTGTTCAGAAATACGGCAGTTCTAATAAATATACATGGAAAGCTCCGTCAAGTGGTAAATATGTTGTAAAGTTATATATCAAGGATGTTGCAGGCAATGTCATTGGTGCAAAAACAGAAACAATTAATGCGGCAAATTTAAGACCGATTGTCAGTTTGAGAGCGAATACCTCAAAACCGCTGGAAGGCTCAAGTGTGACACTGGTTGCAACAGCAAAGAGTGGCAGCGGTGGCTATACGTATCGTTTTTTGGCATATAATACGAAAACAAAAGAATGGACAGAGTTAAGAGGATATGACAGCAGCGACCGTTTTGTTTGGGAAACAAAGGAAATTGGAGTCAGACATATTTATGTAGATGTGAAAGATTCAAAGGGTGCGATTACAAGAAGCAAGCCATTTGGTGTAACGACTAGTATTCGTCCGGAAGTTGGTATCAAGTTGAGTGATGCATTTGTTGCATCCGGAGATAAGATTACGATTACTGCACAGGTAAAGGGCGGATTTGGCTATACGTATCGTTTTGTTATGTACAATCCGGAAACGCAGAAATGGAGCCAGTTAAGAGGTTACAGTTCTAATAATTCTTACAGATGGACAACATCCGGAACCGGTATGCGTCATATTTGTGTTGATGTTATGAATCAGTATGGCGTTGTCATTCGAAGTTCCGTTGCAGGTGTTACGATTGGACCAAAACTTACGATTAAGACAACGGCAAGTGCTAAGATTAATAATAAGGGCGGCAATGTTACATTTACGGCAACTGCCGCAGGTGGATATGGTGCATATAAGTATCGTTTTATTATGTATGATAACAATACAAAAAAATGGACTGCGCTAAATACATTTGGACCAACCAGCAAGCTGACATGGAAGGCAACAACGACAGGAAACCGAAACATTTACGCAGAAGTAAAGGATTATAAGGGAAGGGTTGTACGCAGTGGTGCAATGAATGTCAGAACATTAAAATAATTTTAAGGTTTGAAAGTTGTAAATAGCTTTTAAATTGTGATGAAAAGGTATATGGATGCAGATTCTTTCCATGATTATCATTGGGAGATGAAGCAGCCATATACCTTTTTGTTTTATAAAATAATTTAAATCAGATATCAAAGATATGGCTGAACAGAATACATAATTCGCACGCCTTTGGTTGACACCATATTTTATAAAATGTATAATCACATCAGGTTTATTTTTATAGAAAAAAGAAAGATAAGAGATAATAAAATGACATTCAAAGAACGATTCAAAGAGATAGATTGGCAGCAGGATATTATGCAATATCTGTATCTTGTACTATTTGTCGGAATAACGATAAAGTATTATTTCCTTTCAGCTGCAGTCGGTAATCGATACAGTTATGGTATGTACAACGTGCTGAAATGGATACTGGCAGGAGTTGTCGTGGTAAATATTGGACTGACAATTTACTATAAACGATATGATTCCTGGGTGCAAATTGTCTTCTTACTTGTATTTATTGGAATAGGAACGGCAGTCACATATCATACCGGTGATGTGGCGGTTATGGATTTGACACTTTTGATTGTGGGAGCATGGAACGTTCCGTGGAGAAAAATAGCATATAGTTATTTGTGCATTGCAATACTATTTCAGATTGTATTGATGATTTGTATACAGACTGGTGTCAGCTGGGATATTATCTATACGTCAGAAAGAGGTACAAGACATTCGTTTGGAATTAATTATCCGACAGATTTTGCAGCACATATTTTATTTATTGAGATTGTATATGTAACATTTCGAAATAAAAAAATCAGCTATACAGAAATTGCAGGAATGGCAGCAGCTGCAATGCTTGTATATAAGTATACATTTGCAAGAAATGATTTTTTGTGTATGATTTTATTATGTGTGCTGACGGCGATGGTTAAGTGTTTGCAGGCGAAGAATATTCAATTAACAAATATTAAAGCGTTAAAAATTGGTGCATGGTTTGTACTGGTATTTGTTTTGATTACAGTAATTGGAACAGTATTTTATGATGTAGGTAATTCGAGTTACGTAAAGTTAGATGATATTTTGCAGGGAAGAATATCATATGGTTATCAGGGACTTCAGAAATATGGAAGCCAGCCGTTAGGAGCGTATGTAGAGGAGAGAAATACGGTTCTGGGATATAATTTCTTTTTGGACAGTTCTTATATAAGAATGTTTATTCGAAATGGTTGGATTTTTACGGCATTTATATCGTATATCTATTTCAGATTATATCAAAAAGTATTCAATCATCGTCAGGATTATATGGTGATTGCATGTATTGTGATGGCGATATTTGGAGTTGCAGAGCATCATTTGATTGAAATAGCATATTGTCCGCTTTGGATGATTTTGTTAAGTCAAATTTCTATGGAACATTCACAGAAGAGGAGGAGAGTCTAAATGAAACAGTTATGGATTCACTTCGCAAAGAATGGACTCGTTGCCATTTTAATACTTGTATGTATTGTGTCAATGATTGTATTTCCGAAGAATGGGGCATATTTTATGGATGGAAATGTCTATATTCGTTCTATGGATGATGTAACAAATCAGGTAAATGTAGTCTATGGTTCGTTTATTCCGGGCACACCGGTGCAGATGCTTCATACATCAGAAGGAGCCAATCAGACATTTATTATTGAGCATATTATCGGAGATGAGTATGCGTTGCGTTATGGAAATCAGGGGTTATGTATTGCAGTAGCATCTGATATGGAGCAGGTAGTTATTCAGGGATTAGATACTGATAATGAATATAATTTGTGGCATATTAACCGTTTGTCAACGACACAGGGAGTTATGATTACCAATGTGGCAACCGGGAAATCATTGACATATGATTTTTCAGAGGAATTACGGATACAGCAATTAATTGTAAGGGATTATGATGAAGCAGACAGCAAGTTTGCATTTGTGTTAGCATATTATTAAACCGAAAATTCATAAAAGGAAATCTTTTTATAGGGGAAGGTTTTGTATCGGTTAGAATATAATCAAAAAGGGAAAGGAAGTAAAAGGATGAAGGTAGAACAGGCAATCGAGAGCCTTAAGGCACATGGACAGGATGCAGTCGTAGAACGTATGGCAAAGTTAGATAAGGCAGGTCAGGAAAAAATAGCATCACAGGTTGCTAAGATTGACTGGGATGTTGTAGAAAGCATTGCACATCAGTCAGAAAAGCAGGAAGAAGAACGCATAGTTGAGCCGTTACAGGCGGTTGAATTAAAAGAGATTGAACAGAAAAAAGAGGAATATACGGCAACAGGTGTAGAAGCAATTCAGAACGGCAAGGTTGCAGCAGTTCTTCTTGCAGGCGGACAGGGAACCAGATTAGGTCTTGATAAGCCAAAGGGAACATTAAATATTGGTATCAATAAGGATTTATATTTGTTTGAACAGCTGATTAATAATTTATTAGATGTGGTTCATCAGACAGATGCATGGGTTCCGTTGTATGTTATGACTAGTGAAAAGAACAATGCGGATACGGTAGCTTTCTTTAAGGAACATGATTATTTCGGATATAACGGGGATTATGTAAAGTTCTTTGTACAGAATATGGTTCCTTCAGTAGATTATAACGGAAAGTTATTTATGGAAGCAAAAGACAGTCTTGCAATGTCACCAAATGGCAACGGAGGCTGGTTCTTATCCATGCTTTCTGCAGGCTTAGAGGCTGATTTAAAAGCAAAGGGCATTGAATGGATTAATGTATTTGCAGTTGATAACATCTTACAAAGAATTGCTGATCCTGCATTTGTAGGTGCGACGATTCAGTCTGGAACACCTTGCGGTGCAAAAGTTGTAAGAAAGAACGCACCGGATGAAAAGGTCGGTGTCATGTGTAAGGTAAATGGACATCCGTCTATTATCGAATATTATGAAATTGATGAGGAACGCGCCAATGCCCGCAGAGAAGATGGCGAGCTTGTATACGGATTTGGTGTTATCTTAAATTATTTGTTCCGTTTAGACACATTATTTGCAATTGTAGACAGAAATCTTCCATTGCATATTGTAGAGAAGAAGATTCCATATATCAATGATGCAGGAGAACTTATGAAACCGGAAACACCAAACGGATATAAGTTTGAAACACTTGTTCTTGATATGGTTGAAATGATGGATGATTGTGTGCCATATGAAGTTGTTCGTGAGAAAGAATTTGCACCAATTAAAAATAAGACAGGTAAGGATTCTATTGAGAGTGCAAGAGCGCTTCTTACAGAAAATGGAGTGGCATTTTAATTTTGCGTATGAATGAAAATCTTTATTTTAAATAAAGAAAGAATTTAATGATTCAGAGAATGATAAGGATAATGTTGAAGTGCTGCAGGTAATTAGAATCTGGAGTGCTTCAACATTATTGCATTATTGTTATGTGAAATTGTACATTCTTAAAGGAAGGTTATTGATGAAATATTCGATTGTGATTGTTACATACAACCGGTTGGAATTGTTAAAAGAAGCGGTTGCACATGCATTATCTCAGAAGATGCAGCCCTCCCATATTGTCATTGTTAATAATGCATCGACGGACGGTACGGAGGAATATTTAAAAGCATTAGAAACACAGTATGAACAGATTATTGTGAAAACATTATCAAATAATACAGGCGGTGCAGGCGGCTTTTATTATGGATTAGAGATGGCACATACGTTAGGAGATGACTGGCATGTTATTATAGATGATGATGCAATGCTGCGAAAGGATTTTGTCAGTCAGCTGTATGTTGCGATTCGTAAGTATCCACAGCTTCGGTGCGTGGCAGGTGCAGTATATACAGATGGAGAAATTGTAACAGATCATAGACAACATATGATTCGTCCGGGATTCCGTTTTCAAAAGATTGAAAAAGAAGCATACGAGAGCCATGCGTTTACCTGCGATACGGCTTCTTTTTGTGGATTAATGATAAAAGATGATTTAATTGATGAGATCGGCTTGCCGGAAAAAGATTACTTTATCTGGTATGATGATACAGAATATTGTGTCAGAATCCGTAAATGTACACAGATACTTGTAATTACTCATGCGATTTTAGATCATAAGGTTGCAGTAAGTAACGAAGGCTGGCCAAGACATTATACGTGGAAAGATTATTATGGAATTCGTAATAGAATTTGTATGGTTCGGACACACGGAAATGCAATGGATCGTATCATGAATAGAATAGATATGTTTATAAGAATTCGTATACGTAATACAATATTTCAGATATTACATATGAATCATGAAGATTGGAAATATGAGCTGGATACGTATAAAAAGGCAGTAAAAGATGCGAAAATCCGCTAAGAATATCTAAAGGTTGCAATCGTAGAAAAGATTTTATATAATGTAGATGTTTATATGTTAGTTAAGTAGATTGAAAAATAAGATTCACAGAGCAGGAAGGAATCCTGCAAAACAGATTGGAGAAAGGTAAATGAATATATTATTAGCAGGCGGTGCGGGTTATATTGGCTCACATACAGCAGTAGAACTTTTAGAAGCAGGACATGATGTAGTAATTGTTGACAATTACTGTAACAGCTCGCCGGAAGCGGTAAAAAGAATTGAAGAGATTACAGAAAAAACAGTCGTATCTTACGAAGCAGATGTAAAAGATGCCGCAGCAATGAAGAAGATATTTGCAGAAAATACGATTGACTGTGTCATTCATTTTGCAGGACTGAAAGCAGTGGGGGAATCAGTTCGCAAGCCGATAGAATATTATCGTAATAATATTGATACAACATTAACATTGTTAGAATGTATGAAAGAAGCAGGCGTACATGAATTTGTATTCTCATCATCAGCAACTGTTTATGGGGAAGAAAATGATATTCCATATGTAGAGACAATGAAGAAGGGCAGCTGTTCTAACCCATACGGCTGGACAAAGTCTATGATGGAACAGATATTAGAAGATGCGTCAAAGGCAGATGAAGAGTTGTCTGTTGTATTGCTTCGTTATTTTAATCCGATAGGTGCCCATGCATCAGGAAGAATTGGAGAAGATCCACAGGGAATACCAAATAATCTGATGCCATATATTGCACAGGTAGCGGTTGGAAGAAGAGATCATCTGACGATTTTTGGAAATGATTACGAGACACCGGATGGAACATGCAGAAGAGATTACATTCATGTGTGTGATCTTGCAAATGGTCATTTAAAAGCAGTAGAATACGGTGCAGGTCATAAAGGAACATCGGTATTCAATCTTGGAACAGGAACGCCATATAGTGTATTAGATATTGTACATGCATTTGAGAAAGCAAATGGAATTAAAGTGGCATATGAGTTCGGGGAGAGACGTGCAGGAGATTTGCCGCAGTTCTGGGCAGATGCCACAAAAGCACAGGAGATTCTTGGCTGGAAGACAACTAGAACATTAGAAGATATGTGCAAAGATACATGGAATTGGCAGAGTAAGAATCCAAATGGATATCAGGGATAATTAAAGGAGCGTACAAATGTCTTTATTTATGACAAAGAAAAAACGAGAAGCAATTGGAGATGAAATCGATGATTTGCTGATGAAGCAATATTATAAGCGATGCAGTCTTGAAGAAGCAAACGAACGCGGGGATAAAGAGAAAGCAGAGGAATTGCAGAACCGGATTGACGAAATCGAGGAACAGATTGAAAAATTAAGAAAAAAGCTCAAATAATATATAAAACAGAACGTAATGATATTAGAGCGTACGGAAATAACTTATGGAAGGAAACTGAGCTTTTCATAAGTTATTTTTCGGTTTGCAAGATTTCTAGGAGGTGCAGGATGCATAGTGAACAGACACTGCAGCATTTACAGCATATGGTGTCGCGTATCAGCAGTGGTGCGACGGGCGAAGAAAAAGAAGTTGTTCATATTTTATATGATGAAATTTATACATTGGTTCGACCGATTTATGTGGAAGATGAACGAAGTAAGAAAATCACCTATATTATATTAAATAAATATGTATCGAAGCTGCCGGGGAGACAAGTACTTGATGTGGTAAGTGATGCGCATCTGTATGCAATTCGGTGTATGTATAATACAATGAAAAAGGACTCGGAGACGGGGGAAGTATTTTTAGAAAATGAAAAGGAGCCGTATCCATATCAGTCGGTATCTGATGATGCGAAGTTTTATCAGTCCGTTGCACAGTACAATGCAAGTTTTGTAAGTGTACATGCATATGAACGAATGCCGGTATCATTTCATCAGCTGGATAAAAATCTGTTGATTCTTATGGAACTGTTTTGTTTTGAAGAGTGTAGTGTATCACATATTGCAGAATTTTTAAAAGTTCCGGAGAAAATTATCCGTCAGAATCTTGCGGTATTACGCCAAACAATTATTCGATTGCAGCACGCGCCGTACCAGGATGAAGATACACAAAAGACAAAAACAGTAATAGATATTGTGGCGGCAATTGTGATTTTAATTGCAGGAGCTGTATGGTCAATGATGTAAGGAATGTCTTGCAAGATAACAGTAATTGTTGTATGATTCATAAGTTGATACAGCTTGTGAGCAATTGAAAGGGACAAATAATGAAGCTAATTATACAGATACCATGTTTTAATGAGGCGGAGACATTGGAGGTGACACTCAATGATCTGCCAAAGCATATAGATGGAATAGATGAAATTGAATATCTGGTTATTGATGACGGCAGCTCAGATAATACTGCAGAAGTAGCGAAAAAATGGGGTGTACATTATGTGGTTCGATTCCGAAGAAATAAAGGTCTTGCAAAAGGATTTATGGCAGGATTAGACACATGTTTGAAGAATGGTGCCGATATTATTGTTAATACGGATGCAGATAATCAGTATTGTGGAGAAGATATTGAAAAACTTGTGCGTCCGATTCTTGAAAAGCGTGCACACATGGTTATTGGTGAACGTCCGATAGATGATACAGAGCATTTTTCAAAGCTGAAAAAGAAATTACAGCATTTTGGAAGCTGGGTTGTCAGAAAGGCAAGTAAGACGAATATTCCGGATGCACCGAGTGGCTTCCGTGCTTATTCAAGAGATGCAGCGCTGCGAATTAATGTAATTAATGATTATACGTATACATTAGAGACGATTGTTCAGGCAGGAAGAGAAAAAATGGCAATTATGTCCGTACCAATTCGCACGAATCCGGAATTGAGACAGTCAAGACTGTTTAACAGTATGTGGGGATATATTAAAAAGTCGATGCTTACAATTATTCGTGCATATTTGATGTATCGACCGCTGTTTTTCTTCTTTATGATTGGAAGTGTCTTATTTTTAATTGGAGCGGTGTTCTTTATTCGGTATTTTATTTTCATGATAATGGGAAATGGAGCAGGACATACGCAGTCGTTGATATTTGCAAGTACAATGCTTATAACCGGTGTCCAGACGATTATTGTAGGATTGTTGGGCGATATCATTTCTGCAAATCGTAAAATTTTACAGGATGTGCAGTATCATGTCCGTAAGCTGGATTATGATAAAGAAGGCGATAAGAATGATGCGAATTATGATGAATATGAGATAATCTCAGAAGTTCATGATGAGATAGACAAGCTGCTGTAAAAAACCAGACGATGGGCAGATTACGAGAGAATGTTGATTGTGAAAAATAAAACAAATGCAGGAGACCGGATGAGCAGCCTGCATGAGAACAGGATGTGCACAAAAAGCAACAGGTAAGGACAGGATATGCAGAGTGAGACAGGATTACCCAAAAAGAAAATATTAATAACGGGTTCAACATTCCCGAGATATCGGGGAGATACAGAACCGCGGTTTTTGCTGGATTTTGCGAAGGCAATGTCTGAATATGCAGAGGTCACAGTATTAGTGCCTGCGGCAATTGGAGCAGCAGACAGAGAGGTATTAGAGGGCGTGTTGGTTGAACGCTATCATTATTTTCCAATTCATTCATTAGAAACACTGTGTTATCCAGGAGCGATTGTGCCGAGAATCAAACAAAAAAAGGCCAGGGTACTTTTGGTACCTTGGCTTTTTGCGTCCTTGTATTGGAATTTGTTCAAAAGGCGGAAAAAATATGATATTGTACATGCCCACTGGATAATTCCACAGGGCATTATAGCATCGTTTGTCAGAATTCCATATCTAGTTACCGGACATGGCGGAGATGTTACATCTCTGAATAAGGGGATTTTCAAATATTTAAAAAAACGCTGCATCACAAAGGCAATTGGAGTGACGACAGTGTCAGAACCACTGATGCAGGTGTGCGAACAAATGGGAGATAATCCGAATCGCACAGTGATTTCTATGGGATGTGATACGACGCAGTTTGGAAGACAATACCGTAAGGAGCAGTATTTTCATCAGAAAAACAACCGTGTTATTCTGTTTGTCGGCAGACTTGCAGAGAAGAAAGGTGTTACATATCTGATTGATGCGATGCAGTATATTGATGATGCAGTGCTTGTTATTGTTGGCAAAGGTCCATTGCAGGAAAAACTTTTGCGTCAGGCACGGCACATTAATAAACAGCGGGGCAGAGAGTGTATTCGTTTTTTGGGAGCGAAGACGCATCAGGAATTACAGACAATCTATGCTTCGGCTGATATTTTTGTAATGCCAAGTGTTACTGCGAGAGATGGGGATAAGGAAGGATTTGGCCTTGTAATGCTAGAGGCATTTGCATCCGGACTTCCGGTGGTGGCAAGCAAATCAGGAGGAATTGTTGATTTGGTACAGGATGGCGTGAATGGATATCTTGTAGAAGAGAAGAATAGTGAACAGCTTGCTGAAAGAATAAACATTGTATTGCACGATAAAAACATTTATAATAAACTCGTAGAAGCAGCGGGGGAGACAGTCAGGCAATATGATTACCATGAGATTGCGCACAAATATTATGCGTTCATTGAAGAGATACTATCGGAATCATAACAGGATACAATGTGAATAAAGAAAAGCAGTCGGTATGGATAATCTGAATCATATATGGAGGAAATTATGACCAAGAAAGAAGAAAAGCTAATTAAATTAATAAAAAGAGAGCAGGCAGGCAAGGGCGGAAATTATGAAGAAATCTGCGATATCCTATTTGAGGAAATGAATCTTTTGGTGCGACCAGTGTGTGAAGATTCACAGGAAAGCAAAAAGAAAGTTAAGAAGCTGTTTGTAAAGATGTTTCAGCAGATTAATGATATTGATACATCGAGTGATATTCATTTGTGGTTTGCCGGATTCACGACAGTTAATTTATATGAATTACTGAAAAAAGAAAATGAAAATCTGCTGGAATATCATAAAGGAGTAACAGGATATTCTTATAATCATATTGATGAGGATATGCAATTTCGTAATAGAATCCGTAAATATAACGAAGCGTTGACAAGTGCAGAGAAATATATGTATGCAAAAGATTTCTTTAATAAATTGACGAAGGGACAGATTATTTTATATGAAATGTTCTGCTATGAAGGCTTTACGGTAGAAGAAATTGAAGATTTATTAGAAGAAGATAGTGTATATATTAGCAGTGAGTTGAGTGTAATTCGTTCAAAGGTATTGAATGTTGGAACAGAGGAAGTGACACTTTCAGAGCAGAATGTATCTGACAGACAGGGAGAATATATAGTGAAAGAAAGCATAAATAAAACGGAAGAAGATTCATTTAAAGAGGAAGAGGATATTGCTGCGATAAAAGCAGCGGTAGCATCCATTGTACAGGAAACCGTTGGTGAAGCAGATGCAGAAGCGGAAGGTTATAAAGAACTCGTATCGGGAATTCAGTCTATTGATATGGACAGTGCAGACGATATAGAAGAACTTCAGGGAGATGCACTTGCTACAACGATGATTCACTTAGAGACTGCTCAGATTAATGATCTTGTAAATGAGCAGGAAAAAGAAATCTTAGAGGTAAATGAGTCGGATGAAGGATCATTTGATGAAGATGTGATTAACGAAGATGAATTAGATGACATTGACGAAGATGAGTATGATGATGAGTATGACGTAGAAGAATCATTTGAAGATAAAAAAGCATTGCGTGCCAATAATAAAAAGCAGTCAAAAAAGAGTTCATCAGATCAGTTATTAAAGATTCTTAGTATTGCCGTACCGACAGTAGCAGTGGTGATTTTTGTCATTATTTTGTTGACCAGCGGAGCATTTCGTAAGTCTTCGACAACAACAGCAAGCAATCAAATGACTACAACGGCAGCTGCAAAGCAAAAAGAAAGTACAACAGCTGCAAAGAACAAAGAAACAAAAAAAGCAGATGAGCAAAAGACAACAAAAGCGGAGCAGACGACAAAAGAAACCGTACAGACAACGACAGAGGCAAATAATACGCCACAGAATGTCAATAATAACAATAATCGAAATAACAATGAGCAGGCGGTAAACAATAATCGGAATGTAGAAACCCAGAATCGCGACAATCAGGTAAATAATCAGAATAATAATCAGAATAATAATCAGAATGACGATGCTCAGAACCAAAATAATCAAAATAACAATACACCGGGCGATGATTCAAATAAGGAATCCGTAGAAAATACTCCGACAAATGAAGTATCACCAAACGAGCCGGTAAGTGAAAATGCAAGTTCTGGAGCATCAAATGAAAAGCCATCGGAGGAGCCGTCAAAATCGGAAGAAAATACACAAAAGGCAACAGAGGCAACAAATCCAACACAGCTTGATATACCGGCTGTGGATAATCAGGCAGATAGGACACAACAAAATGATGGTGAATTTGTAGAAGTGAAAGATGAATTCCAGAGTTTTGTTCAATAGGAAAGAAAAGGAGAAAGTTATGGGAGAAAAGTACAATATTTTAATTGCACAGTCAGGAGGCCCGACTGTAGCAATTAACGCGAGTCTTGCAGGTGTGATGCGTGAAGCATTTGCAAGTGAAGAAATTGACAGAGTATATGGCGGATGCAACGGAATTCAGGGGATATTAGAAGATCGAATTTTAGAGTTGAATGAGCAGTTTGAAAACAATGAGGAGAATTTACACAAATTAGAGTGTACACCGGCAATGTTTTTAGGTTCATGCCGTTATAAGATGAAGTCTTATGAAGAAGATACAACAGATTATGATCGTGTACTTGAAATCTTTCAGAAATATCACATTGGAGCGTTTTTCTACATCGGTGGCAATGATTCCATGGATACGGTAGATAAAATGTCTCAATATGTCAAAGCACATGATATGGATGTTAAGGTTGTAGGAATTCCAAAGACAATCGACAATGATTTGATGATGATTGATCATACACCAGGATTTGGTTCTGCAGCGAAATATATTGCAACGACCGTTCGTGAAATTGCAATGGATACATATATTTATAATATGGATACAGTTGTTATTGTTGAAATTATGGGAAGAAATGCCGGATGGCTTACGGCGGCAGCAGCACTTGCAAGAAATAATTACAATATTGCACCACAGTTGATTTATCTTCCGGAGGTTGCATTTGATACAGATGCATTTGTACAGAAGGTTAAGAAGAGCTTGTTCCAGTATCACCATGTCATTGTTGCCGTATCAGAAGGTATTAAGGATAAAGACGGCAATTATATTTCGGCACAGGGCAATAACGTAGATAAATTTGGACATGCAATGCTAAGCGGAACAGGTGCAGTCTTAAAAGATATTGTTACAGAACGTATTGGCTGCAAAGTAAGAAGCATTGAACTGAATGTATTGCAGCGTGCAGCAGCACATATTTCTTCTGCTACAGATTTGAAGGAAAGTGTAGAACTTGGTAAGAATGGTGTCCGCCTTGCAAAGGCAGGCAAAACAGGCGTGATGTCAACACTTACAAGAAAAGATACACCAAAGTATGAAGTGGAATATTCTTTTGCAGATATTTCAAAGATTGCGAATGAAGAAAAGAAAGTTCCGTTGGAGTGGATTACAGAAGAGGGAACGGATGTGTCAAATGATATGATAGAATACTTAAGACCATTGGTGTTAGGAGAAGTAACTGTTCCATATAAAGACGGTATTCCGGATTATATGTTTGACAGGGTACGTAGAAAGTAGATTGCATAAAGCACAAGAATGTGCTATATTTATGCTTATTATGGTGTACTGTGTTTTGTACGCCAATTGAAAGACGCATGGAGGAAATCATGAAAGTAGTATTGCTTGCCGGAGGATTCGGCACACGAATTAGTGAAGAAAGTCATTTAAAACCAAAGCCAATGATTGAAATTGGGGGTAAGCCAATCCTTTGGCATATTATGAAAGAATATTCTTCTTATGGATATAATGATTTTATTATTTGTTGTGGATATAAGCAGTATGTAATAAAAGAATGGTTCGCAGATTATGCATTACACAACTCAGATGTAACATTTGATTTTACAAAGGGCGGTCAGATGACAGTTCACAATAATTTCTCAGAACCATGGAAAGTTACATTGGTAGATACAGGTCTTAATACAATGACTGGTGGTCGTGTAAAGCGAATTCAGCCATATATTGGAGATGAAACATTTATGCTTACGTATGGTGATGGTGTCTGTGATGTCAATATCAATGATTTGGTAGAATTCCATAAGTCACATGGTAAGATTGCAACAATGACATCCGTTAGTGTAGGTCAGCGTTTCGGTGTGCTTGATATTGATGAAAATGATACCATTCGTTCATTCAGAGAGAAGCAGGACGCAGATGGAAGCAGAATTAATGCAGGATATATGGTATTAGAACCGAAGATTTTTGACTTCATTGCAGGAGATTCTACGGTATTTGAAAAAGAACCATTGGAGAAATGTGCGGAACTTGGAGAACTCAAGGCATATAAGCACAATGGTTATTGGCAGTGCATGGATACGAAGCGTGAGATGGAGAAGTTAGAAGAGTTATGGCAGTCTGGCAAAGCACCATGGAAGTCATGGGAATAAGTACGGATAACAGACGGTTATAACGAGATTAATCAAAATGGAGCAAATAAAATGGTAGATTTAAGTTTCTTTCAGGGAAAAAAGGTATTGATTACAGGACATACCGGTTTTAAGGGAACATGGCTGACAAGAATTCTTGTAGGTGCCGGTGCTGATGTAACAGGATATTCTCTGACACCGCCGACACAGCCGAATCTCTATGAGATGGCAGATGTAGATTTGAAGATTCATTCAGTAATTGGGGACGTCAGGGATTTGAAACATCTTCGTGAAGTTTTTGACGAAGTACAGCCGGAAATTGTAATGCACCTTGCAGCACAGCCGATTGTACGTGATTCTTATAAAGATCCGGTATATACGTATGAGACAAATGTAATGGGAACCGTTCATATCTGTGAATGTGTACGTTTGAGCAAGAGCGTAAAGTCTTTCTTAAATGTTACGACAGATAAGGTATACCACAACAATGAGTGGGAATGGGGCTATCGTGAAAATGAACCGTTAGATGGTTTTGATCCATATTCGAACAGTAAGTCTTGTTCAGAACTTGTAACACACAGTTATATCAATTCCTTTTTTGCGGAAGGAGATGTTGCTGTTTCAACAGCGAGAGCAGGTAATGTTATCGGCGGCGGTGATTTCGCAAACGACAGAATCGTGCCGGATTGTGTGAGAGCTGCAATTAAGAAAGAAGACATTATTGTGCGTAATCCACATTCAACAAGACCATACCAGCATGTATTAGAGCCGCTTGCAGCATATTTAATGATAGTACAGAAGCAGTACGAAGATAAGAAATATGCAGGATTCTATAATGTAGGTCCGGATGAGAGTGACTGTATCACAACAGGAGCGCTTGTTGATACATTCTGTAAGAAGTGGGGCGAGGGATTAACTTGGGTAAACCAGTATGATGGTGGACCACATGAGGCCAATTTCTTAAAGTTGGACTGCTCAAAGTTAAAGACGACATTTGACTGGAAGCCGCGCTGGAATTTTGATACAGCATTGCAGAAGTCTGTTGACTGGGCAAAGGTCTACGCAGCAGGCGGCGATGTTGTGAAGGAACTAGACAAAGAAATTGCAGAATTCTTTCAGTTGTAAGAATGGATAATTAGAATAAGATATGGAGACAGAGAAATGTTTGATAATAAGAACGAATTAGAAGCCAGAGAAGAGATTTTAGGCTATGTAGAAGAATATTGTAATAAATATCACAACCAGAAGCAGTATAAGGAAGGCGACAGAATTTCATACGCAAGTCGTGTATATGACAGTGCAGAGATGAAGAATCTTGTGAATTCTGCATTGGAATTTTGGTTGACAGCAGGTCATTACACAGATGAATTCGAGAAGAAATTCGGAGAATATTTAAATGTAAAGTATGTATCAGTTGTAAACTCAGGTTCATCAGCGAACTTAAATGCATTTATGGCATTGACATCTCCATTACTTGGCGACCGTCGTGTTCGCAGAGGAGATGAAGTTATTACCGTTGCAGCAGGATTCCCTACAACCATTACACCGGCGATTCAGTATGGTGCAGTTCCTGTATTTGTAGATGTAACAATTCCTCAGTACAATATTGATGTTACAAAGTTAGAAGCAGCACTTTCAGATAAGACAAAGGCTGTTATGATTGCGCATACACTTGGTAATCCGTTTGATTTAACAGCAGTTCGTGAATTCTGTGACAAGCACAACTTATGGCTTGTAGAAGATAACTGTGATGCATTAGGTTCTAAGTATACATTCCATGGAGAAGAAAAGTTTACAGGTACAGTTGGTGATATCGGTACATCAAGTTTCTATCCTCCACATCATATGACAATGGGTGAAGGCGGTGCTGTATATACAAACAATCCATTATTAAATAAGTGCATTCGTTCGTTCAGAGACTGGGGACGTGACTGTGTATGTCCTTCAGGAAGAGATAACTTATGCGGACATCGTTTTGATAAGCAGTATGGCGAACTTCCATTAGGATACGATCACAAGTATGTATATTCACATTTTGGTTATAACTTAAAAGCAACAGATATGCAGGCAGCCGTTGGTTGTGCACAGTTGGAGAAGTTCCCTTCATTTGTTGAAAGAAGAATTCATAACTTCGACAGATTAAAGGCAGCGCTTGCGCCAATCGAAGATAAGGTAATCTTACCGGTGGCTTGTGAAGGATCACGCCCAAGCTGGTTTGGATTCTTAATCACAGTAAGAGAGGGCATCGACAGAAAGAAAGTTGTTGAATATATTGAAAATCACGGTGTTCAGACACGTAATCTTTTTGCCGGTAATTTAATTAAGCATCCTTGCTTTGATGAAATGAGAGCAACAGGGGAAGGATTCCGTGTGGTTGGAACATTAGAGAATACAGACCGTATTATGAGAGATACATTCTGGGTAGGCGTATATCCGGGTATGACAGACGAAATGATTGATTATATGGCGAAGACAATTACAGAAGCCGTAAATCAGTAATGAGGTAAAGAAATGAGCGAAGAAAAGCAGATGAGAGAAGCAGAACAGTCAGTAAAGCAGAAAGAAAGTCTTAAGAGCATTTTTATCCAATTCATTAAATTTGGATTGGTAGGTGTATCTAACACAATCGTATCTGGTGTGATTTATTTCATGTTCAATCAGGTATTTCTTCCGGGAGTTTGGATTGTTGCAAGTGTTGTAAGTTGGGTCATCAGTGTATTATGGGCATTTCTGCTTCAGAATATGCTTGTATTTAAAGAAGATGAGCATGCACAACATCGTGTGTGGTGGCAGACATTGTTAAAAACATATACAGCATATGCATTTACCGGATTATTCCTGAATAATATATTATTACTTCTCTGGGTAAATGTAATTGATATTGCACAGTATTGTGGACCAATCATTGCATTTTTTGCAAAGCTGCATTTAAAATTCTTAGGAGACCCTGCAACATTCTCAAGTAATATGGGATGGTTTTTAAATATGATGGTGTCAATTCCTTTGAATTTTATTATCAATAAATTCTGGGCATACAGACAGAAAAAGTAAATAAATTAAACTTACCCCCACTGAAACAGCTGGGGGTATACTGCGTATTTTGGAATAGAAGAAAAGGAGCAGGTATGAAAGTAAAAGTATCAACATATGTTTCACAATTTCTTGTAGATCATGGAATTACACATGCATTTACAGTAACAGGTGGTGGTGCAATGCACTTAAATGACAGCCTTGGACATCAGGAGGGACTTACTTGTGTATACAATCATCATGAACAGGCTTGTGCCATTGCGGCAGAAAGTTATGCAAGAATCCATAATAAGATTGCAGCACTGTGTGTTACAACAGGTCCTGGTGGAACGAATGCCATGACAGGTGTTGTAGGAGGATTTTTAGATTCGATTCCAATGCTTGTGATTTCCGGACAGGTGCGATACGATACAACGGCAAGAAGCACAGGATTAAATATTCGTGCAATGGGAGATCAGGAATTTGATATTACAAAATCTGTGGCAGCCATGACAAAGTACTGTGAGATGATTACAGATCCGAAGCAGATTCGTTATTGTTTAGAGAAAGCATATTATATTGCGACGACAGGCAGACCGGGTCCGTGTTGGATTGATATTCCGGTTAATTTTCAGGGATTTTATGTAGAAACAGACGAGTTAGAAGGGTTCGATCCGGCAGAGTATGAAGCACAGTTGGCACCACATGTTACAGAGGAACAGGTTGATGCAATTATTGAAAAGATTCGTACAGCGAAACGTCCGGTATTTTATGCAGGAAACGGAATTCGTATTTCCGGTGGATATGAGAGCTTCTGTAACGTGGTAGATTTACTTAATATTCCGGTTGCAACCGGTTGGGACAGCATTGATGCGATTTATGATGAACATCCGCTCTATGTCGGTCGTGGTGGTATTATGGGCGACCGTGCCGGCAATTTTGCCGTACAGAACGCAGACCTTGTATTTGCAGTGGGGAACAGATTAAGTATCCGTCAGGTTGGATATAACTGGAAGACATGGGCAAGAGAAGCATATGTCATTATGAATGATGTAGATGAAGATGAAATGAAGAAACCGACGCTTCATGTAGATATGCCGGTGTGGGCGGATGCAAAAGAACTGTTAGAAAAGCTGGAAGCACGTCTTACACAGCTTGCAAAAGAAAATAGTCAGCCGAAGTTATTTACAGGAGAAGACTGGATTGCAACTTGTCAGAACTGGAAGAAGAAGTATCCGGTTGTAATGCCAAAGCATTATGAAGATAAGAATCATACGAATGTTTATGCATTTATTAAGGAATTAAGCAGCAGACTCTCAGAAGGTCAGGTAACGGTTGTAGGAAATGGTTCTGCATGTGTCGTTGGAAGTCATGCGTATGTGATTAAAAAGAACCAGCGTTTTATTATTAATTCTGCGATTGCATCAATGGGATATGACCTTCCGGCTGCAATTGGTGCAGCTGTTGCAGAACACGGGGATAAGGCATTATATGGCAGATCATTAGGTGATGATTCCGTGAAGGATATTATTCTTGTGACAGGTGACGGCAGTATTCAGATGAATATTCAGGAATTACAGACCATCATTCATCATAAGATGCCAATTAAGATTTTTATCATCAATAATGAAGGATATCATTCCATCCGCCAGACACAGACGAATCTGTTTGAAAAGCATTTTGTTGGTATTGGACCGGAAAGTGGGGATCTTAGCTTCCCTGACATGTCAAAGCTGGCACCGGCATATGGCTATCCATATGTACGTTGTGATGGCAATGAAGAACTTGCTGAAAAGTTGGATGAAGTTCTTGCAATGGACGGTCCGGTTATTTGTGAGATTATGGTATCTACAGAACAAAAGTTTGAACCAAAATCAGCAACCAAGCGGTTAGAGGATGGAACACTTGTATCGCCTCCGCTTGAAGATTTGGGACCATTTCTTGACAGAGATGAATTTTATTCAAATATGATTATTAAGCCAATCAGTTAATTGGCATATTAGGAGATAAATTGTGAAAAGAGCAGTCATTACCGGACCGACCGGAGCAATTGGGATTGCGTTGATTGAGCGGCTTGTTCAGGAACAGGTAGAGGTCTATGCAGTTATCCGACCGGGTTCAAAGAGGGCAGACAGAATACAGGAATCAGAATTGGTGCACACAGTTTCCTGTGATTTGAGTGAATTAGACAAATTACCGACACTGATTTCTGATAAGATAGATGTATTCTACCATTTTGGATGGGATGGAACATTTGGAAACAGCAGAAATAATATGCATGGGCAGAATTTAAATGTAAAATATGCTTTAGATGCCGTGGAGGCAGCAGCGAACTTAGGCTGCACTGCTTTCATTGGTGCAGGCTCACAGGCTGAGTATGGTCGATTTGAAGGAAAACTAAATGGAGGTGTTCCGGCATTTCCTGAAAATGGATATGGAATTGCAAAATTATGCGCCGGGCAGATGACGAGAATTTTGTGCGAACAGAAAGGAATCCGTCATATTTGGACAAGAATTCTTAGTATTTATGGACCGTTTGATGGGGATAAGACCATGGTTATGAGTACGATTGATACATTATTAACAGGAGAAAGCCCTTCCTGCACGAAGGGGGAGCAGATGTGGGATTATCTGTATTCGAAAGATGCCGCATATGCGATGTATTTGCTGGGAGACAAAGGTGTGTCAGGAAAAACGTACTGCATTGGAAGTGGACAGGTTCGTCCATTGAAGGAATATATAGAAGTGATACAGCAGGTTTGTAATCCGAAGATTCCGATTGGATTTGGTGCAGTTCCATATGCAGATAAACAGGTTATGTATTTGTGCGCAGATATTTCAGAACTGACACAGGATACAGGATTTGTACCACAGTATCGATTCGAGCAGGGAATAGAAGAAACCGTTGCTTGGTGTAAGAGCAACCAGAAAGGGAACATGGAATAATGAAAAAGATAAGTATTATGGTGCCTTGTTATAACGAGGAGGAGAATGTCATTCCTTTGAGTGAGGCATTGATTGATATGTTTGCAAAAGATTTACCACAGTATGATTATGAAATTCTGTTTATTGATAATGATTCATCAGATTCAACAAGAGTGAAATTAAGAGTACTCTGTGAACAGAATCCGAAGATTAAGGCAATCTTTAACGCAAAGAATTTTGGACAGTTTAATTCGCCATACTATGGAATATTACAGACAACAGGAGATTGTACAATTCCAGTCTGTGCAGATTTTCAGGACCCGATTGAAGTGATTCCGCAGCTCGTTGCAAAGTGGGAAGAAGGATTTAAGATTGTATGTGCTGTTAAGACAAAGAGCAAAGAAAATCCAATTATGTATTTCCTGCGTTCATGTTACTATAAAATGATTAAGAAGATGTCTTCTGTGGAGCAGATTGAGCAGTTTACAGGATTTGGATTGTATGATAAGTCATTTGTAAAAGTGCTTCGTGATTTAAAAGATCCAATTCCATTTATTCGCGGTATTGTTGGCGAATTAGGTTTTCGAAGAACAGAGGTGGAATATACACAGCCACAGAGAAGAGCAGGAAAGACACACAATAATTTCTTTACACTCTATGATGCGGCAATGTTAAGTTTTACTTCTTATACAAAGACAGGACTTCGACTTGCAACATTTCTAGGGGGAATTTGCTGTTTTGTAAGCGTTATCGTTGCAATTGTTTATTTTGTAATGAAATTGCTGTATTGGAACCGTTTTCAGGCGGGGATGGTGCCACTCATTCTTTTGGTGTCATTTTTAGGGTCCTTACAGTTATTGTTTATCGGTTTAATGGGTGAATATATTTTAAGTATGAATAAGCGTTTGATGAACAGACCATTGGTTGTTGAAGAAGAGAGAATTAATTTCGACGAATCAAAGGAAAGTTAGAAACAGGCTGAAAAGATTAAGCAGATGCCGGTTTTAAGGGAAACTTTAGAACACAGATACGACATAGAAAAGGCAGTAGATGCGTCTGCGGAATGGAGAGAAGTATGAAGTGTGTAATATTGGCAGGTGGTAGTGGTGATAGTTTATGGCCACTGTCGAGAAAAAATTACCCAAAGCAGTTTATGAACATCAAAGAAGGGCGTTCGCTTCTGCAGGAAACAGTCGTGCGAAATATGCCGTTTTGTGATGAATTTATCATTGTGACAAAAGAAAGTTATCGCAATATTGTCAATGGGCAAATGAAAGCATTTCAGAGTTTGAAATACCGGGTAATTCTTGAGGGAAGTCCAAAGGGAACAGCTGCGGCGATTATGTTAGGAAGTATGTTATATAATCAGTCAGAGCTGATTTTTACAGTAACGGCGGATAATCTGATAGAAGGTTCAGAGTACAAAGACGCAATTATTGAAGCAAAAGAAATCGCCAAAGAAGGCAAACTCGTAGCAATTGGAATTAAGCCGGGCAAGGCAAATACCAATTACGGATATATTTTAAGACAAGATTCAGACGTATTAAAATTCATTGAACAGATTAAGTTGGGCGATAATCAGGATTTTGGCTATGAAGAAGGATTCTTATGGAATAGTGGAATGTTGATTTATCGTGCCGGTGATATGTTAAATGCAGCAAAGAAACTTGCACCGGAGTTATATAATGCATGTCGTGCAGCAAAGAGAAGAGTTCCGGCAATCCGAAGAACCGTGAAGTTCTCTGAAAAAGTGATGAGTGACATTCCGGAAGGAAGCATTGAGAAGCTGATTTTAGAGAAGAAGCATGATATTCAGGTTGTAGAAGGCAGAGTAAAATGGAAAGATGTCGGAAATGTAAGCGATTTGGATGAATCTTCAAGTGTGTCTCATCAGGAGTATGTTATCAAAAATAATTGTGATAATGTAACAGTTATCAACAGTGCAAACCGACAGCTTGTTGTTACCAATGACGTGAAAGATGTCGTTGTTGTTAATACAGAAGATGCAGTTTATGTATCATCAAAGGAAAGCGTTGATGATATTAAGGCAATTGTTCAGGAAAATGAAGATAAGTATAAGACGTATTTCGACAATAACCGATTATCCTATAGGGAATGGGGAATCCATGAATTGCTCAATTACTCGGACGGATACAAGGTTAAGAAAGTTACTGTATTTCCGGGCATGAGTATGAATCTTCATCAGCATGAGTATAGAAGTGAACACTGGGCTGTTGTAGAAGGTACTGCCACGATTACGCTTGGTAACCATACACAGGATTATCATAAGTATGAAAGTGTCTTTGTACCGATTGGCATGAAGCACAAGGTTGCAAATAAAACGGATTCGAATGTTGTTATTATCGAAACCGGTATCGGTGAAAATATTTCTGAAAATGATATGGTGAAGATTTACAACAATAACGAGACAGAAGACAATTATGTTATTGAAAAGAATGTGCCAATCGTTAAGTTAGATCCTGCATTTAAGGATAACTTATGGGGCGGCACGAAACTTCGTACCGTATTTGGCAAGAAATGTGACTATGATGTCATCGGCGAGAGCTGGGAGTTATCTGCACATCCGGACGGACAGAGTCGTATTGCCAATGGCAGATACAAAGGAATGTTATTTAATGATTATCTGTCCATTATCGGAAAAGAATCTTTAGGTTGGAAATGTCAGGCACAGGATCGTTTCCCGGTATTGATTAAGTTTATTGATGCGAAGCAGGCATTGTCAATTCAGATTCATCCGGATGATGAATATGCGCTTGAAAATGAAGGCGAATATGGAAAAAATGAAATGTGGTATGTTATCGACAGCGAGCCGGGAGCATATCTGTATTGTGGACTTTCCAGAGAAGCAACACAGGAAGAAATCAAAGAGCGTATTGCCAATAATACAATCACTGAGATTTTAAATAAGGTGGATGTCAAGCCGGGCGATGTTGTCATGGTAAGTGCAGGAACGATTCATGCGATTGGTGCAGGGATTCTTATCTGTGAGATTCAGCAGAATTCCAACAGCACATATCGTATGTATGATTATGACCGCAGAGATAAATTTGGCAATCCGCGAGAATTGCATGTTGAGAAAGCGCTTGATGTTGTAGATACGAAGGCATATGTGAAAGACAACAACAGTGAAGTGATGTTGGAAGAAAATGAAAACTTCACGCAGGAGCGTCTTGTACAGTGTAAATATTTTGAATGTTTTAAGTATGAAATATTTAAAGAAGTCAAACTTGCCGTCGATGAGGCATCCTTCTTATCTGTATTGTTTATTGAAGGAGAAGGCACCATTCAGGCAGAAAACTGTGATGAGGTTATGAAATATAAGGCAGGAGACAGTTTCTTTATCAGTGCCGGTAAGAAGTTTGTAACAATCACAGGTACAGGTTCCTGCATCGTAACACATGTATAGAGCATAGAATTGTGGTGAGTATATGAAGGAAACAAACAAAGCAGGTTGTATTTACAGAAACCGCAGATGGTGGTGCTATTTACTTCTTTCTATTATATTGGCAGCATTTTATTTGTCAGTATTATGGCTTGGTAAGCATCCGAATGTGGGAATGGAATACAAGATGTATTATATCACGCATGAATTATCAGACTGGCCGGGGTATGGCGGATTATCCTATGCAAATGGAACAAAGCAGCTCTGTATTGGATTAAAGAATCGTAAGGGAGAATTCATTACAGAGCCGGTATGCCGTACGAAAGGCACAGGCTGGTCAAAAGAACAATATGAGGGTAGTGTGAATAACAAAGATACAGCATATATCTATTACGTACCGAAACAACAGAACAGTCAGTCTGCGTATCACATCGAAGTGACGGATTTTCAGGGAAATGAACCGGTAGAGGTATATGTCAATGACACGAAAGTTGGAAATTTTACAACAGCAGGAAGTTATGATTTTCAAACAGAATCGATTACGGCAGATGAACTTACAGTTGTTAAATTTGTAACAAAAGGTTCTGTATTTACATTATATAGTGCACAATTAGATTGATGTGTGGTGTGAGAGCAATATTTTTCATTTGATAAAGTAGATAGATTTTTGAAAACATCCTAGAACGAAATGCACCGTTTAAAAAACAAAATTTGGGATTTGTACGCTATTAGCGTACACTGGTGTACGATAAAGGCGAACAAATAACGGATTTTGTTTTTTAACCGGTGTGTGAGCTAGGTATGTTTCAAAAATCGCAAGCCACAGTATGATATAATGAAAAATATTGTCGTTACAGTACGACATCAAAGAAGTTAAGAGTGACAGAAAGGACTGGAAACAGTATGAAAAGTAAATTAAAACAATTTGGAAACTGGATATTGCCCTTAGCCATTCCGGGACTAATAACCTGTGCGGTTGTTGTGTTTACACTCATCTGCAAGGGAATATGGCCATTTGGCAGCAATCGTATTGATTATTTTGATAACATGCAGCAGGTAGCACCATTGTATACACACCTTTGGGATTGGATGCATGGAAAGGCTTCATTGTGGTTTGACTGGTATACGGGACTTGGAACAAATGTGTCTATGAGTATATCAGCATTTTCCATGTTAAGCCCTTTTAATCTTTTATTATTTTTCGTACCTAGAAATCTAATCTTAGAGAGCATCTCACTGCTTACGGTCATCAAAATGGTATGTATGTCCGTGACGATGTATATTTATCTGAATTACAGATATAAGAAATTACAGTATCACTTTAAGGCATTGTTTGCAGTCATGTTTTCAATGTGCGGATATGTGATTTTATATGCATCAGCATTTACGCCGTGGATGGATATAGTAGCATTATTCCCATTATTTATGCTTTCATTCTATCGTATGATGCAGACGGGGAAGAAGTTATTCTATATCGGAATACTTGGTTTAATGTTTATTATCAACTACTATCTGAGTGCAATGTCACTGGTATATGTATTCTTTATCAGTGCAATTGTATTGTATTTGGAAGAGGATAGAAAGCAGTGGAAGACACAGGTATGGAATCTGGGCGTCAGTACGGTCGCAGGAATCGGGGTGTCAGCATTTGTATTAATGCCGGTTATGACACAGCTTTCAAAGTCGCAGCGAGGCAGCGGCGGCGGAAATATGATTTCACAGTACAAAGGCTGGGTAACAAGTGCAATCATTTCGGATGGATTTATGGCAGCGTTCCAAAGATGGATGATGTTATATGGAATGTCCATTGCCATTGCGATTATTATTGTCGGACTGAAACGTTTCTGGGCACAGGAAAAGAAACAGTCCATTGCACATACATGTATGCTTGGTATGATGGCAGTTCTGATGGTCGTACAGGGTGTCAATCTGATGTGGCATTTTGGCTCGTATAACGGCTATTCTCTTCGAAATGGTTATTTGATTGCATTTACGATTCTTAGTATTGCAGCATATTATGCAGAAAAGCTCTATGTAACAGAGCGAAGCGTTGACAAGGTACAATTAAAGAAACAGGCGATAATCGCAGCAGTCATTTGCGTAGTATTTGCGATTGGATATAATTTGATTCCACAGCATCATGAGATATTTGCAATTGTATTTTTCTTTGCAATTTTGATAATCATGACGATTTACTATACAAAGCGGCTTACGAGGGAAGCAGAGCAGTTTAATATCAAATCAGTGATTCTTGTTGTATTAACAGAATTGTTCGTGGCAACATATGCGCTGACGGGACTGCCAAAGTTCTATACGTATGAAGATTATCAGGTTGGTGATTATGTACAGGCAGCAAATGATGTGTACGAAGATGAGGCATTAGGCATAGAAGCATCCGTAACCAATCGAATTATCAATCCGGATATTAGCTTAAATGCGAATTATCCATTAATTTTAAGACGTGGAGCGTTATCAAGTTTTACAGCTGCATTGCAGACGAATACACAGCCATTTGCAAAGCGTTGGGGATATTCAAAATATTTCCTCTGGTTGTTAGATTCCGGTGGAACGGTATTTACAAATGCACTTATTCATGTAACAGAAGCAGTGAATCAGGCACCGTTAGATGCATCTATGTATACATTAAAGCAGACATCTGGGGATTACAGCTTATATGAAGCAAAGTATCAGCTGCCGTTTGCACTTGCGGTTGATGATGAAATCGTTGCAGAAAATATGGCAGCGGATTGGGTAACGATGCACAATAAGATGTATACGGCAATCACAAAGGACAAAGAGGAGCTTGTATCGGGAATTTCTTATGCACTCAGCCGAACAGACAATTCAATGACGTATGATTTATCTGTCGGACATAATAAGGCGGTATATATGAGTATCGCAGATACAAGCAACCGGGATGGAGATGCGAACGCATCTAAGTTAGAATCGTCTATGCATATTTATGTAAATGGAGAGGCAATAACTGTTCCGACACTTGGAAATGTTGAAAATACAGCATATTTTACGGATTATAATAACAATCTGTTGTATCTTGGAACATTTGATAATGAAAATGTAACCGTACATATTACATTTGATAAACCAAAGTATATGAAGCGTGCGGAAGTTATGATGGGACAGCTTGATATGGATAAGATGCAGGCGATGTGTGCACAGCATGCAAATGATCAGACAGAAGTTTCGTATACAAATAATACGTTAACCGTGAAAATGACAGGAACTGCGTCACAGAATCTTGCCTTAATTCCGGTAGTATACAGTAAGAACTGGAAGGTAACCGTGAATGGAAAGCCTGCAAAGTTCCGAGAAATAGCCGGATTGTTTACGGGGGTGTCTATTTATGCAGGAGACAATACCATTGAATTTACCTTTGTTCCAAAAGGATTAAAAGAAGGCTGTGCAGCAACAGCAGCCGTTCTGCTGATTATTGTTTTGTGTTGCATTGTCAATGCATTTAAAGCAATTCGAATTCCAAACTGGTTAGAATATTGCGGTTTGTTTGTTTATGCGCAGATATTAAATGCAGCATTGGTATTGATGTTTTTAATTCCGATACTTTTAGCAGTTCCGGCGTGTGTATACCAGATTGCAATACGGGTGATGCATCTGTTTGCAAAATAAAATTTGATGGGTATAAGGTGTAAATGTCTAAAAGCATTTTATATGGAAATCAAATGAAATAGAGAAGAATATCCTTATGTCGCTTAGATGGGAGAGTCTATGAATTATATTGCAAAAAAGTACAAAGAAAATGAAAATTTTGCATTGTTTTTAAAAATAGTATTTATTTTACTTGTATCAAGAGCAGTGATGCTTGTGTTGATGATTATCTATAATGCATATATGGGAACAGACCGCTCGGTGTCATTCCTGATGAACCAGTGGGATGCGAAACGATATTATTATATGATTAATCACGGATATACATTTCCGCCGGACACAGATCCACAGGCAAATTGGGCATTCTTTCCGATGTATGTGATTTTGTGTCAGATTGTCAAATTATTGACATTTGGAGGAATCGATTCGTATTGGATTGGGATGTTTGTATCGAATAGCTGTATTGTGATTGCTGCATTTACGGCAGTTAAATATATGCGATGCATTAAGGCAAGAAGTATAAAAATTACATACATGCAGGCAGATAATGACAACAGCAGGTTAGAACGGCTCACACAGGCGGTACGTTCAGACAATGGAATTCTTCTTGTGGTATTGATGATGGCAGGACCATATTCGTTTTATTTTGGTTCTGTCTACACCGAAGCAACCTTTGTGATGTTTATTGCATTGTTTTTCTATATGGCAGCAAAGAAAAAATACCTTCTTGCAGGTATCATGGCATCGTTTGCAAGTGCAACCAGAATTGTAGGATGTCTGCTGGTATTTTCATTAATCATAGAGATGTATATGGATTGTAATGAGCAGCCGGTGCGACTTACTTCTATCAGGAATTTTTTTGTAAGCGCATGGAAAGAACCGAAAAAAATAGTTGCAATTATGATATGTCCATTCGGTGCGTTTGCACATATGCTCTATTTATATTTCTTCTGTGGAGATCCCTGGGCATTTAAAAATGTTCAGATTGCATGGAGAGATGATGAATATTTTCCGATTGTGGGTGTATTATGGAAAGCATGTACCGGACAGATTGAACCAAGATATACCTATATGGGATGGTTCTGTGTGGGGATTTTGATTCTATATGGATATATGTATTATCGCAGATATGTGTCGCTTGCAACGTTTGGTCTGCTGAGTCTGCTGGTTGCGCTGACATCCCATGTGATGAGCACCTGTAGATTTACAGTGGGTTCGTATGTGGCATTTATCGGACTGTATGATGCATTAACGAATCTGACCGGGAAATGGCGGTATCTAAAAATTGCCATTCTTCTATTCTTTGCAGCGGCAGAAGTGTGGATTTTATTTATGTGGTACAACTCAGACAGTTGGCTTATGTAAAACAGATAAATAACAGGAAAACCTTTATAATCATTTTATGTGAAAAATTTCACAGGATTGGTTGTAAAGGTTTTTTTGCATTTATCAAAGAAAAGGTTGTGGGACTATGTATTGTTATTTTTATCAATAAAACGACACAGAGCGATAAAAAAATTTGTTTAAAGGACACAGAAAATTCATTTGTCAAATGAAATGAATGTGAGTATCATTAAAATAAAAATGGGAATTGTTAAACAGAAAAGAGGCAAATCAATGAAAAGAAAGAAGCGCAGAAGAAATGATTCGCTGATGGGGGCGCTGTTTTTATCCATATGTGCAGCAATTCTTTGTGGGTTGTTTGTCGTATCAAAACTCCTATTAGATTATCATAATACGGATGGGGACGATACAAAATCAAGAGTTAGTATTTTTAAAAATAGAAAACAGACAGAGGATGATGCATATAGCGAAGACCGTCTTATGGATTCTGATGATCCGTTTGGGGATGAGCATTATGATGCGGATGGTAATTATATTTTTGAATATAATGATGCGTATGCGTGGATATTTCCGGGGATGGACTTGGAAACAAAGAAGAATACATCATTTCCGACAGAACAAATTGCAGATTTTATGGCAACATATGTCAACCATGAAAACAGTCCGGCAGCACCGCTTACAGGCAGAGTATTTGATAACAGTGTTCTTCCATATGATGGAGCAGAACGCTCTATTAGCTGTTGGGGAGACAGTATGACAGAAGGCAATGGTTCTTATATTGCAACGATTGTTAAAGATGGTGTGGCACAGGACATCAGTTATATCACGTATCCGATGCTTTTAGAGCAGCTCACTGGAATTAAGACATATAATTTAGGGGTTGGCGGTGAGACTTCAAAGGATATAGCAATGCGGCAGGGAGGCTTGCCAATGGTAACAGACCGGGATGTTACGATTCCTGAAAATGGTGCCGAGATGTTAAATGTGATTTCGCCGGATGATGGGGAAGTGGTTAATTTTAATGATTATAGCGGATATGGTTTTACAGATGAGTCTGTTATAAATAAAGTATATATTGACGGGCATTTATACAAATTAACTTACAATGGAGAGAGTCATATGCTGTTTAAGCATTTGCGTCACAGAAATAAGGAAGAACGGGAAAGTGAGCAGCAGGCGGCTCTGGCTCCGACAACGGCAGTGGCGGCAAGACCTGAGGCAGTTATGGTTCCGGCAGGAACAAGAGTGTATACAAAGGCGGCAGTTGACAGAAAAGATGACATCCTGATTATCGAGATGGGAAGTAATGGCGGTTGGGATGAGAATCTTGCAACATTGGTTGCACAATATGATGCGATGATACAGAGTGCAGGATGCCAATATTATATTATTATTGGTGATACGGATGATCCGGTATATGCAGCCGGCTTAGGAGAGACACCTTGGGAAGCTACGCTTCATGAGGCATTTGGAGATCATTTCATCAATATGCGTCAATATCTGATAGAGAACGGGCTGCAGGATTGTGGATTAGAGACAACATTTGCAGATATGGAAGGATATTGTAGTGGAGAGATTTCAAAGCAATTAAGAGCAGATTGGACCCATTTGAATGCATATGGATATTATTCAAAAGGACTTGCTATTTATCAAAAGGGAATCGAACTTGGCTATTGGAATTGATAATAATAACATAAAAATACTTGTTATATTTTACAATTGGTATTATAATAAGCAGGTTCATAGAATTTAAAACAGATTACACAGGTAGAATTGAAGATTTTACACAGACGAAAAAGATGGATAATACATCTATGATTAAAGGAGAAAACAATGTTATCAGTAGTTATACCAACGTTTAATGAGAGTAAGAATATTAGAAATCTTGTTACACAGATTGATGATGCGCTGAAAGGAATTGAATACGAAATCGTATTTGTAGATGACAGTAAGGATAATACACCGGAAGTAATTAATGAAGTAGCGAAAGAATTCCCGGCAGTACGTATGGAACACAGAGAAAATGGAACAGGTCTTGCAACAGCAGTTCTTCGTGGATTCCAGATTGCGAAGGGTGAATATATGGCATGTATGGATGCAGATTTACAGCATCCGCCAATCGTATTAAAGTACATGTATAAGGCAATGGAAAGCGGTGCAGATTTCTGTATTCCGAGCCGTTTGATTCCGGGTGGAGATGATGGCGGCTTGAACTGGTACCGTAAGTTTGTATCATGGACAGCAAGAAAGATCGGTCAGGTTGTATTGCCTTGTCTTCGTAAGATTACAGATCCGACAAGTGGTTTGTTTATGTTCCGTAAGGAAGTTATTGAACATGCAGATTTACAGCCAATTGGTTGGAAGATTATGGTAGAGGTACTTGCAATGGGTACATATAAGAAGGTTGTAGAGATTCCATATAAGTTCCAGCAGAGAACAGAGGGTGAATCAAAGTTATCCGGTAAGGTTACAATGGAATACTTAAAGCAGTTAATGAATCTTCGTAAAAGATATAACAAGGCAAATCACTATACCGTTGATGTATGGTCAACAAAGAAGATGCTTGGTGAATAATTTATTTGGAAATAAAAATAAGAGATATAAGAAGTTTGTTACAGTGCGTTATGTAGCAAACTTCTTTTTGTGTATTATCGAATGAAACAGATTTGTGAAATATGTATGTTTATTGGAAAAATTTGTGGTAATAGATGTGCATAATATGGTATAATCTTGCTATTATGGTATAGATACCGGATAAGAAAAGGCTAGAACGGACGATGAAAAAGCCCGTAGAATGAGGGTTACGATGTCATTTATTTCAGTGGGATATTTTATGGTAATAATTGGAACGATGGTGTTGTATTATCTGTTACCGAAGCGGTTCAGATGGTGCATATTATTACTGATGAGTATTTCTTTCTATCTTACATATGGAATCTATTGTTTGTATTATATTGGATTTACAATTGTTTCAACATATGCAATTACCCGTGCAATGGCTGTGACGACACAGAAAAAGACAAGAAAACGTCTTTTGCTTTTAGGGCTGTTTGCAAATTTTGGAATTCTTGTATTTTTAAAATACTGTAATTTTACAATCGGCAATTTGAATCAGTTATTTACAGTATTCCATATAAAAATGCACATCAGTAAGTTAGGTCTGCTGATGCCTTTGGGAATTTCATTTTATACGTTCCAGACAATGAGTTATCTGATTGATATATATTATCAGAAATATGAGCCGGAAAAAAATATATTTAAATTTGCTTTGTTTGTATCATTTCTTCCGCAGCTGTTACAGGGACCGATTGGACGGTTTGATAAATTGGCACCACAGTTGTTTGAGGGCAATGATTTTGAAATAAAAAATGTAGAATATGGATTGCAGCGGATTGCCTGGGGACTTGCTAAGAAATTAATTTTAGCAGATCGTGCAAATGTCATTGCTTCGGCAGTATTGCATAGTGTTTCAAGTTATTCAGGTTCACAGATTGTTGCAGCGTTATTACTGTTTTCCATATATGAATACTGTGATTTTGCAGGTGGAATTGATGTGGTGATTGGATGCGCAGAACTGTTTGGTATTCATTTTGATGAGAATTTCAGACAGCCGTATTTTTCAAAATCCATTGGAGAGTTTTGGCGCAGATGGCATATTACATTAGGAACCTGGATGAAAGATTATGTATTTTATCCATTTTCCATATCAAAGAGTATGGCGCGGTTTGGTAAGTATGCAAAGAAGAAATTCGGAAGAAAAACAGGGCGTGTTTTGCCGGTGTGCCTTGCCAATTTACTCATCTTTTTTATTGTAGGTGTGTGGCATGGTGCTGCGTGGAAATATATTCTTTATGGATTTTATAATGGACTGATTATTGCAGTCAGTAATCTGTTAAAGCCACATTATGAAGTGTGGGCGAAGAAATGTCATATTCGGACGGCGGCAAAAGGCTGGGGATATGTTCAAATGCTGCGAACCTTTATTTTGGTAAATATTGGCTGGTTATTTGACGGATGTAAGACGGCAACAGATGCATTTATTGCAATGAAAAGAATTGTGCTTGATTTTCACTATCATGAATTGTGGGATGGAAGATTTTTAAAATTAGGTCTTGCGATGCGTGATTGGAAGATTTTGCTGATAGCAACGGTTATTTTGCTGATTACAAGTATTATGAAAGAGCGGGGTGTGCATTTAAGGGATTATATTGCAGCAAAGCCGCTGGTAATCCGATGGGCTGTATATTTGTTATTGGTATTTGCAACGGCACCGTTTGGGTATGTCGGAACGACGACAGAGTTTATGTATGCACAGTTTTAGGGAAAGGTATGGTTAGAGATTGTGAAGAAGAAGACAACATGGATACGCGCAGGAATCTTTCTCATACTTGTTATTTTATTGGATCAGCTATTAGATTACGTGCTTATTCAACCGGGACTTGCACGTACGATTTTTCATGAGAGTGCACAGGGCGGATATGATATTGTTGCAGTAGGCGCATCGCATGGAAGTTATGGAATTGCATCACAGGAACTGGGAGAAGAACTTGACGGGAGAGCAATGAATCTGTGCATGGGTGGTGAATATATGTATGATGCTTATTATGTATTATGTGAGGCGTTGCATCACAATAAGCCCAAAACTGTAATTTTGGATGTGGATTACCAGTATCTGATAAACCAGCATGATGAGAGTATATTATTTAATCAGATATACAATGCGTATCCGGCTACCTTTGATAAATTCAGATACTTTGTTACGAAAATGTCAAAGGAAGAATACAGAGGGGTATTGCTTCGCTGGACCAATTACTGGCAGTGCTACAAAGATATCAAAACAACCATTGCGAAGAAGAATTCACAAGCATATAAAACGTATGATTCCGCTGTTGTAAATATGAATCCGTATGATATTTATAAAGGAGACGGATTTATTTACCGCAAATCAGAATATAAAAAAGTAGCAACGGAAGGCTTGTATTGGGATGAGAGTAAAGTCGATGCCAATCAATGTAAATATATGAAACGTATTGTAAATCTGTGCAAACGAAATAATATTCAGATTATATTTACAACTGTTGTACAGGATCCGGACAGTATTGCAAAGTACCCGGAAAAATTTCAGGCGGCACATGACTATATTGAACAGCTTGCAGCGCAGTATGGTGTTGCATATTTAGATTTTAATTTATTAACCTATGATAGGTTTGCAAGAAAAACAGAAGATTTTTATGATAAGGAAGGTCATATGTACGGAGAGACAGCCATACAATTTACCAAGGTGTATGGAGAGGTGATTGGACAATCTCTGGATAATACATTGAATTTGCAGGATTATTTTGCACAGACTTATAAAGACTTATATGGACAATCGTGAAAATGCATAGACTTTTTTTAAAAAGTACGGTATAGTTTAATTTTGGAAATGGAGAGTGAATCAATATGGGAAAATATTTTGGAACAGACGGCTTTCGCGGAGAAGCAAATGTTACATTAACAGTAGAACATGCATATAAAGTAGGTCGTTTCTTAGGCTGGTATTATGGAAAGAAACACGGCGAAAAAAAAGCAAGAATTGTTATCGGTAAAGATACAAGAAGAAGCAGTTATATGTTTGAGTATTCATTAGTAGCAGGACTTACGGCATCCGGTGCAGATGCATATCTTTTACATGTTACAACGACACCGAGTGTATCATATGTGGTACGAACAGAAGAATTTGACTGCGGTATTATGATTTCAGCAAGTCATAATCCATTTTATGATAACGGAATCAAGCTCATCAACAACAAGGGTGAAAAGATGCGTGAGGACGTGATTGATGAAATTGAGAAATATTTAGATGGTGATTTTGAGGAAATTCCATTTGCAACGAAAGAAGGAATCGGTTGTACCGTAGATTATACAGCAGGAAGAAACCGTTATATGGGTTATTTGATGAGTCTTGCCATTTACTCGTTCAAGGGTATGAGAATTGGTCTGGATGCAGCAAACGGCAGTGCGTGGTCCCTTGCAAAAAATGTATTTGATGCATTGGGAGCTAAGACGTATGTAATCAATGCTGCGCCGGATGGAACAAATATTAATACGAACTGTGGTTCTACACATATTGAAGGCTTGCAGGCACTCGTTCAGAGAGAACATCTTGATGCAGGTTTTGCATTTGATGGAGATGCCGACAGATGTCTGTGTGTAGATGAACATGGAAATGTCATCACAGGAGATCATATTTTATATATTTATGGAACGTATATGAAGAACAGAGATAAGCTGATTGGCAACAAAGTTGTTACTACAGTGATGTCGAACTTTGGATTATACAAGGCATTTGATGCGGAAGGCATTGAATATGAAAAGACAGCAGTCGGTGACAAATATGTTTATGAGTGTATGTCACAGAACGGATACCGTATAGGAGGAGAACAGTCCGGTCATATTATTTTCAGTAAGTATGCAACTACCGGTGACGGTATTATTACTGCCTTAAAGATGATGCAGGTAATGATTGGAACAAAAAAGACACTCAGTCAGCTTGCAGAGCCACTTGTAATTTATCCACAGGTGCTTAAAAATGTGCGTGTAACAGATAAGACGCAGGCACAAAATGATGAAGAGGTAAAGAAGGCAGTAGCAGCAGTAGCAGAAAAACTTGGTACAGACGGACGAATTTTGGTACGTGAAAGTGGTACGGAACCGGTTGTACGTGTTATGGTAGAAGCTGGAACAACAGAAGTTTGTGAACAGTTTGTAGACGAAGTAATTGAAGTGATTAAAGCGAGAGGATATTGTATTTAATGAAAGAAAAATGTATACAGTGGATAAAGCACAGATACCAGGATATTATTGCAGTTCTTGTAATAACCCTGCTGACAGGGGGACTGCTTACATTCTTCTATGATTTAGGCAAAGCAGATTTTAATGTTCCATTTACGTATGTAGGAGATGGAATTTCTGTATTGATTGAAACAAAGATGACAGCTGAAACCGGCTGGAATACAGGAACGGATTTGTTAGCAGCACCGGAAACATTTAACAATGCAGCCAGTATCATTTCCGGTATGCACAATGCAGATGTATTAACATCCAAAATTTTCCTGTTGTTATCAGGAAACAATGTTGCATATGCGGTAAATATGACATTTCTTTCCACATTTTTCCTGATTGCATATATTGCATATGCAGTTCTTCGGACATTGAAGATTCGACCATGGATTAGTACCTGTGGCGCAATGACATATGCATTTTTGGCATTTATTTTCTGTCGTGGAATCGGACATTTGGTATTGTCGTGTTATTATTTCATACCAATGCTGGTATTAATTTGTTTGTGGATATATGAAGATGAACAGTTTTTATTATGGAATCGTCAATTTTTTCACAATAAGAAAAATATTGCAGCTATTATTATGTTTTTCTGTATTGCAAATTCCGGTATTATGTATTGGCAGTTCTTTGGGTGTTTCTTCTTATGCGTAACGATGTTTTCATGCCTGCTGAAAACGAAGAATTTTGATTATTTAAAGAAAGGCTTTACCGGAATTGTATGCATTGTTGTATTTATGATGCTTGGGGCAATGCCGGAAGTTATTTCACTGCTTGGCGGCGGAAGCGGCATTGAGGGCAGATATCGTTCGATTGTAGACAGCGAAATCTATGGATTAAAGATTATACAGTTATTCTTACCGATGGTTGGTCATGGAATTGAACCATTGCAGCATTTGATTGATTCATATAATTCGATTGTTCCTTCTGTTACAGAGAATTCAACAGCATACTTAGGGATTGTGGGAATTATCGGATTTTTGATTCTTCTGGTTGTATTGTTCCGCAAGAAATCAGAGAGTGATTCGCTTGCATTAAGACGTTTATCAGCACTTGCAGAATTGAATCTGTGTGCGGTATTGTTCGGTACAATGGGCGGTTTTGGTACAGTCTTTTTTATCTTTATTTCACCGACACTGCGCGGATTTAACCGTATTTCTGTATACATTGCATTCTTTTCGATTGCAGCAGTCTGTATTATTTTAGAAGAACTGACAAAGAAGATACAGACCGTTTGGATTCGAATAGTTGTTGCAGCAGGTGCAAGCATATTGTTCCTGTTAGGAATTTATGAGCAGAATCCACAGACAGGACTTGATTATGAAGGCAATAAGATTCAGTGGGAAAGTGATAAGAAGTTTGTTGCAGATATTGAGAATCAGGTAGAACACGGCAGCATGATTTTTGAACTGCCATATCATGATTATCCGGAAGGCGGTCCGGTCAACCAGATGATGGATTATGAGCAGTTTATGGGATATATTCATTCAGATCATTTGCGTTGGAGTTATGGTATTACTGTGGATACAGAGTTAGATTCATGGTATTATACGACAGCTTCTTATTCTGAAACAGATGAAATTGGCAAGATGATTGCAGAACTCAAGAACAAAGGCTTTGCAGGAATTGCACTTGACAGAGAAGCATATATCGAGATGGAAGAAAATGAAGAGACCGGTGAATTAGAATTCGTTCGGGAGTCATATTCTGAGATTGAAGATGCTTTGGTAAAAGCGTTAGGAGGAAAGCTGCTTGTAAGTGACAATGAGAAGTGGTCTTTTATTGCAATAAAATAATTATATGCAGACAGATATGATACGGGTGCGTGTATTGTATCTGTCTTTTTTACTTTAGTAGGAAAGTTCTTTGAATTTTCTATAAATTTTATAAAGCAAAAACGCTTTGCAGGATGCGCACTCGCGCAAATAGAAAATGTCGAATTCGTTGCGGGGATATGCAAGCACTTGCAGAGATATTGTAAATGGATGCATGAATATTGGAGGTTCTGCATATAGATAGGAATAAGCAAATCATTTGCGAGGAAATTATGTTTTGGAGTCGTGTGAAAAAGTATATGTTGTTTTGGTGTTGTATCGTGTTATTTGCATTGAGCTGTATCGGCTGTCAGTTGGGGCAGAGAGGTGCGCATGCACGCAGTAAAGTGGAATTTACGGTAGTCAAAGAAGCAGATATTCCGGAAGAACTTATAAAATTAATTAAAGAGAAGAAAAAGACCACCATGCGCCTGACTTATGCGACGGGAGAATATATGTATCTGGTGGTGGGGTATGGCACACAAAAAACAGGCGGATACAGTATTCAGGTAGAAGATGTAGCAGTAGAGGGGAGTGTATTGGTGGTTGATACGAATCTTGTCGGACCGCAGCCGGGGGAATCGGTAAATGAACTTCCGACAATGCCATATGTTGTTATTAAAATTGAGAAACGAGAGGAGCCGGTAGAATTTAAGCTGTGATTTGAAAATGCATGGTAAACGGGGAATTTGTGAAAGGCATTGATGAATAAATATGCTGCCGGTATTGTAGAAAATACATAGATTTCAGAAATTTTGCAGAAAATCAATTGAAAAAATAAATTGTTATGCTATAATAAAAAACTGCCTGACTTTATAAAAATTTTACAAATGTTTAAAGTCGGTAAAATACAACAATACATATAGAATGGAGAAAACCAATGAATCAGTTTGTACCAAAGTTGTTTGATTGTATGCAATCTTATTCAAAGGAACAGTGTATTAAGGATATTATTTCCGGTATCATTGTTGCGATTATTGCATTACCATTGTCAATTGCGTTAGCACTTGCTTCAGGTGTTGGTCCGGAGCAGGGTATCTACACTGCAATATTTGCAGGATTTGTTATTTCCTTTTTAGGCGGAAGCCGTGTTCAGATTGCCGGACCGACCGCAGCATTTGCAACGATTGTTGCAGGAATTGTTGCTCAGAATGGAATGGAAGGTCTTGTCATTGCAACAGTTATGGCAGGTATCCTGTTAATTATTATGGGATTATTAAAGTTCGGTAATTTAATCAAATTTATCCCATATACGATTACGACTGGTTTTACAGCAGGTATTGCAGTAACGATTGCAATCGGGCAGGTCAAGGATTTCCTTGGTTTAACATTTTCAAAATCACCAGTTGAAACACTTGATAAGGTCAAAGAATGTATTGCAAGTATGCATACATTTCAGGTACAGGCACTGATTATCGGACTTGTAGCACTTGCAATTTTAATTATCTGGCCCAAATTTAATCAGTTGGTACCACCGTCACTGATTGCAGTAATTGTAACAATTATTCTTGTGAAAGCACTGCATATGAATGTTAAGACCATTGGTGATTTATATACGATTTCGAATAAGATTCCGGGACTTACAATGCCGTCCTTTGATATCAATTTAATTGTGAAACTATTCCCGGATGCTTTAACAATTGCCGTATTGGCAGGAATAGAGTCTCTGTTATCCTGTGTCGTATCGGATGGTATGATTGGAAGCAGACATAAGCCGAATATGGAACTGATTGCGCAGGGAGCCGGTAACATTGTATCCGCATTGTTTGGTGGAATTCCGGCGACAGGTGCGATTGCAAGAACGGCAGCAAATGTGAAGAATGGCGGACGTTCACCGATTGCCGGTATGGTACATTCCGTAACATTATTATTAATTTTAGTTGTATTAATGCCATATGCGGCCTGGATTCCAATGCCGACCATTGCAGCAATTCTGTTTATTGTTGCATATAATATGAGTGGTTGGAGAGAATTTGTCTTATTGTGTAAGGCATCGCCAAAGAGTGATATTTTAGTACTTGTTGTAACATTTGTACTTACAGTAGTATTTGACTTAGTTGTTGCAATTGAGGTCGGTATTGTACTTGCAGCATTGTTATTCTTGAGCAGAATGGCAAATGTAACAGAAGTAAAGAGTTGGAAATATCTTGGAGAAGATATTGATGAAGAAAGTGATCCGGACAGCATTAATTTAAAAGTTGTTCCGAAGCATACGATTGTTTATGAAATTATCGGACCAATGTTCTTTGCAGCAGCAGATAAGTTCTTTGAGATTTCAGCGAATCCGGATGTCAAAGTTGTTATCATTCGTATGCGTGGCGTTCCGGCAATGGATGTCACGGCACTTCGTTCACTGCGTTTGATTTATGAAAGATGTGAGAAGAGAGGAATTACACTGCTATTATCACACGTTCAGGAACAGCCGAAGGCAATGATGACAAAGGCAGGTTTTGATAAGCGCATCGGTACAGAAAACTTCTGTAAAAATATTGATGCAGCATTAGAGCGTGCTGGTAAGATTGTAGAATCATTCTGATTTTTTTAATAGAAAGTTACTTGTCAGAGAAGGAGAATTCATATGGTAAAACATATTATTTTGTGGAAAATCAAAGAGGAAAAGACTGCCGAGGAAAAGCAGCAGATTAAGGAAAATGTAAAAAAAGGTCTTGAAGGGCTGTTAGGACAGGTTCCGGGGCTTACGGAGTGTCATGTGCAGATTGAAGCGTTAGCTTCTTCAACAGCAGATATTCTGTTAGATTCTACATTTACAGATGAAGAAGCGTTGACTGCATATAAGACACATTCGGCGCATGTCGAGGTTGCAGATACATATGTCAGACCATTTATGGAAGTTCGTATGTGCTTAGATTTCTTAGTATAATGATAAGAAATGAAAAGAAAGCATTTAATAATACTATTTGTATAAAAAGTATAAGTGATTAATACTTGACAACCTAAAAATTTGATTATCAAAAGAAAATTGGAAGAAATCGTTTAGATTTCTTCCCTTTTTTTATTATTTATAGTACTATGGAATGGTAACAATTTAATTGCATACAGAAGGGAGAGCCATTATGCTTCAGATACAGAATATCTGTAAAGAGTATAAGACTGGTGATTTGGTGCAGACTGCATTGGATCACGTTTCATTGAATTTAAGAGACAATGAATTTGTAGCAATTCTTGGACCGTCCGGTTCAGGAAAGACCACTTTGTTGAATATTATCGGTGGACTAGACCGCTATGACAGTGGAGATTTGATTATCAATGGAATTTCAACAAAGAAATATAAGGACAGAGATTGGGATTCCTATAGAAATCATACCATTGGTTTTGTATTCCAGAGTTATAATCTGATTCCGCATCAGAGTGTACTTGCCAATGTAGAACTGGCATTGACGATTTCAGGTGTCAGTCGAACAGAACGCAGAAAGCGTGCGAAAGAAGCCTTAGAAAAGGTAGGACTTGGTAACCAGTTACACAAAAGACCCAATCAGATGTCTGGTGGACAGATGCAGCGCGTAGCGATTGCGAGAGCATTGGTAAATAATCCGGATATTCTGCTTGCAGATGAGCCGACAGGTGCGCTTGATTCAGAGACGAGCGTACAGGTTATGGAACTGTTAAAGGAAGTAGCAAAAGACAGATTGGTTGTTATGGTAACACATAATCCGGAATTGGCAGAAGAATATGCAACACGAATTGTCAAAGTAAAGGATGGCCATATTGTAGACGATTCACAGCCATTTGCGCTGGAAGAATCCAGTATGGAAGCTCCACAGCATAAGAATATGGGAAAGGCTTCCATGTCGATTCTGACAGCGTTGTCGTTGTCATTTAATAATTTGCGTACAAAGAAAGGAAGAACATTTTTAACAGCATTTGCTGGTTCGATTGGTATTATCGGCATCGCGTTGATTTTGTCCTTCTCAAATGGCGTGAACACCTATATTACGGACATTCAGAAGAGCACAATGACCTCGTATCCGATATCCATTCAGGCTGAAACGATGGATTTAAGCAGTCTGATTGAAACCAGTCAGGATACAGGCAAAGATACAGAGATAGACCATGAGCGAGATGGCATTTATTCCAATGGCAAGCGAATCGAAATGGCATCCAGCTTTACGACAAGTTTCACAAAGAATAATCTGACAGAGTTTAAGAAGTATTTAGACAATAAGGACAGTGATATTAATAAATATATCCGTGAAAATGGAATTGTATACTCATACAATACAAAGTTTGATGTATATACTTATGATGCAGATGGAACATTTGTGAATACAGATGGAAGTACATTAAAGAGCAATAATGCTTCATCTGTGACAAATGGTATGATGAGCGGACCGGCAGCTTCTTCGGGTAGTTCTTCAATGGGAATTACATTTTCTATGGGAGGAAGTGCTGCAGGCGGCAACAGTAATTTTGCTGAATTATTGCCGGGGAAGGATAAGAATTCTATCAGTGAAGCCATTACGGACAGTTATGAGGTATTATACGGTGACTGGCCAAAGGCTTATGATGAAGTGGTACTGGTAGCAGATTCAAACAATGAAATTTCTGCGACGACCCTTTATCAGCTTGGGATGCTTCCGACAGCCGAGTACAAAGAGTTGATGAAGAAGGTTGATGCCGGGGAAACCGTAACGGTAGACAGTCAGAAATTGACTTATGAAGATATTTGCAAGCAGGATTTATATTTAGTACCTGCGAGTGATACATTTATCAAAGAGGATAATGGAACATACAAAGATGTTTCAGAAGACACTGCACAGATGAAGGAAATTATCAAAAGTGCAATGAAATTAAAGATTACCGGTATTGTCCGCATTTCAGAAGATGCAGATACGACATTTATCAATGCACCGGTAGGTTATACACAGGCATTGACAGATTATCTGATTGATTATGCAGATGAGAGTGCGATTGTAAAAGAGCAGAGAGCCAACCAGACAATTAATGTACTGAATGGACTTGCCTTTGCACCGTCAGATGACGCAGAAAAGATTGCAGATGCAAAGAAATATTTAGAGAATTTAGGCGTTTCGGATAAGGCATCAATGTTCCGTGATATGATGCAGATGGTATATGCTGGAAATGAAGAAGCGGCAACACAGATTCTTGCAATGGGAGAAGCAGGGCAGGCAGCGATGTTAGATTCTTATTTGCAGAATCCGGATGACAGCACATTGTTGTCGATTTATGATAATTATATTTCTACTGGTAATTATGATGATAATATGGCAGGTTTTGGTGTGGTCAGTGTAGATGCACCGTCCGGTATTAATATTTATGTAGATAGTTTTGAGGCAAAGGATGCCATTTCAGATTGCATTAAGAAATACAATGAAAATGCAGCAGAAGAAAATAAGATTAGCTATACAGATTATGTGGGATTGCTGATGAGCAGTGTGACAACGATTATCAATGTCATCACATATGTATTGGTTGCATTTGTGGCAGTTTCTCTTGTCGTATCATCTATTATGATTGGTATTATTACTTATATTTCAGTCCTTGAGCGTACAAAAGAAATTGGTATTTTGCGTGCAATTGGTGCATCAAAGAGAAATATCTCACAGGTATTTAATGCGGAAACATTTATTATTGGTTTGATTTCAGGCGTTCTCGGTATTGTAATCACATTGCTGCTGTTAATTCCAAGTAATGCCGTTATTCATGCAGTTGCAGATTCTGCGCAGGTAAATGCAGCACTTCCGGTAAGCAGTGGTATTGTATTAATTATTTTAAGTACAGTTTTAACATTGATTGGCGGTCTGATTCCTGCAAAGAAGGCAGCAAAGAAAGATCCGGTAACAGCGTTGCGTACAGAGTAAAGGCACAGACGTTGTATTTTAAGGAATTGAAAAGTTAAAAAAGCATTGTAAATAAAAACACAGATACGGTATTCATGTCGCAGTCTTATGCGAGAATATCTGTATCTGTGTTTTTAGCATCTTGTGAAATCCAACTCCTAGAAGTTCCCAGAATGAAAGCCATTGCTGAGATGGAAGTTGGTAATTCTTGGAGATTCGTTCACAAGTGCGTTCACAACGGAGTTTGTTTCTAAAGGGTATAAATTAACGACCCTCATAAATTCTTACGATTTCATTTGTGATTTCTAATAAAGATAAATCATCGGTATGGAAATAGTAATCATACGTCTTCGGATTACCCCATTCCTTTCCTGTGTGGAATTCGTAGAATGACTTACGACGTTTATCCCGTTTTTTAATAATAGAAATTGCTTTTGCTTCTTCTACGTCATATTTGTGCATAATTCGTTCGGTTCGCTGTTCCATGGAAGCTGCGACAAACACGCTGATAACGGTGTGTCCGGCTTCTTTTAAAATTTTGTCGGCACAACGGCCAACGATGATAGCATTTCCCTTTGCGGCAATATCTTTCATAACATCCTGCTGCAATTTGAAAAGAACTTCCTCCATGGATTCACCCTTTGGCGCATGTTCATTGCCGGTATAATTTACTTCAAAGAGCCACGGGTTTGTCTTTTTTTCATCAAATTTGTCAAGAGGGTGTCCACGCTGAATTTCGCCGTAATCAACAGCCATTGCAATGAGTTCATTGTCATAATAAGGAATTCCTAATTCCTGTGATAGCATTTCGCCGACAATATGACCACCACTACCGAATTCACGACCGATTGTAATAATTGTACTCATAATAGCCTCCAGTCCAAAGCGATAAGTAGAAATGAGTCGCTGCGTCGCTTTCACACAGATGATAAGTCATTTCTAATGTGTATATTCTATATGTGAATTGTAACATAAATTATTAGAAAATAAACAAAAATATTAAAATTTTAAATACAATAATACAAGGGAAAGCTGCATGGCGGCCAATTTTGTAAATCATATAGGGGAGCTGAATAGGCTTCTATAAAATGGTGATGTAATTTGTAATTTCTTGTCAAATTATGATATACTATGATGTAATGAGCGCAGAAAAAAGCAAGCGACACCGAAGGTGGCATTTGTTTTTTTTAAGCCATTAGCGGGAAAAGATTTTACACTTTTCGCGTACATAAGAAAACACATAAAATGGTTAAGTTACAAAGGGAGGATAACTTATGGCAAATTTTTGTACACGATGTGGAAAACCACTTCAACCAGGAGAAGTATGTTCATGTGTGGGAGGAGCACAGTATCAGCAACAGACACCACAGTATCAGCAACAGGCACCGCAGTATCAGCAACAGGCACCACAGTATCAGCAGCAATACCAGCAGGCTCCACAATATCAGTATCAGCAGCAATATCAGCAGGTGCAGCCACAGCAGAATTCAGGAAAAGGTCAACTGTTTTCTGTATTAAAAGAATTATTTTCAAGTCCGTTAATTGCCGGAAGAGAATATGCGGCAGAAGGAAATTTTATATATGCAATGATTTTTATTGCAGTACAGGGTGTATTGACAGGAATTTTTGCAGCAGAGCTTTTACAGAAGTTACGCAGTTTTATTTTAATGATTGCGACATTGCAGGATGCAGATCTTACTTCCCGTGCGTTTATGGGCTATATTGAAATGCCTTATTTTAGTTCATTTTTCATTACAACGTTCTTGTCAATTATTTTGTCATGTATTTTGGCAGGATTGGTATTTTTAGGACATAAGATAGCAAAGAGTGAGCTTAGTTTCCAGCAGGTACTTTCATTGGTATCATTACGAAGTCTTGCAGTTAGTGTTGTAACAGTATTTTCAATGGTTGTTGCATTATTTAGTTATCAGTCAGCAATCGTAGCATTTGTTATTTTTTCATTAGGAAATGTAATTGGTTGGACTGTATTGTGCTTATGTGCTCCATTAGAAGATGAAAGAAGAAACAGTAAGATTGTATACATGTATATTATTGCATTTATTGTATTCTATGCAATTTCAACATTTATATATTCAAAATGTTGGACAATATATCTTCCGGAAACATTAAAAATGAATTTGAAAGAATTAAGCAGACAAATGTCTTCTTATAAAAATACATCATCTAATCCATTAAAATCACTTGAATACATGTTTAATAGAATTTTTTAGTATTAAGGAGACAAATAGATGAAGTTTTGTGCACAATGCGGAGCCAAAAATGAGGATGAAGCGGCATTTTGTCAATCTTGTGGACAGCCTTTAGGGGGTGCAGAAACACAGGTATTACATCCGTCAATGCTGGAAGCGTATAATCAGTCCGCGCAATCAGATGCAACATCGATGCCGGAACCAATGCTAAATTCAACACCGGTACAGATGCAGGTGGGAAACCAATCAGACATTCCAAAAAAAGGTTTGTCTAAAAAAATGAAAATTATTATAGGTATAATTGCTGCCATTTGTGTTGTAGTAGGCGTAGGCGGTTATATAGCTTATAATAATATAAAAAAAAGAGTCGATGTCAATAAATATGTTGAAGTTCAGATTTCGGGATATAATGAAGCGGGAAAAGCAGAAATTAAGTTGAATAAATCTGATTTCTACCATGCAATCTTAAAGGCACAGGGATATAATCTAAAAAAGATGGCAGATGCTGATATTTCGAGATTGGAAAGAAAGGTTGCGGATTCATTAGCTGATTGTGGATTTGCTATGCAATTAGATAAAGAGTCTCATATATCAAATGGAGAATCTGTAAAGCTAATGATAAATATTCCAGTCACGGTAAAACAAAAAATGGGAATTACATTAGTTTCGAAAGAATCTTCATATAAAGTTGACGGTTTAGATCAGGCAAAGTTAATTGATCCATTTGAATATGTATCTGTTGATTTTGATGGGGTTTCTCCAAAGGTTAAAGTGAAACTGAGCAATACAGCAACAAATTCAGATGATTCATTCTTGAAAAAATTGTCTTTTACTGCGGACAAAACATCCAATATTGCTAGTGGAGATAAGATTACGGTTCGTGTCAAAACAGATGAACCGGAAGCTCTTGAAAACGGATATCGTTTCAATCAGACAGAGAAGCAATATGAATGTAATAAAGTAGATGAATATGTTCAGAAAATTTCTGATATATCAGATAGTAATCTGGATGTATTAAAAAAAGATGCAAAAGATAAAGTTACTTCATACATTACCGGAATCAATTCAGATTATGGAGTAACATATTCAGATTTACAATATGAAGGAGTGTATTTCCTGAAACAAAATAGTGGAAATAATAACTATGCATGCGTTGTATATTCTGCAAATGTTAGTGCAAAGCCGCGTACAAATTCTTCATATCGTACATTTTCTGCAACGAAAGTATATTTCCCTGTGTATATGTCAGGAATATTGATTAAAGGAAATGGTTCAATTACCCATGATTCATCATTAAGTATCAGGGGAACAACGAGTCTTCGATATGGTAATTCATCAAGTTTATCCGGATATACATCTGGAGAGACAATGTATAATGAAATTATTAAAAATAACAAGAGTAAGTATACATGTGAAGTAATTGGTAATATTTCAAGTTTTGGAGGTTGAGATTAAATGTTTTGTGGTAGATGTGGCAAGCCAAATCAAGATGGAGATAAGTTTTGTGCACATTGTGGCGCATTATTACAGAATAATGCAGAAACAGACAATCAGGTACAGGAATCATCTTTAGAAGAAAAGGCATCCATGCAGGATGTGGATGAGATTGAGAAGGCGGTTAGTGCACAGGCCAATAAAATGGTTGAGCAGGTTAATCGTGAACAGGTATTTACACAGAGTACGCCGAATCCGGCTGTTGAACCTGTACAGCCAATATATCAGGCAACGGTTCAGACAGGAAATGTGCAGAATGAAAGTGCACAACAAATAAATACTGTGCAGCAAGAAGAAAGAAAAGGTAATAAAGGTCTTATTATTGGAATTGTTTGCGGTGTCATTGTTTTGGGTGTGATTATTGGAATGGTTATTGCAATGCTGCTTACCTCTTCAAATAAAAAGGAAAAACAGTCAAAAGAAACAGCAGCGGTAACGACTGTGGCAGAATCAACAGAGAATACAATTGAACACAGACAGACAGAGGCTGCAGCAACAACGGAAGCGACAAGTAAAGCACCGGCAAAAAATACAAAACCGGAATTTTATGGAGTGAAAGATGTTCAGACGGTTGTAGGTACGCCTGTAGATTTATTAGATGGTGTAACAGCGATTGATGAGGAAGATGGAGATATCAGTGATAAAATTGAAGTTACATATGTTAATTTTAATACAATTGGTACATATACTGTAAAATACTCTGTAACAGATTCACAGAATAGTACAGCAACGGTATCTTGTACAGTGACTGTATTGAGTGAAGACAGTCCTCAGTACGCAACAGGTGTAGCAGATGATTCCTCATCGATTATTAAGCCTAATAAAATGTATTCATCAAGTACACGTGCCGTATGTACGGGAGAAGGTTTAAATATTCGTACAGGTCCTGGAACAAATTATGATTCGATAGGTTCCATTACGATTTCAGATATATTCTATATCTATGGAGAAGCCTATGATGATGGTGGAAATTTATGGTACTATGGAAGCGATATCAATGGTAAATATGGTTGGACATACAGTCAGTTTATTAGTAAGAGATAATTAAAATCCAATTAAGTGACAAAAACCAGTATTGCATTTTTGCGATACTGGTTTTTTAGATGCAAGAAAACAGGCACAACGAATATATTTATTTGAAAGTGTCAGCCTGTCAGGAGGATGAAAATGAATAAATCAGTAACTGCGGTCTGAGAAGTAAGGTGTTTCCATATATTTTTTGATGTCTTTTATGGAATCAAAGGCGTGCAGTGCCCACATTAATTTCATGGTTAGAGCTTCTGCTGTCATGTCTGCCCCCAGAATTACATGTTCTTTTGCCATATTCTGTCCGACAGCATATACGCCTAAATCAATGCCTTCATACAGACATTGTGTAGTGATGACAACAGCGATACCGGATGCAATTAATTCACCGATTTTACCGGCAATATTATAGGGTTCATTTGGAATTCCGCCGATACCAAAACTTTCGATGATAACGCCTTTATAGTTTTGTTTGATAAAATCAAAAATTTGCGGTTGAATACCGGGAAATAGTTTCACAATAAAAACATCTTCGCAAAGAGTTGGTGTTGGATGAAAGCAATCTGTATGAGAAATTGCGTATTTTTTGAAATATCCCTTATCAATTAATTCCTGATTACGGATAATGTCAGTTCCTTTTATTTGGGCGATTTCAGGAAAATTCATACTTGCGAAACCGTCAAAACTTCTTGTCTTTATTTTCATGGCATGCGTTCCGTTGATAATAATACCATTAAATGCGATATATACTCCACGAATCTCTTCGCAGGCAAAACGGATAGCATCAGCTAAATTTCGTTTGGCATCTGTGTTTGGAGCTTCTAGGGCAATCTGTGAGCCGGTTAAAACGACGGGTTTATTAAGACCTTGCAGCATATAGCTAAGGGCAGCAGCACTGTATGCCATTGTATCCGTTCCATGAGTGATAACAAAACCATCATAATGGCTGTAATTGTCAGAAATGGCATTGGCAATGTGTATCATTCGGGTTGGATTCATGTTGGTGCTGTCAATGCTCATAATGGAAATACCGGTTAATGCACAGAGAGACTTTATTTCGGGTATATTTGCCAGAAGTTCATTTGCATTGATAGAAGGTGCAAGACCTTCACCGGATTCAGTGGAAGCAATGGTGCCGCCGGTTGCAATTAAAAGAATATGTTTCATCATGGAAGTCCTTTCTAAGAATAAATTTAGATATATAAATAGGGATAATTTAAATATGGTCATTCATATAAACATCTCTAAATATATTTATTGTTAAAATAATATCAAAATAATGTGCAATATAATGCGGAATTATTATAAGAGATTGTATTGTAGAAAGTCAAGATAAGAGTAATTCTGCGATACGGTACGAAAAAATGAAAAGCAGAGAATAAATAAACAGCAGTGATGCTCATATAAGATACAAACATATATTTTATATAAGCTGTCACTGCTTTGTTGTTATGTAACGAATAAGATAGAAAGAAATAACATCGTGTATCGATGCATTTCAATTACCAAAATTGTTGATTCTGGTTTCACAAATTAACGTGCGAGCCAACCTCCGTCAACTGCAAGTGTAAAACCATTTACATAATCAGAAGCGGCAGAAGCGAGATATACGGCTGCACCATATAAATCCTCAGGAGTTCCCCATCTTCCGGCAGGAATTCTGTCAAGAACTGCTTCATTACGTGCTGCATCATTACGAAGCTGCTCTGTATTATTTGTAGCCATGTATCCAGGCGCAATTGCATTGACAGCAACGCCATAAGAAGCCCATTCATTTGCAAGAGCCTTTGTCATACCCATAACGGCACTTTTACTTGCTGTATAAGCAGGAACACGGATACCGCCCTGATAACTTAACATAGAAGCAATGTTGATAATCTTACCGGACTTCTGTGGAAGAAGGTATTTTTTCGCAATTGTCTGAGATAAGAAGAATACCAGACGTTCATTTAAATTGATAACGGAATCCCATGCTTCTTCTGTAACATCTACAGCGTCAGCACGTTTGATAATACCAGCGTTATTTACGAGAATATCAACATGTCCGTAAGAATTTTCAATGCCCTCAATAATTTTATCAATTGCATCGGCACCGGATAAATCTACGATACATTCTGTAAATGCACCGCCAAATGCAGCAATCTTTTCAGCAGTTTCTGCACAGCTTCTTCTTGCTACACCGATAACAGATGCACCGGCTTCTGCATAAGCAACGCAGATACCCTGTCCAAGACCGGTATTTGCACCTGTAACAACAGCAACTTTACCTTTTAAAGAAAATAAATCTAATATCATAAGAACCTCCATCAATGAAATGTATTTGTGTATTTATTTGTATCGTTGAAACTGGTATAATTATATTATCTATAAAATGCTTTATCTACGATAATATTGCTTAAAATATGCACGATATTGTCAAAATAAGAGAAAAAGTTTATCAAGAAAGGGTATTATGCAGTTAGAACAGACGATTGTTGATGAAAATTTTCAAGAGATTAAACAGCATGGAACAACAGAATTTCCACTTGCGATGTACGAAGATGATTTTTCGAGATTTGAATATGGATTAATCTTGTGGCATTGGCACGAAGAGGTTCAGTTTACGCTGGTATTAGAGGGCGAAGTACATATTTTGATTGGAAATAAGGAGTTGATTCTTGCAGAGGGAGAAGGAGTATTTATTAATAGCAAAGTGCTGCATCAGTTACAGCCACAGCAGAAAGATAAAGGAAAAGTACTCTCATTTATTTTAAAAAGTACGATTATAGAAAATGATATGTTATCTGATGCATATAATCATTGTATCCTTCCGATTTTAAATGGAGATGATTATCGCATATTATTTACACAGGAAAAGCGGGTATTATTGCAGCTGCAGAAAATATTGCAGACCAGGGCAGTTGGATATGAATTGCAGGTCAAGATGATGATTGGAACAATTTGGCATGCATTGCTGACACGTGAGAGTACAGAGCAGCTTCCTTCGATTCGATTGAATCCTAGGGATGTAGAACGTGTGAAGGTATGTATTGGATATATTCACCAGCATTATCGAAATAAAATGACATTAGAAGAAATAGCGGATATAGCACATATTAGTAAAAGTGAACTGAGTCGCTGCTTTAAGAAAGTGCTTCATCAGACACCGTTTGAATATCTTATTCGGTATCGGGTGTTACAGGCAGCACAGTTGTTGAAGGGGAGTCAGTTGTCGGTAACGGAAATAGCTTTGCAGACGGGATTTGACAGTATTAGTCATATGGGGAGATTTTTTCATAAGTATATGAATCAGTCGCCGTCGCAGGCAAGAAAATTTCAGTCATAACCATTCATTTATCGCATACAATATACAAAACAAGCACATAGAGGAATTGTTCCTTGAAAGGATATATCGAAGAGCGGGCACAAAAGACCGCAGAGTATATTGTAGAAACGAAGTCCACGGTCAGACAGGCGGCAAAGCAGTTTGGCGTCAGCAAAAGTACGGTACATAAGGATATAACGGCACGTTTGCGTCAGTTAAATCCAACACTTGCAGAGGAAGCCAGAAAAGTATTAGATGTCAACAAACAGGAACGTCATATTAGGGGAGGACTTGCAACGAGGGAGAAATATATGCATATGCATTTGTAAATTGAGAAACACAATTTGATATATGAAACTTATAAAAAGAACCAGAATAAGCGGGGAAGGCGTATTCTGGTTTCTTTTTATGTAGGGATATTTATTTGTAAAAGGTTACCGTCTTCTCCAACAAGAAGGGTGGAACAGAATCAGCATAGGGAACAATTCCAATCTTCCGGCTAACATATCAAACATCATAACATATTTAGAAAATCCGGAATAAATCGAGAAATTCTGCGTAGGTCCTACGAGATCCAGACCGGGACCGATATTGTTTAAAGTTGCTGCAATGGCTGTAAAATTGGTTGTAAAATTAAAGTTATCAATACTGATTAATAACAATGAAGTGAAAAATACAAATAAATATACAGCAACATATACATTTGTTGAACGGATAACTTCATGCGAAACAGCATGGTCGTCCATGCGAACTTTACGCACTTCACGCGGGTGAATCAACAAGGACAATTCTTTTTTAATCGTTCGAAATAAAATAACAAAACGTGATACTTTCATACCACCGCCGGTACTGCCTGCGCATGCGCCCACAAACATTAGCATAACCAAAATAGTTTTAGAAAGTGTCGGCCATGTATCAAAATCATATGTAGCATAACCGGTTGTCGTAATAATAGAGCCAACCTGGAAACTTGCATGTCGAAGGGTTTCTCCAATAGAGTGAAACATGTGCATGGTGTTGAGTGTAATTACAGCAACAGATGTCAGAATGATGATGAAATACCACCGAACTTCTTCCATTTTAATTGCACTCTTGATACGTTTTGTAAGAATCAAAAAGTATGCGGTATAATTTACACCACTTAAAATCATAAAAATCGTAATAATAATCTGAAGCGTTGGTGAATAACTTGCAATACTGTCACCTAAAACACCGAAACCACCAGTACCGACAGTACCAAATGTCAATGTAAATGCATCAAATACCGGCATTTTAAATAGAATTAATAATACAAGTTCAATTGCCGTAATTCCGATATAGATTCCATAGAGAATCTTTGCAGTATCTTTTACATGTGGTACGAGTTTGTCAACAGAAGGTCCGGGACTTTCTGCCTTCATCAGATTCATAGTAGAGCTGCCGGTCAGAGGGAGAATCGCCATAATAAAAACAAGTACGCCCATACCGCCAACCCAGTGTGTAAAACTTCTCCAGAACAATCCGGAATGTGTCAGAGCTTCTACATCAGGAATAATGCTTGCACCGGTTGTCGTAAAACCGGAAATGGTTTCAAATAATGCGTCGGTGTAAGAAGGAATATCACCGGTTAGTACAAATGGAATCGCTCCGAAAATACTTAAAACAATCCAGCTAAGTGCAACACTGGCAAAACCGTCTCTAGGGAATAACTGCATTTTCGTTTTTTTGAAATGACACAATAACGAACCAATACAAAAGCTGATTGCAGCGACAATCAGATAACAGTAAAAATTGTGTTCCTGATAAATAATACTAACGATTGTAGGAAGCAGCAAAAAAATCCCTTCAAATTTTAATACATAGCCTACAATATATAAAACAATTGAGTAGTTCATAATTTTATAAATCCTTTATTCACATTTGCCGGGTTATTTGGCAATAATTTCATTAATGTCAGAAATGCGGTGTCCGGTAACGACAACAATTACAGAGTCGCCAATTTGAATAGTATCCTGACCAGAAGGGATAATAATTTGTCCATTTCTGTAAATACTACAAATTAAGATGTTATTTTTCATTGTCAAATCTTTTAGTAAAATATCTGTTAATGCAGAATGTTCTTTGATAATGAATTCAATCGCTTCTGCTTTACCACCGTGTAGACTGTATAGATTTTCTACATCACTTTCAAGCGATTTCTTAAAAGTTCGTGCGTGGCGTACAATATGATCCGCCATAATCATACGTGGATTGACAACACAGTCAAGATGCAGCTCATCAATAACGGAACTGAAATTAATACGGTTGATTTTTGTGATAATCTTTGCATTTGAATTCTTTCGTGCATAAAGTGTAATCAGAATATTTTCTTCATCCACACCGGTTAATGCTGCAAATCCCTGTGTTCGATTAAGACCTTCCTGTTCAAGAAGCGTTTCATCAGTAGCATCTCCGCAGATAATGGTTGCTTTTGGAAGCAGTTCGGTAAGTTGTTCGCATCGTGCACGATTCATTTCAATGATTGTTACGGATATGCCGGCTTTTAATAAATTTTTCGCAAGATAATACGAAATTTTCCCTCCACCGGCAATCATCGCATTGTGAATACGATTGGTTATCAAACCACATTTGTTAAAGAAATCAATCGCTTCCTGTCTTTTTCCGATAATAGAGACGGTATCATCTTCTTCGAAACTAAAATCTCCATTTGGAATAATCATTTCGCCTTTTCGGTCGACCGCAGCAACGAGAATATTTTTGTTGAAACGTGTTCGGATATTGGTAATATGTTCTCCATTTAAAGGGGAGTCTTTTGTGATACGGAAATGGAGCATTTCAATATTTCCGTTTGCAAAAGGTGCGATTTTAATTGCAGATGGAAATTGGAATATTCTGGAAATTTCATCTGCGGTTGCATATTCCGGATTGATAATCATTGCTAATCCGAATTCATTTTTAAAGAATTCAAGTTCTTTATGATAAACCGGGTTACGTACACGGGCAATTGTTTGACAATGTCCTGTTTTTTTGGCAATCAGACAACAGAGAAGATTCTGTTCATCTGAGTTTGTAGCTGCGATTAAAAGATCGGTATCTGTAATACCGGCATCTACCTGTACCTGATAACTAACGCCGTTTCCGACGATTCCCATAACATCAAATTCGTCTTTGACTTTGTTGATACGGTCTGCACGTTCATCAATTGCAGTTACATCATGACCTTCCATGCTGAGCTGTTCGACAAGTGTGAAACCGACTTTACCACAGCCGACGACAATAATATTCATAGGGGTAACCTCCAAAAAATAGTCTTGTGAATTGAGATTATAACAGCAATCTCATAATCGAAAATTATATATAGAAATAGGTATTTTTTCAAGTCTTAGGATAAAGAATGTTTTTCGAAAATTATTCATTATATTTTATAAAATGTAATGAATGTGAAAAATGGATTAAGACCAGACGGCGATGCCTGGAGCTTAATCCATAAAATATATACAGAAATCAAATCAGTTAGATTACTGCGATGATTTTTAATTCTTTTTCTTTTGATAAATCTATAAAATCATCACCGCACTGTACGATTGGAGAACTCAGTTGATGTTGGTTGAGCATAACGACTTCCCCTTCGCGTCCGTCGGATAATTTTACATTGGTATGGATATAAGAATTTGCGACATTGCGTAAAAATGGAAGAATAAACTTCGGATCAAACTTTGTAAGTGCGTCCGCTTCCATAATGCGGATTACATCAAAAGGACAAATTGCATCACGATATACACGTGTGGCAGTCATAGCATCATAAATATCAGCGATGGTAACAATTTTTGTGAAATCCGGAATCTTATCAGATTTCAGACCGAACGGATATCCGGAGCCGTCGCATTTTTCATGGTGCAATAAACATGCTTCTTTAATGCGTGAATCAATGTCATCGTCTTTGATATGTGCAAATCCGAGATTTACGTGATTCTTCATAATTGCAAATTCGTTGTCTGTTAAACGATCCGGTTTGGTTAAGATTTCGTTAGGAATCATAATTTTGCCAATATCGTGAAGTAAACCACACAATGTCAGCGTATTAATATCTTGTTTTGAGAAACCAAGCCACTTACCGATAATAGATGAAATTAATGCTACATTTACACAGTGTGTATAAGTGAGATCATCTACATCTCGCATACAATGTAACATATCAAAAATCTGCAGTGTGTTGTTATATTTTTCTAATATGTGTTCTGTGTTTGATAATAGCTTTTCTGTGTCGATTTTCTGCCCTTTGAGCATAAAATCATTTAACTGATTTGTGACATCATCAATATCTTCTTTATAGGAAGCATGAAATTCCTGAAACAGTTCACTTTGGCGAACTTTATTATAATAGGAAACATTCTCATCAGAAGTTGGAATAACATCCACGGAATTATCGTAGACGGATATTTCCAAAATATGATAACCTGAAATCTTAGTAATGAGATTCATTGTCAAAACAGTATCTTTTGCAGCAACTAAGTGTCCGTCGGGAAGATGAATATCTTTTGACAGAACTTGCCCCTCCTCTGCATCAAAAATAAATACAGTTTTTTCAAGAACTGTATCTGGTGTGTTTAATTGATTTTCCATAAGTGTTCTCACATTCCTTTTTCATCATTTACAGTTGCGTATTTATTATAAAAAACTTATTAACAAAAGTCAATTTTTATTCTTTTTTTTGTGCATTTTAACAGAAGTATTATGTGACTGTATATCAGGAAAGATGCGAATTATTGCAAAATTACTATATATTGATAATAAAAACGGATTCTAAAAAATTTATGAAGTGCTTGACGCTCTTTAAAAAATTGTGTACTATATGTTCGGTAACAGTTAAATATATTGCGTTTGTCCCTTATTTAGAGTGGCGGAGATACATAGGATCTATGAAGCCCGGCAACCCCTTGTACTGGATATAAGGAAGGTGCCAACCTGAGCGACTAGCCTGACAGAATGATATCTGGCAGGTCGAACAATAAGAGGATTTCGAGTCGATAGAAGATTACGAATCCTTGTTATGAGGATTCGTTTTTTTTACATTATACGAAACTTCGTTTCTATAATGTGAAAATGTTCTGCAGGATGCGCACTCGCACAAATGGAAAATGATACATTCTGTGACTGTGCGCAGCGCGAGAATATGTTAAGGCATATTCTTTATTCATATTAGAAAAATTGCTCGAATTTCTTTGGGAGAGAAACAAAATATACACAAATGTGAAATCTTTCACAAAAAGAAAAGGAGAATACAATGGAAAAGAGATTATTTACATCAGAATCAGTAACAGAAGGACATCCGGATAAAATCTGCGATCAGGTGTCTGACGCAGTGCTTGATGCATTATACGCACAGGATCCATATTCAAGAGTAGCTTGTGAGACACTTACAAACACAGGTTTTGTAATGGTAATGGGTGAAGTAACAACAAAGGCAAATGTGGATATTGCACAGATTGTACGTGATACCGTTGTAGAAATCGGCTATGACAGTTCAGATAAGGGATTTGACGGTAACACATGTGCCGTTATGGTCGCACTTGATAAGCAGTCACCGGATATTGCGATGGGTGTGGATAAGGCATTAGAAGCAAAGACTGGCGAAGATACGGATGCAGCGATTGAAGCAATCGGCGCAGGCGATCAGGGTATGATGTTTGGTTATGCAACAAACGAGACAGAAGAGTATATGCCATACTCAGCAGCACTTGCACAGAAGCTCGCAAGACAGCTTACAAAGGTTCGTAAAGACGGAACACTTTCTTATTTAAGACCAGACGGTAAGACACAGGTTACAGTAGAATATGATGAAAATAATAAGCCGGTTCGTTTGGATGCAATTGTTGTATCTACACAGCATGCACCGGAAGTTACACAGGAACAGATTCATGAAGATATTAAGAAGTATGTTATCGATGCAATCGTAGATGCTGCAATGGTAGATGATGATACAAAGATTTTCATCAATCCGACAGGACGTTTCGTAATTGGCGGACCAAATGGCGACAGTGGTCTGACAGGTCGTAAGATTATCGTTGATACTTACGGTGGTGTTGCAAGACACGGCGGCGGTGCATTTTCAGGTAAGGACTGTACAAAGGTTGACCGTTCTGCAGCATATGCAGCACGTTATGTAGCAAAGAATATCGTTGCAGCCGGAATTGCCGACAGATGCGAAATTCAGTTATCATATGCAATCGGTGTTGCACATCCTACATCAATCATGGTAGAGACATTTGGTACAGGTAAGTTATCAAGCGAGAAGATTGTTGAAATCATTCGTGAAAACTTTGATTTAAGACCAGCAGGAATTATTAAGATGTTAGACCTTAGAAGACCAATTTATAAGCAGACAGCAGCATATGGACATTTCGGTCGTACAGATTTGAATCTTCCATGGGAAAATACAGATAAGGCAGAAGATTTAAAGAAGTATTTATAATTTGCAATATTGCTTTGAAACGGATTGAAACAAAATAATGATGGGAAATCACACAGGAGGTGTCTGTCTTCTGTGTGATTTTTATATTTTTGTTCACAAAAAAGTTTGAAAAAGTTGCAATTAGGTCTTTTAAAATGCATTTAATTTGTATATAATGTTAGGTAGCCATACAATGCAGAATTGTAATCATGGCGGATACATCAGGAATTATAAGTTGGCAGCAGGCATTTAGAATGTCAAAGCCAATGGTATAGATAAGATGCGAAATAAAGCAGGAGGCGACAGTCCTGCAGATACAGATGGAAACATCTGTCGGATTTGGAATATATTTAGGAAAGAGAAAGGGGTACATTATGTTATCTACGGATATCGGAATCGACTTGGGAACAGCAAGTATACTTGTATATATAAAAGGGAAGGGTGTTGTACTAAAAGAACCTTCTGTTGTTGCATTTGACAGAGATACCAACAAGATTAAGGCTATCGGTGAAGAAGCACGTCTGATGCTTGGTAGAACACCGGGAAATATTGTTGCTGTTCGTCCACTTCGTCAGGGTGTTATCTCAGATTATACAGTAACAGAAAAGATGTTAAAGTACTTCATTCAGAAGGCAGTCGGCAAGAGAATGTTAAAGAAGCCAAGAATCAGTGTCTGCGTGCCTTCCGGAGTTACAGAAGTTGAAAAGAAAGCGGTTGAAGATGCTACATTACAGGCAGGAGCAAGAGAAGTAGCCATTATTGAAGAACCAATTGCAGCAGCCATCGGAGCAGGAATCGATATTTCAAGACCATGTGGTAATATGATTGTTGATATCGGTGGTGGAACAACGGATATTGCTGTTATTTCGTTAGGCGGTACAGTTGTCAGTACATCTATTAAGATTGCCGGTGATGATTTTGATGAAGCAATCGTTCGTTATATGAGAAAGAAGCACAATCTTTTAATCGGTGAAAGAACAGCGGAAGAAATTAAGATTCAGGTGGGTTCAGCATATCCGAGAGCAGAAGTTGCAACAATGAATGTCAGAGGACGTAACCTTGTAACAGGTCTTCCAAAGACGGTTGAAGTAACATCAGAAGAGACAGGTGAAGCATTAAGAGAAGCAACAGCACAGATTGTAGAAGCAGTTCACAGCGTATTAGAGAAGACTCCGCCGGAACTTGCATCAGATATTGCAGATCGCGGAATCGTATTGACAGGCGGCGGAAGTTTATTACAGGGACTTGAAGATTTAATTGAATCTAAGACAGGAATTAATACAATGACAGCAGAAGATCCGATGACGGCAGTTGCTATTGGAACTGGTAAGTTTATCGAATTTCTTGCAGGATACCGCGAAGAGTAATCATAAAGGAGAAGATATGGTAAAGGGGTTATATACGACTTATACCGGACTTGTGAATTCACAGCGAAGAATGGATGTTGTATCTAATAATTTAGCGAATTCGACAACAACCGGTTATAAGAAAGTAGGAGCTACGACACAGTCATTTGACAGTGTATACGGCATCAAAGTAAAAGATTTGACAGTCGGACATCTCAGCGAAAATATTGGGGAACTTTCATTGGGAGCTAAGATTGGTGAGTTATATACGGATTGGGAACAGGGTTCTTTCAAGAATACAGGAAATAAATATGATTTTGCATTAGCAGGACCGGGATTCTTTTCTATTTCTTTTACGAATAAGGAAGGTGTTGAATCTACGAAGTATTCCAGAGACGGTGCATTTCAGCTTAATGCAGATGGCTATCTTGTAACGAAAGATGGCGATTATGTATTAGGAGAGAATGGACAGATTCAGATTCCGGAGGGTGTGAGTGCATTATCTGTGGATAACAATGGCGCGATTTACGCAGACGGTGAATATGTAGATACATTTGCATTGGTTGATTTTGAAGACTATGATTATTTACAGCGTTATGGGGAGAATCTTTATGATGCAATTGACGGTGCAACACAGACTGCAAGCAGTGCAACAGTGAATCAGGGATATTTAGAGGCTTCTAATATCAATGTTGTATCAGAAATGGTCAGCATGATTAATATTGCAAGAGAATTTGAAAGTAACCAGAAAGTAATGAATACGATTGATGAGATGCTTGGTAAGATGGTATCAATCTCTGAATTGTAGGAGGTAGGATAAATGGTAAGATCATTATATACAGCTGCGACAGGTATGATGGCACAGCAGACAAATGTAGATACAATTGCAAATAATATTTCTAATGTAAATACAGTCGGTTATAAGGAAGAAGTGACTTCATTTAAGTCATTGCTGTATCAGAATTTAAGAACAAGAACAACATCTGCAAATGGAGAAGAAAAGCCGGTTCCGGCGCAGGTTGGATTGGGTGCGCGTGTGTCAGCAATTACTTCATTATATACACAGGGAGCATTAAATGCATCTGACAGCAACACGGATTTTGCGATTTCAGGAGACGGATTCTTTGCAGTAGAGAATCCAAATCCAAATGAAGAAGGAACCAATGCAATTATGTATACACGTAATGGTAACTTCCAGTTTGCACTTGCAAATGATGGTGTTATGTTAGCAACATCAGAAGGTTATCCGGTAGTCAGTGCGGATGGACAGCCTATTACATTTGGAGCAGATTATGATGCAACAAAACTTACAATTGATTCAGATGGCAATATCTTATATCCGGATGAACAGAATAATCCACAGTTGACAGGAATTAAGATTGGTTTGTTCCAGTTTAGCAATCCGTCAGGTCTTGATAAAGTTGGCGGTACATATATGACACAGTCTGATGCATCCGGTGTGGCATTGAATGAAGATACAGATAATGTTGCAAGACGAAGTGTGTTAAAGCAGAATTATCTGGAAGCCTCTAATGTCAATGTGGCGACAGAAATGGTGAATCTGATTACGGCACAGAGAGCGTATGAATTATGCTCTAAGGCGATTACAACATCAGATACGATGATGGAACAGGCAAATAACTTAAAGAGATAAGTTTGTTAATACGGAAAGGATAGAGCGATGAGCGATATTAGCAGTATTATCAGTGAAGGAATGTCTAATTTACAGACAGCATATCTGAATAATGCCAATCGTACAACGGCAAATGCATTACAAAAGACCTTGAGCAATACGGATTTGGCAAATGCAAGCACGGATGAATTGTTAAGTGTTTGTAAAGATTTTGAAGAATATTTTGTAGAGCAGATGGTAAAGTCTATGGTAAAGATGGCGAATATTAACGGTGACAGTGATGATGAAAATTATGCGGCACTGTTTGGTTTGACATCCGGTTCATCTGATGCATATTTAAGTTCAATGAGCAATTTTTATGGTGGTCAGATGGTTACAAAACTTGCACAGAGTTTGTGCAGTGATGAAAATGGCAAAGGACTTGGACTTGCACAGACATTGTATGAGCAGATGAAACGCAATTATAATGTGACAGAAGCGGATGCATCTGACAAGTAGAAGCGTTCTAAATGATATTTATTATTAGAATGAAAAAGATATGATTTGAATACATATTCTAACATAAAGAAATGAGGAAAATACTTTGGATTACAAGGCTGTAAACTATGTGGAAGGCTTTGTGGAAAATATTGTATATCGCAATGAAGATAACGGATATACAGTGTTTGATATCAGGTATAAAGGTGAAAGTATAACCTGCGTTGGTGTGATTAGTTACATTAACGCAGGTGAATTTATATCTGCAAATGGAGAGTTTGTACACCATGCGGTGTATGATATGCAGTTTTCTGTGAAGTCTTATACATTTCGAACGCCTGACGATGAGAATTCGATACGGCGTTATCTAAGTTCCGGTGCAATCAAGGGCATCGGTGAAAAAATGGCTGAGCGTATTGTGAAGAATTTTGGCGCAGACACGTTTCGGATTATGGAAGAAGAACCGGAGCGACTTGCAGAGATTAAAGGAATTAGTCTGACCAAAGCGATGGATATTGCAAGCCAGCTTGTCGATAAGCGGGATTTAAGAAAAGCGATGATCTTTTTACAGGATTATGGAATTAATATGAATCTTGCAAACAAAATTTATTCCCAATATGGTCAAAATATTTATACAATTATCAAACAGAATCCGTATCGTTTAGCAGATGATATTGACGGAATTGGTTTTAAAATTGCAGATGAAATTGCAGTGCGGGTTGGAATTTGTGTGGATTCGGACTTTCGAGTAAAGAGTGGCATTTTCTATTGTCTGCAGCAGGCATCTATGCAGGGACATACGTATCTGCCAATGAATATTTTAGAGCATCATGTAAAAGAACTGCTGTTGATAGATTTAACGGAATTTGATAAATATATCATGGATCTTGCGATGGATAAAAAGATTGTTGTAAAGACAGTTGGAGAACAGAAAAATGTGTATGCATCCATGTATTACTATATGGAATTATCTGTTGCAAAGATGCTGATTGATTTGGATGTGCATATTCCGGAAGATGAGAAATATGTCAATGACCGAATTGCACGAATTGAAAAAGATACCAAAGTATCGTTAGATGAGATTCAAAAACAGGCGGTTCGCACAGCGGTTGAGAACGGATTAATGGTTATTACGGGTGGACCGGGTACCGGTAAAACGACAACCATTAATACGATTATCCGTTATTTTGAGCTGGAGGGCTGTGATATTCGTCTGGCAGCACCGACGGGACGTGCAGCGAAGCGTATGACGGAAACGTGCGGGTATGAAGCGCAGACAATACATCGTCTGTTAGAAATTAATGGTGGTTCGATTGGTGATTCTGAAAAAGGAAAGACTTCTGTGGGAATGCATTTTGAACGGGATGAGAGTAATCCGTTAGAAACAGATGTCATTATTGTGGATGAAATGTCGATGGTGGACATTCAGATTATGAATGCGTTGCTAAAGGCAGTTGCAATTGGAACGAAGCTCATTTTGGTTGGAGATATAGACCAGCTTCCGAGCGTTGGACCGGGAAATGTGTTGAAAGATATTATAAAATCGGAGTGCTTTCCAGTCGTAAAATTAGAGAAGATTTTCAGACAGGCAGCAGAGAGTGAAATCGTTATGAATGCACATAAAATTAACCGTGGAGAACCGGTTGTACTTAACAAATACAGCAAGGATTTTCTGTTCGTAAAAAGAGACAGTGCAGATGCGATTATTGCTGCAATGTGTACACTGATACAGAAGAAATTACCGGCATATGTGCATGCGGATATTTATGATATTCAGATTCTTACACCGAGTAGAAAATCTGCTGTGGGAGTAGAACGACTAAATAAAATTATGCAGGATTTTCTGAATCCGTCAGCACCTTCGAAGATGGAAAAGCAGGTGGGAGACACCATTTACCGTGAAGGCGACAAGGTTATGCAGATTAAGAATAATTATCAGATTGAATGGGAGAAACGGAGCAGATATGGTGTTCCATATGAGAGTGGAACGGGAATTTATAACGGCGATACAGGTGTTATTGAGGAGATTAATACATTTTCAGAACAGATGGTTGTAAAGTTTGAAGATGATCGGTATGTGAAATATGAATTTGCACAGTTAGAAGAATTGGAACTTGCGTATGCAATCACGATTCATAAATCACAGGGAAGTGAATATCCTGCTGTCATTATTCCGATGTTTTCAGGACCGAGAATGTTGATGAACAGAAATCTGCTGTATACGGCAGTAACACGAGCAAAGACCTGTGTGTGCATGGTAGGAGTTGAAGCCTACTTTCATCAGATGGCTGCAAATGAATCAGAGCAGCAAAGATATTCGTCATTGGATACACAGATACGCCAGCTCTATGAGGTATCGCAGCAAGAATAACGATAAGAGAGGAAATATTTATTTATAAAATACTAGTGAAGAAAGCAATGGATATATTTTATCCCAAAGTGTGTCCGATATGTCAGGAACCGTTAGGAAGGGATAGAAATGGCGAATGTTATACCGTTTGTGTGGATTGCAGGGAAGGACTTGTGGATATTACAGATATGCATTGCTTAAAATGTGGAAAAGAACTATTAACAGAAGGGGAATACTGTCATGACTGCCAGACGAGAAATCATATCTATACGCAGGGAGTGGCGGTGTTTCGTTACACGCAGGGGATGAAACAGTCAATTTACCGGTATAAATATAAGAACAAACGGGAATATGCCGCATTTTATGGAAAAGAAATGTATCGTGTGAGCAAGGATTTACTTCGTTTGTGGAATATAGATGCGATTGTTCCGGTGCCGCTGCATGAATCGAAACAGCGGATGAGAGGATATAATCAGGCGGAACTTATGGCACGGGAATTATCGGCGTATACGGGAATTCCAATGGTGTCAAATATGCTGCTTCGTGCAAGAAAAACAACGCCGATGAAGGAACTGGATGATAAACAACGTGTAAAAAATTTGAAAAATGCTTTTATAATTGGTCAAAATATAGTAAACTATAGAAAAGTATTACTTGTGGATGACATTTATACAACAGGAGCGACAATGGATGCCTGTGCAAAATGTCTGAAAGCACATGGAGTATCGGATGTATATTTCGTGTGTTTGTGTATTGGACAAGGATTCTAAAGATTGAAAGGTGTGGGAGTATGGACGTTAGAAATTGCAGACAGTGTGGAAGAATTTATAATTATATTGGTGGACCATACAAACATTTGTGTCCGGACTGCGTTCGTAAGATGGAAGATAAGTTTGTAGAAGTCAAAGAATATATTAATGAGTATGATAAGGCAACGATTGCAGAAGTTTCAGCAGAGTGTGATGTCAGCGTGAAGCAAATCGAAAAGTGGGTTCGTGAAGAACGTTTATGTTTCTCAGCAGATTCCCCAATTGGTATTGCCTGTGAGAAGTGCGGTGCAATGATTAAATCAGGACGTTTCTGTGATAATTGCAAAGGTTCGATGGCGAATAGCTTCAGCAATGCGTATCGTGAGGAGAAACCACAGCCGAACAATGCGGCTCAGGAGCGTAGAGAAAAGGCTAGAATGCGCTTCTTAGAGCAGTAGAATATTTAGATGAAATCAATATAAAGCCCTGTGTACAGATTTTATGTGCACAGGGCTTTTTGGATTTAGGCTGCGTGTGTCAAAAGGCATATTTTATGTTTTCGGGTGTTATATAGTACAAATTAAAATGAAAATTCCGTTATGAACACATTTGCGCAAATGGGACATGACACATTCTGCGCCCGGGGGCAGTGTCAGAAATTTAGATGTTTGTTTAAATTGTATGGAAACTCGTTAGAGAATTATAAGTTTCTGCGTAAAACATACAATATGGTAAGAAAATACCACAAAAAGGTTAAGAAAATGGAAAAAAACGCCGATACAATTCACAGATTTAAGATATCAGCAATATTTTAGAAAAGAAAGTGAGGCGGTTCGTATGCGTATTGATGCATATAATGCAATTAGTCAGATATATAAGACGAATAAAACAACGACTGCTAATAAGAATAAAAGAGTAGAGAATACAAGCGATAAGTTTGAGATTTCTCAGGCAGCAAAGACATATCAGGTTGCGAAGGCAGCTGTAGAAGAAGCAGCAGATGTGCGTACAGATAAAGTGGCACAGATTAAAGCAATGATGGAAGCCGGAACATATCGTGTTTCATCCGCAATGATAGCAGATAAACTTATCGGTGGTTCAGATTCGATTGCATTTTAATTCGGAGGGATAGATGGCTAGCTTAATAGAAACATTGGTGACGGTTTTAGATAAACAGAATGATGGTTATATGAAGATGTTGGAATTGTCCAAGATTAAGACAACGGCCATTGTTGAGGGCAACGTCGATCAGTTACAGGAGTTGTTGGTACAGGAACAGGAACAGATTGACGCATTAGATAAGCTGGAAGAAGAACGCCGTATAAATGTGAATGATATATGCACAGTATTGAATTTACAGTCTGAGCATATCAGGATAGATGATATTATCCGGATTTTAGAAAAACGTCCAAAAGAGCATGATGCGCTTGTGGATGTTCATGTTCGATTAAAGAGAACGCTGGATCAGTTGATGCAGATTAATGAGAATAACAAGATGTTATTGAAAGAATCCATGGATATGATAGATTTTGAATTGAATCTTGCCAAAAGCGCAATGATAGGACCACAGATGGGTGGATATGATAACGGGGCTTATGAACAGGAAAATGCTCCGATTATGGGAAGATTCGATGCAAAGCAATAATACCTTTTTGACATTGTTGGAAATACAATGCAATCTATAAAACAGAAATGTTTATCAAATTTTAAATTAAGGAAAGTCTTCAAAGGATGTGAAGATTGCCAGGCTTACGGATGAGCATACCAAGGCAGGAATGGAGTTACAATGGCGAATGGAATGGGCAGCCTGTTTATAGGGGTAAGTGGCTTGCAGTCGGCACAGACCGCTCTGAATACAACAGCACACAATTTATCCAATATTAATACAACAGGTTATACAAGACAGCAGATTGGTCTTGCTACAAGAACATACCTTCCAATGGGGGGAGGATATACAGCAACAGAAATCAGACAATACGGACTCGGTGTTGACATTCAGGACGTGAGACGTGTTCGTAATGATTTTGTGGATGAAGCATATCGTACATCAAATGGACGTTATGGTTTCTATTCAAGCCAGTATGAAGCTGTAGAAGAAGTGGAAGATTTATTTGGTGAGTTACAGGGGGTAACATATCAGGAATGTTTAGCAGACTTGAGAGAGTCCATCAACGAACTTGCAAAGAATCCACAGAGTACAACGGCAAGAACATCTGTTATTCAGCGTGCAACAGCATTTATGACACGTTCTACAACGAACTATAATGAATTAATTGCTTATCAGAAGACATTGAATACAGAAGTTCAGAATATGATTGATAAGATTAATAGTCTGGGCGAGGAAATTTGTACGTTAAATCGTAAGATTCTTGATATTGAAGGCGCAAAAGTAGAGAGTGCAAATGATTTACGTGACCAGAGAGACAATGCGTTAGATGAGCTTAGTAATTATATTAAAATTGATTATTATTCCTCAAGTGATGGACGTGTGGTTGTTATTGCAGAAGGAACGCCATTTGTTACGGAAGGTATTGTAAATAAAATGTCTTCAAGAAAGACAGATGAACAGGGATTGTTAATACCTACATGGCCGATGTTTGACTGTGATGTGTTCAATCCGGATTTCTCAAAGGCGAACAGTTATTATGATACGGATTTTGGTAAGCTGAAGGGTCTGATTATTGCGAGAGGTAACTGTACGGCAGATTATTCAGATGTGCCGGTAGAACCGGATAAGACGCAGTTCGATTTGCAGACACAGGCAGGACAGGATGCTTATGCATTGGCGCAGAAAGAATATGAAGATAAACAGAAATATTATAACCAGTATATCGAGCCTTCAGCAATTCTTTCAGCAATGGCAGGAATGGATAAACTTGTCAATGGTATCGTAGAGCAGATTAATGATATTTTATGTCCGGAAAAAGAGCAAATTACAGCAACAGCATTACAGGATGCTGATGGCAATGAACTCAATGCAATACGTTATGAATATAATAACTCAGAAAATGCTGTATTATATAACAAGTTGGGCGAAGAAGTTTACGGTGAAAAAATGAGTGAAGAAGGACAACCAGAACGCTATAAATATGATTCTGGCGAAAAGCTCTTTCAAGATAAGGAAGCCACAACACAAGAAGAAGTGAGCAGATATACATATTCATTCTTGGATTTGGAGAAAACGTCCGTTGGTATGGATGCAGATCAGACAGTAGGATGCGAGTTGTTTGCAAGATTTCAGACACAGCGTTATACGAAGGCAAAAGATGCGGATGGCAATGATATGTATGTTCGCAACAATTTTAACCAGAAGGGTGAATTATCTTATTATACATTAGGAAATATTGATGTAAATAAGGAAGCGGCACAGAACATTGATAAGATTCCGTTATCTACACGGACAGGAAAAGAAGATTTCATTAGAAGCGAAGAACTCGTTAATTTATGGAATCAGAAGTTTGCATCGTTGAATCCGGAAAGTTATGCGGTTTCAGATTACATGTCTTATTACAGTGATTTTATCAGTGAATTTGCGATGACAGGACAGGTTCTTGATTATTATGTAGACAATCATCAAGTAATGATGCATGGCTATGATAATCAGCGGACACAGGTATCGGGTGTTGCGTCAGATGAAGAATTAGAGAAGATGATTAAATATCAGCAGGCATACAATGCTGCATCAAGATATATCAATGTTGTTGATGAGATGATGGAACATTTGATTAATACATTAGGACGTGGATAAGACGGATTTAGATACAATATGAAACGGAAATTTAGTTCCGAAGCAGATAGAAAGGATTAATTATGGCATCTACTTTTTTTGGGCTTACCATTGCATATACCGGGTTACAGGCAGCGTCAACATCGGTTAATGTTACGGCTCACAACATTTCTAATATTAATACGGAAGGATATTCCAGACAGGAAGCACAGATTCAGGCAAATGATGCGATTCGTACGCATGCAAGATACGGAACACTCGGTGCAGGTGTAGACGTTATTGATATCAATCAGAAGCGTGACAGTTATTATGACGATAAGTATCGTAACAATGAGACATTGTACGGAGAGTATTCTACAAAGCAGAATTATATGACACAGATTGAAGATTATTTCAATGAATTCACATTAAAAGGATATTGTGAAGAATATAACAATTTCTTCAAATCAATCAACCAGCTGACATTGACACCTGGCGAAGATTCCGCAAAGAATTCATTGATTAATAATGCACAGAGTCTGGCACAGTATTTTAATACTTTAAATACGAATTTACAGAATGCCCAGAAGGATGTAAACAGTGAAATTAAGGATCAGATTGATGAAATCAATTCTATCGCCAAGAATATTGCATCTTTAAATAAACAGATTAACCATATTGAGGCATGTTACGGCAATGCAAATGATTTACGTGACCAGAGAAATGTGTTAGTGGATAAGTTATCGCAGATTGTCAATGTATCGGTATCTGAGTCAGACATGGGAAATGATTTGACGGAATTTAATGTATATATCAATGGACAGGCAATTGTAACACAGTATCAGAGTTCAGAACTTCGGGTAGAAGCAAGAAGTGACGAACAGAGAAGAAATGCATCGGATGCAGATGGTCTGTATGATGTTAAATGGGCAATGGGCGGAGCGTTTGATTTGTATAATGCATCTCTTGGCGGTACATTAAAGGCACTTGTAGACATTCGAGACGGCTGTAACAGTGGTGTGGAAAAGGTATCTGATACAGCATTGGATTCAGATGGCAACCGCACAACAGAAGTTGTTAATATTGATGGCAATAATATCAGTTATAAAGGAATTCCATATTATCAGTCACAGATTAATAAGTTTGTTGCAACATTTTCAGATGCAGTCAATAAGATTTTTAAAGAAGGCTTTACAGCGGATGGAGAACAGGGAGAATCGCTCTTTACAACAACCGGTATTACGATTATGAATGCACAGAATATTTCTGTAAATAGCAAGATTCTTCACAATAATGATAACCTTGCGACATTTCCGGCAAAGAATGCAGGTGAATCCGATGCATCACTGTTAAATAGAATAAATGAATTGCAGAGTGCAAAGATATTTGATGGTGGTACGGGATCGTATTTCTTAGAGAGTATGGTCAGTGACGTATCTATTGATTCAAGCAAAGCGACAAATATGCAGATTAATTATTTGAGCCTGCGTAAGAGTATTAACAATCAGCGTTTATCTGTGATGGGTGTCGATACGGAAGAAGAAGCAATGAATCTGATGAAGTACCAGCAGGCATATAATCTCAATGGTAAAATGATGTCTGTAATGAATCAGTTATATGACAGATTAATCAATCAAACAGGTGTATAAGCCGGAAGGAAGATGGAGGAAGAATCATGAGAATTACGAATCAGATGATGATTAATACGAACATGGCAGATATTCAGACGAATAAGCTGCTTATGAATAAGTATAATACACAGATGTCAACACAAAAGAAGATTAACAGACCTTCTGAAGATCCGATTGTTGCCATTCGTGCATTACGTCTTCGTTCGAGCTTAAGTCAGGTAACGATGTATCTTGATAAGAATATTTCAGATGCGAGTTCCTGGTTACAGACAACAGAAGGTGCGTTAGATGAAGCAAACTCAATTATCTCAAAGTTATATGAATATTGTACACAGGGTTCTACAGATTCCTATTCTTCAGAACAGAGAGATACCATTGCGACAACGCTGGATCAGTTAAAGGATACATTCTATGCAGAAGGTGATGTAGAATACGCCGGCAGATATGTATTTACAGGTTATAAGACAGATACCTCTTTGACATATCGTTCAGATGAAGTGGCAAAGGATGAAGATTATACCATTACACAGAAATTTGACAGAAATTATCTGACAACGAAGACTGCATATACCAATGCATATTCAAATGAAGATATTATGGCATTAGATGTTCATAAAGATGCCAATGGAGAGATTGTTACACCGAATGTCAGTACAGTTCATATGCTTAGAACGGCTTATAGTACAATCAAAGATACCGAATTTACAATGACATATAATAATACGCGTATTACAGTTTCAGCAGATGGAGAGAGTGCGACCACACTGGATTTGACAGATGAAAATGCAGTTGAGCAAAATATTACGGCGGATGCAGATGGCAAGTTTACATTTAATGATGCAACAGGAAAATCAGTGACATTGTTTACAACAACAGATGATAATGCAGTGCCAGGAGACGATGAAATCATCTTAAATGCCGGTACAGGAGAGATTCTCTTAGGAGATACGGCATATAAAGATGTGTATCAGAGCAATACATTTGAAATATCTTACCGCAAGGATAACTTTGTAAAGAGTGACTTGAATCCTACAATGTACTTTGACTGCGTGGATAATGTAAAGAATATTCAGTATGTGAAGTCGGATGAAGCGATTGAATATAATATCAATTTCTCGCAGAAGATTAAGATTAACACACAGGCAGAAGAATCTTTTGATATTTATCTTGGACGGGATATTGACGGTCTTGTTACTGCCGTAAATAATGTGAAGGATGTTGAAGCACAGATTACACAGGTAAAGGGAATGATCGCTGAGGAACGTTATGCAGATGAGGATTCTCAGAAGAAACTCAATTCCATCTTAGAAGGTCTTACCAAGCAGAAAGAACTTGCAAGCAAGACAATGACGACTGCATTTGAAAATGGCATCAAGCAGATGAAGAGTTACCAGCAGAAGAATTCGGTCGCAAAGGCAGATGTCGGTAACAGGGAATCAAGACTGAATCTGACAAGAACCAGAGTATCAGAACAGAAGACGAACTTCACATCATTAAAGTCAACCAATGAAGATATTGATTTGGAAGAAGTTGTCATCGGTTATTCTGCTGCGAATCTTGTATACAATGCATCCCTTAATGCAGCAAGCAAAGCGGTGAAAGAGACATTGTTAGATTTCCTGTAAAATGTTTTGAATCATGTTAGCAAATGAAAGAAGAGGAGGCTTCGCAAATGAAGGCAACTACAAAAAATTTTGGCGAAATTGATATTCCGGAAAATAAAATAATTACATTTGAAAATGGTTTAATTGGTTATGAAGATTTCAAGAAGTATACATTAATCTATGATATTGAGGATGGTGTATCTGCGTCGGAATCAGCCATTATGTGGCTGCAGTCTATGGAAGAACCTGCACTTGCACTTCCGATTATGAAGCCGACATTAGTAAAAGAAGACTATAATCCGATCGTAGATGATGAGAGAATCCAAGCCTTAGGAGAGATTGAAGGCGCAGCTCTTGCAGAGTTTGTGACACTTACAGTTCCTTCAGACTTGACAAAGATGACGTGTAATCTTAAGGCACCGATTATCATTAATGCAGATACGAATAAAGCAGTTCAGGTAATCGCAGAAAATGAGGATTATCTGGTTCGTTATCCGATTTATGAGTTCCTTAAGGAGCGGTCTGGAAAGGGTGGTGAATGATATGCTGGCTCTTTCCAGAAAAAAAGATGAAGCGATTGTTATCAACGATAATATTGAGATTAAGATTATTGATATTAAAGGAGATCAGGTAAAGATTGGTATTTCGGCACCAAAGTCAGTACCAATTTATCGAAAAGAGGTATATGCGCAGATTCAGGATTCCAATAAAGAAGCAGTGCAGTCTGTGAATCGTGAGGCATTAAAACAGTTGTTTCACAAGTAAAGGTTAATTTTTTCAAGAGAATGACCGATATATAGAATGATAAGGTATGCCACATGTTCGGTATACCTTTCTATAAATACAAAATATGATTTTTATGAATTTCACACGGAGGTGGATAAAATGGGAATGGAAGCAGTAAGAAGTGCAGTAAGCACAAGCAACTATCAGAGTCAGGCGGTTTCAGCAGCAAAGCCTGTCGAACATGTCGCTAAGACAAATACAGTTTCATCAGATGTATCAGATGCAGTAACAGCATCCGTAGATTATGATACACAGGTAGTCAGCAAGTCAGCACAGAGTAATGCACAGAATGGACAGAGCGCGAATCAGGACGATAAGGGCAAAGAACAGCCACAGGCTACTGTGCAGGATATGAAAGAAATCAATAAACTTATCAACCGCAATACGGTTGCAGAGTTTGGTTATAATGAGCCAACAAACCGTATTACAATCACAATCAAGGATAAGGAAACAGACGAAGTCATTCGTGAGATTCCATCAGAGAAAGCATTAAAGATGCTTGAAAAGGCATGGGAGCTTGCAGGTATCCTTGTAGATGAGCGCAGATAAGTAAGGATAGACAAGACATGAAGCAATTCATGCAGAAAAGAGGAAAATATGCCAATTAGACTTTCGGGTATGTCATCAGGTCTGGATACAGAAGCACTTGTAACAGCACTGGTGTCATCATACAGTTTACAGAAGGATAATCTTGTAAAGGCACAGACGAAGCTGTCTTGGAAGCAGGACGCATGGAAGACCATGAATACGAAGATTTATGGATTTTATACAGGTACATTGTCATCAATGCAGTATTCTAAGAATTATGCATTGAAGAAAGCAACCATTTCAAACTCTAATTATGCGACAGTATCTGCGTCTACATCAGCCGTAACAGGTACACAGTCATTAAAAGTTAAGAAGATGGCGGCATCCGGTTATCTTACAGGCGGTCAGATTGCAGCGAAAGCATCTTCCGGTTCATCAAAGATTACAGGAGATACAAAATTATCTGCCATTCAGGGAATGTCAGACAGTGTATCAGGTAATCTTAAGATTACATCAGAAGGTAAGACTTCTCAGATAGCATTATCGTCCGATATGACAGTGAACCAGTTTGTTGCAAAGTTAAAAGATGCAGGTGTAAATGCCAATTTTGATGAAAACAATCAAAGATTTTTTGTAAGTGCGAAAACATCCGGTGCAGATCATGATTTTTCTTTATCAGCAGTAGATGCAAATGGCAATTCTGCATTAAACGCATTGGGATTAAATGGCGCGACGGTTAATAATTTAGATGAAGTGATTCGTCCGTACAAAGCTGTTACGGATAATGCTAATTATGTAGATGAAACAGCACAGGCAGCTTACGATAGCAAGATTAATCAGTTTAATGCCGGTTTGAAAAATCAGCTTAGTGCAGTTAAGAGTCAGAATCAGCAGAATACGTTGCTTTCGTATCAGAAGCAGTACGCACAGAGCTTTGCAGCAACAGCAAGTGCAAGCAGCCTGACAGATGCGTCTGATGCATTAGATGCAGAGTTGGCTACGTTAAGAACACGTAAGCAGGAATTAGACCAGAAGAATACAGATGGAACAATTACAGATGATGAGAAAACAGAATTATCAACTGTATCAACAAAGATTTCTGCGGCTTCAACTGTATTAGAAAAGATGGGAAATGGTACATGGACAGATACAGATCGTACGAACTATGTAAATGAAATAGAAACATCTTTAAACAATGGTACGGATAAATTAAATACATTGACAGAAGGTATCCTGAATACATATCGTGAAGCAGGGATTATTTCGGCGACAGATACTACAAGTGTGACAATTGATGCAGAAAAAGGTTCTGTTCAGATTCATGATACAGTAGGCATGCAGAATAAGCTAAAAGACGATGGAACGATTGATACTGACAATTATACATATACGCAGGCGATTGCCAATGGAAGTACGATTGCAACAGAGGCAAGAGATGCAGCACAGGCGGATTATGATTATGCACAGCGTATGGTAGATGCATATAATGTTGCAAGACAGGGAGAGACTGCACCGGGATATGCGGCAGCATTGAGCCAGTTAGGAATTACATCAACAGGCGGAATAGGTGCCGTAAGAGTATATGGCAGCGATTCAGAAATCGAGTTGAATGGTGCGACGTTCAAGAATAATACAAATACATATTCAATCAATGGCCTTACAATTACTGCAACAGCAGTAACCGGTGATACAGCAGTATCCATTACAACAGAAAATGATGTAGATGGAATTTATGATCAGATCAAGAGCTTTTTGAGTGAGTATAACTCTATGATTAAAGACATTGATACAGCGTATAATGCTTCAAGTGCAAAAGGATATGAACCTTTAACAAGTGAAGAAAAGAGTGCAATGACAGATGATGAAGTAGACAAATGGGAGAAGAAAGTCAAAGATTCATTATTGCGTAAAGATTCTACATTAGGAGCTGTTTCATCAGCACTTAAGACAGATATGTTAAAGTCCTTCAACATAAACGGAAAGAATTATTCTCTTGCGTCATTTGGAATTACGACAGCGGGTTATTTCACTTCTACAGCAAATGAGAGAGGTGTGTTCCATATTGATGGTGATGAAGATGATGCAACAACGAAGTCTAATACAGATAAGTTGAAAGCAGCAATTGCAAATGATCCGGATGCTGTAATTTCATTTTTCTCACAGTTGTCACAGAGTGTATACAAAGATTTGGGTAAGCGTATGCAGACTTCATCAATCAGTAGTGCATTTACGATCTACAATGATAAAGAATTAGCAAAAGAATATTCAGATTATACAACAAAGATTTCAAACAAAGAAGATGAAGTGTCGAAGTGGGAAGACTACTATTATACGAAGTTTACTCGAATGGAATCTGCATTGGCATCACTTAATTCGCAGTCTTCATCATTATCAGGATTGTTCTAAGGATATTATCGAAAGTAGAGGGTTATAGAAAATGGCATTTAACAATCAGGCATATGCACAATACAATCGAAACAAGGTGTTGACCGCATCACCTGCAGAATTAACATTACTTTTATATGAAGGTGCAATTAAGTTCTGTAATATCGCGATTATGGCAGCAGAACAGGGAGATGTTCAGAAGACACATATCAATATTAAAAAGGCAGAGGATATCATTGAAGAATTACGTTCGACATTAAATCATAAATATCCGGTTGCAAAGGAATTTGAGAATGTGTACCGTTATATTTACGGTCTATTGGTAGATGCGAATGTTTCGAAGAAACCAGAAGATATTGAGGCGGCACTTGTAGAAATCCGTGGAATGAGAGATACCTGGAAAGAAGTTATGCAGAAGGCAGGCAGCAAGTAAAGAAAGCAGGGGAGATATATGACAGAGAACTATCTTCAAATGATGATTGACAGTCTGCATATGAAAAAGAACCTGTTGACTGGAATTGTTGAACTGAATACGAATCAGGTCGCAATGGCAGATGAAAAAAATTCTGAATTTGATGAGCAGAAGTTCTATGCAAATGTAGAAGAAAAGGGTGAGCTGGTAGAACAGTTATTAAAGTTAGATGACGGGTTTGATGCACTTTATGTGCGTGTGAAAGAATTGCTTGAGCAGAATAAAGCACAGTATGCCTCAGAGATAGCTCAGATGCAAAATCTAATAAAAGAAATTACGGATTTGAGCGTGCAGGCACAGGCACAGGAAGCCAGAAATAAAATTCTGGTAGAAAAGCGTTTTCGTATGATGAAACAAAATATACAAAATGCAAAGCGCAGTACACGTATGGCAAATGTATATTATCAGCGTCAGAATCAGCTTGATAACCAGCCACAATTTATGGATCAGAAAAAATAAAAATTTTTTCAAAAAAAGTTTATATTCGGACTAAAGTTTTAAAAACAATGTCCGATATATATAATAACAGTAGCACAGAAGTGTTATTGAAACAAAACTAGATGGCAAGGAAGCCATCGTATATTCAAGGAGGAAGAATATTATGGTAGTACAGCACAATATGACAGCGGCTAACACAAACAGACAGTTAGGAATCATCACAGAATCTCAGGCAAAGTCAACAGAGAAGTTATCATCAGGTTATAAGATTAACCGTGCAGGTGATGACGCTGCTGGTCTTTCAATCTCAGAAAAGATGAGAAGCCAGATTAGAGGTCTTGACAAGGCTTCTTCAAATGCTCAGGATGGTATTTCATTAATCCAGGTAGCTGAAGGTGCTTTGAATGAAACACATTCAATCTTACAGAGAATGAACGAGTTAGCAACACAGGCAGCGAACGATACAAATACATCATCTGATAGAACAGCTATCAAGGCTGAAATTGATCAGTTAGTATCTGAAATCGATCGTATCCAGTCTACAACACAGTTCAACACAATGAACTTATTAGACGGAAGCTTCACAGGTAAGAACCTTCAGGTTGGTGCTCTTTCAGGACAGAACATTGGTGTTTCTATTTCTAACATGAACGCATCATCACTTGGTGTTAAATCACTTTCAGTTAGCTCAAACTCATCAGCTGGTAAGACAATGAAGGCTGTTCAGTCAGCTATCACATTAGTATCAACACAGCGTTCTACATTAGGTGCTCTTCAGAACAGATTAGAGCATACAATCAAGAACCTTGATACAACAAGCGAAAATACATCAGCAGCTGAATCTCGTATCCGTGATACAGATATGGCTAAAGAAATGGTTACATACAGCAAGAACAACATTCTTGCTCAGGCTGGACAGTCTATGCTTGCACAGGCTAATCAGGCTAACCAGGGTGTACTTTCACTTCTCGGCTAATTAAAATTTAAGTTTTACTACTGTAAGACAGAGAGGGCTGGTCGCAAGATCAGTCCTTTTTCTTTGTTGTGAAATTTATGAAGTGAATTTTTGAGATAAATTTTTGAAGTGCATTTTCAAAGTGAAATTTCAGAAGTTGATTTAAGATTTGAAATAAATTTGTAATGAATGAATAGTTCGGAATAAAATATAGATGTAAGAGTCAAGGGAAGAATATGGAGCAGAATAATTTGAAGGTACTGCTTGATAAATTAGATCAGGCGGTAAATTATGCATATCAGAATCATCTGGAAGATTTGTCTGCAATCTTAAATGAAATATTAGGAGAAATTAATCCAATATATACCAATCTGATACAGAGTGTACAGGAATACAGCGCAAGAGGATTTCAGGTGCCTGTGCAGGAATTGTATCAGCAAATGCAGGATATGAATCAGGGAATAGGTCATCAGGATTTGCTTTTTATAGGCGATTTATTGCGGTATAATATAAGAAATACAGTTGTATTGTATAAAAATATATGTGAAATAGTATGAGGACGAATGTGAATAATATATTAGAGAAGAATATAGAGGCATTACAGAAATATAATAGCAGTCTGGCAGAGCGTTATCAGCAATGGATGCAGGAACAATTTGATGCAGAACAGAATTGTGTGTCCGTGAAACGTACAGCGTGCGGCGATATAGTCATCACAGTCAATAAAGAGGGGTATGAGTGGTATTTGAACAGCCGATATGATGCATCATATGCAGTTGAACAGTGGAAGCAGCAATATTTAACAATACATTATTTGAGTACCGTGTTTTTGTGTGGAATTGCGAATGGGATGTATTTAGAAGCATTGTTGGATATCTGTGGCTCAGATAATCGCTTTATTGTGTATGAGCCGGATGTTCAGATATTCCATGCACTTATGCAGAATGTAGATATGAACAGAATATTAACGGATGGAAGAGTCGTATTATGCGTGGATGATTGGAATCAGTTACAGGTGTGTGATTGGATTTTAAGTCAGATGAAAACAGAACTGATTGACAAGTCTCAAACAATCATATCGTTAAATTATGATAAATTGTATCCGGAGAAATTAGAACAGTTTATCCAGCTGTGTAATATGCAGTGTCTTATGGTTAAGGTTGTGGATAATACATTTATAGATGTTGGATATGAATTTGTAAATAATATCATTATGAACATGTGGAAAATGGCACAAGCCACATCTGTGAATATTTTTCAGAAAATGACACAGAAATTATTATCAGAATGTGATATGCCTGCAATTATCGTATCGGCAGGACCATCGCTTGATAAGAATATAGAAGATTTACGAAATGCAAAGAATCATTCGTTGATTGTTGCTGTTGATTCAGCAGTACGAAAATTGTTAGCGCATGATATTATTCCGGATTTAATTGTGACAGTTGATCCGCATAAACCGATGATTCTATTTCAGAATGAGGTGTCTAAGCAGATTCCGGTGTTGTTCTGTGGTCAGTCAAGATATGACATTATTACAGAACAGAATGGGAAGATGATTTATTTTGCAGCAGATTTGTTTTTACATGCAATTATGACATATTTTGGAAAAGATGTCAGTGCATTAGAGACAGGCGGCTCGGTTGCACATAATGCATTTTCGATGGTTCGTTTTCTGGGATTTCATACGATAATTTTTGTAGGACAAGATCTTGCATTTACGGATAATAAGAAACATGCCAGCAAAGTATATGAGGAAAATGGTGTGGGTGAAGATGATCAGATGTATGCATATGTAGAAGGACAGAATGGAGAACGTTTACTGACGTTTGCAAATTTTGCTTTGTATAAAGAATGGTATGAAAATGAAATTCGCAGATATCCGCATCTGCACGTGATTAATGCAACAGAGGGCGGCGCACGAATTTATGGAACGGAAGAAATGTCATTAGCGGATGCCGTTGCACAAACGATATGTCAGAAAGAAGTAAACTGGCGTGCATTGATAGATGAATTAGAACCGATGTTTCATGATAAGGAATTAGAAACATTTTATCAATTTTTACAGAAGCAGCCACAACGATGTGAGGAACTCAAGGCATATTTTCAAGATGGTATCAATCAATATCATCGATTGAGAGAGTTAATTATGCAGGGGGATGTTCAATCGAAAGAATTTGCACAGGTATCAGAAAAGATAGAGCAAATTAACGGAATAGACCGAACGGAACCGATTATGCAGTTGCTTTCTATGTATGCAAAAGAAAAAGAAACAACGATATTGCATAATATGTATGAAGCACCGGATGATTTGAATGGAACGGTGATTGTAGCGCAGTATGGTGCAGAACTGTTAGAAGTGTATATTCGTCATTTGAATAATATTCAGAATATATTAGAGATTCTACTGCAATACGAAGTGAAAAAGGACATCTATGAGATTCAGGAATATACAATTGTTGTCCAGTCATCGGATGATGAGAAATAAGAAGAAATAGCGATAAAGAATGGTTAAAGGACGAGAAAAAGACATATGAAATCAGGAAAAGTGTTGTTTTTTGAGTGGGGGGCATTTATGCAAAAAGGAATTTGCCTTGCATTTGAAACGTTGAATATAGCTTATGACATGTTTTTATATCCAATTGAAAATTGGGAACAGGATGAACAACTTGTTAATAAATTAACAGAAAAGTTAAAAGCTGAATCTGTATATGATGTAGTGTTTTCCGTAAACTTTGTACCCGTAGTGTCACAAGTTTGTGAAACACTGCAGATTCGCTATGTTTCATGGATATATGATTGTCCGTTACATATTAGAGACACCTCTGAATTGAAGAATTCGTGTAATGAATTATATTTTTTTGACAGAATTCAGGCAGAACAATATGCAGCTCAGGGGGCATGTCACGTACATCATTTACCGCTTGCAGCAGATGTAGATACCTTTGCACAGGCACTGCAAAATACAGAATTACAATCGCCGTGTGATGTGGCGATGCTGGGACAATTGTACCAGTCTGAATATTCATATTTGTGTCAGCCGTTAGATTTGTATTATCGCGGATATTTAGAAGGAATGATACAGAGTCAGATGAAGGTTCGGGGGGCTTATTTTCTGGAAGAATTGTGCAGTGAGGGCTTATTGCATGGACTAAATAATATTTATAACAAAGCGTCGAACGGAACATTTCAGATTCAGGAGCGGGAGCTTGCGTATACGTTGGCGAAAGAGGTCACGGGCAGAGAACGTCTAATGGCATTGCAATTGCTGCAAAACAGATGCAAAGTCAGACTGTATTCGAATGATACCAATGAGAAACTCAGTCAGGTTGAGCATATGGGATATGTGGATTATTATACACAAATGCCACAGGTATTTGCAAACAGCAGGATTAATTTAAATATTTCATTATGTACGATTTCATTGGGAATTCCATTGCGTATTTTTGATATTTTAGGTTGTGGTGGCTTTCTTATAACAAATTATCAACCTGAATTATTAGAACATTTTGAAGATGGCGTGGATTTGGTCGTTTATTATGATTTAGTAGATTTGGTACAGAAAGTGGCATATTATTTAGAACACGAAGAGGAGCGTAAACAGATTGCGAATAATGGATACCGCAAGGTTCAAAAGCTGCATACATTTTCAGAAAGAATCAAACAGATGAAGTGGTATCAAGATAGAAACTAAGCCATTAACGAGAAAACGAAGCTGCGAAGTCAGATGTTAAGGTTAATAAATAGCGGCGGATTGTCGATATATTTATTATTAGGAAATTTTACAGGACAGGGATTGGAGAAATAACAGATATGTTAAACGATAAGACGATATTAATTACAGGTGGAACGGGTTCTTTTGGCAAGAAATTTTTAGAGATGATTTTCGAAAAATATCAGCCAAAGAAGGTAATTATTTATTCCAGAGATGAGTTTAAACAGAGTGTCATGCAGACAGAGTATCGCAATAAGGTTGATATGTCAAGAGTACGTTTCTTTATTGGGGATGTTCGTGACAAAGAGCGTTTAATGCGCGCGATGCATGGAGTGGATTATGTGATTCATGCAGCTGCAATGAAGCAGGTTCCAACATGTGAATACAACCCGATGGAAGCAGTTAAGACGAATATTCACGGTGCGCAGAATGTTATTGATGCAGCCTTAGATTGCAATGTCAAAAAGGTTGTAGCACTTTCTACAGATAAGGCAGTGAATCCGATTAATTTATATGGTGGAACGAAGCTGGTATCAGATAAGCTGTTTATTGCCGCAAATGCATATAGTGGTCAGACAGGAACGATTTTCTCTGTTGTACGTTATGGCAATGTAGCAGGAAGCAGAGGATCTGTTATTCCGATTTGGCAGAATATTTTAGATACAGGCAGCAATACATTAGGTGTAACAGATATGCGTATGACACGTTTCTGGATTACATTAAGACAGGGTGTAGAGCTTGTATTTAAGGCACTTGCAGAGTCAAAGGGCGGAGAAACATATATTTCAAAGATTCCGTCATTCCATATTGGGGATTTGGCGCAGGCAATGAGTTTGAATACATTGGGGAAAGAAGCTGAAATCAAGGAAATTGGTATTCGTGAAGGAGAAAAACTTCATGAAGTTATGGTGACGAGTGATGATTCAAGAATGACATATGAGTATGATGAACATTATATTGTATATCCACACTATAACTGGAGTAATCAGGCGGATATTTTACCGGGTGGACAGGTTGTTACAGAAGGATTTGAATATAATTCAGGTACGAATAAAGAATGGCTTAGCGTAGAACAGTTACAGCAGGCATTGAAGGAAATGGATGATTAAAGCGAGGCAATAACGATGAAAAAAGAGATTCAAATTGGCAACAGTATCATTTCTAATACAGCTCCAACGTATATTATTGCAGAAATGTCGGCAAATCATAATATGGATTATCAGAGGGCATTAGATATTATTGATGCGGCTGCAGATGCAGGAGCAAATGCAATTAAAATACAGACATATACGGCGGATACGATTACAATTGACTGCGATAATGAGTATTTCCAGATTACACAGGGAACATTGTGGGATGGAACGACGCTGCACAAATTGTACGATACGGCATATACGCCGTGGGAGTGGCAGGCTGATTTAAAGAAATATACAGAGAGCAAAGGCATGGATTTCTTTTCATCTCCGTTTGATTTAACAGCGGTGGATTTCCTTGAAGAAATGGATGTCCCTGCATACAAAGTTGCATCTTTTGAAATTAATGATATTCCATTTATCAGAAAAATAGCAAGAACTGGAAAGCCGATTATTATATCTACAGGAATTGCATATATGGCGGATATTGAGCTGGCACTTCGTACATGCCGTGAAGAAGGGAATGATAATGTTATCTTGTTAAAGTGTACGTCAGCATATCCTTCCCCATATGAAGATATGAATCTGAAGATGATTCCTTCTATGGCAGAGACATTTGACTGTATTACGGGATTGTCCGATCATAGTATGGGTTATGCAGTGGATGTGGCAGCGGTTGCCTTAGGTGCAAAAGTTATCGAGAAGCATCTTACTTTAAAGCGTTCTGATGGAGGTCCGGATTCCGGATTTTCGATGGAAGCAGATGAATTTAAAGAGATGTGCGAGCAGATAAGAATTGTTGAAAAGGCAGTCGGACGTGTTACATATGATTTATCTAAGATGCAGATTGCAGAGAGAGATTTCTCACGTTCGTTATTTGTTGTAGAAGATATCAAGGCAGGTGAGCCATTTACCGAACAGAATGTACGTTCTATCAGACCGGGCTTTGGGATGCATACGAAGCATTATGAGGAAGTGCTTGGAAAGACCGCAGCAACAGATATTAAAAAAGGAACGCCATTAGATTGGAAGTATATTCATCTTACATAGGCAGCAGAGGAATAGATTAGATATGAAGCAGGAATATGATAAAGTATATCTGAATGAATATGGATATTATGAGCTCAAAAAGAAGCCGTCTGAACACGAGCGTCAGATGGAGTTTGAAGAACAGTATTATCAGGAATCTAAGAGTACATACGAAGCAGACTATTCAGATACGGAGAAAATATTTTTTCAAAATAAATTACAGCAGAAAGAAATCATTATCAACAAGAATCTTTCAAAAGCACAGTTCAAACAACCATATGCATTGTTGGATATTGGCTGCGGAGAAGGCTATGTTTTAGATTATTTCTATCGAAAAGGAATGGATGTAGCAGGAATTGATTATAGTCAGTGGGCAATTCATCATCATAATCCGGAGGTTGAACAGTTCTTTTTCAAAGGAGACTGTACAAAAATACTTCCGGAACTTGCAAAAGAAGGAAAACGCTATGATGTCATCAATATGGATTCGGCGTTGGATATGATGTTAGATCCGCAGCAGGTCATTGCATACTGTGGGGATTTATTGCAGGAAAATGGAATTCTTTTGATTAAAGTTGCCAATAATTATTCTCCATTACAGACCTCCTTATTAGAAAGTGGACAGCTTACCAAAGAATATTGGCTTGATGATCCGGGACATCCAAGTTATTTTAATAAGGACGGCTTTAAACGATTTATGCAGGCACAGGGGTATCGTTGTGTAGATTTTTATGGAGAATCCTTTATTGATTTGAATTTGCTTAATCCACTGACAAACTATTATGAGAAACAGGGTGTTGGAAAGCAGTGTTATGAAGCGAAGCTTCAGTTAGAGAATATGATGCATAATATTTCGCCGGAAAAAGCACTTGAAGTATTTCACCTAATGGGAGAAATGGGCTTTGGAAGAGAAATTATAGGCGTATTTGTAAGAGAATAATTGTAATTAGATGTAGTATTCATATTACGATAGAAATGATATATGATTCAATGGCTGAGAAATTTTAATACTTCATAGCCGGGAGACAAAAATGGAAATTGGAAGTATATTTGAAGTTGATAAAAAACAGATAGAGTATATCAAAGCAGAAGATATTGCGATAGAAACGATAGTGAACCGCCTGCAATATACATATCAGGATTCCTGTCTGGTATCGAGTGGACGTGATGCGATTGAACTGGCATTACAGCAGATTACAAACAGGAGAAAATGTCTTCTGCCGATGTATACCTGTGATACGGTTGATATGCCGTTTGTGCGCAAAGGATATGAAGTCGCATATTATCCGGTAGGAAAAGATATGAGGCCGAATCGGGCGAAGTTTATAGAATATATTGATCAATTTCAACCGGAAGTGATTCTGGTACATGGCTATTATGGTCAGGATACACTGTCGGAGATTCGTAAAGATATAGAAGTATTTCAGAAACAAGGTGGAATTGTCATAGAAGATGTGACACAGACATTATTTCTGCCGGCACATATAACGGCAGATTATTGTGTGTGCAGTTTAAGAAAATGGTTTGGGATACCGGACGGTGGATTTTTATTGTCAAAGACACGAATCAAGAATAAGCCACAGACAAAACGAAACGATTTTGTGCAGGAAAAGTGGCAGGCACTTACTTTAAAATGGGATTATTTAAGACGCATCAAACAGGAAGATGCTGATTTATCCGAGATGAAACAGTATTTTCTGGCAAAAAATATCCGTGCAGAAGAGTTGTTAGATGAAGATGCGAAGGTATATCAAATATCAGATTATGCCAGCAGGATATTGCATACAGTACATTTTGCAGAGAATGAAAGACGACGTTCAGAAAATGCCCGTGTGTTATATGAAGGAGTTCATCCATTGTGTCGTAAGGGAGAAATCGAGTTACCATTGATATATGACGGAAATACGGCGCCTTTGTATGTGCCCATTTATATCCCAAACAGAGAAGCGTTTCAGAAGTTTATGCGGGAAAGAGATATTTATCTTCCAGTACTGTGGCCGATTTCACAGTATATTACGCAGATGTGCGAAGATACATTATATATCTATGAAAATATGCTGGCAATTCCATGTGATTATCGATATACAACCGCAGATATGCAGTTGATTATCGAGGCAGTTCAGGATTATATTGCAGAGGGAGGATGCAAAATATGAAAAATGCAGTGATTATGCAGGCAAGAGTAGGTTCGTCAAGATTGCATGCAAAGGTATTAAAGGAATTGTGCGGAAAGACGGTATTAGAACATGATGTAGAGAGAATCCGTCAGGCAAAGACAGTAGATGATATTATTATTGCAACGACAGATAAAGCGGAAGATGCGGCAATTGTAGAAGTTGCAGAGCGTTGTGGTGCGAAAGTATTTCGTGGAAGTGAAAATGATGTATTAGACAGATATTATCAGGCAGCAAAGCATTATCAGGTTGAAAATGTCATTCGAATCACATCAGACTGTCCATTGATTGATCCATTTGTTATTGATGAGGTTGTGACGGATTATAATTGTAAACAGTGTGATATTATTACCAATGTGCCGAATGAATGGGAGACGATGTCTTATCCAAGAGGTCTTGATTTGGAAATCTTTCCATTTACCTGGTTAGAAAAGGCGTGGACAGAAGCAACGGATTCTTATGACAGAGAGCATGTATCACCATATATTTATGACCATGCACAGAATCGTGTGTATTATAAATATGATAAGGATTATTCGCAGTATCGCTGGACGCTGGACACAGAAGAAGACTGGCAGGTAATTCAAAAAATTTATGAGCATTTTTATCACGGAGTACATAATTTTTATTTTGAAGATATTGTTGCATATATGCAGGAGCATCCGGAAATTGCTCAGATTAATGCAGAAGTCGTTCAGAAGCTGAAGCATACGAAGTAAGGTGAGATTGTGATATATATAAGAACAGATGCAAATGAAGTGATTGCAACAGGTCATGTGATGCGTTGCCTGACGATAGCAAAACAGCTCGTTTATCAAGGAGAGCAGGTGACATTTCTGATTTCAGATAAACAGTCGGCAACATTAATTGAACAAGCAGGATATGTCTATAAGATATTAGACTCTGACTGGAATTGTCCGGATAATGAAGCAGAGATTCGCAGCTTGCGTACGCTGTTTGAACGTGAAATGAAAATGAAAGATAAGCCAGTGCTTCTTATGGATTCATATCGGATTACAGCATCGTATATGGAGAAGTTAAAGGATGTTGTAAAGTTAGTCTATATAGATGATTTATATGAAGAGAAGTATCCGGTGGATATGCTGATTAATTATTCGTTATATTATACACGATTTGATTATCAGAAGCGTTATAAAGACAGTCAGACACAGCTATTATTAGGCGGTGCGTATGTTCCGTTAAGGGAAGCATTTTGCACGAAACAGAGTCGTCATGCAGTTTCTCAGGCACAGGATATTTTGATTATATGCGGCGGAGGAGATATTTATAATGTTATGGGAACGATTTTGTCGCATATTATTCGCAGAAATCTTGTCAATAAATATCGTTATCATGTCGTAGCAGGGGCGTATAATCCAAATAAATCACAGTTGCTAGAATATGCAAAAACATATGAATCTATACAGGTGCATGAAAATGTCACGGATATGGCAGGGTTAATGCAACAGTGTGATATGGCGGTGTCGGCGGCAAGTACAGTGTTGTATGAATGTTGTGCGATGCAGTTGCCGACAGTTTTTTTTATTGTTGCAGATAATCAGAAATACGATAAAGAGTGTTTTGGCAAAGATAATATTATGCAGTATGCAGGTGATGTACAGGAAAATACCGAAGATACGGTAGAGCGTATCATCGACCGCTTAGAGAGCGTTGCGCAGGATATGCAGCTGCAGGAAGAAATGATAAATCAGATGCAGCAGTTGGTCGATGGGCATGGCGCAGAGCGTATTGCACAGGCAATTGCGGCATTGAAGAATAGATAAGAAGGTATAATGATGAAGCAGAAAAGAGTAATGATTCTTGGGGCAAATAATTTTATGCTGCCATTGATACAGAAGGCAAAAGAAGAAGGATATTATACAATCGTAGCATCTCCGGTTCACGAAGAACCGGGTTTTGCATATGCAGATGCGTGTGTATATGTGGATTTGCGTGATAAAGAGGCTGTGCTGCAGGAAGCACGCCGTTTGCACATTGATGGGATTACGACAGATCAGGCAGAAACACCAGTTCGAACGGTTGCATATGTGGCTGAACAGCTGGGACTTCCGGGAATTGGTACGGATATGGCAGAATTATTCACAAACAAATATCTGATGCGAGAAACTTGTCGCAAGATTGGTATAGATACCATACGTTATAAACTTGTCGAGCGTGTAGAAGATGCGATTGCTTTTTATGAAACTTTGCAGTGCGATGCAATTATGAAACCAATTGACAGTGCAGGAAGCAGAGGTGTAGTGCGCATTTCGCAAGTACAGACGATTCGTGATGAATTTGAGTATACAAAAGAAGCCTCTAAATCGGGAAAGGTCATTGTTGAAGAATATATAGACGGAAAAGAATTGCTGATCGATGGTGTTGTTGTAAATAATACGTATCAGACATTGGTATGTGGAGAATATCAGAAATGTCAGGTACCGGGGATTTTTTCAGAATATATCGGGAAATATCCGGCGGAAGTGACACCACAGCAGTGGAATATGGCAAATGCATTGGTAAAACAGGTCGTTGAAGGTTTTGGGCTTCCATGGGGCAGAACACATACAGAAGTCAAGGTAAATGAACGTGGTGTCTGGCTGATTGAAACAGCAGCACGAGGCGGTGGACGTTATATTTCATCCGGAATTGTACCGATGATGACGGATTTTAATTCTGCATCATTTTTATTAGCTGCGTGTACAGGACAGATTCATGAAGTGCCACAGATTATGCATAAGGATGTATCCTGTGGTTATGTATCTATGTTTATGCCTGTAGGGGAAGTGATTTCCGTAGAAGGAATTCAGGATGTCATTGACCTGCCATATACATATAGTCACAATTTTGAAGATATACATGTTGGCATGCATACGAATGTATTTATGGATAAGATTGAAGGAAGATTTATTCATTTACTGGCAAAAGATGATGCAGAGTTCTATGAACGTGTTGAGACGATTAAGCAGATGATTCATTTAAAGGTTCGCACAGAGCGTGGGATAGAAGGACCAATCTGGGAAAAGTAATAAAAACGCGGGGGAAAAGGAATGGGAGTAAATAAAGAAGAATATAACAATCGTACACATACGTATTATGAAAGACATGATACAGCGATTCGTACCTTATACCATAATTTAGACACTTTGCTTGAACAGGGAATATTACAGAATAAGACTGTCGTAATGTTCGGAACAAGTAATCTTGCAAGTATTGTTATTTACTATCTGAAGCAAAAAGGAATTCAGGTACAGGCGATTATTGATAATGATTCTTCGAGAGAAGGAAAGATTGTTTACGGAGTTCCGGTATTTCTTCCCGAACAGTATATGTCGAAGGAGGCATATTCACAGGATAAGATTGTGCTGATTGCATCGACATATCAGAAGGAGATGCGGGCACAGTTAGAGCAGATGGGATATGAGTATCATAAAAATATCTTTTATGCGATTGATTTGCCGCAGGTGATGAATGATTACAGTTATGTAGACAGAACGAGTTATGTAGAGCTGACAGATGATGAAATCAAACAAGTGCAATTGGGTATTTTACAGAAGTTGGATACCGTGTGTAAGGAACATGGAATCCGTTATTACATTTGTGGAGGAACATTAATCGGAGCGGTTCGCCATCAGGGGTATATTCCGTGGGATGATGACATAGACGTAGTCATGCCGCTTGGGGATATTATTCGTTTAGAAGAAGTGCTTCGGAATGATGAAGATTATTCATTTATCGGCATGAGTCCGGATATGGAATATTTTGATGCCTGCTCTTTGATGGTGGATAATCGTACAGTCTGTGACTTTAATGGCTTTTTGCAGCTCACGAGTGGCGTAAGTATTGATATTTTTCCATTTATCGGTGTGCCACAAGGACAGGAAGAATTTGATGCATATATTAAACAGATGCGCACATTGGAAATGAAAAAATGGAATCTGATGTATGATATGAAAGCATGTATGCAGGCATATCAGGAACAGATACAATATATGATGACTTTTGATTATGATACATATGATACCATCGGCAATGTATTGGGACGGTATTTTTTGAAAGATATATTTCCGAGGTATTACTTTGAGGAAACGGTGGAACTTCCGTTTGAGCATCTGAGATTGGCAGCACCAAAGCATTATCACGAATACCTGACGAGGTTATATGGGGACTATATGAAATTACCGCCCAAAGAAAAACAGGTAGGTGTTCATTATTATCGGGCATATTGGAGGAAAGAACAGTGAATATTGCAGTGATTTTCGCAGGAGGAAGCGGTACGAGAATGCATACGAAGGATAAGCCGAAGCAATTCCTGCTCGTACATGGCAAACCGATTATCGTACATACAATAGAATTGTTTGAACAGCATCCGATGATTGATGGAATTGTGGTGGCATGCTTAAAAGACTGGATTCCATATATGGAAGAAATGAAGTATCGGTTTCGTCTTGATAAAATCGGTGCAATCGTTCCGGGAGGAGAAACAGGACAGCTCTCTATTTATCAGGGATTGTTAGCGGCAAGACAGATGTATGGATTGGAAAATAATATTGTGCTGATTCACGATGGCGTCAGACCGTTGATTAATGAACAGGTGATTACAGATAATATTCATTCTGTAGAGAAATATGGTTCTGCAATTACATGTTCTGTTGCAAAGGAAACCTTTGTGTTAGTGGATGATTCGGAGAGTGTCGTGCAGATTCCAAGCAGGGCACATTCAAGAGTGGCAAAAGCACCGCAGAGTTTCTGGCTGAAGGATATTCTTGATATGCATGAGAGGGCGTTATCGGAGCATCAGACGAATATGATTGATTCCTGCACATTGATGAATTATTATGGAAAGCAGCTTGCGGTCGTTGACGGTCCATTTGAAAATATTAAGATTACAACACCAGACGATTTCTATATGTTCCGTGCATTATATGATGCAAGAGAAAATCAACAGTTAGAATAGCACATACAGGAAAGGACAAAAGGATGAATAAATATTTGTATGAAACACAGATTGTACAGGAAGATATGGAGCGAATGATTGCAGATACGAATATTGCATATGACCTTTGTAAAGACCGTACAGTTTTAGTAACAGGTGCAAATGGGATGTTAGCAACGTATTGCGTGTATACACTCATGTATCTGAATGAGAAGAAAAATTGGAATGTACATGTGCTTGCATTGGTACGAAACAGAGATCGTGCAATGGCAAAATTCGGGTGCTTTATCGGTGATAAGCAATTTTCACTGATTGTACAGGATGTATGTGAAAGTTTTGACAATATACCAGATGCAGATTATATTATTCATGCAGCAGGTTCGGCAAGTCCAAGATTTATTAAAAATGCACCGCTTAGTATTATAGAAGCGAATGTTATTGGAACGAAAAATGTCTGCGCATATGCATTGCGAAGCAAAGCTGCAAATGTGCTGTTTACCTCGACAAGAGAAGTTTATGGAAAATTAGAAAATGTGGAATGGATTACGGAAGACGATATGGGCGTATTAGATCCGATGGATTCCCGTTCCTGCTATCCAGAGAGCAAACGTATGGCAGAACAGATACTAAAGAGTTATCAGGTGGAGAAAGGACTTCCATTTACAAATGTTCGTATTGCACATTCTTATGGGCCAGGTATGGAGACAGAGAATGACGGACGTGTAATGTCTGACTTTATGTCAGATGTATTGCATAATCGAAATATTATTTTAAAGAGCGAAGGAACTGCTAAAAGAGCATTTTGTTATATTACAGATGCGGTACGCGGAATGTTCTATGTATTATTTCAGGGAGAGAATACGCAGAGTTATAATCTTGCCAATGAAACAGAACCGATGATGATTCGTGACGTGGCGCGTCTTATGACGGAAGCATTTCCGGAAAAGAAGATTCGGGTAGAATTCCATTTGCAGAATAATAACGGTGCATATTGCAAATATGCAAGAGTCGGCTTAGACACACATAAGTTGGAAGCATTAGGCTGGAAGCCGCAGGTATCTTTGTTAGATGGCGTAAAGAATACGATATATAGTTTTGAGGAATAATACAGCGGTGATTGTGTGATTGATATAATAAACAAATAATATGCGCTTTGTGTTAACATTTTGTCGCTTTATGACGATATAATAAACAGATGTCATGGAGGACTAGAATAAGAAGCGTGGTAGAATCTGGTTGTTCGTTGGGATAACCAGATTTTTTATTTATAAGGAGTTAGGATGAGTGCAGCAAGATTAGAACAGTATCGTGTGATTGTATATGGGATTGGGGGAACGTTGTTTCAATCCATAGACTATATTAAGTCAAGATTTGATATTGTAGGATTTTCAGACAAGAATGAAAGCAAGGCAAAGGATGTTGCACAGGAGAATCAGCCATATTATGCACCAGCAGAGCTGCCTGATGTCATATTTGATTATATTGTGATTACGAGTGATTTTGATGAAGAGATTTGCACCTATTTAACGGAAGAATTGCATATTTCCAGAGAAAAGATACTTAAGAGACAGCAGTGGTACAGAATGATATTTCATTATTCTTATGGAGAGAAGAATCCGGATAAACAGTTCTATGTACTGTCAAAGCCTATCCGCATCAAGAATGGCTTGATGTCGAATGTATTTTGTTTTTTAGAGCAGATGGATTATGTAGAACAGCATCATATGATACCGGTGGTAGATATGCAGTCTTATCCAAGTCAGTATATGGAGCAGGAGAATATCGGAAAAGAAAACGCATGGGAGTATTTTTTTAAACCGGTGTCTGAATATACGATTGATGAAGTGTATCAGAGTAAACAGGTTGTACTCGGATATGATGACAATTGTTTTTTTGGAAATTATCATAAGAAATACAATATTCCAAGATATATGCAGCTGTGGAAAAAGTACATTCATTTGAATTCGTCCGTACAGCAGGAAGTTGACAAAGAATATCAGAGACTGCTTGCAGGCAAAGAAAATGTTATGGGAGTTCTGTTTCGGGGAACGGATATGGTCAATCTAAAGCTAAAGGATCATGCTATTCAGCCGACGGTAGATGAAATGATTGCATATATGCATCGGTATCAGGAAGAATGGGGGTGTGAATACATTTATCTGTGTACAGAGGATGCAGAAGCTCTAGAACGGTTCAAACAGGAATTTGGAAATTGTCTGATTTGTACTGACCAGCAGCGTTTTGATAATACGGGTACACAATGGCTGGCGCAGATTAAAGGAGATCGCCCGAATGACAGTTATTTAAGAGGAGTAGAATATCTTGTTACATTAGAATTGCTTGCAAGATGTTCACATATGTTAGCAGGTGTTTGTACCGGAAGCGTGTGTGCAGAGATTATGAATGATAATCAGTATGAACATATTGTTATGATTGATAAGGGTGTGTATTAGAGGAAGAGTGTATGCGGGAGAAAATTATAATATATGCGGCAGGAGCATGCGCAGAAAGATTTTTAATAAAGCATTGGAAAGATGTTGAAGTTGTAGGAGTTATTGATGGTTACTACGAAGGAGAATTTTATCAGCATCAAGTATATAGACCGAATCAGATTAAGCAGATTCGAACAAATGAAAAAATCATTGTATGCACAGATCGTTATCAACAGATTCGAACGATTTTACAGGATTTAGGATTACAGGAATTCAAAGACTTTATTCCATATGGCATATACAAGAAGAAGATTGCAATTATGTGGGGAAACTGTAATTTGGAGTATATGTGTGCATATATGCAGGTATATCCTGAATTCTATGATGAATATGGATTTTATTATTTTCCCAGTCTTTGGGATATTACACAACAGGAAATAGAAGCATACGCAGAAGTATTTCGACAGGCTGATTTGTTGCTCTATCAGCCAATTCGAATAAATAATAGATTAGGTTATGAATATTCGACGCAGGCGATTTTGTCAAGAGTATCATCGAAATGTAAGGAAATCTGTATTCCGAATTTGTATAGTGTGCATGCAAGATTTATGTTTCCGCAGGCTGTAGATAATAGGATGCTGCCGCTTCGGGATAACTGCTATTATATATTACAGGATACCATCATAGATCAGTTGATTGAACAGGGAATGACAGATATACAAATTCAAAACCAGATCGAGACACAGCAGTTCTGGACAGATTCGTATTTGGATGAATTGTATGAGCAGTATTTAACAAAGTTGGAAAATATGGATCGACAGGGAGATATTCATATTGCAGATTATATCCTTTCACATCTTACAAAGAAGAAGCTGTTTTTAGATTGGGGACATCCGGATAAAACAATAATAAGAGAGATGGCAAAACGTACATTGCAGTATATGGGATATGAAAATGTAAAGATGGAGTACGAGAATGTATCATACAAATTATACGGATATGAAATGATTGTTTATCCCACAGTTGCACAGCATTTTCATTTAAATATAGATAATAATGAACTAAAAAATGACAATACATCTTCTAAGATAGTCAATGTAACAATGAATTTATTAGAATATATCAAACAATACAGAATGGTATATGAGTGGAATAAGGAATTGATAAGGAGCAGACATGAATAAAGCAGAAAGAATTCGTGTCATAATATGGGGCACAGGAGTCAATGCAGAGCGTGTGGAAAAATCACTGACAGAGCAAGTTATAATAACTGCATATATTGATGATAGAAGTGAAGAAAAAGAATATCATAATTGTAAAATCATACGTCATGAACAACTAAGAGAGATGGAATATGATTATATTATCATTTCGTCATATGGTTCATATAACTATATGCACTCTGTATTAGTAAGACAGAATGTAGAGGACTGTAGAATTGTCTGTTTGTGGTATGAGAAATCGGCAGAAGTGGAGTCTGTGATTTTTAATTCGAATATTCGACAGCTGTATATTGAAAATAACCGGTTTCAGATAGAGAATGACAGATATGTAAGAAAATTAGCAAATTATAAATATGAACATCATAAAGAAGTGTTAGACGAGAATCTGTTTATTCCGGATATGTATACAATTGACGAAACGATTGATTATATATGTACGCATAAGGTATCTGTTAGCCGTTACGGTGATGGTGAATTTGAGATTATGGCAGAACAAGAAAGACCGGCATTTCAGAAAGTAAATGTACAGTTGGCTAAGAGATTAAGAGAAGTTGTTCAGTCAAATGACGAGGGAATGGTTATCTGTATTTCTAATATTTATGGTTCACTAGAAGATATTACAGAGCAGGGGGCAGATGAAATTCGTAATTATCTAACAGAGGAAGTTCGTCACAGACATGAACAAATGCTTCCAAAAGGTAAAAAGTGGTATGATACGCATTTTACAAGATTGTACGCAATTATGAAAGAAAAAGATAAATGCAAGGAACGTTTTGAAAAGTTACAGACGTTATGGAAAAATCAGAATGTTACAATTATTGAAGGTGCAGCTACACGTTTTGGATGTGGAAATGACCTGTTAAAGGAAGCAAATTCTGTTCGAAGAATTTTAGCACCGGCAGAAAATGCGTATGACTGTTATGAGCAGATATTAGAAACAGCGAAAAAGGAAGATAAGCAGCAGTTAATTTTAATTGCATTAGGTCCTACGGCAACAGTATTGGCATATGATTTGCATATGGCTGGTTATTGGGCAATTGATATAGGACATCTTGATATGGAATATGAATGGTATCTGAGACAACAGGGAAATCGTACCGAAGTTCGTTACAAATATAACAATGAATATCCGGGTGGGAATTGTGTTGAAGAATATGAAGATGCGGTATATTTACAACAAATTGTAGAAAGAATAGGAAAATAAAAATATGAGATGTTTTTGTACGTTATTTGATCATAAATATTTATCAAGAGGATTGGTAATGTATGAGTCATTATTAAAACAGTATGATGAATTTAAATTATATATATTGGCAATGGATCGTATTGCATTTCGTAAATTAGAATCGTTACATTTAAAATTTGTAAAACTTATTGATATCGAAGATGTTATGCAGTATCAGTCAGAACTGAGGATGGTTAAAGAGAATAGAACACATGGAGAGTTTTGTTGGACTTGCACACCGATTCTAATCGAGTATGTTTTGAAACAATATAATGAACCGATATGTACTTATTTAGATTCGGATATATGTTTTTTTGCATCTCCGGATATCCTGCTTGAAGAACTTCACGATAATGTGACGATGTTAATTCCACATAATTATATAGAGGAAGACAGAGATGTTGCTGAAAAATTCGGAAAGTACTGTGTTGAATTTGTTCCATTTAGAAATAACAGTCATGGATTAGAAATTTTAAACACATGGAAGCAGCAATGTATTGAATGTTGTTGTTTTAATCCACAGAATGGTAATTTTGGCGACCAGAAATATGTAGAGGAATGGGAAAATGAAAAGGATGTTATCGTAACAGAATGTGTTGGAGCAGGCGTAGCTCCATGGAATGTAAATCATTTTTATGCGGAAAAAAAGGATGATGCGGTATATTTAACAGATAAAGCAGGAAAGAAAAGTCAGTTGATATTTTACCATTTTTCTTGTATGAAATGGTTTGATAAGGATGTTATAAGACTGGATGAAGGTAATAGACCGGTTCCTGAATCAGCGATTTATATTATCTATGCATATTATATAAAACAGATAATGGAAGTAAATGAAAGATATAATCTTACAGAAGAAGACTATAATTTAACACAGCATTTTATCAGTGATGATTTAGAACATTTGAAGAATGAACATGGATATTATAGACGTTCGGAGTTGATTGCAAAAGTAAAAGAGGTATGGGAATGAAATCAATAATTATATTTGGAACAGGAACAGCTGCAACAAAAATTATGAAGTATATTGATAAAAGTAAGGCAAAAGTAAAAGCTGTACTTGATAATGATGAAAATAAGTGGAATACAGAATTTATGGGACATAAAATAAGTAATCCACTAGAAATTAAGAAATTAGAATTTGATTATATATTGATAGGAAGTTCTTATTGGAAAGAAATTACGCAGCAATTAACGGAATTAGGCGTTGATAAGAATAAAATAATAAGTCCATATAAAAGAAAATATACAAAAAGAGAATATAAAAAATATAAAGAGATTTATAATACAAGAGGCATTATATCGTATTTCTATAATAGAAGAAAAAAATATGAGGAATTTAATCCTAATATTTTGAGTTTATTAACAGATGCAAGTTATTTCTCGCGAAAAGATTTGTATCAATCCATTCAGAATAATTCACAGTACATATCTGGTAGATGTATGGATTTTGGTTGTGGAACAGAGCCGTATAGAAAATTATTTGCTGTATCTGAATATGTAGGCGTTGAAATAGAACAACCAGATAAAGAAAAAAATATTGTATATTACGATGGAAAGACAATTCCGTTTGAAGATGAATATTTTGATTCGATTCTATCATCAGAAGTGTTTGAACATGTTATTAATATTGAGGAAATAGTAACAGAATTATATAGAGTGCTAAAAAAAGATGGATATATGTTAGTAACAGTTCCATTTATATTTCCGAAGCATTGTTGGCCAAATGATTATAAAAGATATACAGAAAAAGGTCTGAAAAAATTATTGGTAGATGCAGGATTTGAAGTTGTAGACTATAAGATGAATTCAAGTGCTATTAAATGTATACGTGAACTTGAAAATATATATATTGTTCAGCAACTAATGGGAAAGAATAAAGGTCTTGATATAATATTAAAATGTAGAATTGCTTTTAATAATATATTAGGAAAGTTATTAGGAAAGTCAGTACCGACATCGGAAACGATATATTTAGATAATGTAATTGTGGTTAAAAAGGTATCTTAAAATAAAGTGGAATAGGTAGAGGTAACATATATGCAACTTTGTGGTTTCAAAAAAATTCCAGAACAGTATAAAAAAGAAAATGCAATTATTTTAGAAAAATATATAAATAAAGAAAAATCTGATTTATATGTGATTGAAGATAATGAATTATCATTTATAGCGGGCAAGCAACAAGAAGATATTTTTAAATGGTATGATATAAATAATAATAGGATAGAACAAGATGTAATTGATTTATCTAAAGTGGATCTTTACAAAAATGTTAATGGAGTAGTTCGTTATGAAAATAGAATAGTATCAGAATACAGTCTTAAAGAGGATGAGGTTGCAATAGTATATACGAATCCGATACGTAAATATATGGATATATTGAAGGAATTTGAAATTGTACATTCGAATAAATTTACAGTTGATTTTTGGAGAAGTTCGAAATGGGATGGTAAAATGTATCATAGACAGAAAATGCCAGAAGGGCAAAAAAAAGGTGCATCTTTACTGCAATGGAATAGTAGAGGAGTACATGTTGTGGATACAGTTATGAATGACGAATATCAGGGGCAGGAGATTGGAACAGATATTGGCGATATAGTAAGTTTTACAGCGCAGAGTATATATATAAAAAATCGAATGTATCGTTGGCAGAATCAGGATAAAGCATATTTCCATATTTTATGGCAGAAAAAGGAGTTAGAAACAGAGGAGATGTTGTATCCGCTTAATAATTTACAGGTAAGAAAAAAGTATGGATTTATATATTTAGACAATATTACAGAGGAACTTGATGAAAATAAAAAATATAAACTTGTACTGATTGCAAATAGAAAATTAGATGTGGAATTTTACAACACTGAAAAATCAATATGGGAAAATTTACAAGCGTTGCAAATACAAAAGGATAGTAAGTTATCTTTAAGAATAAAAATGGAAAATTCAGATAAAATTAAGTCGATATTCTTAATCTAAACAAGAGGAGGGAGAGACAGTGGAATCAGTTGTATTGTTTGGATGTGGTAGATATTATAAAAATAAAGAAAAACAATTGCTTCAAAAGTTCAATGTTGTTAGAGTAATTGATAATTCGAGAGCCGGGGAATACATAGAAATAGCTAATAAATCAATATTAATTGAAACACCAAAAAAATATGCAAGGCATATGCAAAATGAGAAGATAATTATTGCAGCAGAAGCATTTATAGAAATGTCGCAACAATTATTAAAGTTAGGAATTAAACCAGAAAATATTTTGTTTGCACAAAATTATGCACCATATAATACAGAATATTTAATTTATAATAAATATGCACATATTAGTATGAACGAAAAAAATTATAGATATTGTAATAGGGATAAAAGTTGGAGTTTTTCTAATTATGGTGAATTGGAAAAAATATTAGAACCAATTAAAGTAGAAGTAAGAAAAAAAATCGAACAGGCAAAAGAAGAAGAATTAGACTATTTAAAGATAGAGTTGCCAAGAAAATATAATTTTGAAATGTTAGATCAGAATGACTATTACAATCATGCAGGAATTTTAAAGAAATTTTGTGGAATAGATAAAGAATATATGATAAAAGCAGGCATAGAACATGGCTGTTACATGGGAGAAGATTATTATTGGAGAGATGATGTAGAACACGATTTAGCAGGGGTTATAACATTGTCTGATAAAAGAAAAAATATATTAAAGAGACATACATCAAAAAATATATACTGTGTAGGTCCGTATATAGCATATGCAGACTATTTATATTCTTTAGCTGAAATGAATACAAAGAAAGAAAACGCTGGAAAAACGTTGACAGTTTTTCCAATGCATTCATCACATACGACTAATATGAAGTATGATATAATGCAGTTTATTAAAAAAATCAAAGAAGTGGAAAATAAGTTTGATACAATTAAAGTATGTGTACATTGGAGAGATATTGTAAATAAAAAATATATACCATATCAAAAGAACGGTTATCAAATCATATCAGCAGGGCATGTATATAATGAGAATTTTTTACCAAGATTAAAATCAATTTTATATTGTACAGATGCAGTTATGTCGAATGATGCAGGATCATATGTTGGACAGGCAATGTATATGAATAAACCATGTTATTTAATACAACAAAAGTATGATAATGTTACATTGAACGATTATGAGGAAGAATATGATCTGAGGTTACAAGATGATATTTATATGAATTTATTTAAAGTATTCAATAATCCTGAATTTAAGATAACAAAAGAACAAATAGATTTGTGTAATTATACGTGGGGATTAGATCAAGTCAAGACAAAGAAAGAACTAAAAGATATTTTAGAAGAACTTGAAAATACATATCAAAAGCAAGGTTAAAATAAAACATTATGGAAAGGGGAGATTTTATGTCAGTTGCAGCACTTTTAACAGGAAGAGGAAATAATACATTAAGAGATAAAAATATTTTAGATATTTTAGGACATCCTGTATTGTACTATCCAGCGCATGCAGCAAAAAATTGTGATTTAATAGATACATTTTATTGTACAAGCGACGATGAAAAAATTTTATGTGAAGCAGAAAAAGAAGGATATGAGCGAATTTTAAGACCGAAGGAATTAGCATTACCAGAATCACAGCATATTGATACGATTATGCATGCATTAAATTATATGAACCAGAAAGGTGATTATCCGGAATTTGTATTAGTGTTGTTAGCGAATAATGTCACAGTGAAATCAGAGTGGATTCAAGACTGCATTAATGCCATAAAGAAAGATGAGTCTATTACAGCAGTAGTTCCAGTTTATGAGGATAATGATCATCATCCATTAAGAGCAAAAAAGATAGATGAAGATGGTATGCTACAAATGTATGAACAAAATATTAAAGGAAAAGTTTCAACGAATAGACAGGATTTGGAGCCTTGTTATTTTTTATCACATAATTTTTGGTTACTTCGAACAAAAAATTTACAAAATAAAGATGAAGGACAGCAGCCTTGGACATTTATGGGAAATAAAATTATGCCATATATTATAGAGGATTCGATAGATATACATCAGAATATAGACCTTGTTGTTGCAAAAGAGTGGGTGGAGTTAAACTATAAAGAAAAGTAGAATTTTTGTTTAAATAAAACGGTAAATTTTGTATTTTTGGAGACAAATTATGAACGAAGATAAAATTATGCAGAACCGTATGGATAGAGAATTCTTTAGGCATCAGTCAGAATACGAGGAGAGTGCATTACGAGTACTGCGTTCAGGATGGTATATTTTAGGAAAAGAAGTACAGTGTTTTGAACGAGAATTTGCAGACTATACAGGTGGTAAGTATTGCGTAGGACTGGCAAGTGGACTGGATGCATTGTGGATTGCATTTCGATTGTTGAAAATCGGAAAAGGGGATGAAGTAATCGTCCAATCAAATACATATATTGCGAGTGTTATGGGAATTACCATTAATGGTGCAACGCCTGTTTTTGTAGAACCGGATGCATTTTACAATATGGATGCGGAAAAGATTGAACAATGCATTACGGATAAAACAAAAGCAATTTTGGTAACGCATTTATATGGACAGGCATCAAATATGAAAATGATTTGCGATATTGCGCAGAAACATAATCTAAGACTTGTAGAGGATTGTGCGCAGGCACATGGAGCTTGTTATAATCATCAGCAGGTGGGAACATTTGGAGATATTGGCTGCTTTTCTTTTTATCCGAGTAAGAATTTGGGAGCTTTCGGTGACGCAGGAGCAATTATTACAAATCGGGCAGATATTGATGAACAGGTACGTGTATTTCGCAATTATGGAAGTGAAAAAAGATATCATAACCGTGTTGTCGGAGCAAATTCAAGACTTGATGAAATGCAGGCAGCATTGCTCAGGGTGAAACTTAAATATTTGGATGAAATTAATGAAGAAAGAACAAAAATTGCAGAAACATATTTGGAGTGTTTAGACAGGACAAAGTATCAGCTGCCAGATGTAAGAGAGAACGCTACAAGTGTTTGGCATCAGTTTGTTATTCGTACGGAAAAAAGAGATGAATTGATTTCGTATCTGAATGAAAATGGAATTGGAAATATTGTACATTATCCAATACCACCGCATTTATCTGAAGCGTATGCATATTTGAATCATTCTAAAGGGGATTTTCCTGTTTCAGAGAAGTATGCTAATGAGGTAATCTCCATACCAATTTATAATGGAATGACACAAGAGGAACAGAATCGGGTTATTGATGTATTGAATCAATTTGATTAAGAAGGGAATATATATGAAAGATATTACAGAGTGCTATAAAATATTGGAATTTAATGAACTTGGTGATGAAAGAGGAAACCTTGTTGTAATAGAAGGTGGGCAGCAGATTCCATTTGATATCAAGCGCGTTTTTTATATGTATGGAACAGATAGTACGATGGTTCGAGGAAAACACGCCAATATTGATTCTGAATTTGTATTGGTAAATGTTGCAGGAAGTTCGAAAATTAAGATTGATAATGGAACAGAGCAGCGGATTGTTATATTAGATAAACCGAGAATGGGTGTCTGGCTAGATAAAATGATATGGAAGGAAATGTATGATTTCTCAAAAGATTCTGTATTATTAGTGTTATCAAATGAACATTATAATGGACAGGAATATATTAGAGATTATGATGAGTATCTGAACATTATCAAGTAAAAAATTATAAATAGTAAGAAGTATAAAGGATATTTTCAAGTTTGTTCCGTGTATATTTTTATAAATAATAAGGAACGTTTTGGGATAGATACCGGAGAGAATCATCTAATTCTCTCCGTTTTTTAAAATGAAGCAGGAGGAACGTGATGGAATATAGAGCATTGGGACAGATGATAGCACGATGCGATCGAATTACATATTTATTTCAAAAACAGGATTATCTGAATGGATTACAGGAACATCAGAATGGAATCGGCAGTTTGTCTGGTCTGCTTCATGGCAATTATTCCGAATATTTGAAACAGTCTGTCAGCCAGAGTGCAGCGTGGTTGTTACAATATCAGGAAACGCAGGACTACATTGGGATGGCAGATGTATATAATATGCATATCAGAGAGGCTTGTGTGCGGGAAAGAGCACGTTTGAATCAGGAGGAAATATGGCTTCCGGTTGAAGATTTCTATGCGGATAATTACGAAGCAGCCAATGAACAGATTCGTGCAATGTTAGATTCGCTCCAAGCTGAGACAGAGGATATATCAGACCAATATCAGCTGGTTGAAAATATGGTAGGAGAGTTTTCACTCGGTGTATGTCAGGATGCATCAAAGCAGAACTTTATTCTGCTTTCAGGAAGAAATAATCCATATATGGATGCACAGAATTGGATAGATACATATCAGACACAGGGAGAAAATGAGTCGGAATATGTTTTATTTGGTTTGGAAATGGGATATACGGCATCTGTATTGGCGCAACAGGAGGATATTTGCAGAATTCGGGTATATGAAGCAGATGCTTCTGTCATTAAGGCGGCGTTTCATTATCGCAATCTGACAGATTTACTGCGGCGGGATATTGATTTGGAGATATGGTATGATGCGCAGTTGGTGGATTTTGCACAGGCATTATCTGAGTGCCCGTCGTCCGGAATGATTCATCACCCATCTGTTAAAAATATAACAAATGAACATATGAAAATGATGCTTGAGAATTTGTTTATGCAGCAGAATAGTATTCTAAGTCAGAAAAGGATGCTGCAAGGAAATTTTCGCAGAAATATGTCACATAAACAATGGATGCGATGCAGATCGTTACAGGAATTAACAGCTGTATTTAGAGGAAAGAAGGTTCTGTTTATGGCAGGAGGACCTTCATTGGAGAAGTATCTTGTATTTTTGCAGAAATGTAATACAGACTATACTGTGACCGTGTATGAACCAAATCAGATGCAGTCTTATAAATTATCTGAGGTACAATCGCAGTCGGATGAGGATGATTATATTATTGTATGTGTTGGAACAGTTTTAACACAGCTTATATCTTATGGCATTACACCGGATTATGTGGTGATGACAGATGCGCAGGATAATATGATATCGCAGGTTGCAGGCGTGGATACCACAGATTTGAAATTAATCTGTATTCCGACATTATATTATCAAGTGTTACAATACTGGCAGGGTGAAATCTATGTTGGGATGCAGCAGGGGTTTGATTTAGCAGAGCATTTTGCGGCAGAACATGGATATGTGTTATATCAGAGTGGTGGTTCTGTAGCGACATTTGCACTGGATTTTTTGCTGCGTGTGGAATGTGATTGTATTATTTGTATGGGATTGGATTTGGCATTTGTACAGAATCGCACGCATGCAGGCAGTGGGCGTAAGATTATTCAACAGGAGGGATTACGGCAGGTTTGGAGTGTATATAACGATAGAATTTATACGAGTAAGAATCTGGATAATTACAGGCTGTGGATTGAACGCAGGTTAGCTGACAGATCACAAAAGGAACGAAAGACCAGAGTGATTAATGTATCTGATGGTGCATGGATTGAGGGAATGGAACATGAGCCGGATTGGATAGACCAGTGGGATTAGATAGGAGAATGGAGAAGGATAATGATGGAAAATCAACAGAATATACAGGTTGAAGAATTGGCTGGGATATTAGAAGATTATGCACAGGATAACTATGCAGAAAAACTTGCGTTATTTTTAAATACGACAGAGCATTTTAGCGAGACACAATTAGAACAGCTCTGGGATTGTATTATGCAGTCGGAGAATGTGTATATGAAGGTGGTAATATTGTGGGAATGTTTATATAAACACAAGACATCTAAGCACTTTACGGAGTATGTTGGGCTTATATATGAAGCAGATTGTCTGAGCTGGTCACAACGGTATTTTCTGCAGTGGCAGATGATTAGTCTGAATTTTAATCATGCTGGATTGGGAGAGTACACAGTAAGCGAATTATTGTTTAAAAATTATGAGAAGATTTATCAGGAATATGAACGTGAACTGACCGGTTTAGAATATATGACACAGAGAAATGAGAATTTGGTATTTGTAACGGTGCAGCAGTTTTTGAATATGCAGCATGGACCGACAAAGACGACGTTGGATCGTGCGAGGGTGATAAAACAACAATTGCACAAAGATGTCATTATTATCAATACAGCGGAATTGTTTGGCGGAACACCGGTAGAGATTGTTCATGGCATGATAGGAAGTTATGATCCGTCGTTGGTGGAATTGGAAAATATTACTTATGAAGGAGAAACATTTCCATATATTCAGTTTGATAACAATATGCCGAATCAGGCAAATTCACAGGAATTTATTCATTTTGTGCGTCAGTATGCGCCATATTGTATCATTAATATTGGAAGCGAGAGTTTGCTGACGGATGCCTGCAGTAAGATTGTTCCGGTATTGGATGTTAATACAGTGCCGTCGGGAATTGCGAGAACGAAAGCAACGATGCAGGTGGTAGGAAAGAAGGTTACGAAGCAGGATAATGATTTGCTGCAATATATCGGCAAATCGATTGCAGATGTGATAGAGGGAAGGTTTACATCTTCTTTAAAACCGCAGAAATGTCATTTTACAAGAGAACAGTTGGGCATACCGTCAGATACGTTTGCATTGGCAGTCGTTGGTGTGCGTTTAACAGATGAGGCGGATGATACATTTATCAGAATGTTACAGCCGGTGTTACAGGCAGGAGGATATTTGGTTATCATAGGGAAAATGGATACGTATGAACGTATGTGTAAGGAGTATGACTGGCTTAGAAATCATTCTGTGAATTTGGGATTACAGGAAGATGTATTGGCGGCACTTGAAGTATGTGATTTGTATGTGAATCCGAAGAGAACCGGCGGTGGTACATCTGTTATTGAGGCGATGCATCAGGGGTTGCCGGCAGTTTCGTTGCCAATGGGAGATGTTGCATTAGGTGCAGGAGAAGCATTTTGTGTCAGCACTTATGATGAGATGGCGAAGCAGATTGTGCGTTATATGCAGGATGCAGAATTTTATCGCAGACAGTCCGAAGCGGCTAGAAACAGGGCTGCGTATATGCTGGATTCGAATACGGCATTTATAGAGATTCTCAATGCCTTTTTTATGCGATGCAGACAGCTTGATAGAAAAGATGATACAGAATATTATTTACGAGCCATCAAGGAGCAGGAACTTTCACAAAACATCGACAGTTATTTTGATTTACAGCTTGCAAAGTTACGTTGTACGAACGATGAAGAACAAAAAATGGTACAGGATGCCTTACAAAAGGTGTCAGACATACAGCAGTATGATGCGTATACTGCGTCGAATATCTGTCAGACTCGTGTTGAGGAATGTATGCGCAGAGAAGAATATGAACTGGCGCAGAAGTATCTTGAATTATTTTTGTTTAGTCAGGATAAAACGACGTTTCAATTGGCTTCATCCGAAGAAAATATGGGATTGTATCTGTTGATAGAGATTATTTTGAGTGAACAGAATAATACACAGCCATTGCAATACAGTATGTCTGCGAAAGCTGGATTTGGACAGGATGTTCGTGTATTTTATGAGGTTTATACACCGCTAAAACATATGATTCGCAGGGTGTGGTACGGCTTTGATATGCAGCAGCAGCAGGAACTTGCAGCGTATGTTGTAAAGCACAGACTGTCGGGTGATTTTATTGCAATCGCAGTGAAATACAGTACGCCGCAAAGATATTGGCAGGATATTTTGAAGAAAGTAATTATCTTGTTTGATGCTTATGCAAAGACAGATGCGGCAATAACAGAGCCGATGGAGCGTTTGTTTTTATATTATCAGTGGTTTGTGAAAAATGGAATTGGTGCCGGAGGTCAGGTAGAAGCTCCATTTTACAGGGATAATGGAGCAGTGAGTATTCATTTGGAATATACGCCAGAGGTGCAGACGGCACAGCAAAGTGTAGATGAGAACCGGATTGATTTTATTTATTGCACCAATGATGCATGGTACAGTCAGGAATGTGAGAGATATATTCGAAGATTGCAGTTAGATCCGCAAATGCAGATTCGTATTTATTCTGTGTGGAATTCACCTTCGATGGCAGCAGGGTATAATTGTGCGATGAATATGTCTACAGCGAAATATAAGATATATATTCATCATGATACATTTATTATTCATACGGATATGATAACGGATTTATTGCAGGGATTCGGACAGAATTCTGAATATGGTGCACTTGGAATTGCGGGAACAACACATCTGGAAGATAATGCGATGTGGCAGCTGAGTGATAAAGAAGATATGAGAGAATACTTATATCAGGATGCGATTATGGATATTAAAGAGTCCCGCTCGATTGTGACAAATGGATTTGTTGAAGAGGCAGATGCGCTCGATGGTATTTTGATTGCAACATCACAGGACTGCAAATGGAGAGAAGATTTATTTACGCATTGGCATTTCTATGATATTAGCCAGTGTTATGAATTCCGCAGGGCAGGAAAGAAAGTAGGCGTTATCAATCCCGATAAAATGTGGCTGATGCATGAAACAACAATGCGCAAAGATCCGAATAATACCTATGAAATGTTTCGGGATATTTTTGTGAAAGAATATTTTAATGGTGGAAATGAACGGTTGGGGGATTAAAAAGGATTTTTTAATGGCAGCAGTCATAAAATGAAGATGTATTAACAAGATTCACGTATAAAAAGTTGACGTTGGTAAACAAATAGCATATAATAAAAGTACGAAAAAACGTACGAATTTTCACACAAAAAAGGAGGTGGCAATATGTTGGCAGTAAAGTCTATGGATGTTAGAGAAAACTTCAAGAGCTTATGTGATAAGGTTTTTAATGGTGAAACTGTAATTATATCAAGACCAAAGAATGAAAATGTGATTATGCTATCGGAGAGAGAATATAATGATATGATGCAAGCAAAGAGAAACGCGGAATATCTTGCGATGCTTGATAAGTCTATGGCAGAAGCTGAAAATGGTGGCTTTGTAGTAAAAAGTATTGCGGAGCTGGAGGCGTACGAATAAATGAATATTGTTTTTACACCTACGGCATTTGCGCATTATAATGATTGGATAAAGGAAGATAGAAAAATTATTAAGCGAATAAATGACCTGATAAAAGATATCGAACGAAACGGATTGATGAACGGTATCGGTAAACCTGAACCATTAAAGTATAGAAAAGCATTTAGCAGAAGGATTACAGATGAACATAGATTCGTTTACAATATGGATAGTAACCAAAACTTGATTGTATATTCTTGCAAAGGACACTATGAAGATTAGCACATGAAAGGAACACTTAATATGTTCCTTTTTCCCATTATGTGGTAATTTCCCCTCAATAAAGCAGAGATTGAAACAATAGGAAATGTAACGATGAAGATATTATATTATACGTGGTCCGAGTTGAGTGCGCCGGATGTAATAGATGGATTGGAAAAACTTGGAAATGAAGTGGTTGTGAATCGAACGCCATTTCGTGATTATTGTGTGGATGAACAATTTTATACAACGCTAAAGGATGCATATAAGGAACATCAGTGTGATTGTATATTTACAATGGATTATTTTCCGCTGATTTCGAAACTGTCGTTCAATTGTAAGATTCCATATATAGTCTGGGTGTATGATAAGCCGCATCTTACAATGTATTCGCAGATGATTCATAACCCATATCAGTTTGTTTTTACGTTTGATCGTAAGATGCGTGATGAGTTTATGGAATATGGTGTGAAAAATATTTTTCATATGCCGCTTGCAACGAATGTGAAACGTCTTGACAGGCAGCTTACCGTTGAACCGGTTGCAGGCAAAGACAGATACGACAGTGAAGTGTCTTTTGTCGGAACGCTGCAGTCAGCAGAGTATGGTGCGTTTGATTCCATTGAAAATATGCCGGAGTATTTAAGAGGATTTTATGAAGGTATCTGTGATGCACAGATGCAGTTATATGGCTATAACCTGATTGAAGAACAGCTGACACAGAAGTTATCAGATGAATTAGAACAGTATGCAGCTATACAGCTTCCGGAAGAATTTTTTGTGTCAAAGAGAAAAATTTTTGCAGATATGCTGAATAAGAAAGTCACCGGAAAAGAGAGAAATGAGTTACTCAGGGAAGTTGCACAGCACTATTCGCTGACATTATGTGCAGGGAAGCGACCGGAGTGGGAAGAAGCCTCTATGATGCTGGATTATCGTGGGTATGTGGATTATATTCAGGAAATGCCGGTTGTTTTTCATCGAAGCAAAATCAATTTAAATATCACGATGCGAACAATTGATTCCGGAATTCCACAGCGTGTATTTGATATTCTTGGAGCAGGTGGATTTCTGCTGACGAATTATCAGCCGGAAATTGCAGAATTCTTTGAAGATGGCGTAGAATTAGTTATGTATACAGGAAAACAGGATTTGTTAAAAAAAATACAATATTACCTTATGCATGAGGAAGAAAGAGAAAAAATTGCACAGGCCGGATATAACAAGGTACGACAGCAATACACGTATGAGAAGCAGCTGGCAAAGATGTTTGAAATTGTACAAATGCAGAATAAATAGGAATAGCGGTAACGATAATGAATGAAACAAATCAAATTTTGATGGAGATTATAAAACTTCAGCAAAGACAGGAACAACAGGAATAGACGATGGGAAAAATGCTGGAACTGATTAAAAATAATGTGGTAAACGAGAAAAAATTAGAGCATGTTCTATAGTGGGTATCGGGAAGAATAAAGAATATAACAGGAGTTGAGTTTAATATGGATAATATCAATGTTATAGAGCTGGTATATTCGTATATGAATACGTTTTTAAATAAAATGACACAGCAATATAAAGAAAAAGTACAATCAGAAGAAGTATGTGTCTATAATAAGACGAAAAAGATGCCGCTTTGGATTATGTGGTGGCAGGGGGAAAAGCACATGCCGGAGATTATTCAGATGTGTTATCACAGTATCCAAAAGAATTTTGACAGAGAGGATATCCAAATTCACCTGATTACACAGGAAAATGTGTTTGAATATGTTGATATACCGTTATATATCGTAAATAAGTTTCAGTCCGGAGAGATTTCGCTTACTCATTTTTCAGATATTATTCGATTTGGGTTGTTATCACAAAATGGTGGAATGTGGATGGATATTACATATTATGTAACAGATTCTTTGTTTGGGACAGCAGAAATTTCTGATGAATTCTGGACACATAAGATGAAGGACGTATTATGGGAAGGAACAGTTGATAAAAATCGCTGGTCGATTAATCTGCATAAGGGCAATTCGCATACCTTGTTGTTTCATTATATCTATGAAGCGTTATTATTTTACTGGGAACGACATGATAAAGTATTGAATTATTATATATTAGATTATATTGTGGCGGTGGCATATGAAAATCTCCCATATGTGCGAGCACAGATTGATGGGTGTGCACCGAGCAATGAGGCAATGTTTGAACTGCGTAATTATATGAATACAGTGTATCAGGAAGCTCTGTATCAGAAATTATGTGAGAATACACAGTTCTTCAAGTTATCTTATAAAGTTGACTATTTTGAGAGTACAGAAGATGAAAAAGATACGTTTTATCATGTGTTACGAAACAGGGAGTTACAGGACGTTCGAAAAGAAATGGATTGTATTACAGATGGCACGGACGTTTATATTTATTTTGAATTAATCCGTCAATTACAACCGAATTCTGTATTGGATGCAGGAATGTTTTTGCAGCGGATTGGGGCAGTGAGCAGACAGGCAATGAATTGTGAAATAGCATCGGACATACAGCTTGTAGGAATTCACACGAAACAACAGAAGGTATTTCCGGTGTATCATCAGATTTATAATGAAATCATAGAGATAGACAGTTTTTTGCAGCAGAAAGAGATTTCAAAAAGCGTGGATGTTGTTATGGCATTATCTTTGCAGGGAAGGTTACAAGGTACACAGGAGCAGCAGTTGGTAGATTATGCAGTTACACATGCAAGATGTATCGTTATTGATATGGACAATGCACAATTGATACACCGTATTCAACAGCATTGTACACAACAGCAGTCGTTGCAGGTGGATAGTAAACAGTATTTGTTGGCATATTGTGGATAAAAGGGATTAATAAAATGGATATTAAGATATTTATAGCAGCTCATAAAAAATTTACACCGCCACAGGAAAATATTTATATTCCGTTGCATGTAGGACGGGAAGGCAAAGAAGATTTTGGATATATTGGCGATAATACGGGAGAACACATTTCAGAAAAGAATCCTAATTACTGCGAATTAACGGGCATGTATTGGATGTGGAAAAATGTGACATGTGATGTAATTGGACTGTGTCATTATCGCAGATATTTTGTGCAGAATGATACAATTTTAACAAAAAATTATATTGAACAGGTCATGAATGGGTATGATATGATTATCGGAAATAGTTCCATGTCACCACATGGGAGCGTTGAAGAACATTATATCCATCAACATGGAAAACAGGATTTAGAGATTTGCCGTCAGGTGTTAGAGCAGCTCGCACCGGATTATTTAGAAGCATATGACTGGTGTATGACATCGAATCTGATGAATCTTGGCAATATGGTAATTACGACAAAGAAGTTATACGATGCGTATTGTGCGTGGCTGTTTCCAATCTTATTTGAAATTGAGAAACAGACGGATATTTCCGGATATGATACCTATCAGGCACGTATTTACGGCTTCTTATCAGAGCGGTTGTTTCGTGTGTGGATTACGCAGCAGGAGATACGGGTAAGGGAGGAAGAGATTCGGCAGATAGAGGGATAAAGAAATGGGAAGAGTTGTACTTTTTACAAGAGTATATGCAACATTAGATTCATTTACAAAAGAATTAGGGAAAGAATTTACACAGGTAGGTCATGAAGTGCTATATTATAATGTACAAAATCCGGTGGATTCATTACAGCAGTTTGCACGTTTTGCAGAAAAGAACATAGATTTTGCGTTTTTTTCCGAATATTGAAATGACAGCATTTTTGCCACATGGAAGCAATCATTTTGTGCGGGGAAGTGTACTTACTGATAAGAAAGATTGATGTATTTTATGCGGGTGGACTCTCACGGGATTTGGTTGGACAGATTATGCCGGTTATGGATAAATATTAGGAGTTTGCTGGAGAAGTGCTTATGAAAGAAGTGATTGATTTCCTGATTCAGAATCCGTCTTATACCACAGAATATGCAATTGAACAATATATAATAAACTGCAGATTAGATATTTCCGATTAGCGTTTATCTGAAATTATAACTGATTTTAGAGTTATTGATTCTTTTGCAACATCTTATTATAGAGACAAGGCAATTGAAACATTGGTTGACGCAGGAGTGGATGTAATTGTATATGGAAGAGGCTGGAAAAAGACAAAATGTTTTGAAAATTCGCATTTTCATTTTGGTGGATTTGTTTCGTCAATGCAAGTAACAGAGATGATGAAGGATGCAAAGATTGGTTTAAATACAATGGCGTGGTTTAAAGCTGGAAGCCATGTAAGAATATTTAACGGCATGTTAGCCGGAGCGGTTGTTGTTACGGATTCTTCAAAGTATATGTCTGAAACACTAGGGAAAGGAAGAAGGCTTTGATTGTGGCAATTTTTCGTTTTGCAGTTTTCGGCTTATATGATTCATGTAAATGACAGATAAACATTTCGATGATAGAAGGCGTTATATCAGAAATCGTTTTCGCAGGTATTGTTTGGGCGAATTGTTTTAAATCGATGCGATATGCTTTGCGTGTCTTAGAATCCAATCGTTTTTGTTTTTGGCAGAAATCCAAATAATCTTTTATTGTGTGTTGTAATTCGTTCATAAGTGTTCCTCTTTTCTGTTTAATATTGGGAAATGAAACCCTTATAAAAATAGCATATTTGGGCGAAAGTTTATAGAATAGGATTCCAATGTAAGGATATAAAATAATATCTATATTTTTATAAAAATATATTGTAATAGTATATATAGTATGATATGCTATTTGTATATTTTAAATGCATTTGAAATAGGATATTTACGAGAATTCTATTTGAATTCTTTGATGTGGATTGTAAATGTAAATAACAGAGGCTATAATATACATAAGCTCCATTATTTGCATAATAACATTACGATGGAGAACAATATGAGAGAAAATCTGAATACAGAATTAACAAATAGTATTGTTGCTGCAGATGATAAAGCACAATATGATGACAGAGCGAAGAGATTATTGGCACAGAAAAGTATTTTGGCTCATATTCTTGTAAAAACGGTTGATGAATTTAAAGAAATGAATCCGAAAGAAGTTGAAAATTATATTGAAGGCGAACCTTATGTTAGTATTGTTTCAATGGAGCCGGGGCTGACCAATACAGGCAGTGTTAATTCTGAAGGACAAAAAATCGTAGGGATGAATACAGAGTCCTCAGAAATAAACGAAGGGATGGTGCGGTTCGATATTATTTTCTATGTAAGAATGAAGAATGGACGTAACCAGATTATTATAAATTTGGAAATTCAAAAGTCAGAACCTACGAGCTATAATATTCTAAACAGGGCACTTTTCTATGTGAGCAGAATGGTATCTTCACAGAAAGAACGGGATTTTGCAGGGATGCGATATGACGATATTAAAAGTGTAGTCAGTATCTGGATCTGCATGAATATGGACACCAATTGTATGAGTCATTTTCATATGATAAAGGATGATGTGCTTGAAACCTATGACTGGGGCGGAAATATCGACATGATGAACGTTGTTCTGATTGGAATCAAAAATGAGTTGCCAGAGCATGATGAAAAATACGAGCTTCATAGATTGTTAGGAGCATTATTGTCTGATACATTGGAAGTAAATGAAAAGTTGAATATCCTTGAAAAAGAATACGATATTTTGCTTAACGATAACTTAAAGGAAGGGATTGAAATTATGTGTAATTTGAGTCAGGGAATAGAAGAAAAAGGAATCGAAAAGGGAATTGAAAAAGGAGTTACTCAAATGATTATTAGTATGTATGAAGATGGTTGTTCCTTTGAGCAGATTGCTAGAATTGCGAAAATGAGTATAGATGATGTAAGAAAGATTGTCGATACGGCTAAAGAAGCAATGATTGATGTTTAACGAGAAAATAGAAAATAATTTATCAGAGCGTTATTTAGCCGCTGTACATTCATTATAAATGTGCAGCGGCTTTTTTAGAATCGTAAGAAGTACGGTTCCTTTTGTCACAGTTATCCAAATACAATTTCAAACATTTCAGCCAAATGTTTCTCATAGGTATGAAATTCTTTCATTTTTCCATAACCATTGTCGGCAATTTGTTTTCTTTCTGTTTCGTGTGTTAAGTAATATTGACATTTTTTCAACAAATCATCCTGTGATTCGTAGAGTACAAGGTCTTCACCCGGAACGAAGAAATCATAAAAATCTGCCTGATAATTAGACATTAAGAAGCCATGTGCCCCCATAATATCCATTCCACGAAGTGGAATACCGGAACGGATGCTGCGCAGGGAAATATTAAGATTAATTGCACTGTTGTGGAAGATATAAGGCATCTCATTATAGTAATCCACAGGTCCCATATTTTGAATCTTTGGCAGATTTGGCGTTGGATTTGGCGTAAATAATTTGACGGAAAATTCATTCGATAATTTGGAAAGAATCTGCGTACGTTCTTTTTCTGCTAATTTTCTGGCAATAAAATAATAAGCATACAGATATTCCACAGTTTCTACGCCGTCTTTATTTGGTTCAACAGGTACAGATTTTTGCAAATCTGCAAGAATATCTTTTGATAACAATTCTGGAATAAAATAATATCCATATACCTGCAGCTGTGCATCCATAATGGCATCTAAATATCCCTGCGTATGTTCAGGAAGTCCCTTTAACCGGTCGAAAAGATTATGCTTTTCATTATACATTGAACCGACAAAGGATATTTCCGCAGTATACTTTTCCTGTGGAAGATGCGGATGCGTAATCATCTGTGTCAGACGGTCGGTATTGACTGCGAGCGGCATATAATACACAGTTGAAATGTTTTCCTGTTTGAATTCATTGTACAATGTCTTATCAAAGATAAAACAGTAGTTGCACGGATTAATAATGGTATAGGAATACAGTGCAACAAGGGGACTGTCATAAATATATGAAATATAAGGAATATGATGTTTGTTACAGGCATTCGACAATACAGGACTGTAGTTAAAGGTAAATACACAGTCGAAGTGTGCGCGTCCGAATTCCTGTTCAAAGAGTGCGTCAAATTCAGCGCTTTTTCGTTCGTGAATCAGTTCTGTTGAAATACAGGTATGGGTGTGCCCCATCTTTGTGAGTGCTGCACATACATCGTCAATTCCAAAATTTTTTGATTCAAAAATTAAAATATTCATGATTTTAAATCCTTTCCAAAAGCAAGCTCTAACATTTGTACAATACGAATATCATAAGAATGATATTTTTTCACAGTCTCGTATCCGTGTCTTGTAATTTCCATGCGTTCTTCTTCGTGTGTCAGATAATATGCACATTTTTCTTCTAAATCAGCTTGACTTTCATAAGCGACGAGGTCTTTTCCGATTTCAAAGGCTTCTGCAAGTTCTGCCTGATAATTCGTAATTAAGAAACCGCCGCATCCTAACACGTCAAAGATTCGTAAAGACAGTCCGGAACGAATGGATTTTGCGGTCATATTTAAGTTAATTTTGCTCTGTTCAAAGATGAGTGGCATTTCTGTTAAAGATTTCGCAAAACCACGATTGTGAATGTGTGGCATTTCAGACATATCACTGCCGGTATAAATATCCACTGAAAAGCGGTCAGACAATGCTTTGAGAAAACGAATACGTTCCTGTTCAGCGACCTTTACACTGATATAATGCTGCGCAACCAATGCTTTGTAATTCATTTCAAATCCTTCAGGAAATGGCTCAAAATTAGGGATTCCGGCTAGAAAGGTCTCAACAAAGTCATCGCTTAACATATCTTCAATGAAATTATAACCGTAGATTTTTAACTGAGATTCAACAATACCGTCAACATAGCCACGTTCCCGTTCAGGCAGTTTGACATTGTTGTAAGGACATTTCTCCTGATAAGTAGAGCCGATAAATGAAATATCTGCTGCAAATTTCTTTTTTTCTTCGATAGGTGTTGAATTCCGCAATGCATCGGTTCTTCGAACATTTGTAGCAAGTGGAATGTGAAAGACCCCGTCAGGATTTTTTGGATGAAATTCTTCATATAACTGCCAGTCAAATAAGAAGATTCGATTGTACGGATTGCGCAGTGATTTTGAATATAGTTCCAGTACAGGGCTGTCAACAATAAGACATAAATACGGTATTTTCGTGACATTACATAAGTCAGATAACCATGGAAAAAAGTTGATTGAAAATACGAAAGTATAGTTGCCGGAAATAAGCTGTGGTGCAACAAGCTCTACACATTGTGCAGGCAGTAAAGATTTATTGGTCATTTCTGCAGTCTCTTCATGCACTTCAAACCCGAGATGTTGAAAAGAATCGATTACATCCGGTTCACAAATACTTCCATAACGGTAAAAAAATAATTTCATAAAATATCCCCTAATTATAATTAAAATATAAATTCGATAGTAACCATATATTTGCCAAGATCATATATAAGTTAGTTTATCATAAATGAATCCTAGATACCACCGATTGCACGAGAAGTTTTTTATAGTGATGTTTCCAATGACGGAATCGAATGTACAGACTTAATTATTCAAAGAAATTGTCTTTTTCATAAAAAAAGATAGAATCGCACTTAAAATATGCTATACTATAACAAGTAGCTCCAGAGATAGATTTCTGGTATACGTAATACAGAACTGGAAAATAATAAGATACAAGAAATGTAGAATGAATTGAGGTTAGATATGCATAAGATAACATCATTTTATAATTTATTATTGGATAATGCGAAGAAATATGGTGATAAGACAGCGATTCTTTATGATACTTATGATGTATCATTTGCGCAGTTGAAGGAAGATGCCATTAAGAAGGCACTGCATCTAAAGAAATATCCGGGGAAGAGGATTGCATTGTGCGGACCGGCATCATACCGTTGGATTGTTAATTTATTCGGTATTATTATGGCTGGGAAAGATGCGATTTTGGTAGATTTCTTTTTGCCACATGAAGAACGGGAACGCATTTTAAAACAGATTCATACAGACTATATTTTAACATCGACGAATCAATATATTCTGGCAGATTCTCATGCTATTATGATTCCTGGTGCTGAACAGGAAGATGTGGTATCCGTAGATGATTATAAAGAATGTACGGAGGGCGAAATTTTACTGTTTACGGCAACAGAAACACAGTCTGACAAGGCAGTTGCACTGACAACATCGAATTTGCTGAATACAGTAAAGGCGATTAGCAGCAGATGTGAATGTACTTGTGAAGACAGGATTTTATCACAGATTAGCCTGCATCATATTTTTGGACTTGCATATAGTCTGTTATGGCCATTGACGATGGGAGCCTGTGTCTGTATTGGAAGAGGACTTCGTCATATTGATGCAGACACATATTATTATCATCCGACAATTTTGCCGGGAACACCGTCGATGCTTTCTTATTTAAGAAGAGTAAAGGCATTTAACAAAGAGCTTCGTACGATTGTAATTGGTGGCGCAGCATTTCCATATGCGTTATTTGAATATTTAAAAGACAGAGATTATGAAGTCTATGCGATTTACGGAATGACAGAATGTAGCGGATGTGTTGCCATTTGTAATGAGCTTGACGGCGCATATGAAGTGTATGACGGTACACGGGTTGAGATTGCAGAAAATGGTGAGATTCTTGTAAGTGGACCATGTGTGATGACAGGATATGATAATGATGATGCAACCAATGCACAGGTTATTCGGGAGGGCTGGTATCATACAGGAGATTATGGTCATTTTACGCGGGACGGACGCTTAAAGTTAGAACGCAGAAATGAAAATATTATTCTGCTGCCAATTGGTGAGAAGTTGTGTCCAAAGGTTATCAATGAAGAAATTACTGCGATTTCCGGCATTGCAGAAGGATATTTAGGAATGTGCGGACAGGAATTGACGGCGTTAGTTGTGCCAATCGATAAAGATGCACGTGCAGAGGTTATTCGCAGAAAGATTGACAAATACAATGAGAAAAAAGGGTATCGCTGGAAGATTCAGCGGGTGATTGTATTAAATAAGCCATTGCCAAAGCATGAAGATGAGACATTAAATATTGAAGCAATTAAAGACATCTTAGAACAGGAAGAGGAGAGAGCAATATGTTAAAGAATGTTGAACAGACAAAGAACAATATTATTCAGTGGATTCGTGATTATTTTGCAAAGAACCTTCCGGATGCATATGCAGTAGTAGGCATTTCCGGCGGCAAGGATTCGAGCGTTGTTGCGGCACTTTGTAAGGAAGCATTAGGTGCAGACAGAGTAGTCGGTGTTACGATGCCGAATGGAGTTCAGCCGGATATCGATGATAGTCATAATGTCGTAAAGACACTTGGTATTCGTCATTTAGAAGTGAATATCCATGAGATTACACAAGCCTTTGCAAAGACATTTAAAGAGGCAGAAGGATTTGCAGAATTAACAGGAAAAGATGGTTTGGTTGGAGAATCTGCAATTAATTATCCGCCACGAATGAGAATGAGCGTGTTATATGCAGTGGCACAGTCCCTTCCACATGGCGGTCTTGTTGCCAATACTTGTAATGCATCAGAAGATTATGTTGGATATTCGACAAAGTTTGGTGATGCAGCAGGAGATTTTAGTCCGCTTGCGCATTTGACAGTAGAAGAAGTCTTACAGATTGGAGAATATTTAGATATTCCACAGCATCTTGTACACAAGACACCGTCTGATGGATTGTCAGGCATGAGTGATGAAGATAAGTTAGGATTTACGTATGCACAGTTAGATTCTTATATTGCAACAGGGGTATGTGAAGATGAGGCAGTAAAGGAGAAGATTGATCGCCTGCATAAGAGAAATCTGCACAAAATACAGCTAATGCCGGCATATGAGAAGTCAGACGCAGAATAAATATCTGCAAGTTGATAACATCTATCAGCAGATAAATAGAATAGAAGAATAGGATTGTATTTTTTTCGACTATCCGATATAATATGCGTTAATAACCCAGACAGAGAGGAAAGAAAGTTTCTGTCTGGGCTTCTTTATAGAAAGTAAGAATAAGTGAGGAAGTGTAGAATGGGAAGTTTTCATGTTGAATTAAAAAAGGTTGTGGATGATTCTTACGATGTACAGATTGGACAGGGATTAATACCACAGTTGATTACAGATTTAAAAAATGGGCTTGTAGGAACAATTAAGAAGTTTGCAATTATTACAGATACGACAGTAGAGCCGTTATATGCAGCACCAATCAAAGAGCAGTTAGAAGATGCAGGATTTACGGCGGATTTATTCGTATTTGCAGCAGGAGAGAAGAGCAAGGTTCGTAAGACAAAGGAAGTCTTAGAAGATGCCATGTTAGAAAAAGGTTATAGAAGAGATTGTTGTGTAATTGCTGTTGGCGGTGGCGTGGTTTCCGATTTGGCAGGTTTCCTTGCTGGAACATATGGAAGAGGTGTTCCATTTATTAATTATGCAACAACGCTGTTATCTGCTGCCGATGCATCCATTGGTGGAAAGACTGCGGTTGATACAGAACTTGCAACCAACTTAATCGGATTATTTCATCAGCCAAAGAAAGTATATATTGATATTGATACATGGAAGACACTTCCAAAGGCACATTTAATCAATGGTCTTGCAGAAACAGTAAAGCACGGCTGTCTTGGTGATATGGAGTTATTTACATATCTTGAACATAACATTGATAAAATTTTATCATGCGATACAGAGGCTTGTACTTATATTTCAGAGCACAACTGTGCAGTCAAGTACGAAGTTGTTATGCGGGACGAGAAGGAAAAGAGTCTTCGTGAAATTTTAAATCTTGGTCATACCGTAGGGCGTGCGATTGAGACAGTTAGTGATTATAAGCTCTTACATGGCGAAGCGGTATCCATCGGTCTGGTTGCACAGGTTCGTTTAGGTTGTGCCTGCGGTTATGTGACAGAAGCAGAATGTAAGCGTGTTATTGCATTACTGAAAAAATGTGGACTTCCTGTGCAGATACCACAGTATATTGATAAGGAAGCGTTGATTCGTAAATTGTATACAGATAAGAAAGTACGTGATGGAAAATTACGTTTTGTATTTGAAAAAGGCATTGGTGATGTGATGACATTTGGCGAGGATGTTTATGCAAGAGCAGTCGCTGAGGATGAGATTCGTGCAATTATTGAGCAGATGTAAGGATGTGAAGCTCTGTCCTGTATGTCAGAAAAACTTGTTGAACAAGCAACAGATAGGAGTTTGGAATTAAATCCACATAAATATATAGAGTTCAAATTGTATACAAAGTATTTACAAAGCAGTTATACGCAGAGATTATTGCGTATAACTGCTTTTTTATATTATAGGAACATTTTATTGGGACAGCATTTGCAGAAAAGAAATCTATAAAAGTGATGTAATGTGAATAATGCCTAAAAAGCATATCTGGATGTATGAAATAAGCATTAGATAGATAAAAAAACAAGTAGTATACTAATAATGAAAGAACAGTTGGTATGTTTTGATGGGATAGCGGAGAGAATCGGACATATTATATTTGCAGAGTAATAAGGGTAAAGAAAGGAGCATATATGTACAAAAAAATAATGATAGGCTGTATAATGCTTGGTATATTTGCAGTAGCAGGCTGTGAAAACAGACAGCAGAATGGTCAGGAACAGACAACGCAGCAAATTACACAGAATATGGAAACAGTGTCGCAAGAGAGCACAGCAATGCAGCAGGAATCGGTAAATGCTTTCGAAGCAGAAACAGAAGTTACAAGTGCAGAAGTTATGAGCACAGAAGTTACCAAAGTGGAAACGCAGGAGGAAGTACAGGCAACACAAAGTATTTCTAAAGAACCAACACAGGAAGTTGTACAGCAGGGAGAGAATGATATGGTTATTGATATTACGATAAATGGAACGACATTGCAGGCAGAACTTATAGATAATTCATCTTCACGTGCACTGATAGAACATCTTTCCGGTGGAGATGTTACACTTTACATGGAAGATTATTCTAATTTTGAAAAGGTGGGTTCGTTAGGTTTTTCATTGCCACGCAATGACAGCTACTATACGACACATTCCGGTGATATTATTTTGTATCAGGGCAATCAGTTGACCTTTTATTATGATACAAACAGTTGGAATTTTACAAAATTAGGAGAGTTTCGAAATGTATCGGATGCGCAGTTGCGCAGCATTTTAGGAACAGGCGACGTAACGGCAACATTATCTTTAAGATAAGCATCTATAAAATAAGTTAGTAATATCAAACTGCATTGGACATACAGGTAGGAGATTACAAAGATATTTTATCATATAAATCATATATTTAAGAATAAAGAATCAGGAGGAAAATAACATGAAGTATGAATCAAGAGAACAGTTTGAACAGGCAGATGCATTTGGTGTTGGTGCGCCAAATGATGCATATGCACAGTATTTTGTGGGAAATTCATTTTTAAAGCCATTGACAGAATTTGGTAAATGTCCGGTATTTTTGGCAAATGTAACATTTGAGCCGGGATGCAGAAATAACTGGCACATTCATCATGCCAAAACAGGTGGTGGACAGCTTTTAATCTGTACGGCAGGAGAAGGCTGGTATCAGGAAGAAGGTAAAGAAGCTGTGGAATTAAAGCCGGGAACGGTCATTACAATTCCAGCTGAAGTAAAGCACTGGCATGGAGCGAAGAAAGATTCATGGTTTAGCCATATTGCCGTAGAAGTGCCGGGAGAAGATACCTCAAATGAGTGGTGCGAGCCGGTTAGTGATGAAGATTACAATCAGTTAGAAAAATAAAAATTAATAGAAATTAATAGAATGGAGAAAAATTATGGCAAAGATTGTACAGACAGCAGGTAGAAATGCATTGGGTGAATTTGCACCGGAATTTGCACATTTTAATGATGATGTATTATTTGGCGAAAATTGGAATAATGAGGATATTGATATTAAGACACGCTGTATTATTACAGTGGTAGCATTGATGTCATCGGGAATTACAGATTCTTCCTTAAAATATCACTTGGAAAATGCAAAAAATAATGGTGTAACACAGAAAGAAATCGCAGCAATCGTAACACATTGTGCATTTTATGTTGGCTGGCCAAAAGCCTGGGCAGTATTTAACATGGCAAAAGAAATTTGGAATTAAATAAGCGTTGGAATTATTTGTCATGTATGTGGGTATGAAATAAACAGATAAAATTTTAATAACAGGAGGATGCAGGATGAGCATTTTTACAGAAACATATTCATTAAATAATGGAAATAAGATTCCAAAACTTGGACTTGGAACATGGTTTATTGATGATGATAAAGCAGCGGAAGCAGTAAAGGCGGCAGTGAAGATTGGATACCGTAATTTTGATACAGCACAGGCGTATGGAAATGAGCGTGGCGTAGGAGAAGGAATTCGTACCTGCGGTGTGGCAAGAGAAGAATTATTTGTAGGTTCAAAGGTTGCAGCAGAGTGTAAGTCATATGAATCAGCAGCAAAATCAATTGATGAGACATTAGAAAAGATGGGACTTGATTATTTGGACATGATGATTATTCACAGTCCACAGCCATGGGTTGAGGTAAATCAGTCAGAAAACAGATATTTTGCCGAAAATAAAGAGGTATGGAGAGCATTAGAAGATGCAGTAGAAGCTGAAAAAGTACGTTCTATCGGTGTTTCAAACTTTAATCAGGCAGATCTTGAAAATATTTTGTCAGATTGCAAGATTCAGCCGGCTGTCAATCAGGTTCTGACACATATCAGTAATACGCCTTTTGAGATTATTGATTTTTGTCAGAAGAATGGAATTGTTATCGAGGCATATTCACCGGTTGCGCATGGTGAGATGTTGAAGAACGAAGCGGTTGCAAAGATTGCAGAAAAATATGCTGCAACAGTGCCACAGTTATGTATTCAGTATACAATTCAGTTAGGATGTGTATCCCTTCCAAAGACAGCCAATCCGGATCATATGGCAAGCAATGCACAGCTTGATTTTGTAATCAGTGCTGAGGACATGGATGTATTAAAGAATATCGACAAGATTAAAGATTATGGTGATTCAAGTTTCTTCCCGGTATATGGTGGAAAACTCTAAAATAATTCAATAAACGATATAAGAATAAAAGATATAAGATTGCACAGATTCTGTTGGCAGTTCTTGGAGATTCATTCACAAGTGCGTTTACAGCGGAGTCTGTGCAATTTGCTATTTTGTAACATAAAATGAACGTTTGATACTGGAAGTTTTGAAAATTGTTTCATAATAAAGTAAAAAATGTTTTGCTTAGAATGACATTGTTCCGAATAGGTTAAGAAATAAAATCCGAGGTGGCTGTCAAACACTTGCTGTTTATATAAATATAAGGTATAGTTATAAAAGTGGGGTTTAACAGATTACAGTGAAAAAGAATCAGGAGCCGACAATACACATAGAAGGGGAAAGGAACAAATGATGATTGAGTGGATTACTAAAATCAATGGTATATTAAACGGATTTATCTGGGGTGTGCCGGCGATGGTATGTATTCTTGGTGTCGGAATACTTCTGACAATTCGAACAAGATGTATACAGTTGCGTAAATTTGGCACTGCAATGAAAAATACCGTAGGGAAGATATTTGATAAGGAACAGGCAAAAGAGGGCGCAATGAGTCCGTTTCAGGCTGTCTGTACGGCACTGGCAGGAACTGTTGGAACAGGAAATATTGCAGGTGTTGCAGGAGCAGTTGCATTAGGTGGACCGGGGGCAATTTTTTGGATGTGGTGTTCTGCATTTCTTGGAATGTGTACGAAGTTTGCAGAGGTAACGCTTGCGATTCATTTTCGTGAAAAAAATGACAATGGGGAATATGTCGGTGGACCAATGTATTATATTAAGAATGGTTTATCGAAAAAATGGCATTTTCTTGCAGTGCTTTATGCGATTTTTGGTGTACTGACCGTTTTTGGAACAGGAAATGCGACACAGGTAAATACAATCGTCACGGCAATTAATTCCGCATTGTCAAATTATCATATAGGAAAAGGAATTGGAACAGAACGGCTGAACTTAATATTTGGAATCGTAATTGCAGCCGTTGTAGCAATGGTATTATTAGGCGGTGTGAAACGAATCGGTCAGGTTACAGAACGTCTTGTTCCATTTATGGCAGTATTATATATTGTATTGGCATTGGGCGTTATCATAATTAATATTGCATCAGTGCCTGCTGTATTTGGTATGATTATCAAAGGAGCATTTTCTCCACGTGCAATTACGGGTGGTGCAGTTGGAACGATGATTCTCAGTTTGAAAAAAGGCGTATCAAGAGGAATTTTTTCAAATGAAGCAGGACTTGGTACCGGTTCCATTGCACATGCCTGTGCAGATACGGATGATGCAGTGCATCAGGGATTGTTTGGGATTTTTGAAGTGTTTATGGATACCATTGTGATTTGTACGATGACAGGTCTTGTTATTTTACTTGCAGCACCAACAATTCAGTATGGAATGGCAGCAGGCGCAGAGCTGACGATTTCAGGATTTACAAGCACATATGGACCGTTTGTATCTATTTTTATTGCTGTTGCGATGTGTTGCTTTGCATTTAGTACAATCATCGGCTGGGGATTGTATGGTTCCAGATGTATCGAATTTTTATTTGGAAATCGCAGTACACGACCATTTCTTGTTGTATATTCTTTTATGGCAATTATTGGTGCAACAATGGATTTAGGCCTTATGTGGGATATTGCAGATACATTTAACGGATTTATGATTATTCCAAACCTGCTTGCATTATTCCAGCTTTCCGGAGTTGTTAAAAAATTATCAAACGATGTGGACGCATTGAAAGAATAGAGGGTAGTGAAAAGTTCTTTTATCGGATAATGGAATAATAGGGAGCAGCAAAGCAAGGGTGGCAAATGGATAGAATGTGATGGAGCATTTATACATTTGCTGCCCTTTTGTTATATTTATCAATTTAGACGGTATAGAAATTTGTATTAGAATGTCCAATTGTAAGAAAATGTGTGTTTATAAGGGGATTGGGGTTTGTATTGTATAATGAAAATAGAATACGTTTGAAGGTTAAATATAATTTTATTAAGAAAGAAAATTGATTGTAGGATTGTAAGTAGGAAATTAGTATGAATTATGTTATAATAAATATATTGAAACGTGATAACAAAGGTAGAATTAGACAGAGTGCTTTGAAATGGATGTGCTGTATTGAATAGTTATTTAAAAATAAAGAAGTGTGAAGATTAGGAGATGATATACATGAAGTATACAACAAGTATGTTATCGAAAATGTTGAATGTGTCAACCAATACGATACGAAGATTTGCGGAAAAAGGACATTTGAATCCTATTATAGATGAAAAAAATCAATATCGTTATTTCACAGATTCTGATGTTCAGAAAATAACATATCTGAGTAAATATCGTAAAATTGGATTTAGTCATGATGAAATTTCTCAGATGATGGGGGCGGATATTACGCAGATTCAGGAGTCTTACCAAAATATGATGCGTCATTTAGATGATGAAATTGCACAGTTGCAGTCACTGCGGCACATGGTAAAAGATGATATTAATATGATGCATACGGTGCAGCTGTTAGGAGATCGTTTTGTTGAAATGGACAGCGTGCAGGTGGACTATATCGTATACAAAAAGGATGAACAGATTTATCAGGATAAAAATATTCAGCAAATAACCAATCAATTTTTATATGATTACCCGGAAATAGAGTATGTTTATATTTTTCGGAAAGAAGATATTTTAAATAGAAATCTGAAATGTGAAGAAGCGATTACGATTCGAAGTAAACTTGTAGGACAGAAGAATATAAAAATGGACTATCGTTATGTAGAGAAGTATCCAAAGCAGAAAAGTATTTTAAAGATTCAGAAAATGCCAATTGCCTACACGATGGCAGATGAGAAGATTAAAGAGACGCTTTGCTGTCAGTTATTTGACGAATATTTAGAGTATATGAAACAACATCACTATTGCTTAGATGGAGATGCAATTGGAGTAAAAATTAGTCTGTCAAAAGAAAATGGAAAAGAAATGCAATACATCGTATTAGGCATGCCGGTAAAAGCAGAGTGATGAATTCCGATTTAACGAGCAGTGCCAAAAAGAAATAACAAATACTCGATGGGAGCTTGCTCACAAAAGAGGATTTGTTATTTCTTTTTGATAGTGCGACAGCACGGATGAGCAAGGAGCGCAGCGGATTGCGAATCGCACTGCGTAATGTAGTGGTTGCTACAAAGAAACTTTTAACCTAACGGACGGTCAAGAGCCATATCATTATTGACAAACATGCTTCATTTCCTGCTCGCTTCCTCGCGCCTATTGTTGCCAGTCGCGAAAACTCGGGGCAAGCCCCTCAAACAGTTCGCTTTGTGGCAACGCGACTCGAAAGCTCCCGACGGAAGCCTCGCAACTGTTTGTCAACAATGAATGTCTCTTTCCCTGTGTATCTTAAGATTTACAAATGTAATCCATAAATGTCGGGCTATAAACAACCATAACAATCAATATCCATTGGAATTATTATCACGATGATCTTAATAAATTGTAGCTGCAATTTAAATCGTTAAATATTTCACCGTTGTACATTTGATTGAAAACATATACTGTTCGAATTATTTACTTTACGAAGGCAAGCAATCCATTAAAAATCCAATAAATTATCAAACAACAAAGCTACCTTACTAAGAGATGTAGCCTTTCCGAACACAGACGTATACTAAAAAATACACGAATGAAATAACACTCAGCAAACGAACAATTGAAAAGAAAAATTCATATCCGTTCGAATCGCAATTAAATACATTTGTCAGCGTTTCTACCAAAATTCATCTTTCCATCTCTTCGTCCGTTAAAGCAATCCACTAGGAATAACCAATACAGTCCAACAGCCACCCCCAAAAGGTTTGTGGCGATGCCGAAAGTAGTTATGCACCGGAGAATACTCTGCCTAAGTGAAACACAGCATATCGGAAAAATAATTTATTTTGAAAAGCGCACTGTTTGAGCCGTAGGCGAGTTTGCGTTTTCAAAATAAATTTATCTTTTTCGATATGCGTCAGTACGTCAAATCCCTCCGTCCATCTATCAGGCAGAGTACATCCACAAACCGAAATTTATTGTATTATTAATGAATGTATGATACAATTTAAATGTATAAAATTAATCGAAACAGCCATAATAAAATGGCTAGTTTAGCAATCAGATGAAAGGAAGTAAGGCGATGAGTAGAGTGAATTTTGGTGCAAAACCATATATGTTTCCACAGCCGGTATTAATTATTGCAACATATGATCAAGATGGAATTCCAAATGCAATGAATGCAGCATGGGGAATTACAACAGATTTCAATGAAATCACAATCAGTCTTTCAGAACATAAGACAACAGAAAATCTGACACAGACGGGTGCCTTTACAGTGAGCTTTGCAACAGAAAGCACTGCTGTAGCATGTGATTATGTAGGCGTAGAATCAGCGAAGAAGGTTCCGGATAAGTTTGCAAAGGCAGGTTTCCATGCAACGAAGAGTGAATATGTCAATGCACCGTTGATTGATGAACTTCCGGTAGCAATGGAATGTAAGGTAAAGTCATTTAAGGATGGAATTCTAATTGGCGAAATTGTTAATATTAGTGCGGATGAATCCGTAATAACAGATAAAAAGGTAGATTTAAGTAAATTCAAACCAATCACATTTGATCCATTTAATAATGCGTATATTGGTTTGGGAGAAAAAGTGGGAGATGCATTCAAAGATGGTCTTGCGTTAAAGTAAGATGGTGTAATGAATTGTTTTATAAATATTTTATACAAAACAATTGACATTTTTTTTGAAAATGTATATACTAGCAAGGTATGTGTGATAAATGATATTACACATATAGACAATTCAGAGTAACTGAATTTGCAACCAGATTAATATTCTAATTCCGGGAGGTGAAAAAGGAATGCCAACATTTAACCAGTTAGTAAGACAGGGAAGAAAGTCAGCAGTAAAGAAGTCTACTGCACCAGCTCTTCAGAAGGGATATAACTCACTTCAGAAGAAGGCTACAAACGTATCTGCACCACAGAAGAGAGGTGTATGTACAGCTGTTAAGACAGCTACACCTAAGAAGCCTAACTCAGCTCTTAGAAAGATCGCCAGAGTTCGTCTTTCAAATGGTATCGAAGTAACATCATATATTCCAGGTGAAGGTCACAACCTTCAGGAACATAGCGTTGTTTTGATCAGAGGCGGAAGAGTAAAGGATTTACCAGGTACAAGATACCATATCGTAAGAGGTACTCTTGATACAGCAGGTGTTGCTAAGAGAAGACAGGCTCGTTCTAAGTACGGTGCTAAGAGACCTAAGGACGCAAAGTAAGAGACTAAAAATTAGTCTTATTTGGCGCAGCATGCGCCGACACATTTATTCACATGATTTTGAATAGTGCCGGAGTTAGATTAATCCGCAGGTTGCAGGTTTAATATAGAACCGAGCACGACACACAAATTAATTGTGAGTACCGATGAATTAATGATTATTAAGGAGGGAAGAACCGTGCCACGTAAAGGACATACTCAAAAAAGAGATGTATTAGCAGATCCTATTTACAACAATAAGGTTGTTACAAAGCTTATCAACAACATTATGCTTGATGGTAAGAGAGGAGTAGCTCAGAAGATCGTATACGGTGCTTTTGACAGAATCGCTGCTAAGACAGAAAAGCCAGCTCTCGAAGTATTCGAAGAGGCAATGAACAATATCATGCCAGTTCTTGAAGTAAAGGCTAGACGTATCGGTGGTGCCACATATCAGGTACCTATCGAAGTTAGACCAGATAGAAGACAGGCATTAGCACTCCGTTGGATGACTGCTTATTCTCGTGCTAGAGGAGAGAAGACAATGGAGGAAAGACTTGCAAATGAAATCCTTGATGCTGCCAACAACACAGGCGCTTCTGTAAAGAAGAAGGAAGATATGCACAAGATGGCAGAAGCAAACAAGGC
>DGTC01000066.1 GCA_002394205.1 Lachnospira sp. UBA4346 | reverse complement strand
GGTGCTAAGGTTGTTACATGTTCAGATTCTACAGGTTGGATTTATGATCCGGAAGGAATCGATGTTGCACTTCTTAAGGAAGTTAAGGAAGTTAAGCGTGCACGTCTTACAGAGTATGCAGCTGCTAGATCATCAGCTGAATATCATGAAAAGAAGAACGGTGAGCACGGTGTATGGCAGTACAAGGTAGATTTAGCTCTTCCATGTGCTACACAGAACGAACTTGACCTTGAAGATGCTAAGATGTTAGTAGCAAATGGCGTTATCTCTGTAACAGAAGGTGCGAACATGCCTACAACTCTTGAAGCTACAAAGTATCTTCAGGATAACGGTGTTCTCTTCGTAGGTGGTAAGGCTGCGAATGCCGGTGGTGTTGCTACATCTGCTCTTGAAATGAGCCAGAACTCTGAAAGACTTTCATGGACATTCGAAGAAGTTGATGGAAAACTTAAGGGAATCATGGAAACAATCTATGCAAACATCTCAGATGCTGCTAAGAGATACAATATGACAGTTGGCGGAAAGACTGACTACGTAGCTGGTGCAAATATCGCTGGTTTCGAAAAGGTTGTTGAAGCTATGTTAGCTCAGGGCGTTTGCTAATTTGTTCGATAAATAAAACATTATAAAATACAGAGAGTCCTTCGGTTTGTCCGGAGGACTTTTTGCATGGGAGAAGCTTTTCGATGTAGATTTATTACATCGGAAGGCTTTTTCTAATTTTATAAAACGAATCTGAAGTTCTTGTAAAATGGGATTCAGGTGTCAAAATAGAAAAACAATCAGAATGTTTATTATAAAATGAGGGGAATATTAGAATAACATGAAAGAAAATAGGATAAGAATTGCGAAAAATCTGGTAAAAATAAGCATAAAAAAGGGTAACACAATATGTATTGTGTTACCCTTTTACATTTATTATATCGGTACAATCATAAAAAACATTAGCCTAATTTGAAAATTTTTTAAAAAAATTTTAACGGACATAGAAAAGAGGAGAATATTACAATGAATACAGCCGAGCCAATTCGCGATTTAAATGAGCTACAACATTTGAAATTATATTATAAAGAAGTAAAACCAAATATACGAAATTATTTGTTAATTATTATTGGACTAAATACAGCATTGCGTATTTCCGACGAACTTTCTTTAAAATGGAACGATGTGTATGATTTCGAACAGAAAAAATACCGCACACATCTATGTATTATCGAACAGAAGACGGAGAAGTACGCACAAATTTACCTAAATGAGAATATAAAAACAGCACTGCAAGAATATCAAATGTCCTTAAAAACCATTGCACCGCAGCAATATTTGTTTGCCAGTCAGTGTGGAAAAAATATGAATATCAGTCGTGTACAGGCATTTCGCCTTGTGCGCAGGGCAGCACAAGCATGTCATATTGAGGGAGTTATCAGTTGCCATTCTCTTCGCAAGACATTTGGTTACCATGCATGGAAGCAAGGCGTATCGCCAGTACTGCTTATGAATATCTATAATCATTCTTCTTTTGAAATCACAAAACGTTATCTTGGGATCGAGCAAGACGACCGGGATAATATCTATAAAAATATAACCATCTAACGACCAATTTCACAGGTTCCAAATAGAAAATTCACTCTACATTTATGAGGTAACACAATACATATTATGTTACATTTTCACGATTTTAATCAAATGATTCAAGGAGGAAACAGATGTTAAAACTAACATTGAAACCCGGAGAATACATTGATATCGGTGATGATGTACGTGTCATTTTTTCTGGTGGTTCTGCCAATAATGTCCATTTATTAATTGACGCACCGAGAGAAAAGGCAATCGTTCGAAGTAGTGCCGGTAAATCAAAAAAAACAGCGTATTATCCGGAAAAGAAATTATCCGACGATGCACAAAAAGAAATCGTTGAAATTATTATGCGTGACAAACGAAAAAATCAGAGTGACGCAGAATTGTAAAATTTGGTAATTAGCAGAGTAATCCTAGGTGCTTTGCTTTTTATAAACATAGGGAATGGATTCCCTAAATTCTATTTTTAACCACATGGAGGTAAATAATTATGGTAGTACAACACAACATGTCAGCGATGAACGCAAACAGAATGCTTTCTATTACAACAGGTCAGCAGTCAAAGTCAACAGAGAAGTTATCATCAGGTTATAGAATCAACAGAGCAGCCGATGATGCAGCAGGATTATCAATCAGTGAGAAGATGCGTAAGCAGATTCGTGGTCTTAGTCAGGCAGCTACAAATGCACAGGATGGTGTATCAGCAGTACAGACAGCGGAAGGCGCTCTTACAGAAGTTCATTCTATGTTACAGCGTATGAACGAACTTGCAGTTCAGGCAGCAAACGGTACAAATGCGCAGTCAGATAGAGATGCGATTCAGTCAGAAGTGGAGCAGCTTACAAAGGAAATTAACCGTGTATCTGAAACAACAAAGTTTAATGAAACATATCTGTTAAAAGGTGGAGAATCTGAGAAGATTATCGGATTTAAAAGATTAGGAAATAATGATGAAAATTATATTTTCGATTCAAATGGAAAAGTTGTAACAGATTTAGATAGTGCTTATGAAGTGGATTCTAAGACAAATGGTGTTAAGGTTAGAGCATCAGCTGGAGCGTTAAAGAAGGGCGCTGCAGAAGCGGTAACTAATTTAGCTGAAAAAGATGGTACATCTGTTAAATTAAAGAATACAGACGATACTGTATATGCAAAGGATTCAAAAGGAAATCTTACACAGGTAACGGCAGATAATCTTACAAATTTTGTAAAGTTAAATGCGGGAGGAACAGCGGTTGAGGCACAGAATGATAGTGCTGGAGATGCTTATACATTTGTTAAAGCAGGAACTGCTGCAGCAGATGCAGATTCCATTGAGGCTGTAACAGCAAAGACATTAAGTCTTGATCTTCACGTAGGTGCAGATAGTACAGCGGAGAACAAGATTACATTAAAGATTGCTTCTATGGATGCAAACACACTTGGAATTGGCGAAATTGATATGTCTACAGAATTAGGTGCAACAAGTTCTATTGACAATATTAAGGCTGCAATTCAGAGGGTGTCTAATCAGAGATCTGATCTTGGTGCTGTTCAGAATCGTCTTGAACACACAATTGACAACTTAAACAATGTTGTTGAGAATACAACATCTGCTGAATCTCGTATCCGTGATACAGATATGGCAAAGGAAATGGTTGAATACAGCAAGAATAACATTCTTGCACAGGCTGGTCAGTCAATGCTTGCACAGGCAAACCAGAGCAACCAGGGTGTTCTTTCATTATTACAGTAATATGTTTTTGAAAAAATCATAATTTGAGTCTATGAATGGAGGGCGTATCTTCGGATACGCTCTTTTTTTTCTGTCATCGTTAGACAAAAAAAGCAGTCGCTATACGGTATAATGATTTCGAACGTATGAAAGAATGAAATAAAATAAAAAATTATTGAAAAAGTGGAACATATTGCACGAATATGTTGTATAATACAATTTGTGTTTCAAGATGTTCGTAGTATAAAAAAATGAGCGATTGTCGTATCTGGAAATGAGGGTTATTATGGTAAATATCTTAGATGGAATTACAAAAATGTCGGATGATGCATTACGTATGCAAATTGCATTTTTTCGAAACATTACGTGGAAGAATGTAGCAAAAGAAACAGGAAACAGGGTACTTGGAGGTCTTGCAGGATTAGCCAATGCGTTTACGGAAGTTTTTCAGCAGAAGGGTCCGTTTGATTATCAGGCAGAAAAGGTTGCAGATATGGTTTATGCAGATTATGATCGTTTGCAGCAGTACGACCGGATTCAGTTAGAATATGATTTGATGGATTTGTTGCGTGAAAAATGTGGTGATTTAAATGGGGATATACAAGGTACCAGAGAATGTAGTGAAGAACGGCTTTCCTTTCTTATCGTAAATGAAGCGGCAAAAGCATATCCGTCAATAGAAAAATACCAAACGATAGCACACAAAACAGAACAGATTTACACAGAATATGAAAAATCATTTATAGATAGCCTGCATACAATGTTACAAAATCAGACACCTGCGCAAATAGCACAGACAGATGCGAAAATTCAGCAAAGATTAAATGAAGTATCAATGGAGGCAAAGCGGGATTTACAAAAAGCACTTCTTCCAAAAGAATTTAGTGGAAGGGGAATCGGAAGAATTTTAAGACTCGAAAGAGGAACAAAATATTTAACCAGAACGGTAATGCATTTGGGAGCAGATTGTTTTGATGAAGTATCTGTTAGTGTAGATACAACATTTCGTACAGTTCGAAGTCTAAAGAGAGTATCAAGAATTCTTTTGGCACAATTTGTATGGAATATCACACGGAATCATAAGGAATGGAGTGTAAATATTCAATTGTTACCTTCCTATGTTTCTGCGGATGTGCAGCAGGAATATTTTGAGCAAGAAAAACAATTTCGTGTATTGCTGACAGAACGGGTTCGTGTGCAGAAAAAGTTAGAACAGGCAGAAGCACAGCTTGCAAAGATTGAAAAAAGTTTAGAAGATGAAGAAGACCGACTGGAACTTGATATGCGGGATTATGAAGAAACGCAGATGCAGTTTATGAGTTTAGAAAGCAAAAAGGATGAGTATATATCGGGGAGCCGTCCGGAGTCTGAAACGAAAAATTATTATAATCAGGTCAATGATAAGAAACGAGAATTAGACAGAGTGCAGGCTGTTTTTGAAAAGCGACAGACACGTTGTAAAGAATTGAGAAAACAGAAGGAAACGTATGAGTCTGAGAGGAATAGTGTAAGAATTCAGGTAGAGGTTGTCAAAGGAAAAACAGAGAAGGAAGTGCAGGAGAGAGCACAGCATTTGCTGACAAAGTGGGTTGCATTTTTTTATAAATTTCAATTTGAAAAAGAATTATTTGTACACTTGATAGAAACATTTACAAGTGCTGAATTATTAAAGCTAGAAGAAGCGTTGAAAGAATTGCATGATAGTAGGGAAACGGAGAGCTATTGCTATCAGAAGGAAGATGAAATTTGTATTACATATGCCAATATTGGGATTGGTAAAAATATAACAATCCGTTATCAGCAGAATCAGATAATAAGAATCGAAAGAATGTAATCTGTACGGAAAAGGTGAAGAAAATGGAAAAAAAAATATTTTCAACAATAGAAGAAATAGAGCATTTTTTAGATACCGTGTCGCAGTTTCAGAATAAGACAGGCGTAGAACGTTGCAGCAGATTATTAGAGAAGATAGGGCATCCGGAAAAAGATTTGAAAGTGGTGCATGTTGCGGGAACAAATGGAAAGGGTTCTACCTGTGCATATTTGGATTCGCTGTTTCAAATACATGGATTCCATACAGGATTATTTACATCGCCACATTTAGTAGACATTCGGGAGCGAATAAGAATTGATGGGATAATGATAGAACAGGAAGATTTTATCCGTTATTTTAATCTTGTTTATGATGCGGGAAAGCAGTTAGAACAAGAAGATATACAACTTGCGTATTTTGATTATTTTTTTGGAGTAGCAATGTGTATATATCAGGCAAAAGCTGTGGATATCGTCATTCTTGAGACGGGATTGGGTGGAAAATTAGATTCAACCAATGCTGTGCCACATCCAATTGCATGTGTAATTACGACGCTTAGCTTGGAACATACAGCGATTTTGGGAGATACCATCGAAAAAATAGCAGCAGAAAAAGCAGGAATTATAAAAGAACAGCGTCCGGTTATTGTTTCATCAAAAAATGAGAAGGTAATGTCAGTTATTCGCAAACGGGCGCAGGAATGTAATGCAGAGTGTATCGAAGTGACACCGGATTCCTATAAGATACAGAAAAATATTGGGAATCGTATTGATTTTTTACTACAGAATGAGTATTATAAAAATGATTGCTTTCAATTGGCTACCAGTGCGGTATATCAGGTGGAAAATTGTAGTGTTGCATTGACTGCATTTGCCGTAGTTATGCATAGATTACATAAAATATATCAGCAGGATTTGATAAGAGATGCAATATATAAAATGTACTGGCCGGGCAGAATGGAGCAGATAGAACCAGATGTTTATGTGGATGGTGCACATAATCCGGAGGGGATGGCGGCATTTCTGGAATCTGCAAAGCAATTATGTAAAGGGAAATCTTCTATTTTATTGTTTTCTGTTGTGCGTGATAAAAATTTTGAGAAAATGATTCAGATGATTTGTGAAGCGAATATTTTCTCTGAGTATGTAATTACGCAGGTAGGCGGAAAAAGAAAATTAGAGGAACAAAGTATGTATGCCGTATTTTGCAAGTATACGGATAAGAAAATTACTGAGTATAATACGGTTGCTGAAGCATATGCGTATGGAAGACAAAAACAGGATATGATGTTATGCTCCGGTTCATTGTACCTTGCAGGTGAAATAAAGTCGCTTGCATATAGGCAGGAAGCGGATGCGGAAATGGAGAATAGTAATGATAGATTTTGATGAAGAGATTAAGAAGTTTCAGCCGAGTCTTGAAGTAGAAGATGCGGAAGAAGCCATTTATAATAATGATGTTCCGGATATTGCAGAATTGATTCAGAAGATTCTTGAGAGTCGAAAAGGAAAGTAAGTCATTGCAATTTGGAGGAATGAGAAATAATGAGATGTTATAAATGTGGATGTGTTCTGTCAGCATCATCAAAGTGTCCGCAGTGTGGAACAGATGTAGCTGTATATAAAAGAACAGCCAAAGTATCAAATGCATATTACAATTTGGGCCTCGCAAAGGCAAAAGTACGGGATTTAACAGGTACAGTTGAGAGCTTGCGTACGAGTATAGCAATTAATAAGTATAATATTGAAGCACGTAATCTGTTAGGACTTGTATATTGTGAGATGGGCGATATTGTAGAAGCACTCAGTGAATGGGTATACAGTAAAAATATTAAACCGGAGGATAATCCGGCGAGTTCTTATATTACGCAGATTCAGTCGAATCCGGGTAAATTTGAAGTTGTAACGGGAGCAATTAAAAAGTATAACCAGTCTTTAAAATATGCAAAAGACGGCAACTATGATATGGCAACGATTCAGTTAAAGAAAGTTGTAACACAGATACCGAAGCATATTAAGTCCCAGCAGTTATTGGCATTGCTCTATATGAGAAAGGGCGATTATAATCGTGCGAAGAAACAGTTAAGTGCCATTGTTAAGATTGATAAGAATAATACACTTGCGCGTCTGTATATGCAGGAAATAGAAGCGGAAGTCCAGGCAAAGAAAAAGGAGGCTCCGTCGACATCCTTTATGCCAAAGAGAAGAGAGCGTATTGAAGAACGCAGACCACTGAGTGGAGATGATGTTATCATGCCACGTTCTTCTTACAAAGAGCCGAGCAATGGTGCAATTACGATTATTAATATTTTAATTGGTGTTGTGATTGGTGCGGCATTGATTTGGTTCTTAATTATTCCTTCACGATATCAGGGAATTACCGAAGAATACAACAAGAGTATTCAGGACTATAGCGAGCAGCTTTCATCTGGAAATGTGGAACTGAACAGTTTAGAAACACAGTTGAATAATGTTAAGAAGGAAAAAGAGGCATTAGAAGAGCAGCTGAATCAGTTGAATGGTACAGGTGGTGCAAATAAGTTATTAACTGCAGTTATTTCAGCAGCTAATTCATATATTGCAAAAGAGAATACAGCGGCAGCAGAAGCATTGTTAGATGTAGAGGTCAGTTCTCTGCCAAATGACACTGCGAAATCGCTGTATAATACAATTGCTGAGGATACGATGAAATCAGCAGCAGGTGAGCTGTATGATAGGGCAGCTACGGCATATAACCGTTCTGATTATTCAGAAGCGGCAGAATACTATGTAAAGGCATATAAGTGTGATACAACAAGAGTAGAAGCGGCTTATTACGCAGCAAAATGTTATGTTGCATTGAGTCAGACAGATAATGCAAAGAAGTATTATCAGTATATTGTTGATGAATTCCCATCAAGTTCATATTATAGGGAAGCACAGGCATATGTAAGTTCACATGAATAAATTAAAAAAAATACGAAACGAATAAACCAAATAAATGTAATTGGGAAAGAAACGAAAGAAACCCGGCAGGAGTATGTCTGCCGGGTTTCTTTTCTTGCGTTATAGGAAAGTTTTTTCATTCGGATTGTTTCTTTATAAGAAATTATATAGGATATATATTTATATTTTATGAAGAAATGGTTTTAGGACAAACGAATAGTACAGAAGAAAAATCTACGGGAAGGGGTACAAAACATAGATATGGAAAATAATATTAGAAATGGAAGGGTGTAAAAATGAGTACAGAAAATAATAATGAAAATTACAGCAATCATTATACAGAAAGAGAACAGACAAAGACAGAGGATATGACACATACAGATTATATTTATATGGTATCTGCTACAACACTGATTATTAGTATGAATGCAGAATTGGATCATCATCTGGCAGATGAAATGCGTGAAGTTATAGATGAAGTAATAGATCACAGAGGGGTAAAAAATATTATTTTTGATTTTGGAAGAATCGGATTTATGGATAGTGCGGGAATTGGTCTGATACTTGGAAGATATAAGAAAATTCGAGACATTGGTACAATTTATATTGCATCTGCAAATCAGAGTATTCAAAGAATTTTATTAATATCGGGCTTACATAAAATTGTAACAATGTGTGAAGATGTCACAGATGCAGTTCGCATGATGAAGGGGAGAAGATAATGATGAAGCAATGTGAAAAATATAACAAAATAGAGCGGGATACAGACTATCAGGATGAAATGGAAATCTTGTTTGATGCAAAATCAGAAAATGAAAATTTTGCAAGGGTTGTTGCGGCAGCATTTTGTACGCGGTGCAATCCGACAATGGAGGAGATTTCTGATATAAAAACAGCTGTGTCGGAAGCAGTAACGAATTGCATCGTGCATGGTTATGCAGGAACCACAGGAAAAGTTCATATGCATTGTTTTCTGGAAGAACATATACTTACAATTGAGATAAAAGATTACGGTGTGGGAATCGATAATGTAGAACGGGCAATGCAGCCAATGTATACATCAAAGCCGGAGTTGGAACGTTCCGGTATGGGCTTTTCTTTTATGGAAGCATTTATGGATGAATTACAGGTGATTTCTAAAAAAAATATAGGAACTACAGTTATTATGAAAAAGAGGTTTTGTGCTGAATAAATGATGAAAAATAAGTATGGTGATAAAAATCATACGAAAGAATTGCTGGAAAAAGCACATCGGGGAGAGAAAGATGCCAGAGATATACTTGTACAGGAGAATATGGGACTGGTTGGATGTATTGTGAAAAGATTTTCGGGAAGAGGATATGAAGATGAGGATTTGCTGCAAATAGGAAGTATCGGATTGATGAAAGCAATAGACCGTTTTGATACTTCCATGGATGTATGTTTTTCGACCTATGCAGTGCCAATGATTACAGGAGAAATTCGCAGATTTTTAAGAGATGATGGAATGATTAAGGTCAGTCGAACGCAAAAAGAATATGCAGTCAAAATTAAACATGCAGTAGATGCGTACCGACAGCAATATTTTAAAGAGCCGACCATAGAGGAAATTTCGACGCTCACGGGACTTGCGATGGAAGAAATAGCATGTTCTTATGAGGCAACAGCAGGGGTTGAATCATTAGATCAAACAATTTTTACAAATGATGGAGGAGAAGTGTGTCTTATGGATAAAATTCAACAGGAGGAAGATGCGCATGAACTTGCAGTGAATCGGATGGCAGTGCGGGAACTTGTTGACAGACTGCCGGAGGTGGAACGGAATATTATTGTAGGACGTTATTTTTTAGAGTATACACAGACACAGCTTGCAAAACAATTGGGAATATCACAGGTTCAAGTATCACGAATTGAGAAACGTGTATTAGAAATGATGCGAAAAAAATTATAGGAGTGTATATTTTAGGCACAATTGCACATCTTAACAAAGAAGCAATATAAGAATGGAGAAAATATATGTGTCAAACAGTCTATTTACAAATATCGGACAATATTGAAGTGAATAAGAAACATATTTATCTTAAGGATATTGCAGATGTGTACTGTCGAGATACGCAATTGTGCAAGTCCGTAAAGGAGATGGAGGTTTATCAGATTTCAAACGAAAAGAAAGCAAGAATCTGTATGTCTGTGCTGTATGTCATTGCTGCATTAGAAAAATCGTTTCAGAATGTGCAATTTTGTAATTTGGGCAGTACTGATTTTGTAATTGATTATATTGAACAAAAACAACATTCTAAAGTTATTCAAAATCTGTGTATCGTTCTGGCAAGTGTTTTCATTTGTATTGGCAGTGCATATGCAATTGTTGCATATAATAATGATGTAAATGTTAGTGAAATATTTAACAAACTATATGATTTGTTTGGTATCTATGCATTTTCACAGTATCATCTGTTAGAAATAGGGTATGCAATTGGAATGTTGGTGGGAATTCTGGTATTTTATAATCATTTTCCGGGGAAGGATAAGGATCCGACACCACTTGCAGTAGAGATGGATAAGAGCAATAAAGAAATTACGGATACCCTGCTTACGCAAAGTGAGCAGAATGGAACAAAAAGGAGTGTATCCGGATGATTTTATCAGTTATTGTGCAGATTTTTATTGGAAGTTGTGCGGGAGGTTTTACGGCGGCAGGACTATTTGCGGTCATTAATAGTATTGGCGTGTTGAATCGTATTGCATATGTAACAGGAATACAAAATAGAACGAATTTGCTGGAAAATATGGTTGTAATAGGCGCGGTTATTGGAAATATCTGGTGGATTTTTGACATTTCTGTATTTCGAAGTGCTTCGCAAACTTGCTTGATTGCAGCAATTATCATCAGTGTGTTTTCTGGTATGTATATTGGGTTATTTTTGGTCTGTCTGGCAGAAGCAATGAAAGCGCTTCCCTTATTTTTACGAAAAATTCGAATTTCAAAAGTAATTGGATTATTAATTTTGAGTATAGCTGTTGGTAAATGTGTGGGAGAATTATTTTATTTTTTGGTGCTATATAAATAGAAAGTTAGATAAAAAGGAAAAAATGAATTGCTTTGCAGGATAGGAATTGACGAAAGGAGTGCATATGGACGAAGAAAAACAGCAGGATAATCTGGATATTGTGTGGAATAAGGATACGATGCAAAAGGAAAAAGAACAGCGATTTCGGGAGCACATTCGGGATAAAGAACAGGAACGAAATGAGCAGTATAATAAGTATGTGAATGAAGTTACACCAAAGCCGGATAGTGTAGGAGACTGTATCAAGGCATTTATTACAGGTGGCTGTATTTGTGTATATGGACAGGTTTTGATGGAACTGTTAAAGAAATTCAATGTTGCTGAGAAAAATATTCCGTTGTGGACAACAATCTTGTTAATACTCACGAGTGTTCTTTTAACGGGACTCAATATCTATCCTAGAATAACGACCTGGGGAGGTGCAGGCAGCCTTGTTCCGATTACGGGATTTGCAAATAGTGTTGCTGCACCGGCAATTGAGTATAAAAAAGAAGGACAGGTATTTGGTGTTGGAGCAAAAATATTTACAATTGCAGGACCTGTCATTTTATATGGAATTCTGTGCTCATGGATATGCGGACTGATATATTGGGTATTGCATACATTTGGTTTGATTCAGATATAAAGGATGGTGAAACTGATGCAGAATATAGAAAGTTGTATTACAGCAAATGACGGTATGGCAGGAAAACAAAGTGTTATTTTTTCCAAACCGGTATATCTGACAGGATATGTCAGTATTGTGGGGCAGAAAGAAGGTCAGGGACCGTTAGGAAAATGGTTTGACGAAATTATAGAAGATCCTATGGTGGGAAGAGATACATGGGAAGAGGCAGAAAGTGAACTGCAGGCACGTACGGTTAGCAGATTGTTAGAAAAATCACAATATAAAAAGGAAGATATTCGATATATTTTTGCAGGAGATTTGCTGGGACAGCTTATTGCAACTTCCTTTGGACTTGAGAAATATGATATTCCGGTGTTTGGGTTATATGGAGCGTGTTCAACGATGGCAGAAGCGATGTCGTTAGCATCAGTTTGTGTATCATCAGGGTATGCAGATAATGTTATTGCACTTGCTTCGAGTCATTTTGCCAGTGCAGAAAAACAGTTTCGATATCCGTTAGAATATGGTAATCAGAGAGCATTAGCATCGACATGGACGGTTACAGGGTGTGGAGCAGTCATTCTAAGCAGCAGGTGCAACAATGCACAAAATGGTCGTGCAATTCGAATTACAGCAATGACAACAGGGAAAATTGTTGACTATGGTGTAAAGGATTCAATGAATATGGGGGCATGCATGGCACCGGCAGCGGCGGATTTGATTGCATCAAATTTCACAGATTTGAATGTAACACCGGATTTTTATGATTTGATTGTTACGGGGGATTTAGGCAGTGTAGGAAAGCAGATTGTATTGCAATTGTTAAAGGAGAAAGGGTATGATATCAGCAATAATTATATGGATTGCGGTATTGAGATTTTTGATTCTGCAAAACAGGATACAAAAGCAGGAGGAAGCGGCTGCGGATGTTCAGCAGTGACATTGTGTTCCTATTTATTGGGACAGATGTATGCAGGACATTATCAGAGGATTTTGTTTGTGCCAACAGGAGCGTTATTGTCCACAGTGAGTTATAATGAAGGAAAAAGCGTTCCGGGAATTGCACATGGTGTTGTACTTGAATGTGTGAATCCGGCAGGCAAGGAGGCAATGTAATATGGTATTTATAAGAGCATTTTTGGTTGGCGGCATCATTTGTCTGCTCACACAAATATTAATGGACAAGACCAAACTAATGCCAGGAAGGATTATGGTGCTGCTTGTCTGCACAGGTGTTGTGCTGGGAGCACTTGGGATTTATGGTCCATTTGTAAAATTTGCACAGGCAGGTGCAACCGTTCCATTATTAGGATTTGGAAATCTCTTGTGGAAGGGTGTATATGAAGCCGTTCTGGAAAATGGATTTATAGGGTTATTTCAAGGTGGATTTAAAGCAAGCGCAGTCGGTATTTCAGCGGCATTGATTTTTGGTTATATAGCATCTCTTATATTTGAGCCGAAAATGAAGAAAAAATGATTTGTTAAAAGAAAAGACCGGAGAATAGAGGGTATATATCAATCCTCATATTTTCCGGTCTTTTAAGAGTTAATACTATTTAATACAGAAGAGACAAAATCATTTTAACACCTGAATCTTTATAGGAAATGTTCTTAATATTGGCATATTACCGAACGGTATTAGTGGTTGTCGGTGCTGCCGGTACTGTTGGAGTATTCGGTGTTGTGTTATTTTGTGTATTTGTATTGTTGTTGTTATTATTATTATTTGGGTTTTGATTTGTATTTTGGTTTGTATTGTTTGGTTGTACAGTATTATTATTCGGAGCAGTCGTTGTCTGTGTTGTTGCTGTCGTTGGATTTGCAGCTGCATGTGTGTCAGAACAAATCTGAGAGAGCTGTTCATCTGTAATGGCATATTCAGCATCGTAAGCATCCATACCGGAAGATGATTTCTTGATGAATACACGTGTTGATACATTTGTACATCCGGCAGAAGCAATATGTCCGGATTCGTTGCAAACTGTAACTTTTACATGTGTATCACATTCCGAAGTTGGCATATTATCTCTTGAAAAATATTCTGTAACAATCTGACTTCCACGTGGGTCGGAATCACACAATCCCTCAACAGGGAGCTTTCCTGATTGAGAACATACCTGTGCCTGAACAATTCCGTCAGGCATCGGATAAGAACCGGTAGGGATTGTTTCGTGGATTGCTGTCATAATATCTCCCCATATTGTTCGCTGATCAACAGATCTTGGTAATGAACGTGAGTTATCATCATAGCCAACCCAAATAGAAGCTGTGTAATATGGTGTAAAACCACAGAACCATTTATCTGTTTCATTCTGTGTTGTACCTGTTTTACCGGCAGCCGGCTGGTTTGCTACACCTGCACTTCTTGCGGAACCACTGGTAATAACGGTCTGCAGAGCACTTGTCAACAACCATGAAGTTGTATTTTTGATTACTTCGTGTGTTGTTTTTTCAGAATTATCAATTAAAAGGTTTCCGTCATGGTCATATACCGTTGTGTAGAAAATAGGTTCTGTATAAACGCCCTGATTTGCAATGGATGCATATGCTGCTGTCATATCAATATTCTTAACACCATAGGTCATACCGCCGAGTGCTAAAGACTGAACGACATCATGGTTTCCATTTACGGCATTTTTCGGAGAAACCAGTGTACTGATACCAAATTTTTCAAGATAGTTAAAACCTACCTGAGGTGTTATTTGTGTTAAAATTTTAACAGCAGGTACGTTTTGTGAACGGTTAATCGCATCACGTACGGAAATTAAACCTAAGTATTCCCCTTTGTTGTAGTTCGTTACAAGCTGTGAATCGGAACCTGAATAATAATACGGAGCATCATCAATAGCAGAGGCAAGTGTGATTGCGCCGGTATCAAGTCCCGGACCATAAACAGCCAATGGCTTAATAGATGAACCTGGCTGGCGAACGGTATTAACAGCACGATTTAACGTACGATTTCCCAGCTTCTCACCACGTCCACCGACTAATACTTTTACATATCCCGTATGTTGATCCATCAGCGAGAAAGATAACTGTGGCTGAATGGTAAATGTCAAGGTTTCACCGACAACAGTACCATTTTCACCGACCATAGCAGCTTTGTAACGGTCAACATAATCCTGCGCAACAGACTGATCTGTCTGCATTAATGTAAATCCGGAATCATGTTGTTCATCTCTGTACCAATTATACATAGAATAATGTGTATAGTGCGATGTTTTACCTTCGGCATCTTTCACACTTAATGCATACGAAATGGAAAATTCCGTTGAGTCCGGATAATAAGCCGGATTGTTAATCATCGAATCGGCAATTTCCTGCATCTGTGTATCCTGAGTAGAATAAATCTGCAGGCCGCCTTTGTAAATTAAATTGGTTGCCTGTGTTTCTGTATATCCTTTTTGTGTCTTTAAATCTTCAATTAATTTATCAATCAGTGTATCTACATAATAAGAATATGTGGCAGCAGAGCCGGAAGAAACATCCAAACTTTCTACACGTGCATAAACATCATCTGCAACCGCTTCATTGTATTCTGCTTCGCTAATATACCCTTGTGCTAACATATTTCTAAGAACCTTTTGCTGACGCTCCTGATTATAAAGTGGATTCTTTACAGGATTCAGTCTTGTTGGATTCTGTGTAATCGAAGCAATGACAGCACATTCACTTAATGTCAGTTCAGATACATCTTTGCCGAAATATCCGTTTGCAGCAGCCTGAACGCCATAATAACCATTTCCCAAATTAATGGAATTTAAGTAATCTTCCAAAATAGACTGCTTGTCCATTTGGGATTCTAATTTGACGGCAAGGTATTGCTCTTGTACTTTACGCTTGATTTTTTCAATTGTTGTTTCGTTGTATGCGTTAAATACGTTGTTTTTAAGCAGCTGCTGTGTGATTGTACTGGCACCCTGAGATAAGTCTCCATTGCTGATTGTAATAAAAGCAGCACGGGCAATACCTTTGATGTCGATACCATTGTGCTCATAGAAACGTTCGTCTTCGATTGCAACAAATGCATGCTGCAATAATAATGGAACATTTTCAATATCAACAGAGATACGGTTAGAACCAGAAGTTGATAAAGACTGAACTTCTTCACCGTTGCTGTTATAAATCTTAGACGCAAAACCGTCAGGAGATACATCAATTGTTGAAATATCAGGGGCATCAGCAATGATTCCCTGAATAGAACCTAAAGCCAGACAAGACCCTGCTACTAAAAATGCAATAATTAATATTAATACAAACTTTATCGAAGTAATTCCTATTTTTGTTCCGAATTTCTTTGTGGCTGAATTGAGCTGTTTCTTCTTATGTGATATGCTTTTTCTGCCATAATCCATAGTTCGTCCTCCTTCATAATATAACGTTCAAATTATACCATATACCGTGTGATTTGACAAATGAATTCGATTTTCTGTATTTTTTATTTTGCATTGATATAGTAGGAAAGGATTGAAGAAAGTAAATTGGGTATGATATGATAACTCATATATGAAAAAATTAACAAATAATAGGCATATACAATCACGAAAGAAAATGCAATTCTTCCTTTTGTCTATAATGGATAGACATTACAATCTGATGGAGAGAACGAACAATAAAAAGGAAAATAAGAATGAGAAGTATGCAATGTGTTTCTGTGTGTAAATGGATTTGTTAAAATTATAAAAAGAAAACATCGTAAATGGAGAAGAAAATGAAAATTATATATAAAGAAGGAACAGATGAAATTATCGAAAAAAAGTCTAGGTTTATTGGACAAATATTTTCAATAAAGGATGAGGAAGATGCAGCAGCGAAGGTGGCGCAGATTAAGAAGCAGTATTGGGATGCAAGGCATAATTGCTATGCATATTGTTTAGGCGATGAAAGTCAGATACAGAAGTTTAGTGATGACGGAGAGCCACAGGGAACAGCAGGAAAGCCTATTTTAGATATTATTACATCAAGTCAGGTAAGAAATTGTCTGATTGTTGTAACAAGATATTTCGGTGGAACACTGCTTGGAACCGGAGGATTGATTCGTGCATATCAGGCAGCGGCAAAAAAGGGACTGGAAGCATGTGAGATTGTAGATGCAATAGAGGGTGTACGTGTTTTGATTGATACGGATTACAATAATATGGGGAAAATTCAATATATATGCGCAGAGAGTGACATTCCAATAGAGGATATTATATATGAAGAAAAAGTGCATATGAAATTATTGGTGCCGCAAGATTTCTATGTGCAGTTTGTACACAAGATAACAGATGCATTTTCAGGACAGATTGAGCCGATAAAAGAAAATGAACAGAAATACAGTAAGACAACAGACGGAAATGTCATATTATTTTAAAAATATATGAATAAAAAGTTAACAGTAGTAAATAAGCACAAAAAAATAACATAAATTAGAAAATTGAAACAAAGTATTGTAAATCTGATGTAAAAAAAAGAGCTATTTACAGATTCAATAGTGCATATTTTACATAAAATGGTATATATGAAAAGTGACATAACTATTCATAAAGAATGAAAAAGAAAAAGATTTTACAAAATGTTAAAAAAAATTAAATTCTGAAACACGCATAAATACTGGGTTTTTATAAAAAATTAAAAAAAAGTACAAGAATTGTTAAAAATAGGCTTGTTAAAATCATACAAAAATGGTATTATACATTATGTCAAATATATGACCGGTGGGGGTGGTTCCCCATAAGACCAAAAAGGAGGGTTTTAAGTTTATGAAGAAAACAATCAAAAAACTTACTGCTGTAGGTTTAACACTTACTTCAGTAATGGGACTTGTTGCATGTGGCAGCTCAGATAACGGCTCATCAAGCAACGACAACACAGACAAGAAGGAAATCACAAAACCAGACAAGTTTACTGTTATGGTTGATAACACAGTAGTAACTGAGACAAATGGTGCTCAGAACTTCTATGATTATCTTAAGTCATTAACAGGACTTGATATCACATGGGTACGTCCTGACCACAGTGGTTACTACGATGCAGTAGCTAACGCATTCAACTCAGACGATACAATGCCAGATGTAGTTCTTCTTTCATCAGATTATTATGCATTATATGCTTCAAACGGATTCCTTTGGAACATGACAGATGCTTGGAATAATTCTGAAACAAAGAACTCAGGCAGATTAATTGATACAGCTGACAACGTTCTTTCAGCATTAATGGTTAATGGTGAAGATGGAACACAGTCTATGTATGGTTTCTCTCCATACCGTGGTAACGGATGTAACACATACGTTAAGAAGTCATGGTTAGAGAAGGCTGGTATCGATGTAAACAAGGTTCAGAACGAACAGCTTGATTTCAATACATATTATGGATACTTAAAGACAATGGCAGCTTCAGCTGGTCACTATGTAATTTCTGCACCAGGTTTCGTAAGTACAGAAGCTCCATATACAAACTACTTACCAGAATTCTTCCAGAAGGCTAGTTACACATTCTACAAGGATTCAACAGGAAAGTATGTAGATGGTTTCTCTGAAAAGGCTATGGAAGATGCATTACAGAGACTTGCTACAGCTGTTGCTGATGGCGTAATTGATAAGGAATCAGTTAACAACTCAACAGCAAATGCTCGTGATAAGTTCTACTCAACAGATGCTTCATCTGAATCAGGTGTATTCACATATTGGGCAGGTACATGGGCTTATACATTAAAGACTAACCTTGAAAACAAGGGACTTAACGGTGACTTAATCGCTCTTAAGCCAATCAAGGAATTAGGTGCTTATGTAGAAAGAATTGCACCAGCTTGGTGTATTACAACTGCAGCTAAGAATCCAGAAGGAATCTTCAAGTACTTCATCGACACAATGCTTGACGGTGGTGACATCCAGACAGCTTGGGAATATGGTGCTAAGGGTACTCACTGGGATACAAAGGCTGAAACAGTAACACTTGCAAAGGATGAAGAAGGCAAGAAGACAAAGACATATGAAGAAGGAACATTCCATATGTTACCATCACCAGAAAAGCCTAACACATTAATGCAGAAGAACCACATCGATCCAATCCTTGCTCTTGCTAAGTTCAAGAACGGAACAGATCCAGGAGATGCTACAATGTCAGATACAGCTAAGACAAATGGTGCATTCTTCGCTCAGAACTCTAAGGTTGCTACTCCACTTCCAATGACAACAGAGTTAGCTGAAAACATTACTGATATCAATGAAGTAAGAAAGCAGGTTGTTGCCGATGTTGCTTTAGGTAAGTCATCAGTAGCTGATGCTATGAAGCACTACAAGGATACAGTTGGTTCAAAGTGTGACATCGTTCTTAAGTCATTAAACAAGTAATTATAATTTGATTACTCGGTAAGCAATTACCATTATTTAAGAATCCACTCACGGGTGGCATAGTACCACCCGGTTTGGATTCTGATTTTTAGCCTTGAAAAAGTGCTGGATTTTGAATTTTACAAAATATATTAGGAAAGAGGGTATGAAGATGCAATGTAAATCTTGTAACACAGAATTACCTAAACATGCAAAAGTTTGTCCGAAGTGTGGAGCACAAGTTGGTAAGAAAAAGTCAGATAACATCATGGTTGTTGCCATTGTTGGTTTAGTTATGTTGTTTATCGCCGGTATGCTTCCTTTCGTACAGAATGCAGATGTTGAAATGATTTCAGATGCATATAGTTTTATGAACATTGATGTTCCAGCTATGTGGTATCTGTATATGCTTGCACTCATTGTTGCAATTGTACTTGTTGCTATCAAAAATGAGAAATTATCTATTATCCCTACATGTATTGCAGGTGTAATTTATGTTGTTTCTTTCTTAGCAATGAACTTCCGTGGATATACAGGAAGAAAGAGTTTTACTCTTCACACATTAACAGATTTATTATCAAATGGAGCTAATGGCGAATCTTATAAAATTGGTCTTAGTGTATTTTTCGTAGTTATTGGTCTTATTTTAGCGATTGCTGGATGTTTCTTCGATATCTTAAAGTATTTCAAGAAGGAATCTACAGTAGATGCTAAATATTTAACAAATTCTATTAATAAGAACATTTGGGCTAAGATCTACTACTACAGATGGTTCTATGTAATGTTTTTACCAGTATTCATTATGATTCTGTTATTCAATTACTGGCCAATGATGGGTTGTAGATATGCCTTTACTAAATATATCATCAGAGATCCATATTATGTTGGTTTGAAGCATTTCCACCAGATGTTCACAAATGATACATTCTTCTGGTTAGCTTTCAGAAATACATTAATTCTTTCAATTGTTAAGTTGATTTTAAATACAGGCGCAGCCGTAATTATCTCACTTCTTTTGAACGAGCTTACAAATATGGCATTTAAGAAGACTGTACAGACAATCGTTTACTTACCTCACTTCATGTCATGGGTAGTAGTAGCATCAATCTTCAGATTGATTCTTTCAGTAAATGGTTCAGGTATGGTTAACCAGTTATTAACAAGTGCTCATCTTATTAAAGAGCCAATCTTCTTCTTAGGAGATGTAAAATATTGGAGAGGAACATTCTTCTTCATTAACGTATGGAAGGATACTGGTTGGTCAACAATCCTCTTCCTTGCTACATTATCAGGTATCAGCCCTGACCTCTATGAAGCAGCTCAGATTGATGGTGCAAATAGATGGAAGAGATTGCTTTACATAACACTTCCAGCATTAGCAAATACAATTATTACAGTATTTATCTTGAACCTCGCTAAGGTTATGAACCTTTTCGAATCAGTATTCGTTACAATGAATGATGCTGTATTGGATGTATCTAACGTACTTCAGACATATGTATACCGTAAGACATTCGGTGGTGGTAACTCTGACTATGGTTATACAACTGCAGTTGGTTTATTTAAATCATTTGTAGGTATGATCCTTGTATTGGGTTGTAACTATGCAAGTAAGAAAGTCCGCGGACGCGGTATCGTATAGGAGGGATAGATAATGAGTAAAGAACAAGTAGTAGTTATGAATAAAAAGAAGAAAAAAGTCAAAATCTTCCCTATCGTAAATGCAATCATCTTTATCTTGATTTCATTAATGATTATGCTTCCTATCTGGAAAGTTATTGTCGATTCATTCGATAAGACTGCAGGATATGGTATGAACTTCTGGCCACAGCACTTTACATTCGGTGGTTATGGAGAAGTTGTTTCAAAGGTAGCTTTGTATAGACCATTCATTATTTCATGTATCGTAACAATCGCAGGTACATTCCTTGGATTATTATTAGCAACATTAGGTGCTTATGTATTAATTCAGTGGGAAATGCCAGGAAGAAACTTCTTCGCTTATATGCTTTTGTTCACAATGATTTTCGATGGTGGTATGATTCCTAAGTACCTCGTTATGAAGAATTTGCACTTATTAAACACATTGTGGTCAGTTATTCTTCCACTTTCAATCAATGTATATAACTTAGTATTAATGAGAAACTTCTTTGAAGGTATTCCAGAGGCATTGTTTGAAGCGGCAGAAATTGATGGTTGTTCTCCAATGGGAACATTCTTCAGAATCGTTCTTCCACTTTCTAAGGCTGCTTTAGCATCAATTGGTTTGATGTTTGCCGTACAGTTCTGGAACGATTATACAAACTTCAAGATTTATGTAACAGATAATAAATTATTCAACTTCCAGATTAAGTTGCGTAACATGGTTATGGATAATGATATTCCTAACAATGCGGATGGTATTGATCCAAATACAATCTCGAACGCAGCCGTAATCGTAGCAATTTTGCCATTCGCTATTATTTATCCATTCTGTCAGAATTACTTCGTACAGGGTGTAAATATCGGTGCTGTTAAGGAATAATTGCTAATCGAATAAGTATATTTTGGGGACGTCGGTTTACCGGCGTCCTTTTTTTATATTATAGAAAACTTCGTTCCTATAATATAAAAAGCTCCGCAGGATGCGCACTTGCACAAATGGAAAATAGAGAGTTAATGAAAATATTAAGAAATATAGAAACTATTTATACGATTGTTCATATCGAAAAAATCTGTATTTTAAAGAAGAATATGTGTAAATATGTAGCAATTTCAAGGAAAATTCGTTATACTTAAATCTGAAAATAATTATGAATTTATATATGGAGGTAGAGAATGCAGTGTAGAAATATTATCCTTGAGGGGAAGATCAAGGAATGGTTAAAGAGCGAATCATTTATAAAAGAGAATGTAACAGAACAGGCGGCAGTATTACAGTCTTTGATACATTTGTATCATGCGACAAAGGATGCAGCGTATAAAGATTTTGTGATGGCAAAGGTTGATGAATATATCAAGAAGGACGGCAGTGTTGATTTTACCTTTGAAGAGCAGAATTTAAATGTATTTTATTTAACAAACATATTTATCTTTGCAAGAAACCTTTTTGAAGAAGAAAAGGCAGCTAAAATTGCTGCAAGTTGTGGAGCAGATAGTGCAGATCTTGCAAAAATTGAGAATCCGTATGAGAAGGCAGTTCTTATTTTAGCAGAGAAATTAAACACACAGAAGCGGACAAAGACAGGCATTTTTATGAATAAGGAGAGTAAACAGCCGGTTGATTTACTTGCAGGAACATATTTCAGTCAGCCATTTTATATGAATTATGAAACAATTCTTGGTGGAAAAGAGCGATATAATGATGTCATTGCACAGGTGAATCAGGTGCAGGAAGTCTATGAAGCTGAAAAAGCAGCTTTATCACAGAAAGAAAATGCATATTTTGCAGTTGCAGCACAGATGTATGCATGTGCATTGATTGATACGATGGCAGTTAGTTCACAGCAGGTATATGAGGTCTATAACCAGTTAAGAGCATATTTTAAGGTTGTTGTAAAAGATTTATTAAATGCTGACGTGAAGGGTTTACATATGGCATATGCAATTTTAAAAGGTTGCCGTTTGAAGGCATTACACACAGAGCTGTATGCAGATAGAGAACTTGCAATTCTGTTAGAAAGTATTGAAAATGCAGAAAAAGATTTCGCATCATATACACAGGAGCAGAAAGCAACCCTTGTACTTGCATATGCAGAAAGCCTTGAAAACAGAGCATATCAGAACTATCTGGAATTAAAGTAATTTATTTCATGAATAGAGAATGGCAGGAAGAAAGAAAATTTTCCTGTAAGTTGGATAATGAATATGTCATTTTGAATATAGAATAAGGATTGGAGATTTCAAATGGAATTAAAGTTGGTAACAAATACAGCAAGAAGTGCTGTAATAGAGTTGACAGAATCAGGAAAGTATTATACAGAGCAGTCTTATGATATTTATGTAAACGGTGAAAAATTTGCAGAGAGTAACAAGGTCATTACATCATTATATGGTCTGACACCGGACACAGAATATGAAATTACAGCAGAATATGCAGGCAAAAAGGTTAATACGATTTCGTTCCGTACAAATTATGAATATGTGACATTAAATGTACGTGATTTTGGTGCATATGGGGATGGTGTGCATGATGATACGAATGCAATTCAGTGTGCGATTATGGCTTGTCCGAAAGATTCGCGTGTATATGTACCGGAAGGTGTATATAAGATTTCTAGTATTTTCTTAAAGAGTAATCTTGTTTTAGATCTTGCAAAGGGAGCAGTGCTTTCTGCATTTACAGAACGTGAAAAATTCCCAATTTTACCGGGTATTATTGAATCATATGATGAGAAGGAAGAGTATAATTTAGGTTCATGGGAAGGTAATCCATTAGATACATTCTCTGCGATTCTTTGTGGACTGAATGTGGAAAATGTTGTAATTACAGGAGAAGGTACAGTAGATGGTTGTACTTCGTTTGAAAATTGGTGGCATAATCCAAAGGAACGTGTGATTGCCTGGAGACCTCGTCTATTTTTTATCAATCATTGCGAAAATATTACAATGCATGGTATTACAGTGCAGAATTCTCCATCTTGGACATTGCATCCATATTTCAGTAAGCATTTGAAGTTTATTGATGTGAAGATTAAGAATCCGGCAAATTCGCACAATACGGATGGTTTAGATCCGGAAAGCTGTGAAGATGTATTAGTCCTTGGTACATATATTTCTGTAGGTGATGACTGTATCGCAATTAAGTCCGGTAAGATTTATATGGCAAAGAAATATCAGATACCTACGTCAAATATGACAGTTCGACAGTGTTGTATGCGTGATGGACATGGTGCCGTAACGGTTGGTAGTGAAATTGCTGCTGGTGTTAAGAATGTTCATATTACAGATTGTCTGTTTATGAATACAGACAGAGGCCTTCGTGTGAAGACAAGACGAGGCAGAGGTAAGTTATCCGTATTAGATGATATTGCATTTGAAAATATTGACATGGATAATGTTATGACACCATTTGTTGTAAACAGCTTCTATTTCTGCGACCCGGATGGCAAGACAGAATATGTCGGAACAAAGAAGCCATTGCCGGTAGATGATAGAACTCCATCGATTCAGAGTCTTTCATTTAAGAATATCAAGGCTACGAATTGCCATGTTGCAGGTGCATATATCTGTGGTTTACCAGAAAAGAAGATTGAAAAATTGACATTTGAAAATATTTATTTTGAATATGCAAAGGATGCAAAGTCAGGTGTTGCAGCAATGATGTTAGGTTGTGATGAAAGCTGCAAGAAGGGATTAGTTGTAAGCAATATTGAGAATCTTATTTTAAGAAATGTAGAAATTAATGGCTGTGAAGGTGAAGCAGTGGTTGCAGACAATGTAGATAAGATAGAGAGAGATTAATCTATGAATAAATATGCTCAGAAAATAGAGAGCAATAGTAAATACATTTTATATGCGAATTATGCATCACAAGAAGTATACGTGCGAATCCAGACAAGGTAGAAGAAAATGCGATTGTTATTATTGGCACGAAAGAAAATGCATATTGGATAGGTTACGAAAATAAAACATGTGAACTTTTACCACTTAATCTGTCATTCTTGATTTAAGGAAATGCTTGAATTATGGCAGTAAAGGATGTCAATGATTGGATTGCATGAGGAACGGATAAATAAAACAGTGAGAATGACACATTTTTAACAAGCAGCAGTGAAATTACAGGAGAGGTAAGAAAGGAGGAATACGATGAATTTGCATGCACCGAAGGGAATAGATGTAGAGAATTGGTTTATAGAATGTTATAGAAGACATAAGGGACATCCGCTTAAAATATTATTTGGACTGTATAAAGGAAATTATAATAAGTTTGTACTTGCCGTGATATTTTTCTTTATTAAACACTGTCCGGTGTGGGTACTTCCAATTGTCACAGCGAATATTATCAATAATATTACGTCGGGTGCGCCGGAGACTTATATGGCAATTATGGTGCAGGCACTGATTATGGTGGCACTCATTGCATTAAATATTCCGACCAATTACATGTATACCAGGTATAAGTCATTAGCAACCAGATATGCAGAAACAGGGCTTCGAAAGGCATTGGTGCGTAAGTTACAGCAATTGTCCATTTCATATCACAAAGAGACGCAGTCAGGTCGATTGCAGTCAAAAATTATGCGAGATGTAGAAGCAGTAGAGACATTATCCACACAGATGTTTCTGAGCATCTTAAATATTGCATTAAATATCGGAATTGCATTGGCTGTTACAGTTACAAAGAGCATGGTTGTCTTCGTATTCTTCCTGCTTACAACACCACTTGCTGCACTGACGATGGTATTCTTTCGTAATATTATGAAACGCAGAAACAACGAATTCCGAAAGGAAATGGAAGAAACTTCCGCCCGCGTTATGGAAATGGTTGAGTTGATTCCGGTAACGAGAGCACATGCACTTGAAGAGGAAGAAGTAGAGAAAATGAGTGGGCAGCTTTTTGCAGTAGCAGAGAAAGGCTATAAATTAGATGTTATCCAGTCATTGTTTGGTTCTGTTGGTTGGGCAATCTTTCAAGTATTTCAGGTTGCATGTCTTGCATTTACAGGGGTGTTAGCATTACACAATCGTATTCAGCCGGGAGATATTACATTGTATCAGAGCTATTTTGCAACAATCGTAGCACAGGTATCTTCCTTAATGTCACTGATTCCAACCATTGCAAAAGGCGTAGAATCGGTGAATTCGATTGGAGAAGTTCTGCTTGAAGAAGATATTGAGCAGAATGAAGGAAAAGAAGAAGTAACGGATGTAGACGGAGATTTTGTTTTTGAAGATGTGAAGTTCCGTTATAGCGAAGATGGAAAAAATGTCTTAAATGGTTTGAATTTGACAGTGAAAAAGGGTGAGACAATCGCACTGGTTGGAGAATCAGGAGCAGGCAAATCTACCATTTTAAATCTTGTTATAGGCTTTAATTTCGCATCAGATGGAAAAGTATTACTGGATGGCAAAAACATGCAGGAAATTGATTTGAGAAGCTATAGAAAGCATCTGGCAGTTGTACCACAGACATCAATACTATTTTCCGGAACGATTCGAGACAATATCACATATGGAATTGATAATGTGGATGATGCATTATTAAATGAAGTTATCAAGGCAGCCAATTTGACAGATTTAGTAGAATCACTCCCACAAGGAATTGATACTGTAGTTGGAGAACACGGTGGAAAGCTCTCAGGCGGTCAGAGACAGCGTATTTCGATTGCAAGGGCACTTATTCGCAATCCGGAAGTAATCGTCTTAGATGAGGCAACATCGGCATTAGACAGTATTTCTGAGAAGCTGATACAAGAAGCACTCGGTAATCTCACAGAAGGAAGAACCACATTTATCGTAGCACACCGCCTCTCAACCATCAAAGATGCTGACAAAATCGCAGTCATCGCAGACGGCCGCTGTGTCGAATACGGAACCTTCGACGAACTCATGTCCCTAAAAGGCGAATTCTACCAAATGAAAGTCATACAAAGCTAAGACAATTCTAAGACAATTAAGCAGTGCCAAAAAGCCGGAATAACATCCCGAAGCAAGCTCGCTTGCTTCGGGATGTAATTTCGGCTTTTTGATAGTGCGCAAGCACGAGATACTTGATGAGCGAAGCGAATCAAGTATATGCACTGCGCAAGAAGTAGAAAGGAGCTGTGATTGACAGTATTTTATCAATCACAGCTCCTTTTTTCGTTATATTGATTTATAAGAATGATGTGTATAAAAAATGAATTATAATACAGTATCGTTCTTTACCCAGATACGAAGTGTTGCAATTAACTTTTCCTTTGCATCAACATCCATTTTCTGGATTAACTGTAATAATTCATTATCAAGAGCTGTGCTCTGATAATTTTTGTCTACGCTGCCAGCAAGATAATCCAAAGAAACACCTGTTAGTTCTGCGTAGTATGAAAGCATACGGAGAGTCATAAGGTTACGACCATTTTCAACGTTACTGATGTAACCAGGTGTAACATCGAGTGCTTTTGCAACATCTTCCTGTGTTAATCCATGAGAAATTCTTAATTTTTTAACTTTTGCACCTAAATCGCTATCCATCATTTTTAATACCTCCAAATTTGACTTTTTTCCATAAAACAATAATTGTTTCATTATAGGGTAGTGGTTTTTGTTTTATTATGGGGAAATTATACGATTTCCCTGAGAAAAGCACTGTATAAAATGCTTATTTCTTATTTGCTCTATATCTGGCTGTTGAATCCAAAATCTTCTTGCGAATTCTTAAATGTTCCGGTGTAACTTCAAGAAGTTCATCTGTATCAATATAATCAAGTGCCTGTTCCAAACTTAAAATTTTAGGTGGAACAAGTCTTAATGCTTCATCAGCACCTGAAGAACGAGTATTTGTCAAATGCTTACCTTTGCAGACATTTACTTCAATATCTTCTGTACGTGGATTTTCACCGATAATCATACCAGCGTATACTTCTTCGCCAGGTCCAACAAATAATGTACCACGGTCCTGTGCATTAAACAAGCCGTAAGTAAGTGTTGTACCGCTTTCGTAAGCAATCAGAGAACCTGTCTTACGATAAGAGATATCTCCCTTATATTCTTCATATGCTTCAAAAGAAGTATTGATGATACCATTTCCCTTTGTATCTGTCATAAATTCACCACGGTAACCAATCAGACCACGTGAAGGAATAGAGAACTGCAGTCTTGTATATCCACCGTTAATTGGTGTCATTCCAAGTAATTCACCCTTTCTCTGGCTGAGCTTCTGAATAACAGAACCTGAAAATTCTTCAGGAACATCAATGTAAGCAAGTTCGATTGGCTCTAATTTCTTACCACGTTCATCTGTATGGTAAAGAACTTCAGCTTTACTTACAGCAAATTCATAGCCTTCACGACGCATATTTTCAATTAATACAGAAAGATGTAATTCACCACGACCAGAAACCTTGAAAGAATTTTCTGAACCTGGATTTTCTTCAACACGAAGACTGACATCTGTATTTAATTCACGGAATAATCTATCACGTAAATGTCTTGAAGTAACGAATTTACCTTCTTTACCAGCAAGAGGACTATCATTTACCATAAAGTCCATAGAAAGTGTAGGTTCTGAAATCTTCTGGAATGGAATTGCTACAGGATTCTCAACAGAGCATAATGTATCACCGATGTGAATATCAGCAATACCAGATACGGCTACGATATCACCAATTGTAGCGGATTCTGTTTCCACTTTATTTAAACCATTAAATGTGTAGAGTTTTGTTACACGTACTCTTTTACGAACACTAGGGTCATGATGGTTTACAACCATAACTTCCTGGTTAACCTTTAAGCTACCATTATCAATCTTACCAACACCGATACGACCAACGAATTCGTTGTAATCAATTGTAGAAATTAACATCTGTGTATCTGCATCAGGATCGCCTTCTGGAGCAGGAATATTTTCAATAATACAATCAAACAATGGCTGCATATCTTTTCTTTCATCATTTAAATCTGCCATTGCATAGCCAGACTTTGCTGATGCAAAAATAAATGGACAGTCAAGCTGGTCTTCATTTGCATCCAAATCAATAAATAATTCTAAGATTTCGTCAATAACTTCGTTTGGACGAGCTTCCGGACGGTCAATCTTATTAATACATACAATAACAGAAAGCTCCATATCAAGCGCATGCTGTAATACGAACTTTGTCTGAGGCATAACACCTTCATAAGCGTCAACAACAAGAACAACGCCGTCAACCATTTTTAAAACTCGTTCAACTTCGCCACCGAAGTCAGCGTGTCCAGGAGTATCAATGATATTAATTTTAGTGTCTTTGTAGTGGATTGCTGTATTTTTAGAAAGAATTGTAATACCTCTTTCCTTTTCAATATCATTCGAATCCATTACTCGTTCAGCAACTTCCTGATTTGCACGGAATGTACCGCTCTGCTTTAAGAGTTCATCAACCAATGTTGTCTTACCGTGGTCAACGTGAGCTATAATAGCGATATTTCTAATATCTTCGCGTTTCGTTTTCATAAACTAAAAGTCCTTTCTCTATACCCAAATGTACATAGATAATATTTCCTCGCATACCTAATCAAATGTGCCATAAAAATACCTTTCTATATTAAAATAACAGACTCTGATAGGTTTAGCAACTTTTATATTCTATCACAATATTTTCAAAATACAATAGTTAACATTTAAAAAAGATTGTATTTCAAAAGAAACAATTTATAGAATATAGAAAAAATTAATATTTTGAACATAAAAAATACAAAATTTTTTTGTAATATCTGAGTATATCGATACATATATATATTAAGAACACAAATAAAGCACGAACCGAAGGGATTCGGTAAAAAAGAAGGGAGAAATACTAAAATGCTTGATAAGGTAATTGAAAACAACAGAGTGAGTATTATTGGAGAGGTTGTATCTGACTTCAAGTTCAGCCATGAGGTATTTGGCGAAGGATTTTATCTCGTTAATGTATCGGTAAACAGACTAAGCGATATGGTGGATATTATTCCGCTTATGATTTCAGAGAGACTGATTGATGTTACGAAAGATTATAAAGGAATGAAACTGGAAGTATCAGGACAGTTCCGTTCTTATAATAGACATGAAGGTATTAAAAATAAATTAATTTTATCAATCTTTGTAAGAGAATTGCAGTTCGTGGAAGATGATAATCTTTTAGAAGAACAGGCAAAATCGAATCAGATATTCTTAGATGGATATGTGTGCAAGACACCAATCTATCGTAAGACTCCACTGGGACGTGAAATCGCAGATGTATTGATTGCCGTAAATCGTCCATATGGAAAGTCAGATTATATACCATGTATTGCATGGGGCAGAAATGCACGTTTTGCTTCATCAATTGAAGTGGGTGGACATCTTCAGATTTGGGGACGTGTACAAAGTCGTGAGTATACGAAGAAAATCAGTGAAGAAGAAGTGGAAAAGAGAGTTGCTTATGAAGTATCTGTGAGCAAGATTGAAGTTGTGGAAGATGCTGAATAAATGAGAACTTTGAAAAGAAGATAAATTGCTATTTTTACTTTTAAAGTAAGGATTTGTACATAAAATGGTAAAGAATAGCAATTGTATGGGATGGTTTGAATGATACCTGTCATTGACAAGGTCATTTGAATCATCTCTTTTTTTTGTTGTTAGATATGGGGGTAAAAATGTTTTCTATTTATATGATATAGGGGATGAATTGAAACACATTGACGAAGATAGCAGAAATCGTTACAATAAATGTCAGAAAAGAAGCATAGTGGATTTATGAATGAGATTCGAAGTCACAGGCATATTTGATGTTTCCAGATGTTAAAGCGCAAATTTAAACATAAATGCTGTTGTGGACACTACCAACAGAATCTAAAAATAGAATGAAACAGACATATAATAGACAGGGAGGTTCATAGATGAAAATAGCAATGTTTCAGATGGAAAATGCAGGTTTAATTGATAATAATTTAACAAAAAGTATCGATGCGATTGTCACTGCAGCAAAGCAGGGGGTGGATTTGATTCTGTTTCCGGAGGTGCAGCTGACAGAGTTCTTTCCTCAATATGCAGGACTTGATGTATCTGATTATGGTGTAACATTGGATTCTGAAATTGTCAGCCGTTTTCGGAAAGCGTGTAAAGAGAATCATATTATGGCAGTTCCCAATATTTATTTATATGAAAATGGAAAGTATTATGATGCAAGTATTGTAATTGACAGGGATGGAGAGATTATCGGTATTCAGAAGATGGTTCACGTCGCTTATGCAGATAAGTTTTTTGAAACAGATTATTATACACCGTCAGAAGAAGGATTTCAGGTGTTTGATACAGAATTTGGTAAGATTGGAATTGTGGTGTGTTTCGACAGACATTATCCGGAAAGTGTCCGAACAGAGGCATTGATGGGCGCAGAATTGATTCTTATACCGACTGTAAATACCGCACAGGAACCAATGGAAATGTTTATGCAGGAAATTCGGGTACAGTCCTTCCAGAACAGCGTCAACATTGCAATGTGCAATCGTGTCGGAAAGGAGGATGCGATGGATTTTGCAGGAGAATCCATTGTGACGGATGCCAATGGAGAGATTGTTATAAAGGCGGATGATACCGAGCAGATTGTATATGCAGAAATATCATTAAAAGAAGCAGGTAGGATTCGAAAAGCACGTCCGTATACGAATCTGCGGAGAACCCAATTGTATCGATAGAATATGACAGATATATAAATATGGATTAACAATAGAAAGAAGTGAGTGGTGTAACGTGATTAGAAATTGTGAATATGGACCATGGAAAATCGGTGTAGATGTTGGGCATACACGAGAATATTACCAGTCCATTCAAGGAAATTTGGATGTAGATTTGAAAAAGATTTTGCTGCCTGAACAGATAGCATTTTTCGAGTCTTTTGGAATAGATTTAACCAAAGTAGAGGTACATCATAACAAAAGAGCAGAGGATGAGCAGGAAACTATATTTTCAGATGTATATATTATAAGGGCGATGTTCTGTGGGGATTTATACGCAATTTCAAAGGAACAAGAAGAACTTTATTTTGAAGAAGCGGATAATGATGATGAATCATTATTCTTTGCTGGTGAGAAAGAAAAAGTAGTTGTTTCTGATAAAGGAAATATGTTTGATACACAAGAACAGGGAATGATAATTGCATTTTCACATCCGGTTATGTATCAGGCACTTCATTCTGAAAATGGGGAATTGGATTCTAAATATAGAAAATGGCTTTGTGGAGAAGCATTTGTTAAAGCAATTGTAAATAATAAGTAGGTGTGGAATCCGAATTTGAAGGAGAAAATAAAATGGCAATTATTATAAAAAAATTTGAAAAGACCAACGTAAATGAAGCAAGACTTATTTGGAATGAAGTTATTGAGGAAGGAGTAGCATTTCCACAGCTGGATTTTTTAAATGAATCAGATGCACTAATATTTTTTGAAGAACAAACTTATACGGGGGTAGCTATAGAAGATTCAACGAATCAAGTACTTGGCTTATACATTCTTCATCCAAACAATGTTGGAAGATGTGGACATATTGCAAACGCAAGCTATGCTGTTAGCTCAAAATCAAGAGGACTTCACATAGGTGAGAAGTTAGTGTCTGACTGTTTAGAAAAAGCAAAAGAAAATGGATTTAAATTAATGCAGTTTAATGCGGTTGTAGATAATAATGTTCATGCCAGACACTTGTATAAGAGATTAGGTTTTCAAGAAGTTGGTAAGATTCCGAGTGGTTTTCTTATGAAAGATGGTCATTATGAAGATATACATGTTATGTATAAGGAACTGTAATATAAATTGCGAATCGCATTGCGTAATGTAGTGGGATGCTACAAAGAAACTTTTAAACGAACGGACGGTCAAGAGCCATATCATTATTGACAAACATGCTTCATTTCCTGCTCGCTTCCTCGCGCCTATTGTTGCCAGTCGCGAAAACTCGGGGCAAGCCCCTCAAACAGTTCGCTTTGTGGCAACGCGACTCGAAAGCTCCCAACGGAAGCCTCGCAACTGTTTGTCAACAATGAATGTCTCTTTCCCTGTATATCTTAAGATTTACAAATGTAATCCATAAATATCGGGCTATAAACAACCATAACAATCAATGTCCATTGGAATCATTATCACGATGATCCTAATAAATTATAGTTGCAATTTAAACAATTGTTAAATTTTTCACCATTGTACATTCGATTAAAAACAAATACTGTCCGAATTATTTACTTCGCAAAGGCAAGCAATCCATTGAAAATTCAATAAGTTATCAAACAACAAAGCTACTTTACTAAGAGATGTAGTCTTTCCGAACACAGACGTATATTAAAAAATACACGAATAAAATGACACACAGCAAACGAACAATTAAAAAGAAAAGTTCATATCCGTTCGAAATCGCAATCAATTACATTCGTTAAAATACCCATCCGGAATCCCAACACCCTCCCGTCAGCACCCACACCCAGTAGGTTTGTGGCGATGCCGAAAGTAGCTATGCACCAGAGAATATACTGATGAAGTAAAACACAGCAAGCAGGAAAATATTATTTGGATGACTGCAACTTGTTTGAGCCGTAGGCGAGTTTTGTGTTTCTACCAAAATTCATCTATCCATCTCTTCGTCCGTTAAAGCAATCCACTAGGAATAACCAATACAGTCCAACAGCCACCAACCACCAACCACAAAGGTTTGTGGCGATGCCGAAAGTAGGTACGTATCGAAGAATACCTTGATTGAATGAAACACAGCATATCGGAAAAATAATTTATT
>DGTC01000033.1 GCA_002394205.1 Lachnospira sp. UBA4346 | reverse complement strand
TAGCAACACACAGCTCTCCACATGCTGTGTTCCCGGGAACATATCCACGCAGCTTGCTTTCTTGACATGATATCCTCTTGCCTGCAACATTTCCAAATCTCTGGCAAGGGAGGTTGGCTTACATGATATGTATACCATCTGGTCTACACCGTACTGAATAATTTTCTCTAATGCCTTTGGATGGATTCCATCTCTTGGTGGGTCTAAGATGATGTAATCCGGGCGTTCTTCGATGTGATCTAATGCCTTTAAAACATCATCTGCGATAAATTCACAGTTATTTAATCCATTTAACTTTGCATTTTCTCTGGCTGCAACAACGGCTTCTTCTACGATTTCTACGCCGATAACCTTCTTTGCGACCGGTGCGATAATCTGTGCAATCGTTCCTGTTCCACTATACAAGTCAAATACAACCTTGTCCTTTGTATCGCCGACATATTCTCTTGCCTTCGAATACAACACTTCTGCACCAAGTGAATTGGTCTGAAAAAATGAAAATGGCGTAATCTGGAATGTCAATCCCAACAATTCCTCTTCGATATAGTCCCTGCCAAAAAGAATTGTCGTTCCTTCATTCTTTACCACATCCGCCACGCTGTCATTGACTGTATGTAAGAATCCAACGATTTCGCCATCAAGGGAAAGGTTCTGTAACAGCAAAGCCAACTCTGTCATATCAAAATCAATCTGTGTACTTGTCACAATATCTACAAGAATCTGCTGTGTCTTAACTGCCTTACGCACCAAGAGATGTCTTAAATATCCTTCATGACGAACCTTATGATAATATGGGATATTTTTCTCTTTAAAATATGAACAGACGCAATCCAAAATCTTACGATAATCTGCATCCACAATACGACATTCGCTGACAGTCACAATATCATACATACTATTGCGCTTATGCATACCAAGTGCAAGGTCACCATCTTTCACCTCATCTCCAAAAGTAAATTCCATCTTATTGCGGTAACTTTCAAATACAGGACTGCCAAGAATCCCTTCGTAATCATACGGTGTTGTGATTGCACCATCTAGAATTTTCTTCACCTGTGCCTGCTTCATTTCCAACTGTGCCTGATAATCCACCGGCTGATACACACATCCACCGCACTGTCCAAAGTGTGCACAACGTGTATTTGTCTCAGTCTTCGCCGATTCTAATACTTCTAATAATCTTCCCTCACAACGGTCTTTTCTCTTCTTATTGATGACAAAACGAACCTTCTGTCCCGGTATTGAATTTTTAACGATTACCTTGCTTCCATTCTCCTGTGGATCTTCCGATTCTACAAATACAACTGCCTTGTTTGGAAAATCTGCATACTGTACGGTTCCAATATATTCCTGTCCCTTTTTCACAAATGTTCTCCTTTAAAATCATAAAATAAATGAAAGAATACCACCAGCCGAATCAACGACCAGTGGTATCCGCCTAACGTTTCTGTTCTAAGAATTTATTATTCTTCGTCTTCAAAGTCATCTTCAAAATCATCATCTTCGAAGTCATCATCTTCAAAATCGTCATCGAAATCATCTAAGTAATCTGGTGTAAAATAACGATATACACCATATGCGATTGCTGCTACTGCTGCAACAGCACCGATAATTGCAAGAATTGCAATAATGCAATTGTTCTTCTTCTGTTCTTCTTCCTGCTTATTTAACAAGCTGTTTAACTTGCTTGCTGCAATCAATTCTTCAATCTTATCTTTATTCATAAAAAATCCCCTTTCTTTGTGAAATCACCAAATATATTTTTTATTGATAATAGTATACCATATGTCCTCAAAAAATACTACTGTTTTTTCAATTTTGCAAAGCCAGCTAACATCCTGCGATTACCATATTCTTCAAATTCTGTTGTAACCATATAATCCCTGTCGCCCGTCTCAATCTTGCGAACAACACCTGTACCAAACTTTGCGCTGACAACCGTATCTCCAACGCCATAGCCTAAGATTTTCTCTGCATTTCCTGCTCTATCGGACTTTACCTGTGCGACTTCACTGCGAATCCGTTGTGTGCTATAAGACTCTTTTGCAGAAAATGCCTTCTTGAACTGTTCCGTAGTCGGCTTCACATGATTTCCTTGTGAAGATACAACCTGTGTCTCCTGCTTCTTTGCAGGCTTCTTTAAATCAAACAAATCCATAGGAAATTCTTTCCCAAAACCAACCTTTTTATTCGGTTCTGCATTTGCCACTTTTTTCACAATTCCTTGTGCACCTGCACTATAATTCGTGGTATTTCTGCTGTACGACGGCTTTTTATTGCGATCATAAGCTGTATCATATGCCGCTTTCTGGTACGTATTTTTCATTCTCTGCATATAGGTAGACTTACCTGCACCATCAATTTTGACACGATTATTGTCTGACTGCGCAGCTGTTCCACTGCCATACATCTGTAACAGAGATTTTGCATTGGCACGGAAGTTATATCTTCCCTCTGCATCTGGATCTGCTTCTCCACCAAAAGAAACTGATTTGCCCCCACGATGATCTGTGTGATTGTCCATTTCCAAATACTTTTCCGGAATCTCTTTGACAAAGCGAGACACCTTATTCATCTGTGTCTCACCACGCACCATACGCATCTTCGCACTACTAATCGTCAGTTCTTTCTTCGCTCTTGTAATTCCTACATAACACAAACGACGTTCTTCCTCTACATCGGTCGGATCATCAGACATAATTGACAAATAACTTGGGAACAATCCGTCTTCTAGACCTGTCATATACACAATCGGAAATTCCAGACCCTTCGCACTATGTAACGTCATCAGCATAACCTGTTCCCCTGTCTGATTCAGGTTATCAATATCCGATACGAGTGCTACTTCTTCCAAAAATCCGCTCAACGTCGGTTCTTCTTCCCTATCTTCTGCCGTCTCATAAGCAATGATTTTATTCATAAATTCGTCAATATTTTCCTGACGTGCCTGCACTTCGTCTTTCGTTTCCGACTCTGCAAGTGCCTCCATATAGCCGATGTCTTCTAGAATCGTCTCCGTCAATTCCTGAATCGTCAGATATTGCATCTTTGCCTTGAATCCTAACATCATCGTAATAAATGGTTCTAACTTCTTATAAGAACGTCCCAACGACGGAATATGTTCTGCGTTGCACAATGCATCCCAAAATGTACAGTCGTTTTCATCTGCAAATGTCTGAATTCGCTCAATCGTTGTCGCACCAATTCCTCGCTTTGGTACATTGATAATACGTTTTACTGCCTGTCCATCCATACCGTTATCAATTGTCTTTAAGTATGCTAAAATATCCTTGATTTCTTTACGCTGATAGAAGTTTACACCACCATAAATCCGATACGGAACATTGCGCATCAGAAGCTTTTCTTCTAACAGACGTGACTGTGCATTCGTTCTGTAAAGAATCGCAATATCATCATAATTCCAACCATCACGAACTTTATCACAGATACTGTTTACCACGCCTTCTGCTTCCTGATAACCATCCTGATATACATCAAAATGAATCTTCTCGCCTTCGCCATTTTCCGTCCATAGCGACTTATCTTTACGCCCTATATTATGTTGAATCACGCTATTTGCCGCATCCAGAATCGTCTGTGTAGAACGGTAATTTTGTTCCAGCTTAATAACCTTTGCCCCTAAAAATGCAGATTCAAAATTCAAAATATTTCCAATATTAGCACCACGAAACTTATAAATAGACTGATCATCATCACCCACAACACACAAATTGCCATATTTTTTTGCAAGCAGCCAAATCAGACGAAACTGACTTGAGTTCGTATCCTGATACTCATCAACCATGATATAACGGAAGCGTTCCTGATAAGAATCCAACACATCTTCATTGCGTTCAAATAATTCTACCGTCTTAAAAATCAAATCATCAAAATCAAGTGCATTATTGAGTTTCAGCGTCTTCTGATATTCTCTGTATACATTGGCAATTCGCTTCCCATTGTAGTCATTTCCGGCGTTCAACTCCATCTCATCCGGTGTAATCATCTCATCTTTTGCCTTTGAGATTTCATTTAAAATGGTACGTTCTTTTAGCATTTTCGTATCAATATTCATTTTTTTACAGATTTCTTTGACAACACTCTTTTGGTCATCTGTATCATAAATCGTAAAGTTTGTACTGTATCCCAAACGATCAATATACCTGCGTAAAATTCGAACACACGTAGAATGGAACGTGCTTACCCACACCTGACCGCCTTCCGGTACCGTCTGCTCCACACGCTCTTTCATCTCTTTTGCTGCCTTGTTTGTGAACGTAATTGCTAATATATTATACGGACTCACTTCACACTCATCTATCAAATATGCAATTCGATTCGTAAGTACTCTGGTCTTACCGGAACCGGCTCCTGCAATAATCAGAAGCGGTCCTTCTGTCCTTTTGACCGCTCGTTTCTGCATATCATTTAAGCCATCTAACTTCATAACTGTCTCCATTCTCTAAACATCCCTAGCACGACAAATAGCATTGATGTGCCTCCTGTCGCCTGCAACAACTGCGATAATCGTCAAAACAATCTATGCACACTATTTGCGCAAACAGAAAAAAGACGCTGTTGCATGAATCACTTCATACAGCAGCCCCTTTTTATATACATTTATTCTATTATATCAGCTTTTGTCCACAATTGGAACAGAATTTTGCACCATTTGTCGGTGAACCACATTCCGGACAAAACTTTGGAACTGTTCCATTTCCTGTCGGTGCACTCTGCTGTGATGCATTATTAGCTTCTTTCATCTGCTGCATCATCTGCTGTCCCATTTGCATACCCATCTGCATGCTCATCATATCTCCGGCAATGCCAGAATGTCCTGAACCTTTTCCGATAGAATCTGCCATCGCCATCTGTGTATAACGATTCATATCTCCAACCATGCTCTGTGAAGCCGCTTTGTTCTGCATCTTCTGAATCTCTTCCGGATATGAGAAACTTGATACATTAAAATCTGTGATTGCGATACCAATCTTAGACATCTGCATATCCAAATCATCTTTAATACCGGCAGAAATATCATATGCATTTGCCTGAAGATTGAACATATCCTTGCCTTCTTTAGAAATCCACTTCATCAACAACTGGTCTAAGACTGCTGTTACACGTTCTCTGATATCTTCCACACTGTACGTCTGCTTCACACCTGCAACCTTATCAATCAGGCATAAATAATCACTTACCTTAAAACTAAATGTACCAAATGCACGGATTGGCATACCGCCCGGAAGAGACGGTGCCGGAATTGCAATCGGATTCTTTGTTCCCCACTTTACTGTAAATTCTTTTGTATTCACAAACAGTACTTCTGCACGAATTCCACTGTTAAAGCCGAACTTAAATCCTTTTAAAGTTGATAAAAATGGAATGATATCTGATTCAATATCAAAACTTCCTTCATCCTTAAAGACACCTTCCATCTTTCCATTGTACATGAAAATCGCATCCTGACCGGCACGAATAATCAACTTACTTCCCTTTTTGATTTCACGATTCGTCCATTTCCAGAAAATACAATCATCTCTGTATTCTTCCCACTCAACAACATTTGCAAGCTGTTTACTGAATAATCCCATATTATACTCCAATTCTCATTTCTTATGATAATAATTCAGAACCAACGCACAGTTTCCCATGAATTGGTTCTGAATACTATAATTTATGTATCCTTACGAACTATTATAATCCCATCTTCGCCTTCAATGCTGCAAGTTCATCATCTACTGCTGCATCCTGTGGTGCTGAATCATACTTTGCTGCAAGACTGTCAACATCTGAATCTGCCTGTGACTGATTCAATTCTGACATTGCATTTGCTTCATCTAACATCTTGTTTGCCTTAGCTTCCATTCTATTAAAAGCTTCCATGCTATTATTGGCACCAATTGCACTAGAACCCACCTTGTTAATACGTTCCTGAGCCTTAGCTGCTGCTACTTTCGCTTTAATAGATGCTTTTCTAGCCTCTAAACTCTGGATATCCTTAACCAACTTATCATGCATCTGACGCATCTTTGCTGCATTGTCAGCTGCTATTGTATATGACTGCTGAAGTGCTGCCTGTGTATTTGCAAGCTGCTGTTTCTTCTCTAAGAATGTTCTTGCATCAGACTCATTGCCTGCAACTAATGCCTTTTCAGCATAAGACTGCATCTTTGCAATCTGCTCATTACATTCATCTAACTCTCTCTTTGCTCTTGTCTCTTCTGCCATAACAGAAGCTGTTTCTGCCTTAACCTTTCCTAAATCACTCTCAAGGTTACGCATGTACTGATCAATCATCTTCTCCGGATCTTCACATTTATCTAATAATGCATTGATATTAGATGCCATAATGTCCTTAAATCTTGTTAATACTCCCATAATACTCCTCCTCCGGGGTGCTGCCCCTCTTTCATAAATACATCACTGAAACGTGTATTCTATGATAACTATTATACAATACGCACTAAGAATTGTCACGCTTTTTATGATGTTGTCTGTTTTTTACAGCTTTAATATACCATTTTTTTACATAATAATACATATGAATTTCTATACGTTACTGCCTCTTATCGTTTTTCTACTCCCAAATACAAATTGTTTTCTCTTGATTGTCATGAAAGAATAAATAAGACCTTGCTATCTAGTTTTAAATACTATATAATGTGATATGTATATTAGCACGATGTAACATAATATATTTACTGTCGTTAAATAGAATATCACATGCATTTTCTGAGGGTTCATCCTGTTATGTAATGTTTTTGAATTTAGAAAATTCCATTTATTTTTTATGATAAACCCTCAGGAAGTGTCCTATCACATACAGCTAGAAGTCATATAAATGGCTAGAATGGAGACTACTATGGAAAGCAACACTCAATTTGTGAAAGAAATGCTGAAAAAACTTGCCAAGCTAAATTATATCAAACCAGCAGAACTACCGAATATTAATTTATATATGGATCAGGTAACTACATTTATGGATGAACATCTGCGGGAAGGGAAACGCCATCCGGATGATAAAATTTTAACCAAAACAATGATTAATAATTATACGAAAAATGATTTATTACCTGCACCCGTTAAGAAAAAATATTCAAAAGATCATCTTTATATTCTTGCTTTTATTTATTACTTTAAGAGCATTTTATCAATCAGCGATATTAAGAAAGTCCTCGATCCATTGACTGAAAATTTCTTTGATGTGGAAGACGGTGCGAACTTAGATGATATTTATACAGAAGTATATGAAATGTGCAAATCTCAAATCGGTTCACTTTCAAAAGACATTATGAATCGCGCAGAAACTTCTGATGCTTCTTTTGCACATTTAAAAGATATTTCAGACGAAGAAAAAGAATTCTTACAATTTTTTACTTTGATTTGCTCTTTAAGTTTTGATGTATATATGAAGAAAAATCTCATCGAAACATTAATTGATGATTTTGCTGCAAGACATAACCCTGAACCAGTTGATAAAAAGGCGCAGGAGAAAAAAGAAAAGAAAGAAAAAAAGGAAAAGAAAAAAGCAGAAAAGGAAGCGAAATAACTTTTCCTATAAATTCACATAACAATTTATAAGACAAAAAACCACGAATGTAAATCTCATTTCTGTAGTTATTACTGAGATTTACATTCGTGGTTTTTCATATACTTTGAATATAATTCTTATTCTTCTGTATCATGTGCTTCTTTTTGATCCATTTTCTTAAATACGTTATCGTATCCGTCCATACCGTAATTCAATGAACGATTCACACGACTAATCGTTGCTGTAGATGCACCTGTCTTTTCTGCAATATCAAGATATGTCTTCTTTTCACGTAACATTTTCGCAACTTCGAATCTCTGTGACAACGATAACAGTTCATTGATTGTACACACGTCTTCAAAGAAGTTATAACATTCTTCTTTTGATTCCAAACTTAAAATCGCATCAAAAAGCAATTCTACTGCCGGTGTTTTTAATTTACTATTCATATTTTTCACACTCCAATATTTAATCTGGTTAAATTTTAGCACACTAAAGTCATACAGTAAAGACCTAAGTATACTTATTTCCGAAGATATGACTGCAATAATTCAAAATCTGTATTTGCAATCAGTCTATTGGGAAAATCTACTTCTTCGAGCAACGCTACTGCTCTCGTAAAATTCGCAATGTCCTCTTCAATATGCGCATCACTCCCCAACGTGATACATACATTTTCTTTTTTGCACAATGATAACATCTTCAAATCATTATCTCTTGCCCCACGTCTCGGTCCATCCGGCTTCAATGACGTATTATTCAGCTCTAATAAGGTATGGTGCTCTTTTGCAGCCAAAACAACTGCTTCCATATCTACTGCATATCGACTATCATCCGGATGCCCTATAATATGAATAAATGGATTCTTCATTACTTCGATTAATGCCGCTGTATTCTGTTCTACGGTACTGGCCTGTATACATGGTGTATGAAAACTCGCAATTACAATATCCATCTTCTCAAGCATACTCTGCGGCATATCAACCGTTCCATCCAACTTCATAATATTTGCTTCGCATCCAAATAAACGGGAAACACCATATTTTTCTTTCGGCAGCACGTGCAGATTATTAAAATATAATATTCCACAACTTCCAGGCATCTTTGGGGCATGTTCTGTAAAACAGATTGCGTCCATTCCAATCTCTTTTGCCTTACGCGTCATTTCATCTATCGTATTGTATGCATGTCCACTTGCAATGGTATGCATATGCGTATCTATTCTGTACGTTCTGTTCTGTTCCATTTTGCATCTCCAATTCGTAACTTTTCGCAAACGTTACTATTTTAACATACTTTTCGACAATTTGCACTGAAAATTTTATCAGATTTTGTTATTGTCATATTTTCGTACTTTACTGCATATATTGATTAATGATTTGAATCGGTGAAATCACAATATTTTCTTGCTTTTCACGAACAAACATTCTACAATAATAATAGAACCTGTTGTTTTTATGACAGGAAATAAATATATGGAGATTCTTATGATGTTTCAAAAATATTTCTTTTATACGAAAGAGAATTCTTCTAAAAATGGAAGATTAAGAACCATCTTATCTATCGGCAGTGCAATTGTTTTGACTGCCACCACCATATTGGCAAATACAGCCCTTACATCTGCGGTTACTCAGGATGACGTAGATCGTGCAAATGATACGCTAAATAATCTGCGTTCTGAACAGCATTCTATTTCTTCCAACCTGTCAGATTTAAATTCTCAGTTAGATGCAACCGGACAAAGAATTGCTTCCCTTGAAGAACAGATGCGCACCAAGCAATCTGAAATTGATACACTTCAGGGGGAAATTAATGATTTGTCTGTTCAAATTGCTGCTCAGTATGATGCTATGAAATTACGTATTCAATTTATGTATGAAAAAGATAATGCTGATTTTATGGAACTATTTCTTACTTCTACGAGTCTGTCTGAATTGCTGACACGTACAGAATATGTAAGACAAATATCTGAATATGACCGTAACATGCTTGGTGTCTTAAATGATACATATACCAGACAAAAAGATGCCAGTGCTGCATTGACTGCTGATTATAATGATTTAAATACACTAAAAACACAAGCTGATGCGGAAGCAGCCAATCTCAATAACTTGGTTGCACAAATGCAGACACGTCTTGACAATGCAACTGCTGATGTGACGGAAGCAGAACAGCGTGCGCTCCAATATGAACAGGAATTAGAAAAGCAAAGAATTGCGCAGGAACAGGCCGAAGCGGAAGCAGCCAGACAAGCTGCTGCTGCCCGTGCTGCCGCTAATAATACAACAATGAATGACGGAGTTTCTTATGATATTCCTGCTGCTTCGAATTCATCCCCTACTGCTCATAATGCTTCTGACGTTGCCATGCTTGGAGCAATTATTGAATGTGAAGCCGGAAATCAGCCATATATTGGCAAACTCGCTGTCGGCAGTGTTGTTATTAACCGTATGAACAGTAGTCGTTTTCCAAACACAATGTCCGGTGTATTATATGCCCCTGGACAGTTTTCTCCGGTTGCCAGCGGTCGTTTTGCGATTGTATTAGCCAGGGGGGCTTCTGATAGCTGTATGCAGGCTGCCGAGGAAGTTTTAAATGGAAATATCGTAATTGATGCGCTCTTCTTCCATGTATATCGAAGTGGCGTAGATGATTATGGAACGGTAATTGGAGATCATATTTTTTATTAAGTTTCGGTTTGTGGATGCACTCTGCCTGATTGATGGACGGGGAATCGTGACAGACGGACGCACTGCTAGAAAAATGAATTTTTTTGAAAGTTCAAAACTCGCCTGCGGCTCAAACAAGTTGAACTTTCAAAATAAATTATTTTTCGCCGTGCTGGGTTTCTTTCAGGCAGGTATTCTCCGATGCATTTCTACTTACGGCATCGCCACAAACCTCTGAGCGTGTGGCTGTGGGGGTGTATTGGTTATCCTGTTGGATTGATGTTAATGATGGTTTGTAAGTTCTTTCAAGGGTCCTTTTGAAATATTTTTTGCATTTTCTGATATCATTGTAAATCCTTTGAATACTATACAAAAAAAGATAACATAGTTATTTTACAACTCACATTCATTAGACATTCTGTTCTAACTTTTTTTCATTGTTCTTTCCTACATTATCTCTTTCTCTATTTATAATTTATTTTGTAACTTTTTGAACCACTATATTTCTATTGGATATCTAAGATTTCTTTCACCTGTTCTTCGGACAATTCTGTAATTTCTGCAATTGCTTCGATAGAATAATCCAGTTGATATAGTTTGAGAATCATTTTGGCACGTTCACGCGTCTCTCCTTCTGCTATTCCGGCTTCTCGACCACGTGCTTCGCCTTCTACTATTCCTTGAGATATTCCTCTCTCTAATAGTCCCTGTCCTAAATTACACATCTGCTCCACCTCCTCTGTTAATCCATCATCGGTTACGATTCCATATTCTTTTTCTATTATACTTAGTTTATCATGTTCTTTGATATTTTGCGACAGTAATGTTGTTAATAATCTATTTAGTTCATTTTCCTCTGATTGCTCCAGAAGTTTTTCCCCAATTCCGATCATGACGATATTGAATATATCCAGATTGCCTTTCCAATGGTAATGTCCTAGTAATTGCTTGTCTGTTAAAGATATATGATTGATACTATGTTCTTTCATATTCATGCACAACCAGATAGAATATACCTCTTTCATATCATTATACTGCATATTGTCAAAATCTCTGTTCTTTTGGGATGAAATCATTCGACTTGTATAAAAGATTGCTCGATTTAGAATATCATATGTATTTGGCTCGTTTTTTTGTGCCTCGACATTAACAATAATTTGGGATACGCCATCTTTTGTTCTAACGTAAAAGATAATATCATATCGGATTAGCCCTTCGCCAATCTCGGAATCTTCGGTATTCATACCGGATATGGTTTGATTTTCTGGAAGATTTTTGTTGTAAGGTTCTTTCATTCTTTCCAGTTTTTGATTTGTTTTCTTTGAATCCGAATGAAAAAATTGGTTTGTTCGTCCGCCTGCTATTGGTACGGTACTTATCTGTGGTTCTCCTTCAATACATGCTGCGATTTCATCTGGATTCATTCCTTTGAATTCTTTCACAGTATTGCGCAGGATATAAGCTAAAATTTTCTTATTTGCCAATATCTTTTTGATACATTCATCATACTGTGTTTCTTCTCCAGCTGCAAGCAATGTTTGTTTTACTTGTGTTTCTGTCATTCATTCTCCTTTGTTATATATTTTAAGAATTGAATTCATTTCTATAATTTATATTATACACAGTTTAAAAAATATTGCAATAGTAAGTTTGACTTGTGGAGGGACTCTGCCTGATTGATAGACGGGAATATGTGACGTACGGACGCACTGCTAGAAAAATGAATTTTTTTGAAAGTTCAAAACTCGCCTACGGCTCAAACAGGTTGAACTTTCAAAATAAATTATTTTTCGCCATGCTGGGTTTCTTTCAGTCAGGGTACTCTCCGATGCATTTCTACTTACGGCATCGCCACAAACCTCTGGGCGTGGGGCTGTTGGGGTGTAGTGGTTCTCCTGTTGGATTGCTTTTTCGGATAAATTACTGAAATGATGAATTTTGATAAAAATCTCAAACTTGCCTACGGCTCAAACAAGTTGAACTTTCAAAATAAATTATTTTTCGCCATGCTGGGTTTCTTTCATTCAGGGTATTCTCCGATGCATTTCT
>DGTC01000039.1 GCA_002394205.1 Lachnospira sp. UBA4346 | reverse complement strand
TTAACAGAAGCACTTGGTATGGGACTTCGTGGAAATGGTACAATCCCGGCAGTATATTCTGAGAGAATCCGTCTTGCAAAGCATGCGGGTATGGCAGTTATGGATTTGTATCGCAAAGATATTCGTCCAAGAGATATTATGACAAAAGATGCCATTATGAATGCGTTGACAGTTGATATGGCACTCGGATGCTCTACAAACAGTATGCTGCATTTACCGGCGATTGCACACGAAATCGGATTTGACTTTGATATCAAGTTTGCAAATTCAGTAAGTGAAAAGACACCAAACCTTTGTCATTTAGCTCCAGCAGGTGCAACATATATGGAAGATTTAAATGAAGCTGGTGGTGTGTATGCTGTTATGAAGGAACTTGCAGATGCAGACTTACTTAACACGGAATGTATGACAGTTACAGGTAAGACAGTAGGTGAAAATATTGCATCGGCAGTCAATCGCAATCCGGAAGTTATTCGCCCACTTGACAATCCATATAGTACAACAGGCGGTCTTGCAGTTCTTAGTGGCAACTTAGCTCCGGATGGTTCTGTTGTTAAGCGTTCTGCAGTTGTAGATGAGATGCTTGTACATGAAGGCCCGGCAAGAGTATTTGATTGTGAAGATGATGCAATCGTTGCAATCAAGAGCGGTAAGATTGTTGCAGGTGATGTTGTTGTTATTCGTTATGAAGGACCAAAGGGAGGTCCGGGTATGAGAGAAATGCTCAATCCTACATCAGCAATTGCCGGTATGGGACTTGGTTCATCTGTTGCGTTAATTACCGATGGAAGATTCTCAGGTGCCAGCCGTGGTGCTTCTATTGGACATGTATCACCGGAAGCAGCAGTAGGCGGACCAATTGCACTTGTGGAAGAAGGCGATATTATTAAGATTAACATTCCGGAATTCTCAATTCATTTGGAAGTGTCTGATGAAGAATTAGAAGCGAGAAGAGCAAAATGGCAGCCAAGAGAACCTAAGGTTACAACTGGTTATTTAAAGCGTTATGCAGCTATGGTTACGTCAGGTAACAGAGGCGCAATTTTAGAGGTTCCACAGAAGTAGAAATGTAATTTGTATTTATATTACATCAAATAAAATAAAAGGCAATGCTGCATTTTGGAAGAGTATGGAATCGGAATGAAGTGTTGCCTTTTGGCATAAGAATTATAAGGAATTGTTCTTTGATTAGGAAGAGAACAAAAGAAAAACAGGAGGGAATGACATCAATGAAATTAAATGGTTCAGAAATTATAATTGAATGTTTAAAAGAACAGAACGTTGACACTGTATTTGGTTATCCGGGTGGCGCAATTTTGAATGTATATGATGCATTATATAAACATTCGGATGAAATTACACATGTATTAACATCGCATGAGCAGGGCGCATCACATGCGGCAGACGGATATGCCAGAGCAACAGGAAAGGTTGGTGTGTGTTTTGCAACATCAGGTCCGGGTGCAACAAATCTTGTAACGGGTATTGCAACAGCATATATGGATTCTATCCCAATGGTTGCGATTACATGTAATGTAACAGTTCCGCTGCTCGGAAAGGACAGTTTTCAGGAAGTAGATATTGCGGGAATTACAATGCCGGTAACAAAACATAATTTTATTGTTAAGGACGTAACAAAACTTGCAGATACAATTCGCAGAGCATTTCGTATTGCCAAAGAAGGCCGTCCGGGTCCTGTATTGATTGATGTTACAAAGGATGTTACGGCAAATAGCTGTGATTATATTAAGGAAACACCAAAGACGGTAGAGCGAATTACTGATTCAATCAGTGAAGAAGAAGTTGAAAAGGCTGTTGCTATGATTCAAAAAGCAAAGAAGCCTGTTATCTTTGTAGGCGGCGGTGTAATTGCGGCAGAGGCTTCTGATGAATTAAAGAAATTCGTAAAGAAGGTAGATGCTCCTGTTACAGATTCTTTAATGGGTAAGGGGGCATTTGACGGTTCTGATCCATTATATATGGGAATGCTTGGTATGCATGGAACGAAAACAGCAAACTTTAGTGTGTCAGAATGTGATTTATTGGTTGTTATCGGTGCACGTTTCTCTGACCGTGTAACAGGTAATGCAAAGAAGTTTGCAAAAAATGCAAAGATTTTGCAGTTTGATGTAGACGCAGCTGAGATTAATAAAAATGTAAAGACAGATGCCAGCGTTGTTGGAGATGCATTAGAAGTATTAAAGAGAGTGAATACAAAGCTGGAACAGCAGAATCATCAGGAGTGGCTTGCTCATATTGACGAATTAAAAGAAAAATTCCCGATGGCATATAGCAAAGACTGCTTAAATGGTCCATATATCATGGAGAAGATTTATGAATTGACAAATGGTGATGCCATTATTTCAACAGATGTAGGACAGCATCAGATGTGGGCAGCACAGCATTATAAGTTTAAGCATCCGAGAACACTTCTTACATCAGGTGGTCTTGGAACCATGGGATATGGTCTGGGTGCTGCAATCGGTGCAAAGGTTGGCTGCAAAGATAAGACGGTTATTAATATTGCAGGTGACGGATGTTTCCGAATGAATATGAATGAGGTTGCAACAGCAACACGTTATAATATTCCGGTTATTGAAATTGTATTTAATAATCATGTATTAGGAATGGTTCGTCAGTGGCAGGATCTTTTCTATGGACAGCGTTATGCATCTACAGTATTAGATGATCAGGTTGATTTTGTAAAAGTTGCAGAGGGCTTGGGCGCAAAGGGGTATCGTGTAACAACGATTGATGAATTTGAAGCAGCATTTAAGGATGCAGTTGCTTTAAATATTCCTTGCGTTATCGAATGTGTTATCGACAGAGAGGATAAAGTATTCCCAATGGTAGCGCCGGGAGCTGCAATTTCAGAAGCATTTGACAGAAAAGATTTAGATGCGAAACAGAAGTTAGAAAATAAATAATTAGAGATAAAACGTTAAAAAAGTAACGTGAATATGAAAAAAATCTAAAATAATTATGATACAAAAGAAAAAATACCATTGACACAATTGTAACAATGGAATAAAATGACTATTAACAGTTTAATGTAGTAAATTGAATTGAATAACTTTAGGAGGATTTTAAAGTGGCACGAGTTTATAATTTTAGCGCAGGTCCGGCAGTATTACCGGAAGAAGTATTAAGAGAAGCAGCAGATGAGATGATGGACTATCAGGGTTCCGGTCAGTCTGTAATGGAAATGAGCCATAGATCCAAGGTATACGACAATATCATCAAGGAAGCGGAAGCAGATTTGAGAGACTTGATGAATATTCCAGATAACTATAAAGTATTATTCTTACAGGGTGGTGCTTCACAGTTCTTCGCAGAAGTTCCAATGAACTTAATGAAGAATAAGAAGGCTGCATATGTTATTACAGGTCAGTGGGCTAAGAAAGCATATGAGGAAGCACAGATTTATGGTGAAGCAGTTGCAGTAGCATCTTCAGCAGATAAGACATTTACATATATTCCGGATTGTTCAAATCTTGATATTCCGGAAGATGCAGATTATGTATACATCTGTGAGAACAACACAATCTATGGAACAAAGTTCCAGGAACTTCCTAATACAAAGGGTCATATTCTTGTATCAGATATTTCTTCTTGTTTCTTATCTGAACCAGTTGACGTTACTAAGTATGGTGTTGTATATGGTGGTGTTCAGAAGAATGTTGGACCAGCCGGCGTTGTAATTGCTATTATTCGTGAAGATTTAATTACGGATGATGTTCTTCCGGGAACTCCAACAATGTTGAAGTGGAAGACACAGGCTGATAAGGATTCACTTTATAACACACCTCCTTGTTATAACATCTACATTTGTGGAAAGGTCTTCAAGTGGATTAAGAAGCTTGGCGGCTTACAGGCAATGAAAGAACGTAATGAAAAGAAGGCGAAGATTCTCTATGATTTCCTTGACCAGAGCAAGTTATTTAAGGGAACTGTTGAAAAGGAATATCGTTCACTTATGAACGTTCCATTTGTAACAGGTGATAAGGAAATGGATGCAAAGTTTGTAGCAGAAGCAGAAAAGGCTGGATTTGTAAACTTAAAGGGACACAGAACAGTTGGTGGTATGAGAGCTTCTATCTACAATGCAATGCCAATTGAAGGTGTTGAAAAACTTGTTGCATTTATGACTGAGTTTGAAAAGGAGAATGCATAATCATGGTAAACGTACATTGCTTAAATAATATTTCAGAAGTAGGTTTAAAGTTATTTACAGATGACTACAATTTAGAAAGTTCTTTCGAAGATGCACAGGCAGTACTTGTTCGTAGTGCAAAGATGCATGATATGGAATTAAGTGACAATCTTCTTGCAGTTGCAAGAGCTGGTGCCGGCGTTAATAACATTCCGTTGGATAAATGTGCAGAAGCTGGTGTTGTTGTATTTAATACACCGGGTGCGAATGCCAATGCAGTTAAGGAACAGGTTCTTGCAGCAATGTTATTAGCATCAAGAGATTTACTTGGTGGTAATGCATGGGTAGCAGAAAATAAAGACAATGCAGATATTGCAAAAGCAACAGAAAAGGCAAAGAAAGCATTTGCAGGACAGGAAATCAAGGGCAAGAAGCTCGGTGTTATCGGTCTTGGTGCAATCGGTCAGCTCGTAGCCAATGCTGCAATTGCTCTCGGTATGGAAGTATATGGTTATGATCCATACTTATCAGTAAATGCTGCATGGAATCTTTCAAGCAAAGTAAAGCATATTGTCAATGTAGAAGATATTTATAGAGAATGTAATTATATTACAGTTCATGTACCTGCACTTGACAGTACAAAGGGTATGATTAACAAGGCAGCGTTTGATATGATGCAGGATGGTACAGTTATTATCAATTGTGCAAGAGATGTTCTTGTGGATGAATCAGCAATTGGTGAAGCACTTGCATCAGGCAGAGTGAAGAAGTATGTAACAGATTTCCCAAATCCTACAACAGCAGGTATGGAAGGTGCAATTGTGCTTCCTCATCTTGGAGCTTCAACAGCAGAAGCAGAAGAAAACTGTGCCGAAATGGCAGTAGAAGAAGTTCGTAACTTCATCGAAAATGGTAATATTGTACACTCTGTAAATTATCCTGATTGTGATATGGGTGTATGCAAGACAGTTGGTCGTGTTGCAATCTGCCATAAGAATGTACCGGCAGTAATCAGCAAGATTACAAGTATTTTTGGTGATGCTGCAATTAACATTGAGGAAATGTCAAATAAGTCAAGAGGCGATTTTGCATATTCTTTATTAGATGTTGATAAGACAGTAGAGGAATCTGTTGTTGAAAAACTTGCTTCAATGGATGGAATCATTAAGGTTCGTATTGTAAAATAATTTGATAGATAAGTATTATATATTACAGATTCTATAGAAATCGGATAGTAGGGTGACTTACTATCCGATTTTTGCATATGGAATTTTAGAAGAAATGTTATTTGAGTTATAGTATCATTGCATAAATGAATAAAATATCTAAGAAAATGGAATGAGAGTAAATATGCAGCAATATAAGAGTATGAAAATTAAAATGAAAATATCTGTAGAGACAGATAATTATATATACAATTCATGATAATTTTGATATAATATAATTAAATATATCGTACTTGAGAATGATGAGGGGGCACATATTCATTGTGGGTATAACAGAATACTTACGAACGGGTATGTGCCTTATTTGCGGTACATTTCTTGTCATGTGCAGCAACGTGACAAAATGGTTAAGGGATATATCGGTATCTTTGATATGACGAATAGAACAGGAGGAAATAAAAATGGCACAGATTAGACCATTTCAGTGTGTGAGACCAAATGAACAGGTGGCAGACAGAGTAGCTGCATTACCTTATGATGTATATAACAGAAAGGAGGCACTTGAGGAGGTAAATAGAGAGCCGCTTTCTTTTTTAAAGATTGATCGTGCAGAAACTCAGTTTGATGATTCTGTGGATACATATGCACCACAAGTTTATCAAAAGGCAAAGGAACTGTTAGAACAAGCGGTTGCAGATGGAACATTTGTGACAGATCAGGATAACTGCTATTATTTATATGAATTGACGATGGACGGTCGTGCTCAGACGGGTATTGTAGCGTGTGCTTCCATTGATGACTATCAAAATGGTGTTATAAAGAAGCATGAGAATACAAGAGCAGATAAGGAATTGGATCGTATTACGCACGTAGATACGTGTAGTGCACAGACTGGCCCAATCTTTTTAGCATATCGTGCAAATGAAGTGATTCAGAGCATTGTGGCAAAGACAAAGACGGAAGCACCGTTGTATGATTTTACATCACCGGATGGAATTACACATCGGGTATGGAAAGTAGCCAGTCATACAGATGTAGAAACAGTACAGAAGGCATTTGCATCGATTGATTCCATTTATATTGCAGATGGACATCATAGAGCTGCATCTGCGGTTAAAGTTGGATTAAAGAGAAGAGAAGCCAATCCGGGATATACAGGTGAGGAAGAATTCAATTATTTTCTTTCTGTATTATTTCCTGATGAGGAATTAATGATTCTCCCATACAATCGTGTGATTAAAGATTTGAACGGTTATTCACAGGAAGATTTTATGGCAAAGGTGCAGGAAGTGTTTGAGGTGGAAGTGAGCGATGAAGCAGTTATGCCAGCGAAGAAAGCTACATTTGGAATGTATCTTGGCAAAACATGGTACACATTAACTGCAAAAGAGCAGATTCTTTCAAATGATCCTGTTGATGGGTTGGACGTTGCGTTGTTACAGAACAGCTTATTAGAGCCGGTTCTTGGAATTCATGATCCAAAGACGGATAAGCGCATTGATTTTGTTGGAGGAATTCGCGGCTTGCAGGAGTTGGAGAGACGATGCGATGAAGACTGTGTTCTTGCATTCTCAATGTACCCAACATCTATTCAGGAGTTATTTGCTGTAGCAGATGCGAATCGTTTGATGCCGCCAAAATCAACTTGGTTTGAACCAAAGTTACGAAGCGGACTGTTTATCCATCGCATTTAATGAGAAAAATAATGACCTGATAACATCATTTACAATAATTATATATAAAATATATTTAATAGCTAATGTTTAGTTATGTGTTTGAATGTTTATTTACAATAAATTAAGAAGGCGGGCAGGTATGTTATACGAAACAATAGAAATTACAATGGACTATAAAGCACTTGGAATACAGCATGTAGAAGCACCGGCAACAATGACGACTTATATTAAGGAGCGTTATCCGAATGATCAGAATGAATTTATGCGGCCTCTTATTTTAATTTGTCCGGGTGGTGGTTATGGACATCATTCTCCACGAGAAGGTGAAGCAATTGCATTAAAAATGTTATCATACGGATATAATGCGGTGGTGCTTCGATACAGCCTTTCTCCAAATGAGTTTCCATGTCAGGTAATAGAAGCTGCATATGCGATGAATTATATCAGAGAACATGCAGCAGAATGGGATGTCGATGCGGATAAAATTGTTATTGCCGGTTTTTCGGCAGGAGGTCATGTGGCTGCCAGCTTATCGATGATGTGGAATCAAAAGGAATTGGAACCGTTTGTAAATTGTATTTTGAAAAAAGATGCATCGGCAATTCGACCAGATGGACTTTTGTTGGGATATCCTGTTATTACATCCGGAGAATTCGCACATCGCGGTTCATTTGAGAAGTTAATTGCAAGCAACTATGATGAATTGTTAGAATCCGTTTCTTTAGAAACACGGGTGACGGCAGATATGCCACCGGTATTTTTATGGCATACAGTAACAGACAACTCCGTTCCGGTAGAAAATTCATTATTGTTTGCGTCTGCACTGAAAAAACAGAATGTACCATTTGAAATGCACATTTTTCCAAATGGAAATCATGGACTGGGCTTGGGAACAAAAGAAACAGACACAAAGGATGGAAAGCATTATCAGAGTGAGGTCGCAGTATGGACAGACTTGTTTGAAACATGGATGGAACACACAATGAAGTACTCACTGCGATAGTAAGTCATCATAAATGATTTGTGAAGATTGATAAATAAATGTATGCGTGTATGACTGATTGGAAGTTGGAATAGATTGGTGATACCGTGAAGGAACTTGTTATTTTACAAAGTGATATATAGAAAATGATAAGTTGCTTGTGAAAATATTCACAGTGTAAATGGGGGATGTTGGTATGGATAAGAAAATATATGATTTAATGAATTGGCCGGATATTGAAGGCATCGTTTACTCAGAGAGTGACAATCCACATGCATTGTTGGGAGCACATATGTGCAAGGATGGTATGTTAATTCAGGTTTTTCGTCCGGATGCAGTTGAGGTCACGATTTTAGTAGATGGTAAGAAAAAGAAATATCCGATGGAAAAGGTGGATGAAGCCGGATATTTTGCAGTGTGTATTCCGGGAAAGAAACGATTGGGATATCGGGTTGTTGTAGAAAATTTACAAGGGAAAAAAGAAGAATACATAGATCCATATGCATTTGAAACATTATTGGATGATAAGTTTTTAACAAAGTTTCAGGAAGGCGGCTGTTTTGAGATTTATAAGCAGTTAGGTGCACATAAGCGTACAGTGGATGGTGTGGAAGGAATTCATTTTGTGACATGGGCACCTAATGCAATGCGTGTCAGCGTGATTGGTGATTTTAACCGATATGACGGAAGAGTTCTTCAGATGCGGAAAATTCCGGAAACGGGATTATTTGAACTGTTCGTTCCGGGGTTGTCAGAGGATATTACGTATCAGTATGAGGTAAAAGAACGCAGAGATATTATTCATAGAAAAACAGATCCATATGCAATGCGGTATCAGTATGAAAATGCTTATGCTGCATATATTTCAACAGATACAGCAGTTCATTGGAAAGATGCATCATGGCAGAAATACAAGAAAGAGCAGGCAGATTTATCAGACAAGCCTTTTGCAGTGTGTGAATTGTCACAGGAACAATATGCGACGAAAAATATCGTGGAATTTGCAGAAAGAATCTCTAAAATGGGATTTACGCATGTAGAACTGATGCCTCCTTGCTCCTATATTCGGGAAGATAGCTTTGGATATGAGACATTGGGATTCTTTGCACCGAATAAGGCGTTGGGAACAATGGAGCGTTTTTGCGCAGTTGTTGATGCATTTCATCAGCAGAATATCGGTGTCCTTATAGATATGAACTTTGCTTTTTTTGGAACAGAGTCTGTCGGAATGACACTTTTTGATGGAACCAATTTGTATGAAATGTTCGATGCAAGATTAGACAAGCATCCGAATTTGAAGGTGGCAACTTTTGATTATGAGAAACCACAGGTTTGCCAGATGCTTTTGTCAGCTGCGGTCTATTGGGCGAAAGAATGTCATGTAGATGGTTTTAGAATTGATGAAGTGGCATCTATGTTATATTTGGATTATGGAAGAGGACCGGGGGAATGGGTGCCGAATATCTATGGCGAGAATATTAATCTGGCAGCGATAGATTTTCTGCATGCATTAAGAAAAATTTTAGATAAAAAATGTCCGAATACATTGTTGATTGCAGAAGATTCCAGCGCATGGCCGAAGGTTACAGGAAATATTACCGAGGATAGTTTGGGATTTGATTATAAATGGAATTATGGATGGAAAGAAGATTTTCTGACGGTAATGGAACAAGATCCGTTATTTAGAAAAGGCGTGTATGGCAAACTTACATATAGTATGCTTTATCATTATAGTGAACAGTATATGTTGATGTTGTCGCACGAAGAGTTCGGAAAAGAAACAGCGGATATTGAAGCGTTTATGCCGGGAAATGAACAGGATAAACGGGCAAATGTAAGACTTGCATACGGATATATGTATACACATCCGGGAAAGAAACTGTTAAATTTGTATCAAAGTGAAACTGTTTCTGCATATTTGCAGACATTGAACACATTTTATCAGAAGAATCCGGCACTTTATGAACAGGATTATGAATCAGGTGGGTTCGCATGGGTAGATAATGCGGCAGCAGATGAGACGGTTTTGGCATATGAAAGACATAGCGAACAACAGACATTATTAATCGTTGCCAACTTTACGCCGGTTGCAAGAGAAAATTACCGATTGGGTGTATTGGCAGCTGGAAAATATACAGAGGTGTTTAATAGTGATGCAGCTGTTTTTGGCGGAGAAAATCATATTAATGAGCATATGTGTGAATCTGAAATAGAGGAATGTAAAGGAAAGAATCAGTCGATTGTATTAAATGTTCCTCCATTGGGAATCACTGTTCTTGAATATGAACCGTATACAGAAATCGAATTAGAAAAAATGAAGATTGTGCAGGAAGCAAAACAGGCAAAAATTGAGGCACAGAAGCAGGCGGAAGAGGCAGAACTTCGTAAATTGGAAGCCGAAAAAGAAGCAGAATATGCATTGGAAGCACAGCGTCAGGCAGAAGCGGCAGCAAAGAAAGCTTTGATGGCACAGCAGGAAGCGGAAGAAAAGGCGGCTGCAGCAAAGAAAGCAAGCAAGACGATAGAAACAAAAATGAAGAAGAAATTGCAGGCATTAGATGAATTAGAAGAGAAACACGAATAGCATGGATATATGAACGGAGGACTTGCATGAACGGAATCATTGCATTAGAAACGGGTTTTGAAAATGTTTCGCAGGAACAGATTGAAACATTTTTCTCGAAAGAACATATTATCAGCCTTGCCAATTCATTTGGAGACTGGGGAATTGGTTTAATTTTAAAGATTGTTTTAGCGTATATTATTTGGAAAATTGGACGAAAAGTCATCAAATTATTGTTGAAATTTGGACGGAAAGCATTGAACCGGACAGATTTAGATGCGGGTGTCGTAAAGTTTTTAGTTTCCATTTTAAATATTGTATTATATGCAGTATTAATAATGATGGTTGTTGATACATTAGGATTTCAGACAACGTCTTTGCTTACGGTATTTGGTTCTGGTGCGTTGGCAGTTGGTATGTCATTGCAGGGGAGTTTGTCAAATTTTGCAGGTGGAATTCTCTTGCTGATATTTAAGCCGTTTGTGTTGGGAGATTATATTGTGGCAGGAGAGGATGAAGGAACGGTTGTATCTATTGAGATGCTCTATACCAGACTTCGGACCATAGATAATAAGGTTGTAATGATTCCAAACGGTAAGCTGTCAAATTCAAGTATCACAAATGTAGGTACAGAAGGAGTACGACGTTTAGATATTGAAATTGGAATTGGATATGATGCAGATTTACAGAAGGCAAAACAACTGTTAGCAGATATTTTAGCAGACCATAATGATATTCTGCATGACAGGGAAGAACGTGTGGTGGTTAAAGAGCTTGCAGACAGTTGTGTACTGCTAGAGACACGTGCCTGGGTATCACAAGATAATTATTGGAATACAAGATTTGCATTGTTGGAACAATTTAAGAAGTCATTTGATGCAAATGAAATTGAGATTCCATATAATCAGGTAGATGTTCATATCAGACAGTCATAAGTGGGAAGCTGAACAGAGATACAATTTAATATAACAGGAATAGAAAAATATAAAGCATGTGAAGCTATTTTGCTAAAATAATACGTTTGAATTGTCAGAATATCGTTCAGGCAGTTGACAGTATTAGACAGTGAAATGGCTTCACTTTTTTTACACATTTTTACCATAATTTCTACGCATATTTACCATAATTCTTCCATAAATTTTGAATATTATATAGGCGTACAAGGGAGGTGACAGACATGGCGATTGAAGTATTTAACCGGTGTGAGAAAAAATATTTGCTGTCAAAAGAACAGTATGAAGAATTAACAGAGCGGATCCTTAGATATATGGAGCCGGATGCTTATAACAGAGAACAGGAGTTTTATCAGATTAGTAATATTTATTATGATACCTGTGATGACAGGCTGATTCGAGCATCCATCGAGAAGCCGGTATATAAAGAGAAACTTCGCCTGAGAAGTTATGGAACACCACAGCTGTCAGATAAGGTGTTTGTAGAAATTAAGAAAAAGTATGAAGGAATTGTCAATAAAAGAAGAACGGCGATGCAGTTATCGGAAGCATATGCGTATTTGAATGAACATCAGTATCCGCAGGAGCAATCGTATATGAACCGACAGGTGTTTTTAGAAATTGATTATATGAAGCAGTTTTATCAGTTGTTGCCAAAGTTATATCTGTCTTATGACAGAAGGGCATATTTTGAAAAAAATGACGGCGATTTCAGAATGACATTTGACAAAAATATAACAACGAGAAGATGTGATCTGCAGTTAGAGAAAGGCTGTTATGGAGAACAATTACTGCCTGAAGACACCTATTTAATGGAAATAAAAATTACGCGGGCTGTACCAATGTGGTTTGTGAAAATTTTATCAGAACTACAGATATATCCGGTATCTTTTTCGAAATATGGAACAGAGTATAAAAAATACATTATGAAACAAAACAAACAAGTTACGAAAGGAGAACAATTATGTTTGAATCTATTTTTACGGCAGCCACAGATGGTTCCATCGATGTGAGCATGGCAATTATTAGTTTTGGAGTGGCATTAGCCATTGGTCTTGTGATAGGAATTGCATATATGTATGCGAATAAGAAAAGTGGATATAACAAGGATTTTATTGTTGGACTGGTACTATTGCCGGCGATTGTATCTGTTGTAATTTTACTAGTAGGAAGCAATGTGGCAAGAGCATTTTCTATGGCAGGTGCGTTTGCACTCGTTCGTTTCAGAAGTGCGCCGGGGAGTGCGAAAGATATATCCGTCGTATTCTTTTCCATGGCAGCAGGCTTAGCGTGTGGACTGGGTTATGTGAGTTTTGCAGTAATCTTTGCGATAGTAATGTTGCTTGTATTTGTAGCACTTTCTGTTTCAGGATTTGCAGACAGGGCAGCAGGAAAGAGGCAGTTAAAGATTACAATTCCTGAGAATTTAAATTACACAGAAGTGTTTGACGATATTTTTGATAAGTTTACAACAGATGCACAGCTTGCACGTGTTAAAACAACAAATATGGGAACAATGTTTGAATTGACATATATTATTCAGATGCTGGCAGATGTGAGTGAAAAAGCATTTTTGGATGCAATTCGTATGAAGAATGGAAACTTAAATATTACACTTGGAATGGTGGAAAATAATTCCAGTCAGTTGAACTAGGAAGTTTTGCAGAAAATGGAATATACATATAAAATGATGTATAACAGCGACAGCTTTAGAAAGTATCAAATACATTCTAAAGCTGTTTTTATATTGTTAGGCTTCGGGTGTCAAAAGGTACATTTTATGTTTTAATATGTCAAATTGCACAAATGGAAAATGTCGCATGTCTTGTTTTGCGTGTATATTTTTGGGGGCGATAAACTGTCAATCTTTTGAAAAAAGACTTGTCTTATTGCAATATTTATTATATTATATAGTTGTATACGAAAGGGACGTGAGGAAGATGGTAGATAATAATACACAATTTTTTAAAACACAACCAGAAAAGACAATTTCAGTTGAAAATATTTTAGAGCAGGTATATCTTGCGCTAAAGGAGAAAGGATATAATCCTGTAAACCAGATTGTTGGTTATATTATGTCAGGAGATCCGACTTATATTACAAGTCATAATAATGCAAGAAGTCTTATTATGAAGGTTGAACGAGATGAATTAGTAGAAGAAGTAATCAAGTATTTTATTGAAGGCAAGGGATTATAATATGCGAATCATTGGACTTGATTATGGAACAAAGACAGTGGGCGTTGCTCTAAGTGATGCGTTGGGGATTACTGCGCAGGGCGTTGAGACAATTACGCGTAAAGAAGAAAACAAACTTCGAAAGACACTTGCTAGAATTGAACAGATTATCAGTGAGAATGATGTAGATAAAATCGTTGTCGGTCTTCCAAAAAATATGAATAATACAGAAGGGGAGCGTGCACAGGCATGTAGAGATTTTGCACAGCGCCTTGAAGACAGAACTGGATTAGAAGTTATTCTTTGGGATGAACGGTTATCAACAGTATCTGCAAATCAGGTACTTATGGAGAGCGGTGTAAGAAGAGAAAACAGAAAAGCTGTGATTGATAAGATTGCAGCAGTATTTATATTACAGGGATATTTGGACTATCTCGCCAATGCAGGAAATGTTTAAGGCGTAGAGCAGGAGCCACATTTCCTTAGGAGAGTATATGGAAAAAATAGAATTTATTACAGATGATAACGAAGTTGTCAATTTTTATGTCATAGAAGAGACACGTGTAAATGGAACGAATTATATTTTAGTAACAGACTCAGAAGATGAGGATGATTACGAAGCAGAAGCATATATTTTGAAAGATACATCTGACGAGCAGAATACAGAAGCTGCTTATGAAATTGTGGAAGATGATGATGAGTTAGATGCTGTTGGCAAAGTGTTTGCAGAGTTGTTAGAAGATATTGATTTAGAAAAATAAAATAGGAGTTATAGTATATAGGAGAATAGTATGAAAAGAGAATATACTGGTACGGTCAAGGTTATACCGCTTGGTGGTCTTGAGCAGATCGGAATGAATATTACTGCCATTGAATACAATGACAGTATTATTGTTGTAGACTGCGGTCTTGCATTTCCAGAAGAAGAGATGTTAGGAATTGATTTGGTTATTCCTGATGTAACTTATTTAAAGGAGAATCTTGACAAAGTAAAAGGTTTTGTAATTACACATGGTCACGAAGATCATATTGGTGCCATTCCATATGTATTGAAAGAAGTTAATGCACCAATTTATGCGACACGACTTACAATGGGACTGATAGAGTCTAAGTTAAAAGAACATAATATGATGCGCAGCGTGAAGCGTAAGGTAGTTAAGTATGGGCAGTCTATTAATTTAGGAGAATTCCGTGTAGAATTTATTCGTACAAATCATAGTATTGCAGACGCAGCAGCACTTGCAATTTTCTCACCTGCCGGTGTTATTGTTCATACAGGTGACTTTAAAGTGGATTACACACCTGTATTTGGAGAGCCGATTGATTTGCAGAGATTGGGTGAGCTTGGTAAAAAGGGAGTACTTGCGCTGATGTGCGATAGCACGAATGCGTTAAGACCTGGATTTACCATGTCTGAAAAAACAGTTGGCGGAACATTTGATAAGATTTTTAATGATAATAAGATGAGCCGCTTAATTATTGCTACTTTTGCATCGAATGTTGATCGTGTCCAGCAGATTATTAATTCGGCTGTTAAATATGGAAGAAAAGTCTGTGTTGAAGGACGAAGCATGGTAAATATCATCGATGTAGCTGAAAGTATGGATTACCTTCAGATTCCCGATGGTGTGTTGATTGATACAGAAGCAATGAAAAACTATGCACCGGAACAGATTGTATTGATTACAACGGGTAGTCAGGGTGAATCAATGGCTGCACTTTCAAGAATGGCTGCATCGCTTCACAGAAGAGTGTCTATTCAGCCGGGAGATTGTGTTGTATTTTCTTCTACGCCAATTCCGGGAAATGAAAAATCTGTTGCAAAAGTTATCAATGAATTAGGAATGAAGGGTGCAAAGGTTATCTTCCAGGATACTCATGTATCAGGACATGCTTGTCAGGAAGAAATTAAGTTAATTTATTCATTGGTTAAGCCGAAATATTCAATTCCGGTTCATGGTGAATACAGACATTTGATTGCACAAAAAGAAGTTGTAAAGTCACTCGGCTATGATAATGAACACATTTTCATTGCTAAATCAGGTGATATTATTGAATTAGGAGAAGAAAAAGCAGGCATAACAGGCAGGAAAGTACCTACGGGAGCGATTCTTGTCGATGGACTTGGTGTTGGTGATGTTGGTAATATTGTGCTTAGAGATCGTCAGAATCTTGCTGAAAATGGTATTATCATTGTTGTTCTTACATTAGAAAAGTATAGTGGTCAGCTTGTGGCAGGTCCGGATATTGTTACAAGAGGTTTTGTATATGTCCGTGAAGCAGAAGAATTATTAGAGGAAGCAAGAATGATTGTTTCTGATTCTGTTCAGACATGTATGGATAAGAATATTTCTGATTGGAGTAAGATTAAGAATATCATCAAAGATGATTTAAGTGAATACTTATGGAAGAAGATGAAACGTAATCCGGTTATTCTTCCGATTATTATGGAAGCACAGTTATAGAAGTTTCTATATGTGTTGGTATTTATATCAGAATACAGAACTAGAACTAGGAGATTCGAAGAGATTTCCGATATAATGAACTCAGAATCAATGTACGATTACAATGGCTGATGTATCAGGGGAGGAAGCGTGTGCATCTTATGCGGCGCTTCTTCTTCTCGTTTAGTGAAGGTCCTATGCAGAAATGTGAGGAGAATGATATGAAAAATATTGATGGAATAAAGAATGAATTAAGACAGGCGATTATTGAGAGTGCAGAATATCAGGAGTATAAGGAACTACAGGAAAGGCTTGATAAAAATCCAGATTTAAAAAGAGCTGTAGATGATTATCGCAGAAGAAATTTTGAGCTGCAGTATAATGAGTCGGTAGATGATTTGTTTACGGCAACACAGAATTTGAGTAGGGAGTATGAAGATATTAAAAATCAAATTCTTGTAAGAAAATATCTGGATGCAGAGATTTGTCTGTGTAGAGAAATACAAGATATATGTATGTCTGTCGTTGAAGTTGTAGACTTTGATATGGATTTTCTAACATAGAAATGTATAGAGACTGACAGTGGAAAAGGAGCAGAAACGGAGCATGAGTAATAAAAAGGTTCGCATGATTATTGATATTTTCTTTAATGTAATTGTTGTTTTGTTAGGAATTATTATTATTTCGACAACGGGAAGTAAGGCATATTCATTTGGAAGAAATATTTTTGATGAAGAAGCACTGACAACAGAAAAATATGCAACAGAAGTACAGGTAACGATTCATGAAGGTATTACGGAAAAACAGCTCGCAACGTTATTACATGATAAAGGTTTGGTAAAAGATGAACTGATTTGTTATCTGCAAATCAAACTTTCAGATTATAAAAATAAATTCGTTGGTGGAACATACACATTGAATACCGCAATGAAGCCGACGCAGATGATGCAGGTATTGTGCAATATTTCATTAGATGATGAAGACTAGATGGGGACTGCAGTAAAATGATTGTAAATGAACGAATTGTTGATTATATAAATTCAATGAATGTTGCTGAGTCTGAAATATGCAATCAGATTGAGCAGGAAGCAAGATTGGATGATGTTCCGATTATTAGAAAAGAAATGAAGAATTTTCTAAAAGTTTTATTGGCATTAAAACAGCCAAAGAAAATTTTAGAAGTGGGTACAGCAGTCGGTTATTCGGCAATTCTTATGAGTGAATATATGCCGAAAGGATGTACAATTACGACGATTGAAAATTATGACGTGCGTATTCCGATTGCAAAAAATAATTTTAAGCGTGCAGAAAAAGAGGATGTCATTACGTTGTTAGAAGGAGATGCAATGGAAATTTTACCGACATTGCAGGGAACCTTTGATTTTATTTTTATGGATGCGGCAAAGGGACAGTACATTCATTTTCTTCCGCAAATAGAACGCCTTTTATCAGAGGGAGGACTGCTTCTTTCTGATAATGTATTACAGGATGGTGAGATTGTAGAATCGCATTATGCAGTTACAAGAAGAAACCGCACGATTCATACAAGGATGAGAGAATATTTATATACACTGACACATATGGATGCGTTTACGACATCAATTGTGCCAATCGGCGACGGAATTACGCTGAGTGTTAAGAAAATGAAAAATGAAGAATAAAGTTGTTAAAAATATAACAAAGGAGTAAATTATGGCAAAACATACTTATAATGGTAGAGAATTAGAATTATTAATTCCGGCAAGTTGTTTGGAAGTGTTGAAAGTGGCTGTTATTTATGGTGCAGACGCTGTTTATATTGGAGGAGAAGCATTTGGATTGCGTGCAAAGGCAAAGAACTTTTCATTAGAAGATATGAAAGAAGGAATAGAGTTTGCGCATGCAAGGGGTGTAAAAGTATATGTTACAGCTAATATTCTTGCACATAATTACGATTTAGACGGTGCTAGAAAATACTTTGAAGAATTGAAAGAAATCGGTCCGGATGCATTAATTATCTCTGATCCGGGTATGTTTACGATTGCAAAAGAAGTTATGCCGGATACAGATATTCATGTTAGTACACAGGCAAATAATACAAATTATATGACATATCAGTTCTGGTGGAAACAGGGTGCAAAGAGAGTTGTATCCGCAAGAGAACTTTCATTAAAGGAAATTAAGCAAATTCGTGAGCAGATTCCAGATGAGATGGAGATTGAGACATTCATGCATGGTGCAATGTGTATTTCTTATTCCGGAAGATGTCTGCTTAGCAATTTTATGACGGGCAGAGATGCAAACAGAGGAGCATGTACACATCCTTGCCGTTGGAAATATTCGATTGTGGAAGAATCAAGACCGGGTGAATATATGCCGGTTTATGAAAATGAAAGAGGTACATATATCTTTAATTCGAAGGATTTATGTATGATAGAATACATTCCGGAACTTGTAACTTCAGGGATTGACAGTTTTAAGATTGAAGGACGAATGAAGACAGCATTGTATGTAGCAACAGTTGCAAGAACATATCGTTTGGCAATTGATGAGTTCTTACAGGATCCGGAACTTTACCGCAGTAGAATTCCATTCTATAAATCTGAAATTCAGAAATGCACATATCGTCAGTATACGACTGGATTTTTCTTTGGAAAACCGGACGAAAATACACAGATTTATGATAACAATACGTATGTAAAGGAATATACGTATTTAGGTATTGTTGGAGAACGCAATGAACAGGGATTGTATCATATCGAGCAGCGAAATAAGTTCTCAGTTGGTGAAACGATTGAAGTAATGAAGCCGAATGGAGAAAATATCTCTGTGGTTGTTCGTGCAATTCAGAATGAAGATGGTGAAAGTATGGAAAGTGCACCACATCCAAAGCAGCAATTATATATTGATTTAGGGATTGAACTAGATCAGTTTGATATTTTAAGACGAAAAGAAGAACAGGCTTAATTCCATTTGGAAAAGCAATAAAAGGCACCTACGCACATACTATAATATAAATATGTGTTGAGGTGCCTTTCTTTGAAAACGTTTGAGAAACCTTTGTCGGCAGAAGAAGAAAAGGAAATGCTAAAAAGATACAAATTGGGTGATATGGAGGCAAAGAATATTCTGATTGAGAAGAATATGCGCCTGGTAGCACATATGATAAAGAAGTATCATTCAAGAGAACGGGATGCAGAAGACTTAATATCTGTTGGGACGATTGGACTGATTAAAGCAATACAGTCATTTGATGCAGATAAAAATATACGATTGGCAACGTATGCGGCGAAATGTATTGATAATGAACTGTTAATGATGCTTCGGGCTGAAAAAAAGCATTTACGGGAAGTGTCTATGTATGATTCAATAGGAATGGATAAAGAGGGCAATGAAATACAGATTATAGAACTTGTCGGCGAAGAAAATGTAGATGTAGTGGATGATTACTTATTTGCACAGCGTATTCTCTGTTTGAAGGAAAAAATGAAAGAAGTATTAACGGATAGGGAATATGAAATTATCATAAAACGTTATGGTTTGCTGGGAGAAGAATTTACGCAGAATGAGATTGCGAAAGAACTTCAAATAAGTAGAAGTTATGTCAGTCGAATAGAGAAAAAAGCATTGGAAAAGTTGAAAAAATTATTAGAACAGAATAAACTATAAAATAGATGTATTTGTAAGGTTGGTGTAGCAAATGCCATAAAAATGATACCACACCACAGAAATGGAGAAAACATGCTGAAATTAACAGATGCTAGTGAAATTAGAAGCAGAATTATGCAAATTCGAGAAATAATGAAAGAACATGCAGTAGATGTATATATTATCAATACTGGAGATTACCATATGTCAGAATATGCAGGTGCATATTTTGCGGGACGTGAGTATTTGTCGGGCTTTACAGGCTCGGCAGGTACACTTGTAATTACAGACAGAAAAGCTGCATTATTTACAGACGGCAGATATTTTGTACAGGCAGAAGCACAGTTAGCAGGTACGGGAATTGAACTCATGCGAATGGGGATGACAGGTGTTTTGGATATGGATGAATACTGTATACAAGAGTTGCCGGATATGGGCTGTATTGGATTTGATGGAAGAATGATGAGTGCGGTGCAGGGGATGAAATTCGTGCATAAAGTATTGGAAAAGAATGGTACTGTAAACAGCACATTTTGTCCATTGGACGCTATTTGGAAGGAGCGTCCGGAATTTCCTCACAGCAGTGCGTATCAGTTGGACGAAAAATATGCAGGCGTTGGTGCGAAAGACAAGATTGTGCAAATTCGTTTAGAGCTTGATAAAGCACAAGTGGATTCGCATGTATTTGCTTCACTTGATGACATTTGCTGGATATTAAATATCAGGGGGAATGACGTAGCGTGTAATCCTGTGATTATGGCATATATGTACATTTCGCAGGAACAAGCGGTGCTATATGCAGATAAGAATCGATTTGATGAAAAATTAATCACATATTTTTCAGAAATAGGTGTTATATTAAAAGAATATGCACAAATATACGAAGATTTGCAGCATGTAACAGGAACCGTGTGGGTGGATATGAAACGTGTGAATATGCGTTTGTATCAGAGTATTTCAAAAGAAGCGACGAAATACGAAAAGGAAAATATAACGGTTCGTATGAAAGCAATTAAGAATCCGGTTGAAATAAAGAATTTGCGAAGTGTTCATATTGATGATGGATTAGCTGTCACAAAATTTATGTACTGGCTTAAGAAGAATATGGGGCAGTATGGAAGTGGAGCTGCACAGGAGTCTATTACAGAATATGATGCAGCAATGTATTTGGATCATTTACGCAGTGAGATACCGGATTATATTGAGTTGAGTTTTCCGACGATTAGTGCATATAATGCCAATGCTGCCATGATGCATTATTCAGCAACAAAGGAGCAATGTGCAATGTTAAAGCCGGAAGGAGTATTACTTGTAGATTCAGGCGGACAGTATTTGCGTGGAACAACAGATATTACGAGAACATTTTCGCTGGGACCGGTTGAGGATATTGTAAAAAAACATTTTACATTAACATTAAAAGGAATGTTGAATCTGACGCATGCACATTTTTTGAAAGGGTGTACGGGATTTAATTTAGATATTCTTGCGAGACAGCCGTTATGGGATGAAGGAATTGACTACAGATGCGGAACAGGTCATGGAATTGGATATTTGCTTAATGTGCACGAATCACCGAATGGTTTTCGCTGGAAGCATAACCCGGGAGTTAATGATTTGTGCATGTTGGAACAAGGTATGGTTACGTCGAATGAGCCGGGCGTATATATTGATGGGCATTATGGAATTCGAATTGAAAATGAAATTGTGTGTCAGGAAGACAATCAGAACGAATACGGAATCTTTATGAAGTTTGATACATTAACATATGTACCAATTGATTTAGATTTGGTGGATGTAACATATTTAGATGAGAGAGATATTGTCAGACTGAATACATATCATAAACAGGTATACGAACAATTATCGGGATATATGCAAGGGGATGAGTTGGCATTTTTGAAAAAGTATACAAGAGAAATACGAAAATAACAGAATGTGTTACAATTGTATATTGTAGAAAGGAAAAATGAAATGAAATTAACAAAAAATCAATGGAAATCGCCCAAGGTGGTAGGTACATTCATTGGAGCAGTTGTCGTGTGCATCGTTGCACTGACGTTGATTTATGCTTATGTGAATAGAAATACCGTGAGAATATCGAATTATATTCGTATACAGTATACAGGGGCAAATCACTATGCACAGGCAGAGGGTGTTATAGATACGGACAAGCTGTATAAGATGCTTGCTGGAAAAGAAAAAAATATGGAAAAACTGACAGCATATCGAAAGTTGGTAGATTCTATATATGTACAGATTGATCAAAATAATATATCCAATGGGGATGAGGTTCAGGTAAAGGTACTGTATGATGAAGATGCGGCACAAAATGCACAGATTGAATTGGCTGATACGACGTATAAGGCGAAAGCGTCCGGTATTTCAGAAGGAACCAAGGTGTCGTTATTTGAAAAAGTAGAAGTTGTTTTTGCAGGGATGAGTCCGGAGGCATACATCAAAGTAACGAATCGCTGGGATGATGCGTATTTGGGTTCATTAGAATTTGTTCCGGATAAGAACAGTAAAATTGCAATTGGGGATGTTATTCATATTACATGCAGTGCCAATATGGAAGAATTGGGAAAACACGGTTACGTTGTTACACAGGATTCGTTGGATTATACAGTGTCACAATTAAATTCTTATGCAAATATAACAGACATAGATGCAGCAGTTGTACAAAACATTGCCAATGAAGCAATGCAGACAATACAGACGCAGGTAGAAGATACAACATTTAGAATGTTATATAAGGCAACGCAGGATAGCAGCTATTTAAGGGCGAATAATGATGAGTCGGTTTCAAACATCAGATTGTTAAATAAATATTATTTAAAAAGAAAAAACGCAGGAGAAGGAACAGTAGATAATTATATTTATTTGGTATATGCGGCGGATGTGACGAGTTCGGCGGCAACAATGACGGTTTATTTTACATTTGAATATAGTCAGGGTTATGTATCACCGGACAAAGTTTTTAATATCATGCATGATAAACCAGAACAGCGTTACCAGTGCAGCGGTGATTATGAAACATTATTTAATACGGTAATTAAAGAGAAAGAGAGTCTTTATGAGATTCTTCCACTTTCCTAAGGAGAAGATAATATGATTACAATAGAAAAAATTTTAGAATCAGCACAAGCAAAAAGTGCAACAGATGTGCATTTGATGGCAGGAGTTCCGCCAAAAGCAAGGATAGATGGAACGATATATAATTTGGATTATCCGAAGCTGTTATCTGAAAATATAGAAAAAATGATAGATGCTATATTGCCGGAACAACAACGGAATACCTATGGGAAGAAGGAAAATGCTGTATTCACATTTTCGATTGCCAATAGGGGAAGATATCGTGCGAATGTATACAGAGCAGCTGGAAATATAAATTGCTCCATTCGTATTCTTTCAGAAAAAATACCGGATATCTCAGAATTACAATTAGAAGATATTTATCATCAGATGAAAGTAAAACCGGGGATTACAATTGTGTCTGGAAAGGCAGGCAGTGGGAAGACAACGGCGCTTGCTTCATTAATGAATGGCTGGAATGAGAGTAGAAAGATTCATATTATGACAGTTGAAAATCCGATTGAATATAAATATCAGCAGGCAGAGGCGATGATACACCAAAAGGAAGTGGGAATCGATGTACTTTCAGCGACAGAGGCAATATTACAGGCTGTCAGAGAAGATGTGGATGTATTAATTGTTAGAACGAAGGTAGATGCAGACATAATAAATGCCATGATAACGGCAGCTCAGGCGGGAATTTGTGTTTATGCAGAAATGAATGGCGGTGATGAAACGACGGTAAAAGAAAATATTGGTCTGTTATTAGATGAATATATGGGAAGCAATGCGGCGATAACGAGAAAGAAACAGTTTGATTCATTACTGCATGGGATTATCATGGTTTCTAAAGGAAATACTACTTATTGTATATAAACTTGACAAAAACAAATATTGATAGTATACTGCAACTGTTATTAAAATATATATTATATAGAAAGGCGGTTGTATGTTTAGTAAAGTATACAGTGCGATGATTTATGGACTGGAAGCAGAGATTGTCAATGTCGAAGTGGATGTAGGCAATGGGATTCCCGTATTTGAGATGGGAGGATATTTGTCCGGAGAGGTAAAAGAGGCGAAAGATCGCGTGCGAGTGGCAATTCGTAATTCCGGGTATGAATTGCCGCCGCAACGAATTATTGTAAATATTTCTCCGGCTGATAAACGGAAGGATGGAACGGGGTTTGATTTGCCAATTGCGTTGGGAATTCTGGCGGCAAATGGAATTATTGCACAGCAAAAACTTCTAGATTGTATAGCTATTGGTGAACTTAGTTTAGACGGTAGTATTCACGGTGTAAATGGTATTTTGCCGAGTGTATGTGAGGCGGCGGAGAGAGGGTATAAACGATGCTATATACCGCATAAGAATCTACAGGAAGGCTGTATGGTACGGGGGATTGAAGTAATCGGAGTAGATAGTTTGCAGGATATTGTTCGAAAAATTACAGATAATACCGGAACACAGCTGCATTGTCAGCAACAAACACATCATGTAGAAAAGAATCAGGAAGTGATTGATTATTTAGACATTCGTGGACAACAGGCAGCAAAACGTGCGACACTTATAGCCGTTGCGGGGATGCATAATATTATGTATATTGGTTCGCCGGGAAGCGGAAAAACAATGCTGGCAAAAAGAATTGCTACAATCATGCCGGAGCTATCTTATGAGGAAAAGTTGCAATTAACAAAGATATACAGTGTTGCCGGTGAATTGGATGCGGATATGCCTATGGTACAGAAACGGCCATTTCGCAGCCCTCATCATAATATTACGGCTACAGCATTGCTTGGAGGCGGAAGGATTCCCCGACCGGGAGAAATTACGCTTGCAGGAAAGGGTGTTCTGTTTCTTGATGAACTAACGGAATTTCAGCCGTCAATATTAGAAGCATTGCGGCAACCGCTTGAAGATCGGAAAATATCTATTGTCCGACTAAATGCAGCATATACATATCCTGCTGATTGTATGGTGGCAGGAGCTATGAATCCGTGTAAATGCGGATATTATCCAGATAGGAAAAAGTGTCACTGCAGTGACAGAGAAATTCAAAGATATCTAGGCAGAATATCACAGCCGATGTGGGATCGGTTTGATATATCTGTGTCAGTAGAGCGAGTTGGGTTTGATGCGTTATCTGAACAAACGCAGGATACAGACGCAACAGATACATATAGCTCACAATCCATGAGAAAACAAATAGAACAGGCAAGACAGATTCAGAGACGGAGATTTGAAGGAATGGGAATCTATTTTAATGCACAGATGCGTGCGAAAGAAATAGAGCAGTTTTGTCATTTGAGAGAAAAAGAATATGAAGTGATGCGCCGTGCATATGATAAATTTCAGTTGACGGGCAGAGGGTATCATAAAATTTTAAAGACAGCCAGAACGATTGCTGATTTAGAACAGAGTGAACATATTGAAACAAGGCATTTGCTAGAGGCAATTTCGATTCGGAGTTATGAAAGGGGATAAAATAAATGGATACGGTGCATGATTTTTATTGGTATTGGATGTGCAATATTACAGGGATAGGAAATTCAAAAATTCGGAAACTGTTACAAATATATCATACGCCAAAGGGAGTATATCAGGCGTCTGATGAATCTTTGGGAACATTGGATTTTTTAAAGGCGATTGATATATATGCAATACAGGAGAGTAAAAAAGATAGTGGATTATATGAAGAATTTATCCATCTTGGAAGGAAAAATATTTCGTTTGTCAATGCAGATTCCGTACAATATCCGGATCGCTTAAAACGAATTTATGATTATCCATATGGGTTATTTTTTAAAGGAAAGATGCTGGAAAATACAAAACCGAGTGTAGCAATTGTTGGAGCAAGAAAATGTAGTCTATATGGTAAAAAAGTGGCATATGAATTTGCAAAAGCATTTGCACAGATGGGGATTCAAGTGGTCAGTGGAATGGCAACAGGGATTGATACGGCAGCACATAGAGGATGCTTAGACGGAGGGGGACAGACATATGCGGTATTAGGAAGTGGTGTAGATGTTTGTTACCCGGCAGAGAATATAGAACTATATACTAATATAGAAGAAACAGGTGGGATTATTTCAGAATATCCGTTAAAAACACAGCCGAGTACATGGACATTTCCGTTGAGAAATCGAATTATCAGCGGTCTTGCAGATGCAGTGATACTTGTCGAGGCAGGAAAGAAAAGCGGATCGTTAATAACAGCAGATCAGGCGTTAGAACAAAACAGAGATATTTATGTTATTCCGGGGCGTATTACAGATGCGATGAGTGTGGGGTGTAATAATCTGATAAAACAAGGTGCGCAGCTAATTTTAAAGCCAGAAGATATCTGGGAAAATCCATGGATTGCACAAATGAAAAATGACAAAATAAAGGATGAAAAATGTCAAAAAAATACCCAAATAAATACGATGTCAGACAATAAGAAATTTCAACAAAAAGATACAAAAGATAAAAAACAACTTGCAAGCCCGCAAGATATGTTGTATAGTTGTTTCGATTTGTATCCAAAAAGTATAGATGCAATCGCAAAAGAAACTGGGATGGATATTGCCGAGTTAAACCAGCAAATTGTGGAGCTGATGTTGATGGGGCGTATTGAAGAAGTTTCCAAAAGTTGTTATGTGAAAGTTTTGACATAATACAAATAGATTTGGAGGATTTGTTAAATGGCTAAGTATCTTGTTATTGTTGAGTCACCGGCAAAGGTGAAGACAATTAAAAAGTTTTTGGGGAGTAATTATGAAGTTATGGCTTCGCAGGGACATGTAAGAGATTTGCCAAAGAGTCAGATGGGGGTTGACATTGAACATGACTTCGAACCAAAGTATATTACAATTCGGGGGAAAGGTGATATACTTGCGGCATTAAGAAAGGAAGTCAAAAAAGCGGATAAAGTGTATCTCGCAACCGATCCCGACCGAGAGGGAGAGGCGATTTCATGGCATTTGGCACAGGCATTAAAATTAGAGGATAAGGATATTCATCGAATTACATTCAATGAAATTACGAAGAATGCAGTGAAAGCATCTATTAAGAATTCGAGAAAAATTGATATGAATTTAGTGGATGCACAGCAGTCACGAAGAATTTTGGATAGAATGGTAGGTTATAGTATTAGTCCAATCTTATGGGCAAAGATTAAGAGAGGACTGAGTGCCGGACGTGTTCAGTCGGTAGCATTGAGACTGATTTGCGATAGAGAAGATGAGATTAACTCATTTATTCAGGAAGAATACTGGACAATAGAATCTCAGTTTAAGGTTAAAGGCGAACGAAAGCCATTGGTTGCTAAGTTTTATGGAGATGAGAATGGTAAGGTTGAAATTCATTCTAAGGAAGAAGCAGATGCAATTATTGAAGAAGTAAAAAAGAGTTCCTGTTCAATTGAAAGTATCAAGCAGGGTGAAAAGATTAAAAAAGTACCTTTGCCATTTACAACAAGTACATTGCAGCAGGAAGCAGCTAAGCAGCTTAATTTTTCGACACAAAAGACAATGCGTATGGCACAGCAGTTATATGAAGGTGTTGATATTGCGGGCAGAGGTACGGTTGGTATTATCTCTTATCTGAGAACGGATTCGACAAGAGTTGCAGACGAGGCGAAAGAGGCAGCGGCAACATATATTACGGATGCTTATGGTGAGCAGTATGTCAATGCAACATCGAAAGCAGGAAAGAAAGATGATAAGAAAATCCAGGATGCGCATGAAGCCATTCGTCCGACGGATATTACATTAACGCCGACATTAATTAAAGAGTCATTGTCAAGAGATCAATTTCGTTTGTATCAGCTGATTTGGAGAAGATTTACTGCGAGTCAGATGAGTAATGCGATATATGAAACAACGGCAGTTAAGATTGCAGCAGGAAAATATCGTTTCAATGTGAGTGCATCAAAAGTGAAGTTTGACGGTTTTTTATGTGTTTATAAAGATAATGAAGAAAAAGAAGGAAGCAATACACTTGCAAAGGGACTTGATGAACAATCAGAATTATCGGTTGAAACTGTAGAGGGTGTGCAGCATTTTACACAGCCGCCGGCTCATTATACAGAAGCGTCACTGGTAAAAGCTCTTGAAGAGTTGGGAATTGGTCGTCCAAGTACATATGCACCAACAATTACAACAATTATTGCCAGACATTATGTAGTAAAAGAAAATAAGAATTTATACGTTTCAGAATTAGGAGAAGCAGTAGATGACATGTTAAAAAAAGCATTTCCTGTGATAGTGGATGTTAATTTTACTGCAAATATGGAATCATTATTAGATGGTGTGGGTGAAGGCAAGGTAAAATGGAAAGAAGTTATTCGTAATTTTTATCCGGATTTAGAAGCGTCTGTTCAGGCAGCTGAAAAAGAACTGGAAAGTGTTAAGATAGAAGATGAAGTCACAGATGTGATTTGTGAAAAATGTGGGCGTAATATGGTAATTAAATATGGACCACATGGAAAGTTCTTAGGATGTCCGGGATTTCCAGAATGTAGAAATACAAAGCCGTATTTGGAAAAGATAGGAGTTGCATGTCCTCTTTGTGGGAAAGATGTAGTCTTAAAAAAGACAAAAAAAGGCAGAAGATACTTTGGATGTGAAAATAATCCGGAGTGTGAGTTTATGAGTTGGCAGAAACCATCGGAAAAGAAATGTCCGGATTGTGGCGGATATATGGTGGAAAAAGGAAATAAACTGGTGTGTGCAGATGAAAATTGCGGACATGTTGAAATGATTGAAAAACAGAACTAATTTGTTTGTATACACATGAATATTCTGTACAAAAGAAAATATAAATACAACAAAATAAAATAAACTGTCAATTATTAAAATAAAATACATATTATTAGGGAATTATAATAATTGTATTTAATTGTTGATGAATGTAAAAAAGTGTGTTAAAATTAATGCTAAGAAAGTTCAAGTGCTTTATTAAGTATAACTTTTGTTGATTGGGGAATTGACTGGGAGCGGAGAGAATATTTTGTGCTGGTGATTTTTAAAATACGCGTTTGAAAACATCGTTTTCTAAGGAGGTACACAATGAGCGTTCAATTACTTGATAAAACAAGAAAGATTAACAAATTACTTCACAACAATCATTCACATAGAGTAGAGTTTAATGATATGTGTGATGTGTTAAGTGGAATACTGGAATCAAATATTCTGGTAATTAGTAAGAAGGGTAAAGTATTAGGAACAGGATTTTACAATGATTCAGAAGTCATTAATGAACTGATTTATGATAAAGTCGGTGGGTTTGTTGACAAAATGTTAAATGAAAGACTTCTGAGTGTGCTGTCAACAAAGGAGAATGTTAATTTATCAACATTGGGATTTAATCCGGATATGGTAAAGAAATTTCAGGCGTTGTTAGCACCAATTGAGATTGGTGGTGAGCGTCTGGGAACATTGTTTATGTACAAGGATAATAACAGTTATGAAATTGATGATATTATCTTATGTGAATATGGAACGACCGTTGTTGGACTTGAAATGCAGCGTTCTGTGAATGAAGAAAATGCAGAAGAAGTCAGAAAACAACAAATTGTAAAATCAGCGATAAGCACACTTTCAACTTCAGAATTAGAGGCGATTAAGCATATTTTTGGAGAACTTGAAGGAAACGAGGGAATTTTAGTTGCAAGTAAGATTGCTGACAGAGTAGGTATTACAAGATCTGTTATTGTGAATGCACTTCGTAAATTTGAAAGTGCGGGTGTTATTGAATCTCGTTCGTCAGGAATGAAAGGAACTTATATTAAGGTTATCAATGATGTTGTCTTTGATGAAATTAAAAAGTTAGATGAAAAATAAGATCCAAAGGGAAGCCGGTTTTGCCTTTATTCAGTGGGCAAAATCGGCTTTTTTTCTGCATTTTTTTAAAAACAAAGACAAAAATAATGAAAGAAAAAACAAAAAAAGGTCAAAAAGACTTGTAATTTCTGTGTTTTATTTTATAATATAGGGTGTATTGTTTTGATTTATAGAGTGCAAAGATATACAAAAGTGACCTGTAAATCAAAAGAGGGGTTGTTAAATTGCACAAATAAAGAATTACAAAACTGTATAATGGATAACTGGAATGTAGATATATTAAGGAGGAGTGCGTTATATGAATTTAGGAGCGTTTGGCTATGTTAATGTTTTGAAGACGGCTGCAGATGCAAGTTGGCTGCGTGAAGAGGTGTTGACAAACAATATTGCAAATGTAGATACACCGCATTACAAGAGACAGGATGTTGCATTTACAACTTATCTCAAATCTGCAATTGAACAGGCAGCAAGTCCTGCATCAACACTTACACAGAAAGTTAACAGAGTTGATTATGATGCAATTTCAATGAGAACATATACAGATAATTCAACACTCTCATACCGCCTTGACGGTAATAATGTTGATTTATCAACAGAGAATGCCCAGTTAGCAGCAGAACAGCTTAATTATACAGGATTAGTTGATAGCATAAATAATGAATTTTCAAGAATGAAAGCTGTTATTAAATAAAATTAAGAAATTGAAAGGGGAATAATTATGTCTATGTTTACCGCATTTAACATTAGTGCAACGGGAATGACGGCACAGCAGCTAAGAACTGATGTGATATCTGAGAATATTGCCAATGTTAATACGACAAGAACACAAGATGGTACACCGTATGTTAGAAAGGCTGTTGTATTTACCGAAAAGACATTAACACCGACAACGGCAATTACAGGCGCAAATATAAATGGTTCTTCATTTGCAAGTGTGTTGAAAAGTGCATGCAATGGAAGATTAGGAGACGGCGTAAAGGTGACATCAGTGTATGAAGATCAGTCCAGCCCGATGAATATGGTGTATGATCCATCACATCCGGATGCAAATGCAGATGGATATGTGTATTATCCGAATGTAAATGTTGTGCAGGAAATGACAGATTTAATTGATGCGTCACGTTCATATGAGGCAAATATTTCTGCATTTAATGCGAGCAAATCAATGGCAACAAAAGGGTTGTCAATTGGACAGTCAAATTAATAAATAAAAAATGATAGAAATTATCATGAAACATTTGGGAGGATAGAATGGATATTACATCAGCAATAAATAATCTGGGGAATGATTATGTATCAAAAATTACACAGGCGATGACAGATTCTGCATCATCTGTAAAAGGAACAGAATCTACACAGACATTTGATTCTATATATCAGTCTGTTGTAGGATTATTAAATACAACCAATTCATATGTACAGCAGGCACAGCAGGCGGAAATTGATTTCGCTACAGGCAAGTTGTCGAATGCACATGAATTAGGAGTATACCAGCAGCAAGCAAATGTTGCATTACAATATACAGTGGCAATTCGTGATAAAGTGATTGAAGCATACAATCAGATTATGAATATGTCAATTTAATTGATTGGAGTTTACAGATAGATGGCCGATAGATTGAAACAGATTCCAAAGAGAATAGCTGAAGTTTGGAAGAGTTGGACAAATAAACAAAGAATGATAATAATCAGTTCAGCAGCAGTGCTGGTTATTGCGATGATAATCTTGATTGTTGTATTAAATCAGCCGAATTATCAGGTGCTGACAACATGTAAGGATTATAATGAAATGAGTCAGGTGACAAAGTTGTTATCTGATGCGGGATACAAATATGAAGTTGCTGATGGTTCGCTGGTGGTTAAAGTAGAAAAAGCAAACCTTACAGCAGCGAAGATGGCACTTGCGTCAGGAGATATTAAATCTGACGGGTATACGTTTGAAGATGCTATGACAAGTAGCTTCTCAACAACAGAATCTGATAAGACAAAACAATATGAGCATTATTTAGAGTCTAAATTTGCAGATGATTTGGCATCTATGGATGGTATCAGATCTGCATCTGTTACAGTTGATATTGCAGATGATACCAATTCATTCTATACAAACACGTCTGAGTCGTCAGTTGCGGCTGTGTTGCAATTAGAAACAAGCAATTCCGTTTCAGGTGATCGTGCAGAAAGCATTGCAAATTTCCTTGCTACGGCAGTTGGAAATAAGACAACGAATGCGATTACGATTATTAGCGCAGACGGATCAACATTATTTTCTGGTACAAGTAATGCAGCTTCTTCATCAGGAGTTAGTTATAACAGTCAGCTTAAATACAAGGATCAGATTGAGTCAACAACAAAATCTTCTTTAAAGCAGGGCTTACTTGCAACGGGATTATATGACGATGCATATTTCACATTAAATTATGTATTAAATTGGGACAGAGTTAATACAATTGCGAAAGAATATACAGCACAGGAAGGTATGGAACAGGGATTATTCTCTGAATCATACGAAGAAACATCTACTGGTACAAATGGTGCAAGCGGAACACCGGGTACGAATTCAAATGATGCGGATACGACAACATATGAAATATCAAATGGTACATCGCAGTCTACATATGAGGTAAGGAAATATTCCTATTTACCAAATGAACTGGTTACAACAACCAATACAGAACCGGGAGCGATTGTATATGATACTTCGACATTAGCAGTTACATTTATTAGAAATAGAGTGTATAACGAAGATGAGGTTCGAGAACTTGGATATCTTGATAATATGACATGGGAAGAATTCAAGGCGCAGAATGCTGAATCAGTCGTTATGGATGTTGATGATACATGGACGAATCTGATTTCTAATGGTACAGGTATTAATGCAAATAACATTTCTGTTATGGCATATGAGAGACATTATTTTGAGGATTCTACAGCACCAGGTGTAATGTCTACAGTTACCTTCTGGGTACAGATTGCTTTAGCAGTTGCAATTTTGGCATTATTGGTACTTGTTGTATTAAGAAGTGCACGTCCGTTAACTGTAGAAGAAACAGAACCAGAATTATCTGTAGAGGAAATGCTTGCTACAACAAGAGAAAAACAGCCATCTGTTGATGATATTGATTTACAGGAAAAATCAGAAACAAGAATTGCAATTGAGAAGTTTGTTGATGAGAATCCGGAAGCCGTTGCGTTATTGTTGCGTAATTGGTTAAGTGAAGATTGGGATTAATGCAAACAACAGTTATGGAATATGAGTTGAAATGGAGTGAAAGATATGCCAAAGGGAGCATCAACAGGTGAAAAAGAACTAGATGGTGTACAAAAGGCTGCAATTTTATTGATTGCGTTAGGCCCTGAAAAATCATCGCAGATTTTTAAGCATCTTAAAGAAGAAGAAATAGAACAGTTAACATTAGAGATTGCAAATACAAGTAGTGTGTCACCACAGACCAAAGAACAGGTCTTGAATGAATTCTATGAAGTGTGTTTAGCACAACAGTATATTGCAGAGGGTGGTATTTCTTATGCCAAAGAACTGTTGGAAAAGGCATTGGGAGAAGAAAAGGCAAAAGATGTTATCGGAAAGCTTACTGCAAGTTTGCAGGTTCGTCCGTTCGAGTTTATCAGAAAGACAGATCCAAGTCAGTTATTGAACTTTATTCAGGACGAGCATCCACAGACAATTGCTTTGATTCTTTCATATTTGCCTGCATCACAGGCTTCGATGGTTATTTCATCATTGCCGCCTGAAAAACAGGCAGATGTTGCAAGAAGAATTGCACAGATGGATAGAACATCACCAGATGTTATTAAACAGGTGGAAAAGGTGTTAGAAAGAAAATTATCGTCTCTTGTTAATCAGGATTATACAATTGTTGGCGGTGTTGATGCCATTGTAGATATTTTGAATTCTGTTGACAGGGGAACAGAAAAACATATCATGGAAACTCTTGAAGTTGAAGAGCCGGAACTTGCTGATGACATTCGTAAGAAGATGTTTGTATTCGAAGATATTCTTTCATTGGATGACAGAGCAATTCAGAGAGTGTTGCGTGATGTGGATAATGCAGATTTGGCATTGGCATTAAAAGGCGCGACAGAAGAAGTGCAGAATGTTATTCTTAATAACCTTTCAAAACGTCTTGCTGTTATGATTAAAGAAGATATGGACTTCATGGGGCCGGTACGTATGAAGGATGTTGAAGAAGCACAGCAGAAGATTGTTAATGTAATTAGAAAGCTTGAGGATTCAGCAGAAATCGTAATTGCCCGAGGCGGAGGTGACGAGATTATTGTCTAATGTATTAAAAAGAGGCAGTGCGGTCTATCAAGAAGAACGAATTATAGATTATAATGAGATTTTAAAAGAAAAAGTCCGTACAATGGCTGAACTTAGTGAACGTAATAGAAATAGAATGGATGCAGATGGGTTTGTAAATGGCCTTGAGGCAGAAGTGATTGAGGAAACGGATTATATTGATTCGGATGATACATTGGAAGCATCTTCTCTTGAGGATGATACCAGTGTATCAGTTGAGCAGGCAAATATTGAAGCACAGGAAATTATTCAGGATGCAAATGAGCAGGCTCAGAGTATTTTAGCCGATGCACAAGATGAGGCGGAAAATATAAAATTGCAGTCTAAAGAGCAGGGGTATCAGGAAGGCATAGCACAGGCACAGTCTGAATTTTATGACAAAGAACAGGCATTAGAACAGGACTATGTGCAAAAAAAACAAGCATTAGAAGAAGAATATAATCAGTTAAAAGCGCAGATTGAACCGGATTTGGTAAATGTGTTAGTAGATGTGTTTGCTAAAGTGACTAAAACGATTGCTGAAGACAATAAAGATGTAGTTCTGCATTTAGTGAATAATGTATTAGAAAATGTAGAACCGAGTCATGAGATTACAATCAAGGTTTCTCCTGATGATTATCAGTTTATGGTAAATAATCAGGGAAAAATATATTGCGCAATGACTGCGGATACCAATTTAGAAATTATTCAGGATACGAATTTACAAAGTTCAGAATGCCTGATTGAAACAGATTCAGGAGTGTTTAATTGCAGTTTAGATATAGAATTGAATAACCTGATAAAAGAAATTAAGTTGCTTAGTTGTATTTAGAGTAGGCAAAATAGCAGACAATGCCATTGAGGGAGGATATATTTTGTCAGGATTAAATAAAGCAAAATATTACAGTTTGACAGAAAAATCCTATTACAAAAAACTTGGTAGAGTAACGAAAATTGTAGGACTGACGATTGAATCTGTGGGTCCGGATGCAAAATTGAACGATTTGTGTGTGATTCATTCAGATGATGGAAAACAGAAATTAAATGCCGAGGTTGTAGGGTTTAAAGATTCACGTGTGTTGTTAATGCCATTTGATAATGTGGATGGTATTGGACCAGGGTGTATCGTTGAAAATACAGAGCATCCACTACAAGTGCGTGTTGGAGATGAAATACTGGGACATACATTAGATGGCTTAGGAAATCCGACAGATGGTGCTGAATTACATTTGACAAGTGAATATTCAATAGAAGCACAACCGCCTGATCCAATGGAAAGAGAGATTATAAGTGAGGTTTTACCGCTTGGAGTTAAGGCGGTTGATGGACTTTTGACAGTTGGAAAAGGGCAGAGAATAGGTATCTTTGCAGGTAGTGGTGTTGGTAAAAGTACGTTGCTTGGTATGTTTGCTAGAAATACAAAAGCGGATATAAATGTTATTGCATTGATTGGTGAGCGAGGCCGAGAGGTTCGAGAGTTTGTAGAGCGGGATTTAGGGCCGGAAGGTATGAAGAGAAGCGTACTTGTAGTCGCAACGTCTGATAAACCGGCGTTAATTCGTAATAAGGCAGCTAAAACTGCAACTGCAATTGCGGAGTATTTCCGTGATCAGGGAAAAGATGTTTTGCTTATGATGGATTCATTAACTCGATTTTCTATGGCGCAAAGAGAAATCGGGCTTGCATCTGGTGAACCGCCGGTAACACGAGGATATCCGCCTAGTGTTTATAGTGAGATGCCTAAATTGTTGGAAAGAGCAGGAATGTCTGATAAAGGATCGATTACTGGATTGTATACTGTTCTTGTAGATGGTGATGATTTTAATGAACCGATTACAGATACGGCAAGAAGTATCTTAGATGGACACATCATGTTATCTCGAAAATTAGGACATAAGAATCATTATCCGGCAATAGATGTTTTGCAAAGTATATCCAGATGTATGAGTCAGATTACAGATAAAGAACACAAAAAGATGGCAGGACGACTAAAAAATGTTCTGGCAACGTATAATGAAGCGGAAGATTTGATAAATATAGGTGCATACAAAAGTGGATCTAATAAAAATATTGATTATGCAATATCTAAGATAGATGCAGTAAATCAGTTCCTTATGCAGGGAACAGATGAAAAGTTTGCATTTGAAGATGAACTTCAGATTCTTTCAGGTCTATTTGATGATTATGAACAGTTTGAAACAAATAAATAATGATTGTGGTAGGTGATTACTTATGGCGAAATTTATTTATAGAATGCAAAATGTTTTGGATATAAAGTTACGACTTGAGACACAAGCAAAAACAGAATATGCTGAGAAAAACGCAATTCTTTATGAAGAGGAAGAAAAAATGCGTGAATTACTTGTGCGTATGCGTCAATATGAGAATCAGGCGAAACTATCAGCACAGGGAACGGTAAATATTCAGGAAATAAAACGATGTAATGAAGCAGCTCAGATAATGAAAGAGTACATACGTCAACAAGCAATACAAATACGTATAGCACAAAAAAATGTTGATCAAGCTCGTATCCATCTGAATGAAGCTATGAAGGACCGTAAAATTCATGAAAAATTGAAAGAAAAGGCATTTGATGATTTTAAAGTGGAATTGAATGCACAGGAAATGAAAGAAATTGATGAAGTAGTGAGTTTTAGTTATAATGACAATAATAAAGAAACGGGTGAATAAAAATGGCGAGAAAAAAATCAAAAGACGATATTAATGTAGGTGATGTAGAACTTGATGAAAATGGCGAACCAATAGAGCAGGGTAAAGGCGGAAAATTAATAAATATTCTTGTTGGCGTAATTATTGTTGCAATTTGGCTGACGATTTTTGCATTATTAATAAAGATGGATGTCGGCGGTGTTGGAAGTATGCTTCGACCTTATCTTAAAAATGTTCCGGGAATTAATATGATTTTACCTGAAGCTACGGATGATGAAGTTATAGAAGAAACAGGAACACAGTATAAAACATTGGCAGAGGCATTGAATCGTATCAAAGAATTAGAGCAGCAGGTCGATGATTACAAAAATTCAGGAGCAACTTCATCTCAGACAGTTGCTGACATGCAGGCGGAAATTAACAGATTAAAACAGTTTGAAGACAGACAGGCTTATTATGATCAGTTGAAAGATGAGTTTGATAGAGAAGTTGTATTTGCTGACAATGCACCAAATATAGAAGAATATAAAAAATGGTATGAGTCTATTGATGCCGATAATGCAGCGCAGTTATATAAAGAAGTCGTTCAGCAGTTACAATATTCACAGCAGGTTAAGGATTGGGCAGAAACGTATAGTAAAATGGATGCAGCAAAGGCTGCGGCGATTCTGCAGGAGATGACAGGAGATACAGATTTGGTATCTAAGATTTTGAAGAATATGTCAGCCTCAAAAAGAAGTGCGATATTGGCAGAGATGGAACCGTTATTTGCAGCGAAAATTACAAAAGTAATGTATCCATAGAAAGTAAGTATATTTAGAATAGTAAAAAAGAAAGACATTTACACAAAAAAGTGGTATAATTTTAACTATGGTATCTTATGATACGGATACCATGGTTGGATTTATATATAAATATTTATGAAAGGAGGAAGAAGATGACAGTTCAAAAAACAGGTCGTAATAATGCGGTACAGATGTTGGATAACATCATAAAACCTGTAGCAAATGATGGAAAGGGTTTCCAAAAGGTTATGTCAAAGACACTTCATACGAATGTGAGTGGGTCCTATGGAAAACAGGCTGGAAATGCAAAGGGAAAAATGGAACAGATTCAGTCAGGACAGGCAAATTCAGTAAAAAAAGATGAAGTGAGATCAAATTCAATTTCACCAAAAAAAGCGAGTACTGTATCTAAAAAGAATGATGCTGTATCATCTAAAGTTCAAAGCGCGGCAGAAAACGTAAAAAACAAAGTGAAAGAGGTTTTAGGAGTATCAGATGAGGATATGGAAAAAGCTATGACAGCATTAGGAATGTCCCAGTCACAGTTATTTCAACCTCAAAATTTGCTTGCATTAATTCAGAATATTTCGGGAATTGAAGATGCTATGGATTTTTTAACAGATGCTCAGTTATCTCAGGGATTCAAAGAAATTATGAATTTTGTAGATGACATGATTCAGATGTTAGCAGATGATTTGAATATTACGACACAGGATGTGCAGGACATGCTTGCTATCAATAAAGGCTTGTTTGTTTCAAACGAAGAAGTACAGAGTGTGTTAATTTCAGATAAGAGTGATTCATTGACAGTTTCAGACAAGGAAATAGAGAAAGTGGCTGAAACTCAGAATGATACAGCTGAAGGAAATGAAGTTAATCAGTTGGCTAAGGTATTGGATGAAAAGTTAGAAGTTCATACGGAATCCGATAAGAAACAAGATGGTATGCTTCAGAATCACAATGAGGCATCTGAGAAACAAGTTACGACAGATTTCTCACAGACACTTGCACAGAGTGTACAAACATCATTTGAGCAGATTGTTCAGACTACGACAGAGCGAGTTAATGGAGTTGATGTTGTAAGACAAGTGGTACAGGCGGTTCGACTTAATCAGTCGGATACAGTTCAGAGTCTTGAAATACAGTTGAATCCTGCTCATTTAGGAAAACTGAATCTTACAGTTTCTGCAAAAAATGGAATTATTACGGCAGAACTTGTGGCTCAGAATGAACAGGTAAAGAAAGCATTGGAATCTCAAGTTGCGGCCTTAAAAGAAAATTTTGCTAATCAGGGAATTAAAGTTGAAGCTGTAGAGGTTACCGTTCAGAGTCATTTCTTTGAAAATGGTCAAAATTTGCAAGGAAATAATTCAGAGCAGCAAAAAAATGCAAAAGGAAATAGAAGATTTATCGGTTATGATGAATTAGAAGATTTAGATGAAGATATCGCAGATGATGATATTGTTAAAAATGAAAATAGTAGTGTAGAATACACTGCGTAAAGGAAAGGAGAAATCGGATGGCAGATAATATGATTTGGTCACAAATTACAAGAGATACTTCCGGAAAAGTTCATGCATCGAAGAATACGAGCAGCACGACTGATAAGAGTAATATCAGCTCAACATCAGGAACAGGTACCAAAGAAGGGAATGCAACACTTGATGTGAATGAGTTCTTGAATTTGCTTGTGACACAGATGAAATATCAGGATCCATTGGAACCTACGGATAATACACAGTATGTTGCACAGATGGCTGTATTCACACAGGTAGAAGCTACTACACAGATGCAGGCAAAGACAGAAGAACAGATGGCTTCTAATTTGGTAGGAACAGAAGTTATGATGAAAACAGATCAAAATGCAGATGGATATATTGTTGGCAAGGTTGAGTATTGGAAGAAGTTAGAAGGGAAAATTTATCTTGGAATTAATTCGAAGTTGTATGATCTTTCTGACTTGGATACAGTAATGGATGATGAATATTATAAAAAGTATTCGGCAATCAATGGTGATTCAACAGTGAAGAAACCAACCGGAATTCAGGCTACGGTTGATAATACATCAGATGAAGTGTGATTAAGCTGTATTTAGAAAGGATTGAGGGTTGATAATATTATGATGAATCATATAGCGACAAATAATTTTACCTCAATTGATCAAGCGGTTGGTAAGTTTAAACGTCAAAGTGCTGTTTCAGAACGCAACAATGAAAAAAGAGATATTTCATTTGAATCGATTTTAAATAAGCAAAAGAGTATTGCTTCTGTTGTTGATGAGCATAGAAAACAAGAAGATACACAGGTTAAATTTACAAAACATGCTGGAGCACGGCTTGAGGAAAGAGATATACAATTGACAAAAGAACAGATGAGCAGACTTGAAGAAGGAACTTCAAAAGCATCATCAAAAGGAATTAAAGAGTCTTTGGTTTTGATGGACAACCTTGCATTTATTGTAAATACACAGAGTAGAACAGTAATTACAGCAATTGACCAGAAATCAACAGAAGAGAATATATACACAAATATTGATGGGGCAGTCGTGATATAGCTGGACCGAAAGGAAGTTTTTATCTCTGACTGACAGATGAGATAGAATCGGCAGCACATCTATATTTGTAGTAGAATAATTATTTTGTATAGAAACATAAATATGGAGGATAAAAATTATGATGAGAGCATTGTTCTCTGGTGTGTCTGGAATTAAAACACATCAGACGAGAATGGATGTAAGCGGTAATAATATTGCGAACGTTAATACAGTAGGATTTAAATCACAGTCTGTAAACTTTAAGGATGTATATTATCAAACAACACAGACGGCAACAGGACCGAATGCTGAAACTGGAAAAGGTGGAACAAATGCAATGCAGATTGGTCTTGGTTCATCTGTAGGTTCTATTTCAACAGCAGTAGAAACACAGGGTGCAACAGAGAGAACAGATAATCCATATGATTTATGCCTTTCAGGTAATTCGTTCTTTATCGTTAGCAATGCAGGTTCGACATTTTTCACAAGAGCAGGTGATTTTAAAGTAGATGAAGCAGGTGCATTGGTAACATCAGGTGGTGCGAATGTTATGGGGTGGCAAGTAGATGATGATGGTAATGTAGTAAAGGATCAGGTTTCTGCACTTCATGTAACGAGTCCAGAGTTTACATATACATCACCGGCTGCGACACAAGGCGTGACAATTAGTGGTAATATTATGAACTCTGATACAAGTCCACAGAATTTCACAGTATTCTTCTATGACTCTGTAGGTAATGAATATCAGGCATCAATTACAGCACAGTTTGATTCAACAGCAAATGGTATTTCCACATATAATCTGACTGGTGGTGTAGTATCTAAGAATGGAGAAACAACAGATATTACTGTTACACCAAATGGTACATTGCAGTTTAATTCGAATACAGGTGTGGCAATTTTGCCGGATATGGCAACTGGTTTATCATTAACATTTGCTGATGGTTCAGCGGATGGAGCGCATGCGACAGATATTGCGAATATTGGTACAAATGCGACAATTCAGATAAATGCTACTGCTGTAACGAACTATAAGGAGTCTACAAAAATAGAATCAGTACGAGGAATTAAAGGAGATGGTTCTCCGAATAATCCAGGTGTTGCAGCTGGTAAGGCGGCTGGTAAGATGACATCAGTAGGTGTTGATTCGTCAGGACATTTAGTTGCAAGTTATAACAATGGTGATGTTCGTTACATTGGTCAGATTGCAGTTACAACATTTCCTAACGCGGCAGGTCTTGAAAAGTCAGGAGATAATCTTTTCTCGGCTACATTGAACTCAGGTACTTTTGATGGTATTGGTGTAGATGTATCTTCTACAGGCGGAAGCATCACTTCGGGTTATTTGGAAATGTCAAATGTAGATTTATCAAGTGAATTTACGTCTTTGATTACTACTCAGAGAGGTTATCAGGCTAGTTCAAGAATAATTACTGTATCAGATACTCTACTTGAAGAGTTAATTAATCTTAAGAGATAATATTTTTTAAGACATAATGATTAAACTTATAGATATGGAGTACTAGATAAGTGCTCCATATCATTTATATAATTACAAAAAATTAAAAAAATTGATATATTTAAGCGTTTTTTGTTGCAAAAGAGTAGGAAGGCAGTTTATAATAAATTCGTTAGGGTTTTGAAAAAATATACGGGGGAGCGTTTGGTTATGATTGAGATTACAAGATTGAATGGAACGCAAGTATTTTTGAATGATGATTTGATACAAACAATAGAAGAGACGCCGGATACGATAATTACATTAACGAATGGTGTGAAATATGTTGTTCAGGAAGACGGCGAAGAGATAAAAAATAGAATTATTGAATACAAGCGAAGGATTTTCGCTTTAGATAAAATTAATTAAAGAAATGGATGGTGTGTATAATGGATATAGCAACACTCATAGGTATCATTCTTGGTGCAGTCATGATTGTGTTCGGTATTATATCGGGTGCAAGTGCGGCGGCAATCACAGAAAACTTTATTGACGTTCCATCGGTAATTATTACAATTGGTGGTTCAATTTCATCTCTGATTACATCGTATACATTGAAAGATACGATTAATAATCTAAAGAGTATCGGAGTTGCATTTAAGGATCCTAAACTTGATGCAGCTGGTACAATTGGCAAGATTATTGAATTATCTAATGTGGCCAGAAAAGAAGGTTTATTAGCATTAGAGGAAATTGCTGGTACGTTAGATGATGAATTTATGAAGAAAGGTATTCTTCTAATTGTTGATGGTACAGAACCTGAACTTGTAAGAGGAATTCTTGAAACTGAACTGGTAAATATGGATGAGAGACATCGTAAAGTGGCTGGCTTTTATGATACATGGGCATCGTTAGGACCGGCTTGGGGAATGATTGGTACACTGATTGGTTTGGTTAACATGTTAAAGAATCTGAGTGATGCATCTACAATTGGTCCTTCTATGGCGGTAGCGTTGCTTACAACTTTATATGGTTCTATGATTGCTAACTGGATTGCTACTCCGTTGTCTAATAAAATGAAAGCAATTAGTAGTCAGGAATATCAGATGAAAGAAATTATGACGGAAGGATTGTTATCAATTCAGGCAGGTGAAAATCCACGTGTTATTGAAGAAAAATTAAAATCATTCTTAGCACCGGGAGCAAGAGCAGGAATTGGAGAAGAAGCTGGAGGTGAAGGCTGATGGCAAAACGTAAGCCTGAGGAACAAGCTGCAGGTTCACCAGCGTGGATGTCCACGTTTAGTGATTTGATGAATTTGTTATTATGTTTCTTCGTATTACTGTTTTCAATGTCATCCGTTGATGCACAAAAGTTTCAGGAAGTGGCAGCGTCGTTGTCATCAAGTTTTAGTATTTTACCGTCAGGTGGATCTGCGATTACAGATGAGGGCATCTTAGTGGGTAGCGGCGCAAGTCAGTTGACAGAACTAAGTACATATTACAATAATATGGGCTTGAATGATGAAGGCGAGATGGATCAGACAATTGATAATGCGTATCAGGAAGTAGAACAGGAAAGTCTGAAAGAGTCAGAACAAATGGCGGAACAGATAGAAAAAGCATTAGAAGCTGCAAACGTTGCGGCTGAGGTGAATGTTGAAGCTACTAGTCGTTATGTTCTTTTGAATATGAATGGAGCTATTTTGTATGATTCGGGAAAAGCTGAGCTGAAAGAAGAAGCAATTAGTTTATTAAATAGTGTGGCAGATTCTATAAAACAGTATGATCAGAACATTATTAGCATAGAAGGTCATACGGACAGTAATCCAATTCATACTGCTCAGTATCCGGATAATATGGTATTGTCTATGTATCGTGCATATTCAGTATTTGATTATTTTGTCAACACGAAAGGGTTTGATGCCGCAACTTTGACATCAACAGGAAGAGGTGAATCTGTTCCAGTAGCGTCAAATGCAACTGCAGAAGGCAGAGCACAGAATAGACGTGTTGAAATAAAAATATATAATACATATAACAGTTAAAATTAGGAGGAATTGCGATGAAAAAGAGCATGCTTAATGTAATAACATTAGCGTTGGTACTGATTAATTTGGTATTGACAGTGTTATTGACATTCTCTTTGGTGACAACAAATAACAAGACAAACAAATTGATATCCAAAGTATCGCAGATTATTGATTTGGATGTTGGTGGAGTGAAGTCAGAAGCGGATGCAACTGCTGTATCAAGTATTGATGATGTTGAATATGTAGATATCACAAATAATGATAGTACAGATATTACTGTATCATATACAGATGCAGGAAATAAGACACACTATGTTGTTTTGAATGTTTCTTTAGGATTAAATAAGAAGGCAAGAGATTACGAAGCAAAGAAAGCAACTGTTCAAAATGGTATGAAAGTGATTGTAAGTGAAGTTACAACAGAAGCATTAAAGTATTCATATAGTGATGTTACTGCAAATAAGACTTCCATTGAAAAAAATCTCCTTACAAAGTTACAGGATCAGTTCCAGACAGATATGATTCAGTCTGTAACACTTACTAAGATACTTGTTCAGTAATTGAATTGTAGTATATAAAAGAAACATATAAGGAGGTGAGGGAGATGGGAGAGGTCTTATCACAGGATGAGATAGATAGCCTCTTAAAAGCACTCAGCACAGGTGAACTTGATGCTGATGATATGAAAAATACTGAAGAAAAACAAGTGAAAGATTATGATTTCGCAAGACCTTCGAAGTTCTCGAAAGAGCACCTTCGTACGTTGGAGATTATTTTTGAACACTTTGGTAGATTGTTAGCAACCAATCTTCCTGCTTATCTTCGTAAGTCAGTAAATGTAGATGTAGTTAATTCAGAAGTTGTAATTTATTCTGAATTTTCGAATGCTCTTTCCAATCCGGTACTCTTAGGAGTTGTTGGAATGCAGCCATTAAATGGTAATTTGATTATTGAAATGGCTTCCAATTTGGGCTTTGCGATTGTAGATAGGCTTTTAGGTGGAAGTGGAACTTCCCTCGAAAAAGAAAGAGATTTTTCAGAGATTGAGTTATCCATTATTGAAAGGATATTCAATATATGTGTGAATTTGTTGCAGGAACCGTGGGAAAATGTAGTAAAGGTTTCACCACGATTGGAAAGAATTGAAACAAATTCACAGTTTGCGCAAATTATTTCACCGAGTGAAACAATTGCAATTGTAACAATGAACCTTAAAATTGGTGATGTGGAAGGATTGATGAACGTATGTTTACCATTCGCTACACTTGAACCAGTTATGGATAAGTTGAATACAAAGTATTGGTTCTCTACTATGAATGATAAAGAAGATAGTTCATATGGAGATGTTATTGAAAGTGCGATTGATAAAGCACAGATTCCAATACGTGCAATTCTTGGTAGAAGTACAATTAGCGTACAAGATTTTGTTAATATTCAATTGGGAGATATTATCAGAATTGACAAAAAGGTAAATGATGAATTGGAAATATATGTTGGGGATATTAAAAAGTTTGAAGCGTTGCCAGGATATTCCAATGATAAGTACGCTGTAAGAATTACAGAAATAATACGAGAGGAGAGTGAATAATATGGATGGCATGCTGTCACAAGATGAGATTAATGCATTATTGAACGGTATGGGAACAGATGAACCAGCCGATGCTGATGCATCAATGGCAGATGGGGATGCTGTGACACAGTCAACTTCAGATTCAGAAAATGAAGAATTTACTCTGAATGATTCTGAAAAGGATGCTGTCGGTGAAATCTCGAATATAAGTATGGGGACAGCGGCAACGACATTAAGTTCGTTACTGAACCAGAAAGTGAATATTACAACGCCAAGTGTAGATGTAGCAACATGGGATGATTTGGCAGCACGGTATGATAGACCTTGCGTTATGATGCAGATTTCTTATAAAGAGGGATTAGATGGCAATAACGTTTTGGTTTTAAAGGAAAAAGATGTTAAGATTATTACAGACTTGATGATGGGAGGAACTGGTCAGGCAAATGATGATGAGCCACTTAGTGAATTGCATTTAAGTGCGATTGGTGAAGCTATGAACCAGATGATGGGTTCTGCCGCAACATCAATGTCCTCAATGTTTAATAAAAAGATAGATATTAGCCCACCGGTTGCAACTTTGATTGAGACATATTCTGATACAAATGATAATGTTCCTCAATTTTTAAACAATTCTTTTGTTATGGTTGCGTTTAAAATGACAATTGGAGATTTGGTCGACAGCGAAATTATGCAGTTGTATCCGATTGATTTTGCGAAAGAGTTGTTAGCAATGTTTTCTGTAGAAGGTGGTCAGGCTCAGGAAACACAGACGGCACCACAGCCGGAGCAGCCACAGGCAGCACCACAACCTGCACCTCAGCCACAGATGGCACCGCAGCCTGAAATGCAGCCGCAAATGCCGCCACAACCGGATATGCAGGCACAAATGCCACCATATGGATATGCACAGCCGCAGATGCAGATGCCACCGTACGGATATGCACAGCCGCAGATGCCGTCATATGGATATGCACAGCCACAGAATGTAAATGTTCAGTCAGCATCATTCCAGCCATTTGCAGGGGATATTAATGCGTTATCTCAGCAGGAAAATATTGATTTGATTAAAGATGTTCCGTTAGAGGTTACAGTAGAATTGGGTAGAACATCTAAGTCGATTAAAGAAATATTGGAATTTGCACCGGGAACAATTGTGGAATTGAATAAGATTGCAGGAGAAGCAATAGATTTGCTTGTTAATGGTAGAAAGATTGCCAAGGGCGAAGTTGTTGTTATCGAAGAAAGTTTTGGTGTAAGAATTACAGAAATTATTAAAGATAGATAAATTAACAAAAAACAGTAGGATTATTTGTTGATTTGTTGTATAATGAATATGTTTTATTGAATGAATATGAATAGAATAGGAGAATTTTATGGCAAAGAATATTTTAATATGCGATGATGCAGCATTTATGAGAATGATGATTAAAGATATTCTAACTAAGAATGGATATAATATCGTTGGTGAAGCTGAGAATGGAGCAAAGGCAGTAGAAAAGTATAATGAATTAAAGCCGGATTTGGTTTTAATGGATATTACTATGCCTGAAATGGATGGTATTGAAGCGTTAAAGAAAATTAAAGCTACAGATGCAAATGCATCTATTATCATGTGTTCAGCTATGGGACAGCAGGCAATGGTTATTGAGTCTATTCAGTCAGGTGCGAAGGACTTTATTGTAAAGCCTTTCCAGGCAGATAGAGTGTTAGAAGCTGTTCAGAAAGTTGTAGGATAATGCATTTACTAGCATTAAATAGTAGATTAGAATCATTTGCCCAGTTGCTTACAATTATTATAATATTTATACTTGTATTAGCAGTTACATATTTTAGTACGAGATGGGTAGGAAACTTTCAGAAAGAAAAATTGTCAGGAAATAATGTGAAGATATTGGAAACGATGCGGATATCGAATAGTAAATATCTTCAGATTGTTAAAGTTGGTACAAAATGTTTTGTTATTGCTGTCTGTAAAGACAGCATAACTTACCTGACAGATGTGAATGAAGAGGAGTTGTTTTTTCAAGAGAATCAGGCAGGGTTATCCTCGGAAAGTTTTAAGTCAATATTAGATAAGTTTAAAAAGGACAAGCCTCATAATGATTAGGTAGGAAAACGTTATGTTACAATTTATAAAGAAGAATAAAAAAACCATTATAAAGTGTTCGGTTATTTTATTCATTATACTTGGAATCAGTTTTCAGCTGTCAGATGTCGTGTTAGCAGCGGATGATAGGTTGATTAGTGTTGATATTTCAAGTGGTGAAAGTAATGATATGGCAAGTGTGTTGCAGATGCTTTTGGTATTGACTGTGATTTCGCTTGCACCGTCTATATTGATTATGCTTACTTCTTTCACAAGAATTGTAATTGTATTGCATTTTACGAGAGCTGCAATCGGTACACAGACAGTTCCGCCAAATCAGATATTGATTGGCTTGTCTTTGTTTTTGACAATTTTTGTGATGTCACCTACGTTTACGCAGATTTACGAGAGTGCAGTAGTTCCGTTGTCAAATAATGAAATTTCTGCAGAAGAAGCATTTAATACAGGAGTGAAGCCATTACGTGAGTTTATGTTAAAACAGGTTTCAACGAAGGATTTAGACACCTTTCTAAAGATAGCCGGATACGAAGATGGTTCTGTTGCATCAGAGGATGATATTCCGCTGCAAGTATTGATTCCTAGTTTTATTATTAGTGAGTTGAGAATTGCGTTTATAATAGGCTTTTTGATTTATATTCCATTTATTGTGATTGATATGGTTGTTGCATCAACTTTGATGTCGATGGGTATGATGATGTTGCCGCCAACGACGATTTCAATGCCATTTAAGATTTTATTGTTTGTAATGGCTGATGGTTGGAATTTGATTATTGGTAATCTGATGACAACATTTAAATAGTTAAGATTAAGAATGTTGAGTATTGATTCCCCAAGTAAAATTGGGGAATTTCTATACTATAAGGATAGAGTTGGAATATAAATAGGTGGGATGGTGTTTTTATGGATGTTGCTGATATTATATCTATTTCAAGGCAGACAGTTTGGGTTATCGTTGAAACGTCGGTGCCAATTTTATTGGTATCAATGATTGTAGGTTTGGTAATTAGTTTGTTTCAGACACTTACTTCTATTCAGGAACAGACACTTACTTTTGTGCCAAAGCTGCTTGCAATTATGATTGCATTAATGCTTATGGGAGCGTGGATATTAAACGAAATTGTTACTTTTATGAATACGTTATGGAGTAGTTTTTCTCAATATATTAGTTAGCCGGGGAATGATAGATGATAAGTTATACAGTTGCCTTAGATCAATTTGAAATATTTATTTTGATTTTGATGAGAATGGCATCATTTATATTTGCAGCTCCTTTTTTTAATACTGCAAATATGCCGAGAAGATTACGTGTCGGATTAGCATTTTTTATATCAATTATGATATATATGCTGCATCCTAATATGACAGTTGAATACAATGGAATAATAGAATATGCAGTCTTAGTTGTTATGGAGTCGTGCGTTGGCTTGTTGTTAGGCGCTGTTTCATCATTCTGTGTACAGATTATTCAATTTGCAGGCAAGATTATAGATATGGATATAGGTATTTCCATGGCACAGATTATGGACCCGACAACAAGAGTGCAAGTAGGTATTATGGGTAATTTTTACTATTATATGGTTATGTTGCTTTTAATCGTTTCAGGTATGCATCAGTATTTGATTGCGGCAATTGTTGAAACGTATAATGTTATACCGATTGGAGGAGTTCAGTTCCATACAGCTGTTTATACAACGATTATTGGGTTTATGGCAGATTATTTTGTAATTGGATTTAGAATTGCATTACCTGTATTTGCTGCGACTCTTTTGCTGAATTGTATATTGGCAATTATTGCGAAAGTTGCGCCGCAGATGAATATGTTTGTTGTTGGTATGCAGTTGAAGATTTTTGTTGGTATTTTTGTTATTATGTTTACGGTAGTGATGCTTCCGGCAGTTTCTAATTTTATTTATAATGAAATGCAGACAGTAATTGCAACGCTTGTTAGAGGAATGAGTGCTGGAGCATAGAGGGTGGTACATGTAATGGATGAAATGCAGTTGTTGAAAATGAATTTGCAGTTCTTTGCGAAGGATGGTCCGGGTGGAGAGAAGACAGAACCTGCAACAGCAAAGAAGTTAAACGATGTTCGAAAGAATGGACAAACAGCAAAAAGTAAAGAATTGGTTACATCTGTTTCATTATTGATGCTTTTTGTTATTATAAAGATTTATGTTGGGACAGTAGGACAAAGATTAGTAAAGTCTTTTTCAACTTTTTATACTTCCTTTGAAAAGATGATAAATAACAGTAGTATGGGGTTTCGAATGGCGGACGCACAGGCTACGGTTAGAGAATTGTTTATGTGTGTAATAAATATAACGATTCCCATTTTTTTGGTGGCATTAGTTGTAGGAATTTTAACAAATGCATTACAGCAAAAATGGATGGTTACAGCAGAGCCATTGAAACCTAAGTTTAGTAAATTGAGTCCATTAAATGGAATTAAAAGGATATTTTCAGTACGTCAGGTCTTTGAACTACTGAAATCTATAGCAATGTTATTGGTAATAGCAGTTATTTCATATATGACTATTAGAGATAAAGTTAATTTGCTGCTTACCTTTTATGATATATCACTAAATACTGCACTGGCAACAGTAGGAGATATTATTGTTTCATTAGGCATAAAAATAAGTTTTGTTTTTCTTGTGATTGGATTTGTTGATTTGATTTATCAGAGATTTAAGTTTAAAAATGATAATATGATGACAAAGCAGGAAGTAAAGGATGAGTATAAAAATAGTGAAGGTGATCCGCAGGTCAAAGGGCAGATTCGAAGACGTATGTCAGAAATTTCACGAAGACGTATGATGGAGCAGCTTCCGGAAGCAGACGTTGTTATTACGAATCCAACGCATTTTGCTGTGGCATTAAAATATGATCCGAATTCCGGAAAAGCACCGATTGTTATAGCAAAAGGTGCGGATTATCTTGCATTTCAGATAAAAGATAAAGCTAAGGAATGTCATATAGAAATTGTTGAAAATAAACCGGTAGCTCGTATGTTGTATCACAATGTAGATATAGGAATGGAGATTCCGCCGGAGTTATATCAGGTTGTTGCGGAAATTCTTGCTAGAATTTTACAACCAAAATAAATTTTTTGCACAATAAGAAAAAAAGTGCTACAATAGATTAGATACATAGGGAATATGAAAGGGGAACTATATAATGAAAATAAAAAAGAACGATTTATTCATGGGAATATACCTTCTTTCAGCGGTATTGTTTTTCATTATTTCAATTCCTTCGTGGTTATTGGATTTTTTGCTTGCCTTTAATATAGGAATAGCATTGGTTGTTTTATTTAACGCATTGTACGCAAAAGAAGTACTTGATATGGCTTCGTATCCTACATTACTGTTATTTACAACGATTTTTAGAATTTCATTGAATGTTTCATCTACTAAATTAATTTTGAGAGATGGAGATGCAGGTAAGGTAGTAGATACATTTGGACAATTCGTTGGTGGCGGTAACCTTGTCATTGGTATTATTATATTCATTGTATTGGTTATTATTCAGTTTGTTGTTATTAACAAAGGTTCTGAACGTGTATCAGAAGTAACAGCAAGATTTACACTGGATGCGATGGCCGGTAAACAGATGGCAATTGATTCGGATTTAAATACGGGGGCTATTACAGATAAAGAAGCAGCTGAACGTAGAAAGAAGTTACAGAAAGAAAATAGCTTCTTTGGTTCTATGGATGGTGCTACAAAGTATGTAAAAGGTGATGCAACTGCAGGTTTAATTATTACTGGCATTAACTTAATCGGTGGTCTTATTATGGGTATGGTTTATAATAATATGACTATTAATGATGCCATGCAAAGATATACAATCTTAACGATTGGTGATGGATTATGTAGCCAGATTCCGTCACTGTTGATTTCTCTTGCTACTGGTATTTTGGTAACAAAGGCTTCTAGTGATGGTGAACTTGGTGATGAACTTGTTGGTCAGTTGTTCTCAATTGACAGGGTTTTATTGATGGTTGGTATAGCAATGACATTATTAGGTGTAGCTACACCATTGCCATATTATATATTTATACCATTTGGTCTTCTTTTAATTCTTTATAGCAGAAGAATTGGTTCTAAGCAGAATGTTGCAGCGATTGAAGAAGAAGTTGAAGCAGAAGAAACAGAAGCTCAGGAAATCAGAAAACCGGAGAATGTTGTGTCACTGCTGAACGTGGATCCGATAGAGTTGGAATTTGGTTATGGTATTATTCCATTAGCAGATGTTAATCAGGGTGGTGACTTGTTAGACAGAGTTGTAATGATTCGAAGACAGGTTGCATTGGAACTTGGTGCAGTTGTTCCGATTATTCGTCTGCGTGATAATATTCAGTTAAATCCAAATCAGTATGTAATTAAGATAAAAGGTATTCAGGTTAGTGAAGGCGAAATTTTGTTTGATCATTATATGGCAATGAATCCGGGTTATGTTGAAGAGGAAATTACAGGTATTCCAACATTTGAACCGTCGTTCCATTTGCCTGCTATTTGGATTACAGAAGGTCAGAGAGAACGTGCTGAATCATTAGGATATACAGTTGTAGATCCGCCTTCAATTATTGCAACACATTTGACAGAGGTAATTCGTCAGCATATTGCAGAACTTCTTACAAGACAGGATGTTCAGAATCTTATTAATAATATTAAGGATAATAACACGGCGCTTATTGATGAACTTGTACCAAAGTTGCTCGGAATTGGCGATATTCAGAAGGTTTTACAGAATTTGTTGTCAGAGGGAATTTCCATTCGTGATTTGGTTACGATATTTGAAACGTTAGCAGATCATGCATCTGTGACACGTGATACAGATATTTTGACGGAATATGTTCGTCAAAGTTTGAAGAGAGCTATTTCTGGAAAATATTTTTCTCAGAACGAAGTTACGAATGTAGTAACACTTGATCCGGCGGTAGAACAGGATATTATGGCGGCAGTTAAGAATACGGAGCAGGGTTCTTACCTGACACTTGATCCGGAAAAAACAAATCAAATTGTGAAGTCTTTAGGAGATGAGCTGAAAAAGTTAGAAGATTTGGGCAAAAATCCAATCGTAATAACATCTCCAATTGTGCGTTTATATTTTAAAAAACTTGTTGGAGATTATTTTAAGGATGTAATTGTTATTTCATATAATGAAGTTGAATCAAATGTTGAATTACAATCAGTAGGGATGGTGACAGTCTAAATGATAGTGAAAAGATTTCAGGCGCCAACAGAGACGGAGGCGATTTTAAAGGCAAAAGAAGATTTAGGTAGTTCGGCGGTTGTTTTAAGTGTGAAAACGTTGAAACAGCGAGGAATATTTAAATTGTTAAAAAAAGATATGGTGGAGATTACTGCAGCGTTGGAAGAAAATGATTTTGTGGATGGGATTAATGCAAATAAGCCATCTTTTCAAAATACAGAAAAACAAACAATTAATCATTCAATGGTACAGAAAAGCAGTATCAATTTAGTTGCAGATGATCAGACACGAACAAGCGTTGATACATCTTCTATTGAACAAAAATTGGATTCTTTACAGAGTCTTTTAAAACAACAGATTGAAAAAGAATATACATCAGAAGATAAACAGATTTCTACGCCGAATCAGCCATTTTCTGATGAAATTACAGAACAGGATAAGATTGTAAAAGACAGAGAAAATACAAATTATAAATATTTACAGCTTATTTATAAGAAGATGATTGATTGTGATGTCGATTCAGAGTATGCAGATGAAATTATCAGTGATATAGAGAACTCTATGAAAAAAGAGTCTAATATTGATAGCATCTTAGCAGCTGTTTATCAGAAAATCATATTAAAGCTTGGGGAAACGAGGGAAATTTCTTTAACAGATAAAGCAAAGGTTGTTTTGTTTATTGGACCTACAGGAGTAGGTAAGACTACAACAATTGCTAAAATCGCATCAAAGTTTAAATTAGAAAAGCAGGCAAAGGTTGCTTTTATCACATCTGATACATATCGTATAGCTGCTGTTGAACAGTTGAACACATATGCCTCGATTATTGACTGTCCGGTAAGTGTTGTATACACAAGTGAAGAATTATTAGATTGTGTTGATCAATATAAGGATTATGATTTGATAATGGTAGATACAGCAGGTCGGTCACATAAAGCAGAAGAGCAGATGGAAGAGCTTGAAGATTTGATAGGAGCACTTAATGCTAAGAAAGACCAATTTGATGTAGAATTGTATTTAACTTTAAGTGTAACTACTAAAAACAAGGATTTAAAGAGCATTTGTGATCGATATAACAATATTGATAATTGGGCGTTGATTTTTACAAAATTAGATGAAACTTGTGTGCTTGGAAATATTTTAAATATGAAGTTGTATACAGGAGCTCCATTATCATATACAACATCAGGACAGAATGTACCAAATGACATTGAAGTGGTCGACAAGCAGGCGCTTGCGAAGCATTTACTTGGAGGAAATGTTTAATGGATCAAGCTGAGAATCTTCGTAATATCATTAAAAAACAGAATGTAAAAACTGTAAAAAATGCACGAGTGATAGCCGTTACAAGTGGAAAAGGTGGTGTGGGCAAATCAAGTACATCCATCAATATTGCCCTGCAATTTCAAAGACTTGGTAAAAAGGTGGTTATTTTAGATGCAGATTTTGGTATGGCAAATATAGAGGTTATGTTCGGTGTTATTCCAAAATATAATTTGAGTGACTTATTATTTAAGGAAAAAAATATTAAGGACATTGTTTGTGAAGGACCTGAAGGGGTAGGATTTATTTCAGGTGGTTCAGGGATTGCTAAGCTTGTAAATCTTGACAATGAACAGATTCGCAGGCTTGTCAATAAAATGGCAGAGCTGGAAGATATAGCTGATGTAATCATTATTGATACAGGTGCGGGGATAGCACCGAGTGTTATGGAATTTTTGGTTGCGAGTCCGGAAATCTTACTTGTAACAACACCGGAACCAACATCAATTACAGATTCATATGCATTATTAAAAGCCTTGAGCATGAATCCTAATTTTGATAAGGAAACAACGAAAATTCGTATGATTGCAAATAAGGTTTCCAGTGAGTCGGAAGGTAGAAAAGTGTATGAAAAACTGAGTGTTGTTGTAACAAAGTTTTTGAATGTCGATTTAGGGTTTGTTGGTGTAGTGCCGCATGACCGCGATATTACAAAGGCAATTATGAAGCAAAAACCGGTATCTTTGATGTATCCAAATGCAGTAGCATCAAGACATTATCAATTGATAGCGGAAGCGTTAAATAATCATACGGATACAACACAAATAGGCGCAAAGCATAGAGGCATAAAGGGGTATATTAGAACAATATTTGCAAATAAGAATTAAATGGAGATGAGACATATGGCACATGAATTACTCTTGGTCGGAACAAAAATTGAGTTAAGAAGATCTAGTAAAACAGAGACTGTTGATGGCGAAGTTGCAATTACATATGTAAGTCAGATTTTAGATGTTGACGATGCAGGAAATATTGTGGCGGCTATGCCGATAAGCGAGGGACATATCGTTCCGGTTGAAATTGGAAGTGTTTTTCAAGCGTATTTTTATACGTCGAAAGGAATATTTCGTTCGAGATGTCGAATAACAGAGAGAGGTAAAGAACGTAATATTTATATTATGACGATAGAAATTCTTGATGATTTGGTCAGATATCAGAGAAGAGAGTTTTATCGTTTGGCATGTTTAATTGATGCAACAGTTATTCCGTTAAATGTTACAGAGGTGCTGACATATTCTCGTGATTTTGAAATGCCTGAACCACTGGCAGGCGAACCGGAAGCATGTGTTATTGTTGATATAAGCGGCGGTGGTGTACGTTTTATTTCAAGTAAGAGTTATGAAAAGAACAGCTACGTATATTTGAAGTTTGAGACACAAACGGGTACGGGAAATCATGATTTTGAATTAATGGGACGTGTTGTAATGTCTATAAAATCAGAAGCAGATAACGGAAAATATGATAATAGGGTTCAGTTTAAAGTAATTTCAAAGGATAAAAGAGAAGAAATTATTCGTTTCATCTTTGATGAACAAAGACGCATGAGACAGAAAGAGAGAGGATAATGCGATATGGGAAAAAAAATATTGGTTATTGATGATTCTGCACTCATGAGAAGGGTTATTTCTGATATAGTTAATGAAAGTAGTGAATATGAAGTTGCAGCCATAGCAAAAAACGGTGTAGAAGGATTTGATATGATTGTTTCAAATCCGAATCTATACAGTGCCATATTATTAGATATTAATATGCCAAAGATGAATGGCCTTGAGCTTTTACAAAAACTACAGAAAAACCGCATTGAGCAGACAGTCATCGTTGTAAGTACGGTTGCAAAGGAGGGAACGAAAGAAACAATCAAAGCACTTGAATATGGTGCATTTGATTTCGTAACCAAGCCAGAGAATTATCTCGAAACAAAAAGTGTGGCATTCAAAGAAGCAATTCATAAGATGTTAGATGTTGCTACAAATTCGAGAGATTCTATTGAACGAACAAAGAAAGTACATATTACACAGGAAAGTCAGAATTCCGATAAATCAGGAATAACAAGAAGAACTCTTGAGAGAAATCAGGCAATTACGGAACTTCGCAGACGCACACAAGAACATAATGTATTACCAAAAAAAATAGAAAGTAGTGCGTTTTTGAATGTGAAACAAGGAAAAAAGAAAATTGTTGCTCTGGCTTGCTCAACAGGTGGTCCGAAATCGTTACAGCAGGTTATTCCTTACTTACCAAAGAATTTAGATTCGGCAGTTGTTGTTGTACAGCATATGCCAGCTGGATTTACTGCTTCATTGGCACAACGACTTGATGAAATGAGTGAAGTAAAAGTAAAAGAGGCGGAGCATGGAGAAGTTATCCAAAAGGGAACTGTGTATATTGCACCGGGTGGTCAGCATTTAGAGATTGTAAAAGCTGCAGGAGGATATCAAATTGCATTAAACAAAGAGCCAGCAATTGAAGGCCTCAGACCATGTGCGAATGTAATGTACAAATCTTTGGAAAAATGTGACTTCGATGAAATTACCTGCGTTGTATTAACGGGAATGGGTGCCGATGGAACAAAAGGTATTAAAGGATTAGCAGAACATAAAAAGAAAATACATACAATTGCACAGGATGAAAATTCGTGCGTAGTGTATGGAATGCCGAAAGCAATTGCACTGACGGGATTAGTGGATGAGGTCGTTTCTTTAGGTAGAGTTGCTGATTCAATAACAAAGAATATAGGAGTAAGATAGTATGGATGTAAGTCAATATTTAGAAATTTTTATCGATGAATCAAATGAACATTTACAGAGCTTGAGCGATCAGTTAATGATCCTTGAAAAAGAACCTGAAAATAGTGATACAATTAATGAAATCTTCCGTGCTGCACATTCTTTAAAAGGTATGGCAGGTACTATGGGATATAAGAGAATGCAGAATTTGACACATGATATGGAAAATGTATTCTCAGAAGTTCGTAACGGAAATATGAAAGTTAATTCTGAATTAGTGGATGTATTATTTCAGTGTTTAGATGCGCTTGAAACATATGTATCTAATATTCAGGAGTCACAGGACGAAGGTACAGATGACAATGAACCAATTATTAAGGCATTAAATGCATTTATTGCTTCAGAAAACCAGGGCACACCAGCACCGCAGGCAGAAAAACCGGCAGAGCAGGCAACATCAGTTGCTGCGGCATCAACAGATGCACCATCTGATGAAGAACCTGAGTACAATAATATCGTTCTTGCTGATTTTGAAAAGCATGCAGTAAACGAAGCACTTTCAAAAAATATGCATGCATATATGATTAAGGTTACAGTTGATGAGAATTGTATCTTAAAAGCAGCCAGAGCATTTTTAGTATTTAAGAATCTTGAGGGTCATGGTGATGTTATTAAATCACAGCCTTCTGTACAGGATATTGAAGATGAAAAGTTTGATTTTGATTTTAGTATTGTAGTAGTAACTGACGAAGACTATGATACAGTTATCGGTCATATCAAGAGCGTTTCAGAAATTAAAGATGCAACAGGTAAAGAATTAACAGTTCCATATAAAGTAGAAACACCTGTTGAAGAATTAAAGAAAGAAGAGACGAAGGTTGAAAAGACAAATACAGCAGCTCCTGCAAAGGCAAAAGAGAATAAAGCAACAGCCAGCAAGGGAAAAACTCCTGCAAAGTCTTCTAAGCCGGTAGGACATACAGTTCGAGTAGATATTGAAAAACTTGATGTATTGATGAATTTAGTAAGTGAGTTGATTATTGCAAAGAATGGTCTTGTATCTGCAAGTGCTTCTGAGGAAGGCGAGAACAACACGTTAAATCAGAGTTTTAATGAACAGATTGAATATCTTGAAAGAGTAACAACAAATTTACATGAATCAGTAATGAAAGTTCGAATGATGCCAATTGAAAGCGTTGTAAGTAAGTTCCCTCGAATGATTCGTGATTTAACAAAGAAGTTAAATAAGAAAATGGAACTTTATATGTCAGGTGAGGATACAGAATTAGATAGAACTGTTATTGATGAGATTGGTGATCCTTTGATGCATTTACTTCGTAACTCTGCTGACCATGGTTTGGAAAGTGCTGAAGTCAGAAGAGAAAGAGGAAAGAGTGAAGTTGGATCTATTTTCTTGGATGCTTATCAGGATGGTAATAACGTAGTTATTGAAGTTCGCGATGATGGTAATGGTATTGATGTAGAAAAAGTTAAAAATAAGGCAATTGAAAAGGGTACAATTACCGAAGAACAGGCTGAAATGATGAGCGATAAAGAAATCGTTGATTTATTATTCAAGCCTAGCTTCTCTACAGCCGATAAGGTAACTGATGTTTCAGGACGAGGTGTAGGTCTTGATGTTGTTAAGTCTAAGATTGAAGCACTTGGTGGTGACGTAGAAGTTAAGACAAAGTATGGAGAAGGAAGTACATTTATTATTCGTTTGCCATTAACACTTGCAATTATTCAGGCATTGATGGTTAAGCTCGGAGATGAAAAGTATGCGATTTCTTTAGGTTCAATTCAGACAATTGAGGATATTCCTGTAACGGACATCAAGTATGTTCATGCAAAGGAAGTAATTCATCTTCGTGGAAATGTAATTCCATTAATTCGATTGAGAGATGTTTTAGATGTTCCAGGTGAAGCAAAGGAACAGGATACAATTACAGTTGTTATCGTAAGCAAGGGAGATAAGCAGGCAGGTCTTGTTGTTGACAGTTTGATTGGACAGATGGAAATCGTAATTAAGTCACTTGGTAAATACATTAATATCAATAAGATGATTAGTGGTGCAACAATCCTTGGTGATGGTTCAGTTGCTCTTATTATTGATGCAAATACACTTGTGTAAGGAGGAGAATGGAATCATGGAAGAAGTTAAAAAGATTGAAAGTGAAGAAAGCAGTACATCCATTCAGTATATTGTTGTAAGAATTGGAAATGAACAATATGGTATTAATATTCAGTACATTGATAATATTGTAAGAAGTCAGAGAATTACAAGAGTGCCAAAGACACAGGTTTATTATAAAGGTGTCATCAATTTACGTGGTGAAATTATACCGGTAATGAGTATCCGTGAAAAGTTAGGATTAGAACCGGATGAATTTACTGATAAGACAAGAATTATTATAGTTAAGGTTGAAAATGCAACGATTGGTGTTATTGTTGATCAGGTTCGAGAAGTTGTAACATTAGATGAAGAAAATACGGAAAAGATCACAAAGACAACAAATGACGATGCAGCAGCAGGATATATTAGCGGTATTGGCAAAAATAAAGGTGAATTAATTTCATTGCTGGATATTGTCAGTGTTATTGTAGAGAATTAAGAGAGTGGTGTATTATGGCAAAGATAAGTCTTGACGGATTAGATGACATGCAGTATGACGTGTTAAAAGAAATTGGAAATATTGGCGCAGGGAATGCGATGACAGCGTTGTCAAAGATGCTTAATTTAAAGATGGACATGTCTGTGCCAAAAGTTGCACTGGTACCATTTACAGATATTGAAACAATTATTGGCCCAGAAGATCAGACCGTTGTTGGAATCCTGCTTGGGATGGAAGGCGATATAGATGGAATGATGTTATTTGTATTTGATACAAAATCAGCATTACATTTGGTCAATACATTAATGATGAGAGATGTTACAGAAAATGAGGATATGGATTTACATGAGTTATCTGATATGGAGATGTCTGCATTAAATGAAATAGGGAACATTGTATCTGGTTCATATTTAAATGCAATATCGGCGTTGACTAATATGAAGATGATATCAACACCTCCTTCAATGACGATAGATATGATTGGTGCGTTGTTAAGTTTACCGGCTACTGAATTTGGTAAGTATGGCGATAAGTTGTTGCTGATTCAGTCACAGTTTGGAGAATTAGATTTCGTTAATGGATATTTCTTGCTAATTCCAGAGCTGAATTCGTACGATAAAATATTGACATCATTAGGAGTTGGTTGATGTTTATATTCGCTTAAAGAAGCGGTAACACAGGACAGAAGATAAATAAAAGTATGTGTCAGACGATATTTTTTATCGTCTGACAATACCCTTTTTACAGATAACGAATGGAAAGTTCGTTTGGACCTAGATACAACAAATTGTGATTAAGGAATGGTTATTATTTATGGGGACTATGATAAAAGTAGGCATGGCAGATTTAAAAGCGTGTAAAGCGCCTGATGCATTGACAACTTTGGGATTAGGTTCTTGCGTTGGTGTGGCATTATATGATCCTGTAACAAAAGTAAGTGGTTTATTACATTGTATGTTACCTGATAGCACACAGATAAAAAATAATTCGAATCGTGCTAAGTTTGCTGATACTGGGATAGATGAGTTGATTCAACAAATGGTGGCTTTAGGTGCAGTTAAGTCACGTTTGGTTGCTAAGATTGCAGGTGGTGCACAGATGTTTGCAATGTCATCTGCGAATGAAGCGTTGCGTGTTGGAGAAAGAAATGCGTTGGCGGCAAAAAAGAAATTAAAAGAATATAATATTCGTCTGCTTGCAGAAGATTGTGGTAAAAATTATGGACGAACAGTCGAATTTTATTCTGAGAGTGGGGATTATTTAATTAAAGCCGTTGGAAAACCACCAAAAACGATATAATAAAGGTATTTGGAGGGCATATGAGAAAGTTTAGAAACATACCTGCATTAATTACATTATTAGCTGGATTTATCGTTGCAGTTTTTATGATTATGGAGAAGTTTACGCTGATTAATTTCTTATGGATTTTAATTTGCAGTATGTTTGGGTTTTATATTGTCGGGATTATATTAAGAATCATATTAAATAAAGTCTTTAAGGACGAAGATAAAAATACAGATGAGAACGAAGATAATGGAGAAAATGGAGAAAACGAAGATTCAGAAGAAGTGGAGAAAAACGCTGAATCTGAGCAATAATCTATAGAAAAATCAGAAGACTTTGAAAGTTACAATTGGGAGAATTGGTAAATGAATGAAGCCGAGAAAAATAAGCTTTGGGAAGAATATCAGAAAAATAAAGATGGCAAAATTCGAGAACAGTTAATTATGGAGTATGCAAGTCTGGTGAAGATTGTTGCCGGACGTCTTAGTATGTACTTGGGGTATAATGTTGAATATGACGATTTGGTTGGATATGGAATATTTGGCTTGATCGATGCGATAGATAAATTTGATTATAATAAAAATATCAAATTTGAGACTTATGCGAGTTTGCGTATACGAGGTGCGATTTTAGACCATATACGTAAAATGGATTGGATTCCACGTTCATTAAGACAAAAGCAGAAGAAGATAGATGCTGCAATGTCTAAAATTGAAGCTGCAACAGGAAAAGTAGCGACAGATGAGCAGATAGCAGAAGAATTAGAAATTTCATTAGAAGAATTAAATAATTGGCAAGGACAGACAAAAAGTACCAATTTGATATCGCTTGAAGAGTATACGGATGCAGGAAGTGAAGTACGGTTAGATTCGTCTAATAATGCTGCATATATGCAACCGGAACAGGCAATTGAGAAAGAAGAGTTAAAACAGATGCTTGTTGCAGCGATAGACAGTTTAACAGAAAAAGAGAAAAATGTAGTTACGTTATATTATTATGAAGAAATGACATTGAAGGAAATTAGCTTGATTTTAGAGGTTTCGGAATCAAGAGTGTCACAGTTGCATACAAAAGCTTTAAATAAAATGAAATTGAAGCTGGGAGATTATATGGGGATTTTAACACAGAGTTAATAGATTAATCTGTTTAGGAGGCAATATGAAGAAGGGCGATAATGGGGTTTATCAGTTTTCTGTAAAAGAAGATGGAATTTATATAACAGTATACTCTGCAAAACAGGGAGGAACACCGGCATCTTTAAAAGATGCTTTGTTTTATATTGAAAAAAGAAATATTCCGGAAGTTGACAGCGTAAAGGTTGGAGAAGCATTTAAGAAGTGTACTGAGGATGGATATACGATGAAAATATCAGATTCTCAAATGAGATTGGTAGATGAATTTGGTATTTATTACATATCTTCTGACGGTATGCGCATGGAAGCTGTGTTTTATCCTCCGTTTGAAGGTGCACGAGAAATGTCTATGACAGAAATAACAAATGACATTATACATGCAGGAGTGAGAAATGGAGTTGAGCAAAGTGCAATTCAGGAATTTCTTGAATCTAAAAATTATAATAAAACATATATTGTCGCTGTAGGAACGCCGCCTAAAGAAGGAACAGATGGTTATATTGAGTATAAGTTCAACACAGAATTAAAGCCACGTCCAAAGATGAACGAAGATGGTACGGTTGATTTTCATTCATTAGAGATGGTTAATCATGTTTCCAAAGGACAGACGGTTGCCGTATTGCATCCGGAGGATCGCGGTGAACCAGGTTTAGATGTATATGGAAGAACAGTTCGCCCTGCCAATGTGAAACATGTTATTTTTAAACATGGTAAGAATTTGAGTATTTCTGAAGATGGATTATCATTAATATCGAATGTTGATGGTCATGTAACATTAGAGCAGGGAAAGGTATTTGTTTCGGATGTTATGGATATTGTGGATGTTGACAACTCAACAGGAGATATTCATTATGATGGAAATGTGAATATCAAAGGAAATGTATTGGCAGGATTTACAGTAGAAGCAAAAGGCGATATTGCAGTGAGTGGTGTTGTAGAAGGTGCAACACTGATTGCTGGTGGTGATATTACCTTGAATCGAGGCGTTCAGGGTATGAATCGTGCCGTATTAAAAGCCGGTGGTAAGATTGTAACCAAGTTTATTGAGAGTGCTGCACAGGTAGAAGCTGGCGGAGAGATTGAAACAGACTCGATTCTTCATAGTAAAGTTTTTGCAAAAGGTACGATTACTGCGGGGGGAAAAAAAGGCCTTATTATTGGTGGAGAAGTGAAATCTTCAGTAATGGTCATTGCTAAAAATATCGGAAATGAAATGGGAACTACGACTGTAGTAGGTGCGGGGGTAGATCCTTCTGCAAAACGACGCGTAGAAGAACTTAGAAAAGAATTGGAAAAATTAGGAAGCAACAAGTTACAGTTAAACCAAATTATAACTGCATTGAGAATGAAACAGGACGCAGAAGGCGGATTGAGTGCAGACAAACTTGAAATGCAACAGAAGACTACAAGAAATTTACTTTTAATCGAACAGGAATTGATTAATAAGAAAAATGAATATAATGAATTAAAACAGCAAATAGTCGAAGATAGTAATGCAAGAATTAAAGTATCAGATATGATATATAATGGAGTGAAAGTTGTGTTTGGAGATCAGTTTATCTTTTTATCAAAGAAAAGTAGTCATTGCCAGTTTTTAAAAGACCGTTCGGACATCATACAAAGACCATTGTAGAATAAATAATATTATTTATCGGGAGGTTTGTTTATGATAGTAAAACCGATTGATTTGGCGATGGTTCAACAGTTGAATGAAGTGTCCCATATCAAACAGAATCAGGATCAAAGACCAGCGGTTGAACAGCAGATGATTTCAACGCAGGTTGAGAAAACAATAGAAGAAAAGTCAGAGATGGTTGTTCGCAAAGAAGATATTGAAAAGGAACAGCGTAAATATGATGCAAAAGATAAAAGTGATAATGAATATGATGAAGCAGGTCATAAACAGGAAAAAAAGAAGAAAATAAGTGATGGCAAAGTATTCTTAAAGGGACATAATTTTTCGGATTTTGATATTAAGATATAAATACAGACATAGGAGAATAAGAGATGACTACGTTAATAATTGTAATGCTTGTATGTGGTATTGGCTTTATTGGAATCAGTTTTTTTGTGAAGGATGATGAAAAACATATTCATACAAGTCAAAATGAGTTAGCGAAAGAGACAGAACAGGCAGTTTCACTTAGCGAAAAACAAAAAGAAGAAATTCGTTCGCAAATTAATGAAATTATAGAAGAACAGCTTCATGGGATTGATGATCGTACAGAAGCATCGTTGGATCGAATTTCGAATACCAAAATTCTTGAAATGAATGAATATGCAGATACAATTATGAATGAAATTAGTCGCAATCATAATGAAACTGTATTTTTGTATGATATGTTAAATGAAAAAGCTAAAGAAGTAAAAGGCACGGTAAAAGACATTAATCAGACAAAGGAGCAAGTTCAAAAACTTCGTAAAAATGAAGAAAAGTTACAGAGTAGGCAGACTTTAATAACAGAAAAAACTAAAAATATTCATGCAGACGATTCGCAGGATGAGGCAAAAGAACGTTTAAAAGTTTTATCAAAGCAGCATCAGGAAAAGAAAGAACAGGCACCAAATGATACACAGATGCAGAAGGGACAGGCTCATGAGCTGAATGTATTAAAGGAAGAAAGACAGGAAAATAATACAAAACATCCGGTAATGCAAAATGAGAGAAATAGACGTATCTTAGAGTTGTATGAATCAGGAATGAATGCAAAAGATATTGCAAAGCAGTTATCAATGGGAATCGGTGAAGTTAGATTAGTAATTGGTTTGTATAACAACTGATAGTTTATTTTACTTATCTTAGAATACATTGAAAAGAAAGAGAGATTTGTTTGATGAAACTGAAGTTCTACCTTAGAGGAATTGGGATTGGTGTTTTATTATCTACGATAATATTTGCAATTGCAATATTTGTACAGGGAGTAAATGTTAAAACATCCTCCGTAACAGAAGAAAAAACAACAAGTTCTGTATTGGCATATACAACGGCACAAAGTGCGGAATCAACAACTGCTCAGCAGGCAACGACAATTGCAACGGTGGCGGAGACGAAAAAAGAAGAGGATGCAAAAGAAGAATCAAAAGAAACAGAGGCTAAGACAACAGCGAAAGTAAGTGTTGGCGACAAAGTTACAGTTGAAATTAAGAATTTCCAATACTTATCTGAAGTGAGTGAAATTCTTTATGAAAAAGGTGTTATATCCGATATTATTGGATTTAATCAGTACATGACAGAAACAGGCAATGATACAAAGGTGTGGGAAGGAACATATGAGCTAAAAGCTGGAGATACTTTTGAAAATATAGCTGATGTCATTACAAGAAATTAAATAGTATAAAAAACACAAAAAGTACTTGATTTATTCTAATGGTATTGTTATAATGCTTTTTGTGTGAAAAAACATGTGTGAGGATGTTGTAGTCGGTGCCGATGCTCGTCGGTAACTATAATGCGTGAATCACACAAAAGAAAACAACCAATGGAGGTAAGAAAATGAGCGTTATTTCAATGAAGCAGTTACTTGAAGCAGGTGTTCACTTTGGACATCAGACAAGAAGATGGAATCCTAAGATGGCTGAGTA
>DGTC01000060.1 GCA_002394205.1 Lachnospira sp. UBA4346 | reverse complement strand
TTCCATGATGACCAGCATGGTACTGCCATCGTTGTTCTTGCAGGTATCATCAACGGTTTAAAGGTTACAGGCAAGACAAAGGAAGAATGTAAAGTTGTTGTAAACGGTGCAGGTTCTGCCGGCGTTGCTATCACAAAGCTCCTTCTGACATATGGCTTTAAGAATGTTACAATGTGTGATAAATCCGGTATTCTCTCTAAGGGAAGCGAAGGCCTGAACTGGATGCAGGAATCTATGATGGATGTTACAAATCTTTCTCATCAGACAGGTACTCTCGCTGACGCATTAAAGGGTGCTGATATTTTCGTTGGTGTTTCTGCTCCAAATATTGTTACTCCTGAGATGATTCAGTCTATGAACAAAGATGCCATCATCTTTGCTATGGCTAATCCTGTTCCTGAAATTATGCCGGATGTTGCCAAAGCTGCCGGTGCCCGTGTTGTAGGTACAGGACGCTCAGACTTCCCAAATCAGGTAAATAATGTAATTGCCTTCCCTGGTATCTTTAAGGGTGCACTTGAAGGCCGTGCTACACAGATTACAGAAGAAATGAAACTTGCTGCTGCTCTTGCAATTGCTAATTTAATTCCTGATGATGAAGTCAGCGATGTAAATATCTTACCGGAAGCATTTGATCCACGTGTTGCCGATGTTGTCAGTCAGGCCGTAAAGGATCATATTCAGAAATAATGCGACCTTATTACTATTCTCTTTCAGAATATCTGAAAGACACATATGGAACCAAAATGTATAAACTTTCTTTAAGCGGTGGGATGACTTGTCCCAACCGCGACGGAAAGCTCGACACCAGAGGGTGTATATTTTGCAGCGCCGGTGGTTCAGGAGACTTTACCGGAGCTGCTCTTTCTAACCGTTTAGACATGAATACACAGATTCAGGCTGCAAAATCACTGATTTCCGGCAAATATCACGGTAATGATTTTATTGCTTATTTTCAGTCCTATACCAATACATATGCAAGTGCTGAATATCTGAAAGACTTGTATTTTCCTGTGATTATGCGCCCTGATATTCGCATTTTATCAATTGCTACCAGACCAGACTGTCTGTCTGATGAGATTATTGCACTTTTAGCCCAACTAAATCAGATTAAACCGGTCTGGGTGGAATTAGGCTTACAGACTATGCATGAATCAACCGCAGCTTATATTCGTCGCGGTTATTCGCTGCCTGTATTTGAAGATGCCGTTTCCCGCTTAAATGATGTCGGCATCCGGCCAATTGTTCATATGATTATCGGTCTTCCAAACGAAACACCTGATATGATGGTTGCCACTGCAAAATACATTGCAGCCTTACCTGTTTCTGGAATTAAATTACAATTATTACACGTTTTAAAAAATACTGATTTAGCGACAGAATATTTACGAGGTAGTGTTGACATTTTAAGCCTAAAGCAGTATAGTGAAATTCTCGGCGAAATCCTTCCGGTATTGCCACCGGACCTTGTGATTCACCGCCTTACCGGAGACGGTCCTAAAAACCTCCTCCTCGCCCCTGACTGGAGCGGAAATAAGAAAATGGTTATGAATACCATTCATCATTATTTGAAAGAGCATACAATTTATCAAGGACGGAATTATCAATGAATACGGAAGCAGCTACACTGTATAAATTAATGGTTCTGTATATGCTAAGCAAAGTAAATTTCCCGCTGTCTAATAATCAGATTTCGGAATTTATGCTTGATAAGCAGTATACAACATATTTTGCATTGCAGGAGGTATTAAGTTCTCTTGCAGAAGATGGATTTATACAGGTTATTACATATCGCAACAGTACACAATATAAACTGACAACAGAAGGCTCTGAAATCATCCCTTACTTCAGTGGAAAGATTTCCAGTGCTATTCGTGAAGAAATTGATCAATATATTAAAGCAAATAAATATGATTTACAATGTGAAGTCGGAACAACGACTGACTATTACCAGACTTCGTCCGGTGATTATGTCGCACACTGCCAGATTAAAGAAGGCGATTCAAATTTAATTGAATTAAGTGTATCCGTCCCATTAGAAGATCAGGCTGATGCAATCTGTTCCAAATGGAAAGATGCCAGTCAGGACATTTATAATTATGTAATACATAAGCTATTGTAACACAAACAGTTACAATAGCCTTTTTTGTAACATCTCTTTACTTTTATATTGAGTTTATCGCATTATCCATAAAGTAAAAATGCAGGTATCATTCGATAATAATGAATCATACCTGCATTTGATTTTTGTAATTTATTTTTCTAATAAACAATTATATTTCTTCATCTGTCTGTGGCAGCACATAAGAATCTACGACTTCCCACAATTCTTCTAATCCCTGTTTCGTTTGTGATGAAAATGGAATCAAAATATCATCCTTTTCAAGTCCCAATCCTGTACGAACCGCCTTGACATGCTTTGCAACCTGACTGCGCTTAAGTTTATCCAACTTGGTTGCTACAATGACCGGACGATAGCCATTTGCAACAATCCAATCATACATCATTTTGTCATTGGCAGATGGGTCATGACGAATATCTATTAATAAGAAAACCTGTCGAAGCTGTTTTGACACCCTCAAGTACTTCTCAACCATCTTTCCCCATTTTGCTTTGACTGCCTGATTCGCATTGGCATATCCATATCCCGGCAAATCGACAAGATACATCGTATCATTGATGTTATAATAGTTAATTGTCTGTGTCTTTCCCGGCTGAGATGATGTTCTTGCATAAGATTTACGATTCATCAGTGCATTTATCATGGATGATTTGCCTACATTTGACTTTCCTGCAAAAGCAATTTCTGGAAAATCTGTATCCGGCACTGCACTTGTCACACCAATGACTATATCCAAATTTACTTTTTTAATGACCATGTTTTTCCTCCGAATGACGATTATCCAGTGCATGCTGCACCGCCTGTTTCACATCCTGCACATAAATAATCTCAAGTCCATCTGTTATTTCTTTATCAATCTCTTCTACATCACGTTTATTTTTTACAGGAACCAAAACCGTCTTTATTCCCGCAGTCTTAGCTGCAAGGAGCTTTTCTCTTAAACCTCCGATTGGAAGTACTTTTCCACGAAGATTAATCTCTCCGGTCATTGCGACATCTGCACGAACCGGAATTCCCGTTACACATGACAACATTGCAATCGCCATTGTAACACCTGCAGACGGTCCATCTTTTGGTGTTGCTCCTTCCGGAATATGTAAATGCAATGTGTTATTTTCAAAAAAGGATACTTCTATGCTATATGGCTTTTTACTCACAATAGAACGTACATAAGTCAATGCAATTCTTGCTGACTCCTGCATAACATCTCCCATCTGTCCTGTTAGAATAAGCTCATCCTTACCCGGCATCTGGTTTACTTCTATCTCTAATGTATCACCACCTACACTTGTCCATGCAAGTCCTCTGACAATTCCTACATCACTCTTCTTATTTGCCGGCTCTAACTCATATTTGACTTTTCCCAACAGCGTTTCTAACGAGCGGTCTGTCACACGCACCGGAACTTTTGATTCATCCAATACGCCTGTTTCGTACAATTGACGTACCGCTTTTCTGCAAATAGATGCAATTTCTCTTTCTAACTGACGTACTCCGGCTTCTCTGGTATAGCCGTCAATGAGCTTGTCAATCGCTTTCTTTGTAAACTTGAGCTGACTCTTTTTCAAGCCATTCTTCTCAATTTGTTTTGGAATCAAATGCTCTGTTGCTATGTGAATCTTTTCTGTTTTGGTATAGCTGTCAATTTCAATTACTTCCATCCTGTCAAGTAACGGACGGCTGATTGGTGACAAATCATTTGCTGTTGCAATAAAAAGCACCTGTGAAAGATCTGTTGGCAATTCAATATAATGATCCGTAAAATGAGAATTCTGCTCTCCATCTAGGACTTCTAACAATGCAGATGCCGTATCTCCTTTATAATCACTGCTGATTTTATCAATTTCATCTAACAGCATCAATGGATTCTTAACTTGCGCCTGTTTCAGTCCTTCAATAATTCTCCCCGGCATTGCCCCCACATACGTCTTACGATGTCCACGAATTTCAGCTTCATCACGCACACCGCCTAGACAGATTCTAACATATTCTTTATTTAAAGCCTTCGCAATGGAACGTGCAATACTGGTCTTTCCTGTTCCCGGAGGACCGACAAGACAAATAATCGGTGCTTCGGATGAATGTGTAATATTACGAACTGCAAGTGTCTCTAAAATGCGCTCTTTTACCTTATTCATTCCATAATGTTCATCATCTAATACTTTTTTTGCATACTGCAAATCCGTATTATCCTGTGAACTCTTATCCCATGGCATATCTAACAATGTCTCAATATAATTGCGTTCAACATTGGCTTCGGGTGAACCCTGCTGCAATTGTTTAAATCGTCGAATTTCTTTTTTGATACGTTCTTTAATCGTATCACTTGCCTGTAACTGCTCCGTAGCTGCAAGAAATTCATCCGTCTCCAACTCAGCTTCTCCATCTAACTCACTATGAAGAACACTTAATTGCTCACGCAGAATATAATCCTTTTGATGCTTATCAATCTTTTCTTTCACACGTGTTGATAATTCCTCTTTGATACGACTCACATTGATTTCTTCAATAAGCATTTTTCCAATATATGTATATAAGTCTTCTAATGATGTAATTTCAAGAATTTCCTGCCTTGACGTTACATCCATCGGGAAATCAATTGCAATCTTTTCTAAAAGTTTTCGGGCATTATTCGTACTAAGCCACTGCTTAACAATATCCTTGCTCATCTTTGGATTAACCGCTGCATATTGTCTGATTAATTCATATAAGCCGGATAACATCGCCTTATTCATCTGCTCCGTAGCATCTTCAATCCGTGTTTCATCAACTGCAATTGTCGCCTCTAAATATTCTTTGTTTGTTACTTTTTTATCAATATGCCCCTTTAAAACACCTTCAACAAGTACACGAATAATGCCATTTGGCATCTTAATTAACTGTTTAATTCGTGCCACTGTTCCTGTCTGGTATACATCATCAAGTGTAGGCTCTGCAACTTCCACATCAAGCTGTGCTGTTAAAAATACTTTCTCATTTGCTTCCATTGCCTTTTCAACCGCACGGATTGATTTTTTTCTGCTTATATCAAAATGTATGACCATGTCTGGCAACACGGTCATACCTCTCAATGCTATAACAGGTAATTTGATATTTTTCATAATATTCATATCCCCAATTATTGCTTATTTTGCTTCTTCTAATGCAACACTTTCTGTACGATATTGAATTTCAGGCTTTTCTGTGCCTTCTACCGCACCCTTTGTAATGATACATTTTGCAATATTATCATCAGATGGAATCTCATACATTACTTCATTCATAACGGACTCTAAAATAGAACGAAGACCTCTTGCTCCTGTTTTTCTTTCGAAGCTCTTCTTTGCTACTGCTTCTACTGCTTCCGGTGTAAATTCCAGTTCAACTTCATCCAATGAGAATAATGCCTGGTACTGTTTAATAATTGCATTCTTAGGCTCTTGTAAAATACGAATCAATGCCGCCTCATCAAGTGAATCCAATGCAACTGTTACGGGAACTCGTCCAACAAATTCCGGAATCAGACCAAATTTAATCAAATCCTGTGGAAGAACTTTATGGAAAACCTCTCCTACAGTTTCATTTTTCTTTTCTCTTAATTCAGAGTTGAAACCGATGGTGCTCTTATCCATTCTTGATTCTACAATTTTTTCCAAACCGTCAAATGCACCGCCACAAATAAATAAAATATTTGTTGTATCAATTGGAATTAATTCCTGCTGTGGGTGCTTTCTTCCTCCCTGTGGTGGAACAGAAGCAACTGTACCTTCTAAAATCTTTAAAAGTGCCTGCTGTACACCTTCACCGGATACATCTCTTGTAATTGACACATTTTCTGATTTTTTTGTAATTTTATCTATTTCATCAATATAAATAATTCCATATTGTGCTTTTTCTATATCAAAATCTGCTGCCTGAATGACCTTGAGCAGAATATTTTCAACGTCTTCCCCTACATAACCTGCTTCTGTAAGCGTTGTAGCATCTGCAATTGCAAATGGTACATTTAATAATCTTGCAAGATTCTGTGCTAAAAATGTCTTACCTGAACCTGTTGGTCCCATCATAAGAATATTACTCTTCTGAAGTTCTACATCTAATTTTCTGCCTGACAGAATTCTCTTATAATGATTATATACGGCAACCGCTAATACTTTCTTTGCCTCATCCTGCCCGATAACATATTCATCTAAAAATTCTTTAATTTCTTTTGGTTTTAACAAATTGATATCTAAATCAAGATCTTCTGCAATATCAAATTCTTCCTCAGCCTCAAATTCTTCATCCAAAATATCATTACATACACTGACACACTTATCACAAATATATATTCCATTCGGACCTGCTATCAACTTACGAACCTGATTCTGAGTTTTGTTACAGAATGAACATCTTAACTTATCATCTATACCTCTACCTGCCATAAAACCCTCCATAATACTGATTATTATAGTTGGTAATAGCTCACTACAACATCTGTCGCAGTGAGCTATTATCATCTTTCATCGCAACGAATGATCCGTTGTTCTTAATTTTATTATCTCTTTTCTACCACGCTGTCGATTAAGCCATATGCCAAAGCTTCCTGTGCTGTCATGTAGTTATCACGCTCTGTATCACGTGCAATTTCTTCTACTGACTTGCCTGTATTCGCAGCTAAGATTTCATTTAACTTGTTTCTGGTCTTTAAAATATTCTCAGCTACAATTCGAATCTCTGTTTCCTGACCTCTTGCACCACCTGATGGTTGATGAATCATAATCTCAGCATTTGGAAGTGCCATTCTTTTTCCTTTTGTACCACCAGAAAGGAGAAATGCTCCCATACTGGCTGCAAGTCCCATACAAATTGTAGAAACATCACACTTAATGTATTGCATTGTATCATAAATTGCAAAACCTGCTGAAACAGAACCACCCGGACTATTGATATAAAAATGAATATCTTTGTTTGGATCTTCTGCTTCTAAGAATAACATCTGTGCAACAATCAAGTTGGCTGATACATCTGTTACTTCTTCTCCTAAAAAGATAATTCTATCTTTTAAAAGTCTTGAATAAATATCGTAAGAACGTTCTCCACGACTATTCTGTTCAATGACATAAGGTACAAAACTCATATTACGCTCCATTCTTTTCTGCTATAAACTACAAACCAATTCATAGCACATTCAAGAATACAATCCTGAAGTTACTATAAAATAATTACTTTTCAACTGCTGATGAAACGATTAAGTCAACTGCCTTCTGAATTGCAAGGTCATCCTTAACCTGCTTTTCTTCATATTCGCCCATTAATTCCTTAATCTTATCAAGTTCCATCTTATACATATCAGCCATCTTCTGAAGTTCTTCATTCATTTCATCTTCAGATACTTCGATATTTTCAGCCTTAACAATTGCTTCAAGAACAAGTCTGTTCTGAATTCTCTTAACAGCTTCCGGCTTCATTTCTTCAATAATCTTATCAGCTGTCATTCCTGTGTACTGGAAGTACTGATCAATTGATAATCCCTGCTGCTGTAATCTCTGAGCAAATTCTTCAGCCATTCTGTTTACCTGTGTCTGAATCATAGCTTCTGGAATATCCATCTTTGCATCTGCAACGATCTTTTCCATAGCTTCTGTTTCCTTCTGAGCCTTTGCAGCATTTTCCTTACGCTCAGCGATTGTCTTTGTAAGACTTTCCTTATAAGCGTCCATTGTATCAAAATCAGATACATCCTGTGCAAAATCATCATCTAATTCTGGTAACTGCTTTTCTTTGATTTCGTTAACCTTTACCTTGAATACGGCCGGCTTACCCTTTAATTCTTCAGCATGATATTCTTCTGGGAATGTTACATTGATATCCTTTTCATCACCGATGTTCATACCGATAATCTGGTCTTCAAATGTATCGATGAATGAATGAGAACCAATTGTAAGAGGATAGTTCTCACCCTTACCGCCTTCGAATGGTTCATCATCGATGAATCCTTCGAAATCGATAACTGTCATATCACCATCTTTAACAGCTCTGTCTGCAACACTAACTGTTCTTGAGTTCTGATCTTGAACTTTCTTTAATTCATCAGCGATATCATCTGCTGTTACTTCTGTATCAACCTTAGCAACTTCTACACCCTTGTATGTTCCAAGTTCAACTTCCGGCTTAACTGCTACTTCAGCTGAGAAGATAAATGGCTTACCCTGCTCTAACTGTACAACGTCAATCTTAGGCTGAGAAACGATTTCTAACTTACTTTCATCAGCTGCCTTTGCATATGCATCCGGAATAATTGCATTTGCTGCATCTTCATAAAATACTTCTGCACCGTAAAGTTTTTCGATCATCTTACGAGGTGCCTTACCTTTTCTGAAACCTGGAATTGTGATCTTGTTCTTATCCTTATTGTATGCTGTATTAAGGCCTGCTTCGAATTCTTCTGCTGTTGTTTCGATAACAAGCTTTACCATATTTTTTTCTTCTAACTGTTCTACCTTAAAACTCATCGTTATTACTTCCTCCTTAAATATATGTAAAGTTTTCTAGCGTACAACGTACATACTTTAAGATTATAGCATACTCATTTCTATATTGCCAGTAAAATTTTTCTATTATTGTCTTTTTTTTACAAACAAAGAGGTGTATCACAAATTCTGCAATACACCTCCCGACACACCTTTGTCTTATTCAGCTTTTTATTTAATTACTTGTTAGACATTTCCTGTTCCTGCTTCTCAATCATCTTCTTAACCATGTTGCCGCCAACAGAACCAGCCTGTGCAGATGTTAAATTACCGTTGTAACCTTCCTTTAAATCCACACCAAGCTCTGATGCAACTTCCATCTTAAATCTGTCCATTGCGCCCTTTGCATCCTTTTTAGCGTTTGTGTTTGATTTTGAATTTGCCATTTTTATTTCCTCCACTTTCAATTAAGATTGGAAAGCTCTGTCGCTTGTCCACACTTAGTATGTGCAGGGTTTTTAAATTTATCATGACAAATTATGGTAAAAAATTTCTGTAGATTTCAAAATCATCAAAAATAACATGCCATTTATAATCAGCAGCTGCTGTAACTGCAACATAATGATGTCCATTTTTCTCTGCATAACTTACCAAACAGCTCTTTGCCTCATCTGTATAACCGGTCTTTCCTGCCTGAATCTGAACACCTTCTACCTCATTTCCATACATTCTGCTAAACATTGTACTCGTCAGCTGAATTCCCTGTGGATGCTGTACCGTCGGCAATGTCGTATACTGATAGGTAGACAATACTTTTGCACACAATTCATTTTCCATGGCATACTGCATAATCATTGCCATTTCTATTGGCGTTGTATATTGATTCTCATCATACAGACCGGATGCGTTGGTAAAATGCGTATGCTGCAATCCCAACTCCTGACATTTCTGATTCATTTTTACTGCAAATTCCGCTTCTGTTCCGGCTACCATCTCTGACAGTGCAACAGCACTATCTGCACCAGACGGCAGAATCAGACCATATAATAAATCTGTAAACGAAACTGTTTCTCCGGGATCAAAGCCGGCTCTGGATGCCTCTTGTGCGACCAGATTGGCAATCGTTTGTGCCGACATCGTATAGGTACGCTGTGTATCTTGAATCTGCTCCACTGCAACAATAAGCGTCATAACCTTTGTCATGGATGCCGGATAAATCTTCTGATCACAATTGCGCCCGGCAATCAGTTGATTATTCTCCACATCTAATACTGCCACATAAGGACTTTTCACCGATTCCATATTAATTTCTGCATAATTTGCCGATATTTGCGGATACATTCTTTTGATTCTCTGCGAAGTATTAATACTTGCAGCTACATCCTGTGTCTCTTTTGCAACAAATGAACTATCCTTCATTCCATCTTTTCGAATGTAAGCAACTGACACAATTCCAACTAATGTCAGCAAAGCGACTGCCGCCACAAAACGGCACATATTTTTAATTCTGCGAATACGCATCTGTTTTCTGCGTTTTTTCCGCATCGCCTCTCTTCTTCGCTGTTGCTGCCTGCGGCTTCTTTGATACTCGTAATCTTCCACTTTTATGTCCATCACTTTCTCTATTTATATTGGGTTGTTTCTGACAGTCTGTCAGCTTCTTCTCTTCCTTTTAATAAAGCAACCAGTTCAAGTCCTAAATCAATGGATGTTCCCATTCCGCGTGATGTAATTACGTTTCCGTCAACAACAACACGCTCTGTTTTGTCTGCAATAACTGCTCCCTTCAATTCCTGCTCATACCCCGGAAAACAGGTTGCACGCTTCCCCTGTAACATCCCAATTCTTCCAAGAACACTCGGTGCTGCACAGATTGCAGCGATATATGTTCCATTTGCACATGCTTTCTGTAACTGTTGAATCAGTACAGAATTCTTTTCATACTCTACATGTCCCGGTCCTCCCGGAAGAAATAGTAAATCTGCATCTGTAAATACATCTTCCGAAAATGCCTTATCTGCCATAACCTGAATCTTTTGTGCGCTCTCCACCTGCACCTTATCTGTTACAGAAACTGTCTGTGTATCAACTCCTGCACGACGCAAAATATCAATTACGGCAAGTGCTTCCACTGTTTCAAATCCATTTGCAAGAAATGCGATTGCTTTCATATCTTATTATCCTTTCCACTTTTATTATTCTTATTCTATCCGTTCACGTATTTAAACCCGAAGCTGCTGCATTGTATGATAGACTTCGTCTACGCCTTCTCCCTGAAATGCACTCGCTTCTATAATGTGACATTTCGGATTCATCTCTTTTACAGCAGCACAAAAGGCTTCCACATTAAAATTCGTATATGGTGCAAGATCCATTTTATTGATAACTAAAATATCCGTTGTTTCAAACATCAATGGATACTTCGCCGGCTTGTCATTTCCTTCCGTAACACTTGCAACGGTAACACGTACGTCTTCTCCAATTTGAAATTCTGCAGTACATACAAGATTACCAATGTTATCGATGATAACCGTCTCGACACCTGTTAAATCCAGTCTTTTAACTGCCTGTTCTATCATCTCTGCTTCCAAATGACATGCACCTTTGGTATTGAGCTGAACGGTCTGAATTCCTAGCTCCTGCATGCGTTTTGCATCCTGATCGGTATACAAATCTCCTTCAATCACCGCAAGTTTACTTTTGTCAAACTTTTCTACTAACTTTTCTAACAGCGTTGTCTTTCCTGAACCCGGCGTTCCAAGAAAATTATAGACACAAATTCCTTTATCATGGAAATAATCTCTCAACTTTGCTGCCATTTCGTCATTTTTTTCATATACACCCGTATTTACATCAATTATTTTCATCATTCATTCTGTGCTTTCGCACGCTCCTTTTTCTGATTTGTCTTTAAGATGCTAAATATCTGTATAAAACACTATACGTACTTTAACCTCTACCCCTTCTATATCTATGAAACAGCTTTTGCTCCCCAAGGCTTTCCTGACAGACTTCCGGTATACTGTAACTGTTTCACGTTACGAAACGCATCTGTTCCGATTTCACGTACCCCCGCCGGAACAGAAATCTGTAATTGTTCACAATCACTAAATGCTGCATAACCAATGGATTGTATGCTATCCGGAAGTGTTAATTCTGTAAGCTGCGTACAACCGCTAAATGCATAATCACCGATTGTCTCTAAATTCTGTGAAATTGTAACCTTTTTAATTTCTGCATTATTGTAGAATACACCTGCTGCAATTCGTTTGACATTTCCCGGTACTGTATATTCACTCATACCACTTCTTACGCCAATCAAAATGCTATTGACAACAATCTCGGTATGATTCTCATATTGTGCATTTTCCCATGCCGTATCTGTAAAAACATTCATTCCGACTCGATTTACAGATTCCGGAATTGTGACTTCCGTAAGGTTTTTGCATAACATAAATGCATTATCACCAATTCGCTCCACACCGTCACTAATCACAATTTCTGTTACGTTTCTATCATCCTGAAATGCACCGGCATCAATCGCAGTAACTTTCTTTCCATTCCATTCGGCTGGAACTGTCAGCTTGCTGTCATTCTTTCCTTTGTCCGTAAGACCTGTGATTTTTAGTGTTCCATCTTCATTTTCTTCATATTGATAGACTTGTATCACACGATTCTTTTTGCCGCATCCGGCACATAAAATTATACAGACACACAGAAATGCTATCATCACTTTTTCAATTGTTCTTTTTGTCTTTTTCATTTTCTTATTTCCTTATATTCTATTTATCCACAGTTTTATGACTGTCTCGCCCATAAATAGCAATATGCCTGTGTTCTTGCCGCAAAATGATATTTTTTTAACAATTCAAGCACTTCTTCTTTCGAATACCAGGCTGCTTCTATCTCTTCTACTGTCGATGTACTCGGTGCAAATGTACCGTCTGCCACTCCGACAATCACTGCATTTGTCTCATTCGAAAAGCCAATTGCACTATAGCTGTCAAACATCTGATCTTTTACTTCTAACAAATCCAAGCCTGTTTCTTCTTTTAATTCTCTGGCTGCCGCCTCTTTTGCATCTTCTCCTGCATCAATCAATCCTGCCGGAAAATTATAAACACATCCTGCAACGGACATACGGTACTCTTTATTTAACAGAATCTTATCTCCACCCGGGTTCGTTACAATGATAACAACGCCATCCGTATGGGGATTCTGAACATCCTGTACCGACTGCAAATTTTGATTTCTGCTTATAATCTCATAGACCTTTGTCTTATGATCTTCTGTCTCATATGTTAAATCGTATCTTGAAATAAACTTTCCATCATGTACTTTCTGAATTCCTTCAAATCTCATACAATACACTCTCCTATCCATAATCCTTTTTATTTTATCACGAATTACATATTATGCAAATATCTATTGTATATATTTTCCGTTTTTCAACAAGAACATTCTAATACGCAAAAAAGTTCTTCCCGTCTATACATCATTCATTTTCACGAAGTTTGTATAATACTAAGAAGAACTTTTTATATTCATTATTGTTGATTACATTTTTCTTACACGCTGTATCTATTTTATCTGTGCATATCAAAAGATGCCATATCATAATGTGACAGATTATCATGAACGCCTCGTTCATCTGCCTGTCCAATTAATGTATCACGATCTTTTTTAAATGCCATTTCCGGCTTATGCTGGCTCGGTCCGCCGACACAACCGCCTTCACACATCATACCCTCGATGAAATCTGCATCTAATTTGCCTACCTTCAACAAGGTAAGTGCTTTCTTACATTCTGCAGCACCGGCACATTTTTCTACCTTGTACTGACCGGCATCAACACCCATTTCATCCATACATTTAACAACAGCTGCTGTAACACCGCCGCCATTACCAAAACGCTTACCATAAATACTTGCCTGCTGCGTTGTGTTTTCTTCTGGTTCTAATGTAATTTCTTTTGCACGCATCATTGCCCGGAACTCTCCAATTGTCAATACATAATCTGCATTTCCTTCAATTGGATTATCCTTTACTTCACTTTTCTTAGCAATACACGGTCCAACAAATACTGTTCTTACATCCGGATTCTTTGCCTTTAACATACGAGACACCCCACACATTGGAGAAACTGTTGTTGAAATATTATCAGCAAGCTCTGGAAAATGTTTGCGAATCATATTCACAAATGCAGGACAACATGAGGTTGTCATCTTCTTGCCTTCTTTATTGGCTTCCACCCATTCTTCTGCTTCTGCTGCTGCTGTCATATCACCGCCAAGACCTACTTCAATCATATCTGCAAAGCCAAGTTTTTTACAGGCTGTACGAATACTTGAGAATGAAATATCTGCACCGAACTGACCTTCCACAGCGGGAGCAAACATTGCAATCACTTCTTTGCCGGCTAAAATATCCTTAATAATATCTACAATATCCGTCTTTGAACCGATTGCACCAAATGGACATCTGTGAATACATTTGCCACAACGAATACATTTATCATTGTCAATGACACAGATTCCATTGTCATCCATTGTAATCGCATCAACCGGACATGTCTTCTTGCAAGGACGAATCAAGTCCGCAATCGCATTATACGGGCAGTTCTTCGCACACATACCACATTCCTTACACTTTGCAGGATCAATATATGCTCTGTCTCTTCCCATCGAAATTGCACCAAATTTACAAGACTGCTGGCATGCTTTCGCCATACATTTTCTGCAATTATCCGTAACAATATAATGAGATAACGGACAGTCTGCGCATGCTGCCTCGATAACCTGAATAATATTACTTGCATTCGGATCATCACTATTTCCCGGACATTTTCCTTCTGCTAAACGAATTCTCTGGCGCATAATTTCCCGTTCTTTGTATACACAACAACGGAACTGCGGCAAAGGACCCGGTGCTAACTCGTAAGGAAGCTCTTCTTTTTTCTCATCAAACGTCCCTTCATATGCTAACTTTGCTGCCTGATATAGCACCTCATGTTTAATTTTCAAAATCGTAGCATCATTTGAAATCATAACTTCCTCCTAACTGCAGATACCATTTCTGCTTAAATACTCTTTGTTAATGGTTTCACCTGTGACAACATGTTTCGAATATCATCAAACACCTGTGTTTTTGTACCATCGCTCTCTTCAATATCATGAATACATGCAAGCACTGCATCATATTTTTCTTTTGATAAAACAACATAATCTGAAATCTCATTAATTTTAACCTGTGAATTATCAATCGCATCTGAAATATTTTTCTGTACTTCATCTACTTTATTTGCACTCTCACGTACTGTATCAAAGATTTCATGTGCTTCTGCAACATTTTCTGCGTTGTCACGCAACAATTCTTTTGAATCTGCAAGCGATTTGTTAAGTTCATCCGTGCCTTCTTCAACATTTGCAATACGCTCATCAACCATTTCAATCAACTTTTTAATCTGCTCAGCAAGTTCACGAACCTGTTCGGCAACAACTGCAAATCCTCTTCCGTGTTCTCCTGCTCTGGCTGCTTCAATGGATGCATTTAAAGCAAGCATATTTGTCTGATTTGCAACTTTAACAATGCCTAATGTACATTCCTTAATATCTTCTACAGATGTTGCAAGATTGGTAAATGTCTGATCCATGACATCAAAACTTTGTGTTGTTTTTTCAGAATCTTCCTTTAAGCGTGCAACCTTATCCTGTGCAATTCCAACTGCTTCAATAATTTCATCTCTTACATCATTGAATACATCTGCTGCCTGCTTAATATCCTGAAATGTTCCCTGAAAAGCATCAATATCTTCTGTCAATCCGTCTACGCCATCTAATACATCCTGAAATGATGCCTTAATATCAACAATCTGCTTCGTAACAAGAATCTCTTCATCTGAAAGTCTGTCAAATTTCTTTTCTAAATAATCTGCCGTAAATGCAACCGGATAGAGAACTTCTTCCATATTACTGCCTGTCTGACTTACACTTCTTGTTTCCTGTACTGTTTCTGTATTTTTATTTTTCTTAAAAAATCCCATCATTGTTCCCCTTAATATGTATTGTATTATTTCTATCTTTCTTTCCGCAAGATGCACATCCTGTAATGTTTCTCATTCACGGAAAATTCTCGTTCAATTGATAAAATAAATATGCAAATGAATTATTCAAATACAACACAAGACATTGTCTGATTCGTGTGCTGCTTATTATAATGCTCACCCATACCGATTAAACCTGCGTGTGTTCCAAGGCTCTCCATACGCTGCAAATAATGATTCATATGACCTAAATCCTTAAAATACATATATCTGAAAATACAGTTAATTGAGAAAATAGCTGAAATATGTGTAAATTCACTCTTAATTGTACGAACGGTATTTTCTAATACTTCCTGGTCATCCTCCGCCTTTAAAATATATAATCGATCCTTTGGATTTACCTTTCTATAACAGCTCATCTGACCATTTGCAAGACGCTCTTTTAATGATACAATAAATACTTCATCTCCGATAATTCGGCCAAATGGATTCTTAAATGTCTGCTTTTCTACTTCGTCCGTACGAATATTCAATGCTTCCGTATACACATCAATCGCATTTTTTCCATTTAATTCACATAAACGATACTCTGTAGGAACTGCCTTTGTAACAACATATGGCTGTTCATTCATTGGTGTATAAATATTCTCACGGTATACTTTTACTTTTCCGCCGTCATTGCGTACCAATGCATATGCACAGGCATCCTGATATACAACGCCATTGCACGCAACCGTTCCATCAGATGCCGTTCCGCCTGTCAGCTGAATATCTTTGTTATCAATAACTGACTGTATTGTAGTAAGTACACATTCATCATTTCCACTGCAAAAATCAATCATTACCGTATTCTGATTTCCCGGTCTGATTGCACTGATATCCTTCTGTAATTCACGCACATATCTTACCGGTGCCTTAGAAACATTCTTGATGACATTTGTAACTGCTGTAATCTTTCCTTTTAATGCTACAACAAGAATTCCATTTTCCAAAACAGTCGTGCCACCATATGACTGTCCTACACAACCAATACTTGGCACACCCGGAAATGCTTCTTCAAGCTGAGCAACTGCAGTCTGAAACTGATCTTTCTTTGCTGCAAACAACATGATAAGCTGTGGACTACTCAAACCTCTGATTGCTTCCTGCAAATTACCACTTGAACTTACTCCTACAAATTGTTCCATGTTTATTCTCCCTCTGTATATATTCTTAATAAACTAATTTTATCATTTTTCTACTGAATTTTCTACTTTTTTTGACAATTTTATAGAAAAATTAGTCTTTTCTATCTGCATTTCTATTAAATAATTACAAATCGGGCGTTTCCACGTTTTTACTTTATAAATATGGACTTCTTAATTTTACTTAAAATATACAAATACATAAAAAGATAAGACAAAAAAGTTCACACCTACTTTCGTAAATGTGAACCTTTTTACCTGTTATGAATTGATAAACTTTATTTTACGTTGAATGCTTTCATTCCCGGATATACTGCACTTGCACCTAATTCTTCTTCGATACGAAGCAACTGATTATATTTTGCAACACGTTCTGAACGGCTTGGTGCACCTGTCTTAATCTGGCATGTATTTAATGCAACTGCCAAATCTGCAATTGTCGTATCTGCCGTTTCACCGGAACGATGAGAACTAATTGCTGTGTAACCTGCCTTATGAGCCATCTTAATGGCTTCTAATGTCTCTGAAACAGATCCAATCTGATTTAACTTAATTAAGATACAGTTTCCTGCTCCTAATTCGATTCCTTTTGACAGACGTTCTGTATTTGTAACAAACAAATCATCACCAACTAACTGAACTTTATCCCCCAACTTTTCTGTAAGTTTCTTCCAGCCTTCCCAGTCTTCTTCGTCAAGACCATCTTCAATGGAAATAATCGGATACTTCTCACATAATTCCGCCCAGTGTTCAATGAGTTCTTCTGATGTATAATCGATATTTGCTTTTGGTAAATGATAGAATCCCTTCCCTTTTTCTGACTTCCACTCAGAAGAAGCTGCATCCATTGCAATTCTAAAATCACGACCCGGTTCATATCCGGCTTTCTTAACAGCCTCTAAGATTGTCTCAATTGCCTCTTCATCCGACTTTAATGCCGGTGCAAAACCGCCCTCATCACCAACTGAGGTTGCAAGTCCTCTTTCTTTTAATATAGAAGCAAGTGCATGGAATACCTCGGCACACCATCTCAAACATTCTTTAAATGAAGGTGCTCCTACCGGCATAATCATAAATTCCTGTACATCAAGACCACTAGACAACGCATGCACACCACCATTTACGATATTCATCATCGGTACCGGAAGACGATTACCATTTACGCCGCCTAAGAAACGATATAATGGAATCTCAAGGGACTGTGCTGCTGCTCTGCAACACGCAATCGATACTGCAAGAATTGCATTTGCTCCCAATTTTGACTTGTCCTTTGTACCGTCTGCCTGAATCATTGCTGCATCAATCGCATAAATATCCGATGCATCCATTCCTGCCAACACATCACTAATCACTGTATTGATGTTTTCAACTGCCTGCGTAACGCCCTTTCCTAAGTATCTTGATTTATCGCCATCACGTAATTCAAGTGCCTCAAACTCACCTGTTGAAGCTCCTGACGGAGCAGTTCCTCTTGCTACCGTTCCGTCAACCAATGTGATTTCTGCTTCTACTGTTGGATTTCCTCTTGAATCTAAGATTTCTCTACCGATAACTTTTTCGATTTCCATATAATTCATTACATTACTTCCTTCCTGAATATCCCCTCTGTTCAAGTGTTCAGCAGTCACTGGAACAGAAAGGAGTTTTTGAATGATTTACACTTTGTTAGTATTAACTAACTAAAATTAGAATATCAGAACTCATTGTATTTTTCAAGGTCTGTAAATGAGAATTCTTCTCTGTTAATCGTTCAATTGTTATTGAATTACTCTGAGAGATTCCTTCCCAACTGTGTTTATAAGAGATTTCACGCTCGAATCTCATGAACACAACATGCTCTTGAACTATTATAATACCCTAAATGGATTCTTTATATTCATTCAGAAGTTTTGCTATTTTTAAATTCACTCCATTTTCCTGCTGTATACAGTCTTCCTCTGTAATCTTTTTATTTAACCGTAAATAAAATGCGACTTTCAGATAATATACCGGCGTGCCTCTTCCTCCAGACCGTTTAAAAACATCCTGAATCTGCATCTTCACTTGTGCTTTCTTATTTTTTAACAATGGAAAAATGACATAATATAACGAATCCTGCTCAAAGGAAATATACCCCGCTTCCATTCCGTTTTGCAGACGTACATAGAGCTTGTTTTCCCGAAAGGCTTGTGGATACAGGTTATCTCCCACGTTGATTTGTTCCAATAAATATGCTGCAATCCCTTTCTTCGGTTCACCAACCGATGCCTCAAACCGATATAACGGGCGATTCTGCCTGTCTGTCCGAATCGGTTCTGCTAATTTTTGTAGTGCATATTGTGGCTGTATATACTGCACTGCCAAGTAATGAAACAATCGCAGCTGAAACTGTTGTCGATTGACCGTATATGCAAAATCCCGTTCCCGACTTGAAACGGAACGATTGTTTTGTTCTTCTTCATTTGATAATAACTGTTGCGCTAACTGATTCAAACTAAATAACAACAAAGAAAACTCTTCACAATCCGGATTCCACAGATATTTTCCTGTTGTTACCCTGCGATATTGCCCGGAAGCTGAATCGTACCATTCATACCGATACACAACCCTTTCCTGATATGCCGCCTCATGTTCAATACTTGTAAATTCCCATTCAGGCGCTTCCCACTCCGGTTCATCATATGCATAAAAAGAAAAGAAATCTTCCCAAGTTGACTCCTTTTCCTTATGTTTTCCATGTGTATGTTTCTTAGAATGTCTATTTTTTAACAATTCATATGCTTCATTGAGCTTCTGCGCCTGTGACATATCATGTACCGCCTGCATTGCCCTCGCATCAGGATGTGCCAATTTCATTTTTGCACGAAACTTCTTTTTAATTGTCTTTAAATCATCCTGCGCTGTTGCACCTAATAAACGCATTGCTTCTGCTTCTCTCATGACATTCCTTTCTGTTTCTTTCTATTCTGCTGCAAAAAATATACCACATACTAATTCTAATAATGTGAATGACAGAATCTCCATTTCAAACAAATAATTCACGCACTATAATGGCAAACTGTCTAACAGACACAGTGCGCCATATCCGGTTCTTGGCGATGGCGTGACTTCTCCTGCAAGTTGTCTTGCACCACGTATTAAATAGGCTTTTGCTTTCTGCCCATACAAATATGAATCATTCCTGCGCACAATTCCCCATTCCATCAATAATGCAACCGCTCCTGTCACAAATGGTGCAGCAACGGATGTTCCGCTATTTGCCACAACTCCACCGCCAACTGCTGCTGATAAAATATTTACACCGGGAGCTACCATTTCCGGTTTGACCTGATTCGTTTCTCTTGTAAAACCACGCCCCGAAAAATCTGCATATGTATCTCTTCTGCTATCATATGCACCAACTGTAATAGCATTTCGTGCCGTTGATGGAATCGTTAATGTTACATCTGCTGTCGGATAACGAAACCGCGTACTCGTTCCCAATGCATTTTCCACAGGCAGCCACATATGATACAATCCTATTTCCACTTTTCTCGGTACAATTCTCACTTTCCAGATACCTGCCTCCACAAAAAAATCCATCGGTGATAATTCCATATAGACTTCCTGATAAATGCTGTATGGCTTTGGCGTTCCATAATAGACAAATAATTCTGTCCTTGCTCTCGGAAACTGATATGCCATTACCTGATTCATATCTGTAAAAATACCTGTCTTTGCCCCATCCGGTGCAATGACTTCAATTTCAAAAATATCCGCATAAGACTTCCATAACTGTATTGAAAAAGCACTCTGATACTGTGAAACAGCAATATCAATATTTTGTGCCATTCCCTGTTCAACAATTCCACTCGTATGACCGCCGGCATTTCCTTCATTGCCCGAACCAATCACAATACTAATCTGTTCTTTTGCGGCGATTTCATCAATATAAGTCTCTACAAGTGATGTCCCATCATGAGAACCATAATTATTGCCAAAACTCAGATTGATAACCAAAGGCTTTTGCATCTGCTGTGCTACCTGTACAACATAATCGATTCCCTCCATCAATTCTACTGTTGTTGCAAAGGAACGGCTTCCCGCTTCTTTTAATTTGACGATTAAAAATTCTGCCTGTGTTGCAATTCCCACCTGATTTATCTTATTCTCTGCAAAATTGCCGCCTGCAATTCCTGCAACATGTGTTCCATGTCCACTTCTATCCTGCTCTAAAATTCCACTTGCTGCTTCCCCATTTTCCCTGCGTTGTAATGCTTCATTAATCTGCTCTCTTGTATACACGCTCCCCTGTGTAAAACCAACAGGCGGAATTCCTGTCGAATCCGATTGATCCCATAATTGCGCTATTCTCGTATTTCCGAACATATCCCGAAATGCCATATGCGCATAATCAATTCCACTGTCAATAATCGCAATCAGAACTCCTTCTCCATACAACCCGAACCGGTTCTGTGTACTTGCAATACAACCGTCTCTTCTATTCTCAAGCACTTGAAAATACAACGGCTTCGGCTTCTCTACATAAATAATATTCGGATGTTGTGCTATTGTATCAATCAACGATTCCGGTGTCGTAATAATTGCAAAATTGTTTGACAAAATATTCACACCTACGTCTTCATACTGCTCTAAAAAATCCAAATCATTGACATAGCGCACAATAATATCCCACGTTTGCGTAACGGTATCAAATCCTGCTGACAAACTTTCTGAACGTTCTCTCTCCTGTACAGAAATATCCATTGCAACATTCAGCACATTTTCTATTTTTTCATTCATTTAATATGTGCAAACCTTGTATGCATGTTATTTTATCTATTATATGCTTTTGGGGCAACACTTTATTCCATTAAACAGCATAGTTCACAAGTGCATTTACAACAGCGTTTGTTTTTAACATTTTTGCAATTTAATATCTTAAAACATAAATGCACCTTTGAACACCAAAATTTTGTAAAGAAAAATATACAACGACGTTTTCCAAAAATTCTCTTACTTATCCACGCGTAAGAATCCGAAATGTCTCATATAAATTTACTTTGCCATATCCCCACGCCTTTGAGGGATATGTAATATTCCGGTCACGTCCTGCTCCCAGAATCAGGAAATTTTTAATATAATTCGTCTTCATCTGTGGAATATTTCCCTGCACAATCCCCCATTGCATCAACTGCGCACAATTTCCGGCAACCAATGCGGCTGACACTGACGTTCCGGATTTACGTACATAATTGCCGCGAAGCCCCGGACCAAATACTTCTACGCCGGGTCCTGCGACATCCGGTTTTACTGCTCCAATCCGTGTAAATCCCCTTCCTGACTCTGTATACAATGCGTTATTGGTATGATTATATGCTGCAACTGTAATCACTGCATCAGAAGCTGCCGGTGTCACAATTGTAATATCCGGTTCCGGTTTTAAAAAATATGTATTTTCATTGATAAACTGTCGAATCGGCAGCCACACATTATACTGCCCCTGCAATACATTGCTTCCATACACACGAATCGTCCATACTCCCAGTGTCGGTGCCGTGAACCGCAAAAATATCAACTCCATTCCGGTACGCCCTTCTACCAAGCTGTAATGAACTTCAATCGTCGTTTCTTCAAGCAGCAATCGTACCAATGTACTAATTCCTAACCTTGCCGGTATTCGTGGAAGAAATTCTCCTGATGGAGCAATAAATTCTACTGATAAAATGTCCGGTATATTTCCCCAGATTTCTAATGAAAATCCTCTTGTATTCTCCCCCACTCTCAGTTCAATATCATCGTAACTTTTTCCTGTTAAATTTCCTTCATAGTGAAGCCGTTCATTTCCTTCATTTCCACTGCATACAACCACACAGTTTCCAATCTTTTCGCCATAATAGTCTAACATCTGTGATAAGACAGAGCCACCTGTACGCTCTCCATTTCCCGAACCTAGCGCAATCACTAATACCAACGGCCTGCCTTCCCTCTTTGCAAGTGATACCAGATACGAAACTGCCATCATAATATCATTTTCCTGATATACAGAATTCTCTTGATTCTCTATCAGAAAGAAATCTTTTAGATATTGTTTAGCCGGCTTTAATTTTACCATTGCAATAAGGCTTTCATTTGCCGTTCCAACGAAATCATTCTCAACATCTTCACTTCCACAGGCAATTCCTGCTAAAAATGTACCATGCCCTTCCGTATCTACACTCGGCACAAGCTCTAACGGATTGGCTGCCTGCAGTGCTTCATTAATATCCTGCATCGTATATTCACTTCCGTAAGCAATTCCTTGCGGCGTTGTCCCTGACTGTATGGTCTGATCCCATATGGAAAGAATCCGACTTCGTCCAAATTCATCCGTAAACACTGGATTGGTGTAATCAATTCCGCTGTCAATAAATCCTACAATAACGCCTCTACCTGTCAGTCCAAAGCCTGCCCTTTTTTGCAGCCGCAATGCCCCGGTTGCCTCTGCTGCGGAGGTATCCATTAGTCCAAATAGTTTCGGAACACAAGAATATGGGTATTTTTCTAAGGAAATTGGCTCACTTTCCGTTCTCGGCGCATAAATCGTATTATACTTATAATCCATTTCCTGTATACAGTATTCATTAAAACGCTCCTGAAAGGATTGTTCCTGAAATCCTTCTTCAACCAAAAAGTCAGCATATGCTTCTGATAAAATTGCTTCCCGACAATCTGCCATATCGGCCTCAATAATATATTTTGTATCAATATATTGAAAAGTTTGTTGTTCTATTCCTTGTAAACAATCGTCTATATGATATTGATTCAATTCTTATAAAACCATCACGAGTGTTCCGATTGTAATCAAGACAGAACCAATTGCTGACTTCACTGTAAACTGCTCATGCAGACATACAAATGCTAAAATTAACGTCAGCACAACACTCATCTTGTCAATTGGAACAACTTTCGAAGCATCGCCGAGCTGCAATGCACGGTAATAACATAACCAGGATGCTCCTGTTGCCAGACCGGACAAAATAATAAATATCCAGCTCTTTTTGGAAATGTCCGTAATTCCATTCTGCGTTCCGGTAATAAATACCATTCCCCATGCCATAACAAGTACTACCACAGTTCTGATTGCCGTTGCAAGATTGGAGTTTACACCTTCAATTCCAATCTTTGCCAATATGGAAGTCAAAGCTGCAAACACTGCTGACAATACTGCATACACAAACCATATCATTTTTATTTCCTCTTTTCTAGGCAGTTCTTTTGTATGTGTAACGACACAAACTTTTTGCATCATTGGGTTGCGTGTTCTGCCCGGTGCATACAACACTTGTATTATTATAACATATCTGTTTTGCTTTGACGAGATAATAAGCTCTGCTGAAGCAACTGCTGTTTCCCATATAAAATCAAAAGAACCGAAGCCTGATATCTATATAGATTTCTTGCTTCGGTTCTTCTTACTTTGTTCAATTTATAACAATTTACAGATTTATGTATTTACTACTGAATCTTGAACTCTTCTACAAATCCATTGATTGTGACAGCGGACTGTTCAACCGTCTTTGCACTTTCTTCAACATCTCCACTCTTGTCAGATACTTCAACTGCACTGTCTGCAAGTGTCTCAATTGATGCAGTAACTTCTTGTGTACTAGCTGACTGCTGCTGTGAAATTGCTGCAACAGACATTGCAATTTCATTGACATTTGTAAGCATATCAGACATATCATGAACCGTATTCACTGTATATCCTAACTGTTCAAAAATATGATTAAATGTATCTGCTGCCTTCACAACGGCACTGCTGCTGTCCGAAATTTCTTTCAAATTATTTTCAGAACGCTGTGATAATTCTTCAATTCTATCTGAAATATCCTGAATAATGGTAACGATTTCCTGTGTGGCCTCTGCGGAATTGCTTGCAAGTTTTCCGATTTCATCGGCAACAACAGCAAAGCCTTTTCCTGCCTCTCCCGCTCTTGCCGCTTCAATTGCAGCATTTAATGACAACAGATTGGTCTGCTCTGCAATTGAATTAATCAATTCAACAATATTCGTAATCTTTTCTGCTGATTCCGATAAATGTGAAACAACACTGTTCATATCGTCCATTGACTGATTCACATTTTTCATATTGTTCTGAATTGACTGCATATCTGATTCACCTGTCTGAGCAGATGTGACCAGATTCCGCATAATTTCATCTGTCTGTCTGCCCTTATCGCTCAAATCACCGACAGCATTTGCAAGCGAGGTTGCATTTTCTGCCAGATCAGCCACAGAATCGTTCATATCATCAACAACGTTTCGCATCTGATTCATAGAACCTGACTGTGCTACCGCCTGATCGCGCAATGTATGCGAAGCTGCACTGCTCTGTTCTGCCTGATTCTTTAAACTAACCGCTTCTAACTGAATTGTTCCCAGAATCTGCTGCATTTTTTCAATAAAACTCTGAATACTATAATTCATATTTGCAATTTCGTCTCTTAAAGACAATTCATCCTGTGGAAGCGTAATGGTAAAATCACCTTCTGAGATTGCTGCAATTGATTGATTTAATCGGTTAATACGATTTCCCAGCTTTCTGCCGATATAAATAGAAATAACAATTACGCCGATAATCGCAATCGCTGCAAGTAGAAAGAACCAATTAACAACTGCATGAATCTCCTGACGACGTGTACGGTTGGAAATATGATAAACCACCGTCCAGTCATTTCCATTCGCAACTCCTGTATAGAAGTATGTCTCGCCATTAATCTCTTTTGTACCTTTTTTCTCCTGAATCATCTGCTGAATCGTGTCAGCTTTTGCTTTCAATGCTGCATCATTTTCTGCTTCTTTGATAACATTATACGAATTTTGGACTTTCTCCATATCTTTTGAGGCAATGGTTGTACCATCATTCGCTACCATAAATGCCTCACCTTCGTTCATATACTGAATCTGATTTACCAAATCTGATAACTTTGACGAATCAAATGTACATGTCATAGCCCCGACAATCTTGCCATTCTGATATAACGGAACACCAATAAAAATAATCTACTTCTGTGTTGCCGTATTAAATGACGGATTACTAATATAATTCTTACCATTCATCATATCTTTGAAATACTGACGGCTTGAAATATCATTTTTAAAACCATCCGTCGATGTCAACTGTCCCTGTGCCGTAATATAGCCAATGGAACTAATATTTAATGTTTTTGCATATTCTGCTAATTTATCTTTCTTGTCTTCAAATGTAATATCCGGATTATAAATATCTTCGTCCGCTGCAATACTCTGTGCCATCGCATACATACTATTAATCTGTGCTGTCATTCGCTCTGATGCGTCATCAACAATCAATGTCAAATCCTGGGTCTTAACATTTACTATTGCGTCTTTTACCATCATAAATGTTATCCAAAAAATTGCTGCAAATGCACAGGCAACCAATGTTACTGTTCTTGAAACAATAAATCCTTTCAAGCTTTTGCTACCGTGTTTCTTCATACTACCTCAAAACCTTTCTATCCGTTCATTCGGATTGCAAACACACATTTTCTAAAGTTTTCTCTTGCCATGAATCTTAACTTTTATTAAATCCATTCGTTTTTCTTTATATTATCTTTATGATATTAACATTTATTTTATAAATTGTAAATAAATTTCCCACTAACTAATGATAATCTTTTTTGTGTGCTCGTTTTATTTTTCCGATAAATCTCAAGAAATATTTTTATTGCTTGAATGTTTTATTTCATTCTATAAATAATCTGACAATGTGTTGTATTTTATTTTATACAACATTTACTCACGAATATTTTCTTTATTCTCTATTCCGGCACATTCTTTATTTAATTCTGTGCAATCTGAGCTATAAAATCTACACATCTGTCAATTCCAATCGTACTGCTGTCTAATGATAAATCATAAGGAAGTTCTAGGAGCTGGATTTCACAAGATGCTAAAAACACAAAATGAGTTTGCTTATTAAATTTGTGCAATTCGCCACCAATGTATGTTTGCAGCACCTTTTGACACCCGAATCCTATAACGCAAAAAAGCGAATGTGCAAGCCCTTTGTTTGGACTTACGCATTCGCTACTCAACAGTTATTGTTTTATCATATCAATTTTAAAAAAGTCAAGAATTATTTTACAAATTCCTTATTGGCAATCTGACGTTTTACAAGTTCTGTAAACTCTGCTCTTGTAACCGTTGTTGTCTCTCTCTGACCGTGAATTCTGTAGGTAACAGTTCCTTCTTCCTGCTCGTTCTTACCAAGTACAAGTAAGTATGGAACCTTCTCCATCTGCGCTTCTCTCATACGGTAACCGAGCTTTTCTGAACGGTTATCTACTTCTACACGAACATCTTCATCCGATAATGCATCCGCTATTTCATTTGCATATGCATTGAGTTCTTCATCATCATTCTTAACCGGAAGAACTTTAACCTGAACCGGTGCTAACCACAATGGAAGATTGCCCTTTGTCTCCTCTAAGATATACGCCATAAATCTGTCAAGAGAACCTAAGATTGCACGGTGTAATACAACCGGTGTCTTCTTCTCACCGTCTTTGTCAATATATGTCAACTTAAACTTCGCCGGCAGACAGAAGTCTAACTGACATGTTGAAAGTGTGATTTCGTTACCAACGGCAGGCTTAACATTCACATCTAACTTTGGTCCGTAGAATGCAGCTTCACCAATTTCTTCTGTATATTCGATTCCGATAGAATCTAATACTTCACGAAGTGCATTTTCTGCAGTATTCCACATTTCATCATCATCGTGGTATTTTACCTTATCTTCCGGATCACGAAGGGATAATACACAACGGTAATCTGTAATATTGAAATCCTTGTATACATCAAAGATTAAGTCAACAACACTGGATACTTCCTGCTTAATCTGCTCCGGTGTTACGAATAAATGTGCATCATTCTGACAGAAATGACGACCTCTTTCAATCCCCTTTAATGTACCAGATGACTCAAAACGGAAATCATGTGCAATTTCACCGATACGAAGCGGAAGATCCTTGTATGAATGCATACGGTTTGCGTAAATCATCATATGATGCGGACAGTTCATTGGACGAAGAACGAATGATTCTCCTTCTACTTCCATTGCCGGGAACATATTTTCCTTATAATGATCCCAATGACCACTTGTCTTATACAGACCTACTGTACCTACACAAGGTGTCATAACATGCTTATAGCCTAACTTACGTTCCTTTGCTTTGATATAATTTTCGAGTTCCTGCCATACAACATATCCCTTTGGTAAGAACATTGGAAGTCCACGACCGATTAAGTCATCCACCATAAATAACTGCATGTCCTTGCCAATCTTTCGATGGTCACGTTCCTTTGCTTCTTCTAATTCCTGTAAATGTGCTTCCAACTCTTCTGCTGTTGGGAAACATACACCATAGATTCTCTGCAATACCTTGTTGTTCGCATCGCCCTTCCAGTATGCACCGGAATGTTTTACGAGTTTAAAGTTCTTTAATAACTTTGTGCTTTCTACATGAGGTCCACGGCAAAGGTCTGTAAAATCACCCTGATCGTATACGGTAATATGTCCATCTTCCAAATCTTCGATTAAGTCTACCTTATATGGATCATTTGCAAACATTTCCATTGCTTCTGCCTTAGAAACTTCACGTCTGTAAATCTTCTTGCCTTCCTTTGCAAGTTTCTTCATCTCTTTTTCAATCTTAGGAATATCTTCATCACGAATTACTTCATCTCCAAGATCAATATCATAATAAAATCCTTCAGCAACAACTGGCCCAACCCAGAATTTTGCCTGTGGGAATAAGTGCTTAACAGCCTGTGCCATCAAATGTGCGCAGGAATGGTTTAACATTTCTAAATTTTCATCTTCTTTAAAATTTACCATTGTTTTCTCTCCATTTCCTTCTATGCTAACGTGACTTTATTTCTTACTTTGTATAGATTAAGCCACTATTTAACTATACAATGAACCAACGGTTGCGTCAATAACTTTCGTTATGATTTTCACAATGTATACAAAGCCATTCTGAATGATTTCTTCCTTCCAATTCATTCTAAAAATGAAGTAACATATATCTCTTTTCTTTCTTTATCACAATTTTCTTGAATTCTAATCAAAATATGCTATAATAGCTTAGTATGAAACCATTGATGCAGAAGATGCAGATATTGTACCCTACAGAGAACCTGTGATTGCTGAGAAACAGGTGGATGTTGCATATCTGATATGGGCTGCGGAGGGCACAGCGAACGGATTTTCTTAGTAGTATGTGACGTAAGACGGACGTTACCCGTCATGGTTGTGATAGCAACCACAAGCGCATGTGTATCACATGAATCAAGGTGGCACCGCGGATATTGAGTATTCGTCCTTGACAGTATGAAATGTAAGACTGTCATGGACTTTTTTATTTTATAGAAACATTTCTTTAACAATAGAAATTTCCATTGAGATAGGTTTTATCCTCATTCTTGCTTTCATTTCAGAAAATTACCCACAAATTTATGATGAAGGAGACAATTTTATGAGCGCAAACGAAACAAACACAGAAGCAAAAAAACGTATTTTATCCGGTATTCAGCCTACCGGTACATTCACATTAGGTAACTATATCGGAGCAATCCGTAACTGGGCAAAATTACAGGATGACTTTGAATGTCTGTATATGATTGCAGATTTACATGCCTTAACAGTTCGTCAGGTTCCTGCGGAACTTCGTGCACACACAAGGGAGGCTGCTGCCATGTTGCTTGCTGCCGGAATCAATCCAGCGGAAAGTATTCTATTCGTACAGAGCCACGTTCCGGCACATACACAGCTTAACTGGATTCTGTGCTGTAACAGTCAGTTCGGTGAATTAAGCCGTATGACACAGTTTAAGGATAAGAGTGCTAAACATCCTGATAATGTCAATGGTGGATTATTCACATATCCTGCATTGATGGCTGCTGATATTTTAATTTACAATGCTGACCTTGTACCGGTTGGTCAGGACCAGACACAGCATTTGGAATTATCTCGTACCGTTGCAAACCGTTTCAACAATTTATACAGTCCTACCTTCCATATGCCGGAAGGTTATATTACAAAGGAAGGTGCTAAGATTATGTCTCTTGTTGATCCTACAAAGAAGATGAGCAAGAGTGATCCAAATGTCAACAGTTTTATCTTAATGAACGATGATAAAGATACAATTATTCGTAAGTTTAAACGTGCTGTTACAGATTCTGACGGTATCGTTCGTTATGACGCTGCCGAAAAACCAGGTATTTCAAACCTCATGTGCATCTATAATATTTTTACAGGAAAAGATATGGAAGCGATTGAAAAAGAATTTGCGGGAAAAGGTTACAGTGACTTCAAACTTGCTGTCGGTGAGGCTGTTGCAGATGCACTTGCACCAATTCAGGGTGAATATGCTCGTTATCTTGCTGATAAGAAATATGTTGATGAAGTATTAAAAGATGGTGCTGAAAAGGCTTCTTACCTTGCCAACCGCATGATGAGCAAAGTATATAAGAAGGTCGGATTGTTACAGATTTAACATATCTATAACGATTCCGGTATCAAAATGCACGAAACAGATTTTAGAACATTCCTTCTCTCATCTGCTTCGTGCATTTTCCTTTTATTCTTCTTCTGTTTTTTTCGGGCTTACCATCTTGTGTCCTGTCCAAATACACATTACTGCGCTGATTATCATTAGACACGCCCAGAATTTATGTTGTTTCAACATATAGCTTTTCTCCTTTCGTCAATGCTGTAATATTTTTCTTAAAATGCTCTAAAGACATTGTCTTCGTATTACAAAAATCTCTATAAATATTAACATTCAAATGGTACATTTTCTTCTGCTTCTGATTATGTTCATAAATTAAATTTTCAATATCTTCTATATAATTTCTATCATCATCAAGCGTCGTCGTCCACAAATTTACAAATGTTGCACGATTATAACGTACTATCTTTCCATTGTCCGGAATACTCTGTTGTAATATATGTGCCACATCCAAGAGTGCATGATCTCCAACTTCAATTCCAAACGTATCATCCATCTCCTGCAAATCTTTTACATATACCACAATATATTGCATTTTTTTGTCTTTTTTACATTTCCAATACTGCCATAAATATGTCAAAAATGCCTGATTGTACATTCCTGTCAATCTGTCCTGATAGATATATTCATTTTTAATACTGCTAATAACCATGGCTAATGTAATCGTCTCAAATGCATACAAAACAGATACACCATAAAATGCATACTGAATGACTGTTCCAATCAATAATGGGATTCCCAAATATCCGATTGGAAAAAACTGTACAAACTCCGAACAACGCTTTCGTTGCAGATACATTGCATTTCCTAATAAGACTGTAATACAAATCAATCCAAAAAACAAGCCTGCCATGCTTTTTCTTGAAAAAATATTATTTCTGTCTACGCAAAACACAATCGGAACGACAAGATTAATTGCCAATAAGTCAAACCCGCATACTCCTAAAATCACGCATATCAAATTCCACGTTTGTTTATTTTTTACATGTACATGTTCAATTGCAAAGCGAATTCCCACAATACACAATACAATATAAGATGCATACATCCAGGTATTGCATATCATCATAATACTTCTCGCCATTCTTCCTGCTTTTCCTATCATAACATATGAAATAGGATCCGCTATACATGATATTCCTGTAATAAGAAACATTTCATTAATATATCTATTGTCCCGATTCCACTGACGAATACAATATCTATTCGTAATTGCAAGGCCAATCAGGTTTACAATTCCCATAAAATTTGTAACAAAAACTGTTGTAACATTATACTGATTCATTTTTTTGTCCCTTTTTGTTTAATGTAACTTTTTGAATAATCTGCAGCACTACTTTCTGATCAAGCGGTTTTGCCACGTGTTCATTCATTCCCGCCTTATAACATTTTTCTATATCTGTATCAAATGCATTTGCTGTCACGGCAATAATCGGTATGGTTTCTGCATCTTTTTTATTCGATTGACGGATTCTTTTTGTTGCCTCATATCCATCCATAACCGGCATTTTCAAATCCATCATAATAACATCATATGTATATTCCGGATGCTCCATAAATTGACTGAACGCCTCCTCTCCATTATGCGCTGTCGTAACCTCCGCACCTCTGTCTCTAAGCATATATGCTTCAATATCCAAATTTAACTTCACATCATCCGTAAGTAAAATATGCAATCCTGTCAAATCCTCAACGATATGCTTTTCATATACCGGTGCTTCATAGTCATGATTAATCGCAAATGGAATTCGTATCGTAATCGTTGTTCCCTCATTAATAACACTATCTACCTGAATCGTTCCATTCATTTCATCAATGAGCTTTTTTACAATAGACATTCCCAGTCCTGTATCCTGACGCTGCATTTCAAAATAATGGTCATTCTTTTCATATTTACAGAATAATTTATTTTGAATAAACTCTTCACTCATTCCAATCCCGCTATCCTGCACCTTGAATTCATATACAATAACTTCCGGTGTTTGCGATAATTCCGATACCGATACATGTATCTGACCATTTTTCTTGTTATATTTCATCGCATTGCTATATATATTAATAAGAATTTCTTTCAAATGAATCGGACTGCCTATTAAATGCGTTTCCGTAAGATTCTGTCTGTCCTGTGAGATTGTAATTCCCATTAGCTCTGCCTGCGATTCCACCATAATATAGCTTTCGTCACACACGGCAGCCAAATCAAACGGTACATTTTCTAACTGAATCGGTCCAATTGATATTCTTCCAATATCTAATGTATTGTTAATCAAAATCTTTAGATGACTTGCTGCCGCCATTGCTTTTTCCATGTTTTTGTACATCAATTCCTGATTGTCTTTATGCGATGCACTAATTTCAAGCAAACCAATAATGCCATTTAAAGGTGTTCTCATATCATGTGACATGTTTGAAAAGAAATCCATCTTTGCTTCATTAATTTTGCGCTGCATCTCAACAGTTCGGTCATTGTCGATTTTGATAAATAAAAATAACACGAACAACCATACAGCCATACCAATTCCATATACTGCTAATACAATTGGAACAACATCTTCCATAACTTCCCAACCGTCCCCACGGTCTATTACAACATGAAATATAAATCCATTTACTTCAAACGGTATGTCAATCCGCTGTTCATGAATCACACCAAAATTCATAATAAAGCCTTTATCATCCGTCACATCTGCCCCATATGCAACTTCTCTGTAAAATCCAACAGAATACTCATCTAATTTTACAAGATCTTTCTGAAGTTCCTGTGCAAAGATATCCGCATCCAGCACAGTCAGTACCACACCCCAGAAACGCTCACTTTCTTCTTCCTGTATATATACAGGGTTATAATAAATAAAACCATTCCCGCCATCATGAAGCATTACGGGGCCGACAATAATCATATGTTTTAATTCTGAAGCATGTTCTGCATCATAAGACCATAAAAAATCATTAAACAAATTTGCTACCATGATTTCAGCATTTTCTTTTGCCGGATATGCATAATTAAAATATCCGTTTTTACACAAATATACTGCTTTTACTGCATCTTCATTTGCTAACATCCAGCGTCCATAATTGTCAAAGTGTTCTTCCATAACTTCTTCATCGGAAATTACACCCTGACGAATCGCATCTGTTAAATATTCATATTTGTCTAATGTTTTGCAAAATGTTGTAAGTGCAAGCTGCGCATAATCACTTGCCGCTTCCTCTTTTCTTTGTACTTTTCCCTGATATATCCAGTGCAGATACAATGTCTGAATTGCTAAAATGATACAAAATAATAACAAAAGAACTGTTCTGCTTTTCTTCTTTGTCATTGAATTCCCCCTCTGTTTCATTTACATACAATGTATTGTGCTTATAATTTTTTCATATTCCCGGATAACCGCCTGATATAATTGTATATCTATATCGCCCGGTTCGGGTCTGAGCTGTTCCACCAATTCAGATGTTGCCTCATACAGGGTTCTCAGACTAAAATTTGCAGCCAAACCTTTCAGCGCATGTGCACAGTCAAATGCATCATGAACATTTTTTCGTTCTACAGCCTCTCGCAATTCATCACAACAGGATTCTTCTTCAAACTGACCTAAAAACATTCGAATCATATCATCCGAGGGTATTCGGCTAACCATAGATTCATAATCTCCCCCTATTGAATCGTAGAATTCTTTCACTGTCATGGAATGTACCTCCTTTGTTTCTACAAATTTTTATGTTTTCCCACATTTTCTTGTATACAAAACTAGTTTATCCACGTTTTATGTTAATTATCAAGTCGAATAATGTCAAACAAATTCGTTCGTTGAGATTCGACACGCTTCGACATATGACCTTGAAATGTACGACAAAATAAAGGATGTTATCTTATTGACAATCTTATATTTTTCATGGACTATAACTGTTGCACTGTCCAGCAGATACCTTTTGCAAGACGCTTTGTATCATCTACGAAATGTCCGCCTGCATTGTATTCAAATATTGTTTTGCATTGTTTCGACATATCCTGATAAATTTCCTGTGTGCGAATGTCCACAAGCTGCATAATCGGATTCTTTGTATTTGCCTCCTTATCTCCGAGTGAAAAATATACACACTGTACTTCTGTCGAAATTGTATGCTGTTTCGTATACTCTAAAAACTGCGGATACCATAGCGAACCGGATGCAGACACAACCCCTTGAAATGCATCTGTATTGTATACAGAATATAATGCAAACAGTCCTGCAAGTGAATACCCTGCAAGAATCTTCTTTGAAAACGTTTTCTTTAACTTTTCTTCAATTTGCGGAATAATCTCCATCGTTAATTCTGCCAAATATGCATCTGCTCCTCCTGTAAACGGTTCTCCCTTTGGAAAGATTGCATCTGCCATCCACGGTGACAAGTCCCCATTCCAATCAATCCCATCTATCGCAATCAAAGTAAATGGCTTGTCACAATTTTCACACTCGTTAAAAACTTCAGCTCCTTCTGCATGATCTGAATTCATAAATACTGCAATATCGCTGTTTTTCCCTTCATATACCGTAATCTTCTTATTTCCAATCTGAAATTCCATATACCTGTTTTCCTTTCTCCATATAATAAATAAATAATGCGTATAATTCCAATCTGATTATACCATACTATCTGGATGCAAATCACTTTTGTCTTCACATACATTGCGATTTTCTTTCTATTTTTATATAATAATGTATAATAAATAAAGAGAATCATTTATTTACATATTTTATAACAAAGGAGCGTATTATGCAGTTCAGACCATGTATTGATATACACAACGGACAAGTAAAGCAAATTGTAGGCGGAAGTCTTCTTGATGCCGGTAATTATGCAAAAGAAAATTTCGTATCAGAAAAAGGGGGCGACTATTATGCCCGGTTGTATCAGCAGGCAGGTCTAACCGGCGGACATATCATTCTGTTAAATCATGCTGATTCAGAATTCTATGCAGCTGACGTTGCACAGGCCAAATGTGCCCTGCAGGCCTATCCAAACGGACTGATGATTGGCGGTGGTATGAACAATACCAATGCTGCTTCTTTTCTTGAAATGGGGGCATCTCATATTATCGTGACTTCTTACGTATTTAAAGACGGAGAAATGCGCATGGATCATTTAGACAGAATTCTTTCTGAAACCGGTAAGGAACATCTTGTTCTTGATTTGAGTTGTCGTAAAAAAGACGGTGAATATTATATTGTTACCGATCGCTGGCAAAAATTTACCAATGTCAAAGTTACCTCACAGTTATTATCTGAACTCTCTTCCTATTGTGACGAATATCTGATTCATGCGGTTGATGTAGAAGGAAAGGCAAATGGCATTGAAACCGAACTTGTCTCCCTGCTTGCAACCAATCAGACACAACCAATCACTTATGCCGGCGGTGTTGGAAGTTATGATGATTTAAATCTGTTAAAAACACTTGGAAATAATAAAATTGATGTTACCATCGGCAGTGCCTTAGACTTGTTTGGCGGTAAGTTAGAATTTTCTAAAATATTAGAAATCTGCACACAATAATATTCCTATTGCAGGAATTTCACACACTAATTTCTTATAAAAGGCAAAAAGAGATATCCACTACCTATATGAAGTGGATATCTCTTGCTAAATATTTACGAGTTCCCAGACATCTTTTATTGGAAAACTGTCGTCTAGTGAAGCTCTCGCCACTATTCTAAGTATCATATGCTCAGTTCAATGAAGCTCTCGCCATATCTCCTGCATATTCTTTTTCTCTATGTGGTATATCTTCTTTCATCAAATGAAGCTCTCGCCGTTCTCTCAAAGAATATATTCCTCATTCAGTCTGATGAAGCTCTCGCCATCATTCCTCATCATAGAATCCAATCATTTGTCACACATTCTAGCTCAATGAAGCTCTCGCCATATCACCTCGTTATGTGATAAAATATAGAAACAACAAATGCAATCCGGTGAAGCTCTCGCCGCCTTTTCTTATCTGCTGTCGCTTTGTGATGTCTCTTTGTATTTATTATAGTACACGACTTTGTGTAATTTGTCAAATAGTTTTTTTATTTTTTCTTAATTGTTATTTAATTATCAATATATGATAAATTTATAACAATTTTTCCTAATTTTATCTGTTTTGTCAGAAAATTGTTAATATATTAACGATGCAACCTGCTTGCGAATCTGCAAAAAGTCTGTTGTATCTTTTAATTCCAACTCCCGCTTAAACGGCAGATATACAGGCACTTCCTTTTTGACTGTTCCCGGACGCTGTGTAAGTACATAGATTTTTGTTGCCAAAAAGACTGCCTCATCAATATCATGTGTAACAAAAATAACCGTCGGCTTTTCAACTTCCCAGATTTCCCGCATCAAAAGCTGCATTTCCGCCTTTGTCTGCGGATCAAGCGCACTGAATGGTTCATCCATAAGCAGCACCTCCGGACTATTGGCAAGTGCTCTTGCAATCGCAGCTCTCTGCTTCATACCACCTGACAATTCTTTCGGATAACTGTTTGCAAATGGCGTAAGTTTCGTTACTTCGAGATATTTCTGAACCACCTGTTTCTGTTCTTCTTGCGGCATTTTCTTCATTTTCAGTCCAAAACGGATATTTTCTTCGACCGTCATCCATGGAAATAATGTATATGACTGAAATACCATTCCTCTGTCTACACCCGGACCATATACATCCATATCCTGCACAATAATATGACCAGATGTAATCTCATCTAAACCTCCAATCATACGAAGCAGTGTAGATTTACCGCAGCCGGAAGGTCCTACGATACAGACAAATTCATTGTCTAAAATATTCATTGTAATATTCTGTAACGCCAAAACATCATTCTTTTCCGAATGATATATTTTCGATACATCATTTACATAGATTTTACTATTTGCCAGATTTGCCTCAATATGACTGCTTCTGTCCGGCAATCGATTTCGTTTTCTTAATCCTAACATATTCTCTCTCCTCTATGTCTGTTTTACGCCCAGTGAAACAACTTCTTATTGATGTATGCAAAGATTCTGTCCGTAATCAATCCGAGCAGTCCGATAATCAGAATTCCTGAAAATATGGCATCTGTTTTGATAAATCGCTGTGCCTTTAAGATGCTATAACCAAGTCCACTATTCGCAGCAACCAACTCTGCACTGACAAGATAAGTCCAAGCCCAGCCAATCATCATCCGAAGCGTTTCCATCAGACGTGGCAGCATCGCAGGAATTAATACCTTTGTAACCGCTGTGAAATTATTCGTTCCCAATGTATAGCTTGCATGAATCAAATCATCTGGAACTGCCATCGCATCGTCTGCCACCATCAGTACCATCTGAAAAAATGTACCAATAAAAATGACTGTAATTTTCGCTGACTCGCCGATGCCAACCCACACCATAATCAAAGGTACAAATGCAGGCACCGGCATATAACGGATAAACTCGGATATTGGCCGCACAACCGCTTCAAAGGGTTTAAATGTTCCTGCAATGATTCCAATAGGCACTCCTAAAATCACTGCAAGACAAAATCCTGCAAGAATTCTGTATACACTGATTCCCATATTTGCAAATAATGTTCCATTGGCAATGGAACGCATGGTATACCGAATCACACTGCGCGGCGTTGGTAAAAAGATGGATTCTACCAATCCAAGTTCACTCACAATACTCCATACAAGCAGAATACATACAAATGCCAGTATTGCCAGCGTCACATACCTCTTTTTTGGTATTTCTTTTCTAATTTTTATTCTAACCATAGTATTCTCCATTTTTCTTAAGACTTTGTAATGCTTCTTCACTTCATTCTAACGGCAGTACTTCTGTGCGTATAACCGCTTTCTTCTTAATGGACTCCTCATTCTCCACGATTATTTTCCTGTACAAAATGTGCTGTATAGATGCCCTCTAAGGTCTTTGGTTTCGTATCAATCATCTGAACATTGTAGAGAAATTCTGACATATCCTGTAATGTATAATTCAGATGCATATAGTCACTGCCTTCCGTAAAAATTTCCTGATTCATTTCCTGATTGTAAATCGTAACACCGTCTAACATATTCTGATACTCTGCTACGGAAATCTCTGCGTCCTGTGCAATCGTTTCTATAAAATATGCATCTCTCTCATTTAAATACTGCGTTCCTTCGCACCACGAATCGACGATTTTCTGCACAATTTCCGGCTGTTCATTGATAATTTCACTGCGAACTGCAAAAGTATCCGGAATCAATCCCGGTGTTTCTTTCGAACTGTATAATAATTTTCCGGCTTCCACTGCCATAGACAATGTCGGCTCCCACAAAACTGCTGCATCTACGCTTCCTGCAATAAATGCCGGTCCTGCATCATTAATTGTCATATTGACAAGTTCAATATCATCAACGCTCATATGATAGCTTTCTAACGTATGCAGCAGAAACATGTGCTCTAATGTACCAATTTCTGTCGCAACCGTCTTTCCTTTCAAATCCTGTATTGTATCAATGCCCTGCTGTACCACCAAACCGTCTGCACCATAAGACGTATCCGTTACCAACACAATCTGAAATTCTACATCCTCCATAAATGGCGCAATCGCATCAGAACCTGCGATGCAGATTCCGTCTACTCTTTTCGAATAAAATGCAGTCAGGGAATCGCTATATACCGGAAAATATTCGATTTTCACATGAACACCATTTTTCTCAAAAATTCCGCAATCCTGTACACCATACCATGCATACCAGCCTGCCATCGGACTAATTCCTAATATAAACGGATTCTGTTCACTGCCCTTCGGATAAGGATTCTTTCCACAGCCGGTAAATGCAAGACTCCCCGTTAGCAGGCTCAAAATCACTGCCAATGCCGTCCATTTTCTTGTTAAACTTTTCACATTCATTTCCTTTCCAGTATATATAAAGTATATTCGTTATATATCATTAAATATTTTATAAAATACTCTTTTTACTACCTTCTAATGCATTAAATCAAAGCCTCTTCTCCGGTCTGTCCCGTACGAATCCGAATGGCATCACTTGCCGGCAAGACAAAGACTTTACCGTCGCCTGCATGATTCGTTGTATTCGCATCTACAATGGTATGCAGCAGAAAGTCCACATCTTCATCCCGTACAAACATATCAATCATTTTCTTTGCTACAAGACGCTGTCTTACCTCGCCTTCTTCATCTAAATCATACTGAATCGGTTGTTTTCCACGACCAATGACATCACGAACCGTCATGGAATGAAACCCGACTTCATTTAACGCCTTTTTGGTCACAAAATACATCTTCGGTCTGATAATCACAATAATTTCCTTCATAGATTCCTACTCCTTGTCTGTTACAGTATCTCTTCTCCGCTGCTGATTGTAATTGCTTTTTCAACTTCTGTAATAAAGATTTTGCCATCGCCATATGTTCCTGTCTTACTGGTTCTGGCTTCCTCAGAAATCGTTTTCACAACAACATTCAAATCCTGATCTTCTACCACAATCATAATCATTTCTTTCGGAATCTCATCATAATACGTATCGCCTACCTTCAATCCCTTCTGCTTGCCTTTTCCTAATACACTCATTCTGGTTGCTGCCGGAAATCCTTTTTCAATCAATTTTTCTAATACATCTTCTGCTCGTTCCGGTCTGACAATTGCCTTAATCATTTTCATGGTCTTTTCTCCTCACTCTATAATCTGTCTGTGTTTTTTCTATTCTGATTCAGAAGTCAAAGGTGCAACAAAACATAAAATACACTTTTTGCTTCCCGAATCCTGTTGTTACTCTGCATCCCAAATAATCAGTCGAACCGGTGTCGGATGATATGCATTGCATGGGTTATTTAACTGTGGACAGTTACTTATCAACACAATGGTATGCTCTAGTGCTTTCATTTCCACATATTTTCCCGGTGCAGACACGCCATCGTCAAATTTTAAGCCGCCCTCTTTAGTCACCGGAACATTCATGAAAAAATTAATATTCGGTGCCAAATCCTTCTTGCGAATCGAAACACCGGTCTGGTTACATGCTAACTGTAACAAAAAACTGTCTCTGCAATTGTGCATATCAATCTTTTCTCTTGCATAACGAACCGTATTGCTCTGAGAAGAACAGGCTCCTCCAAGCGTATCATGTCTGCCTGTCAAATCCGCTGTAATCTCAAGCAGCGGTTTTCCGGACTCTGCACGCAAGATGCTCCCCGTCGTCAAATAAATATTCTTCTGCTGCACAATCGTCTGAATCGCACTGTAATGATCTTCTGGGTTCTCTGCATCATAAAAGGTTGTATCCACAGCCTGATTGCCTTCCAAATCCAAAATCCGAAATGTCTGTCCCGGCAATAATTCATGCAGCCAGCCATCTCCTGCATTGACCACTTCGTTATAGATTGCATCTTCTATTTTCTTATCACTTTTCTGTTCAATAAATCCATACATATTCCATTCCCACCTTTCTTCTTTCATGAAAGTCCCAATAAATTGTTGTAATCCCATGTATTTTCAAATGCACGATAATTTTCTGTTCTGTAATTGACACATTCATCCAACAAATCAACCTCTGGTGCATCATACACTTCTACCGTAACAGGTACACTCGGATACGTATCTGACGGATCTAGCGGATTTGGTGTATTAGAAAGAATCAAAATAACATTCATCTCTGTACGAAGCGTAACTGTTGCCCCTTCCTTACAGTGATTTGTCTCATAATGCATACTGCCATCTTCTTCCACATAGACTTTGGAAAACAGATTGACACACGGAACGAGATCTCCTAAATCCATTCCATTTCGAACCAGTTCTACTGCAAAATTCTCATAACCGCTGCGCAGCCAGTCATTGCCCTGCTCCTGATACGTTGTCTTTCCATATTTCTCATCTGTCTGCTGTCTGCTTGTACAACCTGCAATAGAATCATGCCAGCCCAAACTATCTTCTACGATGCTTGCAAGTACTCTTCCGTTGTCACTCATCAATACATTGCCTCTGGTTAAATGTGCCGTATACTGTGCTTTGAGTGAATCCGGCATGTTATATCGTTCTGTTTTGTCAAACATATTGTACAAAAGCATAGACACATTTGCGTTGTCTCCTAATGCCTTAAAATGAATATATTTTCCTTTGCCGATATTTCCTGACCACTTTTCTCCAGGCTTTAACGTCTTTGACCATATTTTCTTCATTGAATCCTCCATTCTGAAACAAAACAAAAAGGCGCAAAAAGATAAAACTTTCTGCACCTTTGCATTTTTATAATTTATAAAATTGTTTGTTTCTGTTTGATGTTGGGTATATTGTAACATCGCTTTTTCCTGCTTACAATTGCCCAAAATAGCGATTCTCTTTGAAAAACTAGAACTATATCAAATATTTGTACCACTTTCGTTCTATAAGCGAATGGCTGCTGATAACTGACTTCTGCTCTTTACGCCTGCCTTCGTAAAAATATGATAAATGTGTTTCTTGACTGTAGATAAACTAATCACTAACTTTTCGCTAATCTCCGCATTGGTATATCCTGCAAGCAGAAACTGCATCACTTCTAATTCTCTGTCTGACAGTCTCATCTTATTTGCAAACATTTCGATATGATTTGTCTGCATTGCTTCCAATTCCTGATGTCCGTGAATCAATTTCCTTGTTATATTTCTTAGGTGTAGTTTTAATATTTCAAGAATATAAATATCTTTATCCGAAAAATCTCCCAACGACATACTGCGAAACAGATTAATTACTCCAAGTAACTCGCCGTCCTTCATCAGAATAATACCACAGCCATACGGAATATTATTTGGCTTTAGAAACTCCTTATAAAATTCTGTACCGGTTCGAATCTTTTCTTCAAACATCTGTGTATCTTTGTATGTAATCGTACTGTCTGCATAATCCATCACATAATTCAAATAATCTTTTTCGAAAAAATCATTGACATATGCATCCCACATCTCGTCTGTCATTCCGATATTTGCCGAACGCTCTGTATCAATTCTGACATGTTCGTCAAACATCAGAAAACACCCTTGTGAATACGGAATCAGCATCCGAAACAGCTTCAACAACTTCTCTGAGAAATCATTCATATTTTCTAATTCATACAATTCTAGCAGGACTTTATTAATCGTATTCCATTCATTTTCTTTTAATCGCTCATACTCCATACAATTCTTCCTTTCCGTTTGTAAATGACATTATTTTTCTTTATCAAAGTAGCATACGAAAGTGCAATTTTCAATAAATTCACACGAACTATTAATAATATCGAAAAAAATGAAGTCTGCCAGTTTTTCTGTACAGACTTCGATTTCTTCTCATTTAATTTTCAAAAGACATTTATAAAAATAACTTTGCACATTTTTTCACAATGCCAGACTGCTCTGCCAAAGAAAAGATTGTAATTCCAAATGGATTATCCTGTGTCTGTTCATTGACAAGCGGTACATCCATCGCACATAAATCAAGCAGATTACAGTGATTGGTATACAGCCCCATCTGACTGTTCGTCTCAATCGGATTATCACGCACCTGTGCTCTTGTAAACGTTCCGCCGCACGTTGGCATAATCAGCACCGCGTCTTTTAACAGCTCTCTGGTTCTTGCTTTGTATGCCTGCAGCTGATGCATTGCTTCAAAGAGCGATGCCGCTGTAAGATTCGGATTATCTCCCGACCTTAAAATCGTCTCTGTTACCGGAAAGATTTCTCCTGTATGTCCTGTCACAAATTCTCCCAAATCATTCCATCGCTCTGCCACCCACGGTCCATCATACAGAATGGATGCCGCCTGCCGCAGATAAGAACAATCTGTCTGTTCCACATGAATTCCCATTTCAAATAACTGTCTTAATGCTTCCTTCCAATACTTTTTATATTCTTTTGCAAATGGTCCAAAAAATATCGGTTCTTCCTGTGGAATATAGATTGTCTCCGGCACTGTCTGTTTCTCCTGCTCAAATCTCTTCGACCAACTGCATGCCGGATCATATCCTTTTACGATTTCATCTACAATTTCTGCATCATCCAAATTATTTGTAAATACGGTCACACAATCCAGACTTGCACACGCCGGAACCACCCCCTTTGTTGACCATGCACCAAGCGGCGGTTTGTATCCGACAATTCCATTTAACGCTGCCGGAACCCTTCCGGAACCTGCCGTATCTGTTCCCAATGCAAACGGTACGATTCCTAATGCAACTGCTACTGCAGAACCCGAACTTGAACCGCCGCTGATTCGTTCCGGACACTTTGCATTATGTACTTCTCCATAAGGACTTCGTGTTCCAACCAGTCCTGTTGCAAACTGATCTAAGTTGGTCTTTCCTACAGGAATCGCACCTGCTTCAATCAGTTTTTGGACAACTGTTGCATGTTCTGTCGGTGTATATGCATATGCCGGACATGCTGCTGTCGTTGGTATACCTGCAAGATCAATATTGTCTTTCATCGCAAATGGAATTCCCCACAGTGGATATTTTGCTTTATCTAGTTTCTGTAACCCATTTAGATATGGCGCGATCCATTCCATATCCGGTTTTGTAATCCAGATGTTATAGTCTTCATATTCTTTGGATGCTTCGATAATTTGATGAATCACTTCTGTCGGTGTATGCTTTCCACTACGGTATGCACGTTGTAATTCTTGTATCGTCATTTGAATATCCTCCTCGTTGTTGGTATATTTCATGCTTCTTTGATTTATTTCTAGCCTTGTATTGCCACTGCGAGCTGTCCCGCACCGACCTGTGCGCCTGCTTCTAAATAGACTTCTTTTACAATTCCTGCGACTGTTGCAACAACCGGAAACTCCATTTTCATACTTTCTAAGACAGCGACTTCATCACCCTTTTCAACTGTATCACCTGCCTGCACAAGCACCTTCCATACACTGCCTGGCAGCGTCGTCTTTACCCCTGTACATCCTGTTGGAACTTCTTCGATTGCAAATGGCTTCGCATCCTGTTCTTCTGAAATAAACTCATCTAATCCTTCTTTCTTCCATCTGTCCCGTTCTGCTTCAAACGCCGCTTCCTGATGATTCTTAAACTGCTTCGACTCTTCCTCAATAGATGCTAAGAATTTCTGATATTCTCCTAAATGAAACGTTGTCTCTTCAATCTCAATCTCGAATTTGCCTCGTAAGAAATCTTCTCTGTCTTGTAGAATTTCTTCCGGCGATACCGGATAGAACTGCAACTGGTCAAAGAAATTTAATAACCAAGGCTTTCCTTTCTGGAATACTTGCGTCTCCCGAAGCGGATTCCACATCTGCACGGTTCTTCCTACAAACTGATATCCTCCAGGTCCCTCCATGCCATATACGCACAGATACGCGCCACCGATACCCACTGCATTTTCCGGTGTCCACGGTCTTGCCGGATTATATTTTGTCGTTACCATTCTGTGCCTTGGATCAATTGGTGTTGCCACCGGTGCACCAAGGTATACATCTCCCAATCCTAATACCAGATACTTCGCATCAAAGACGATATTTTGTACATCATTCACAGAATCCAATCCATTGATTCTGCGAATAAATTCCGGATTGCTCGGACACCACGGTGCATTCGGACGTACCGTCTGCTGATATCTTTGTGCCGCAATCTGCGTCTGTGGATCATCCCATGACAATGGCAGACGGATAATTCTTGACGGTACGGTAATATCGGTCAGTTCCGGAAGCTGTCTGTTACATTCTAAAACGATTTCTGTCATTTCACGTGCCGTCATCTGCTCTGCATCAAAATGAATCTGCAAGGAACGAATTCCCGGTGTTAAATCAATGATATGCAGTTCTTCTTTTCGTTCCTGAATCTGATTCATCAATACATGCACACGGAAACGAATGGCAATGTCCAATTCCATTTTGCCATATTCTACCAAAATGTTATCCTCTCCATCCAACCGAATACAAATCGGTGTATCTGCCACAACTTCCTGTGCCAGAATCGCATCCTTCGCACAAATTGTTCTGTCCGGTTCTGGAAGCTGCAGCACTGTATAATTTTTCTCAAGATTTGCCTGCATCTTCTGATAGAGTGCTTCTGCCTGTGATAAATTTAACAATTGGAAACGCACCTTGTCCCCCGGATGCAGCTGTCCTAACTTCCATAATTCTGCTCTTGCTGTCGTTACCGGGCATACAAAACCACCAAGACTCGGTCCGTCTGGTCCTAACAGAATGGACTGATCTCCTGTCAAATCCAATGTACCGACTGCATATGCATTGTCATGAATATTAGAAGGATGCAGACCTGCCTCTCCTCCATCTTCCCGAACCCACTGTGGGATTGGACCATTCAGACGAATTCCGGTTCTGGCACTGTTAAAATTGACTTCATATTCGCTGTTTGTGAGCGTTTCTAAGTAGTCCGGCTTTAAATATTCTTCTGTCGGCTGTGGACCTACTAATACGCCAATTGTCCAATGATGTGTCAGTTGTGGGATATATTGTTCCGGCAGGGATTCGATGGAATCTACCATACAGTGATCAAATACACGAAGAACATCACCGGTACGAAGCGTTCTGCCTCCATGTCCGCCAAATTTACCATCGATAAAGGTTGAACGACTTCCCATAACCTGTGGCATATCAAAACCACCTGCAATTAACAGATAGGTACGCATACCCAATTCACAGGTAGAAAATGTCAATACCTGCCCCGGCATTGCATGGACAACCTGATACATGCGTACCGGTGTTCCATCTAATGTAGGCTTCATATCTGCACCCGTGATGCAAAAGCTCATCGCCGTGCGAAACTTATAACTGCCACCGCACAATGTCATCTCCAATCCTGCTGCTGTTGCATCATTTTCCAATAAACTATTCCCCAGACGGAAGTTATACGCATCCATCGGTCCACATGGTGGTACGCCAACGCCCCAATACCCAACCATTCCCGGATAATCCTGAACGGTTGTCTGTACACCGCCATCTAATACTTCTAGTGCATGTTCTTCTGGCAAGAACCCATTTAACATACCTGTATGCAGCTGTGCCTCACAATACATCGGTGTATCAAACAACGCCTTTAAATACTGTAAATTCGTTGTAATTCCATATACTCTCGACACGTCTAAGACATGGCGCATCTTACGAATGGCATCTTGTCTGTCTGTTCCATGAACGATGAGTTTGGCAAGCATCGGATCAAATAAAGATGTCACTTCAATTCCTTTCCGAATCCATGTCTCGATTCGACAATCCTTATCAAAATACACTTCGTCTACTTTACCGCTGCTTGGACGGAAGCCATTCAAACAGTCTTCTGCATAGATTCGTACTTCAATCGCATGTCCTTTCGGTGCCTGAATCTGTTCCTTTAGATTCTTTAATGAACCATCTGCTTCTTTGACCATCCACTCAACCAGATCCACGCCCATCACTTCTTCTGTAATTCCATGCTCTACCTGAAGTCTGGTATTCACTTCAAGAAAATAAAAATGTTCTTCTGTCTCGTCATATAAGAACTCTACTGTTCCGGCACTGCGGTATCCTGCGGTCTTTGCCAATCGCTCTGCCGCTGCATACATTTTTCTTCGAACTTCATCAGATATATTTGGTGCCGGACTTTCTTCTACAACCTTTTGATTTCTTCGCTGTACGGAACAATCTCTTTCACCAATGGCAACCGCTTCCCCATACTCATTTCCAAATATCTGCACTTCTACATGTCTGGAACGTGTAACATATTTCTCTAAAAAGACACCTGCATTGTTGAAATTCGCTGCTGCCAAATGACAAACTGCTTCGTATGCATCTTGTAATTCCTGCTCATTTGCACAGATTCGCATACCAATTCCACCACCGCCTGCGGTGCTTTTTAATATAACCGGATATCCAATCTGCGTGGCACGTGCAACGGCTTCTTCTACACCACTTAGCAATTCTGTTCCCGGAAGCAATGGAACATCCGCTTTCATTGCCAACGCTCTTGCTGCATGCTTTAATCCAAATGTCTCAATCTGCTCCGGTGTCGGTCCAATAAATTTAATGTTATTTTCTTCACAAAGTCTGCAAAAATCTGTATTTTCACTCAAAAAACCATATCCCGGATGAATCGCCTGTGCACCTGTCTGCTTGGCAGCTTCAATGATTTTGTTCATATCCAGATACGTTTCCTTTGCATTACCTTCTCCTAAAAATACTGCTTCATCTGCATTTTCGACATGCAGACTATCCATATCCGCCTTTGCATATACTGCAACACTGCCGATTCCCATCTTCTTTAAGGTTCTCTCAATTCTTACTGCAATTGCGCCACGGTTGGCGATTAAAACTTTATTCAACATATAAACACACTCCTTTTTTCTTTCTGTTTCGGTTTGTGGAGGAACTCTGCCTGATAGATGAAGAGGAATTTTTGACAAACGGACGACTATCAAAAAAGATAATATGAGGCTTAATCGTCCATTCGGTTGAAATTTCCCTGTTCGATATGATTGTAGCGAACCTTCCCCCTCTACCACAATTGCCCCAAATATTACTTTTTCGCACAAAAAAAGAACGAAAGTGTCATCACTTACACTTTCGTTCTATCCGTATTCCTATTTTGTTTTCTCTACTACTCCCTCTCCTGTTTTAACCAATACCACCAAGTATAATTCCAAGAATCAATACCAGAATACAAATTGGACAGTAAATATATCTGCACACCGGAAGGAAATACTTTGTAAACGGCTTCTCACGTCCTGTGTTGACCTGTTCTTCCACATACCCCTTCTTACTAATCCAGAAGAATAAAATTCCTGCAAGTCCTGCTCCCAACGGACAAATATAAATAGATAATACATCCATCCAGCCAGATACAATTCCCTGAATAAATACAGACACTACTGCACCAATACTTGCTACAATAATACAAGCCATTCTTCTCGATACGTTAAACTTCTCCTGTACTGTCGAAACTGGCACCTCGTATAAATTAATTAATGATGTAAGACCTGCAAATAATACGGCAACAAAGAAAATAATTGCAATAATTCTTCCACCTAACATTGAATGAAACAGACTCGGCAGATAAATAAATAATAATCCCGGTCCGCCCTGATTCAGCTGTGCCCCTGTTGTTGCCATCGCCGGAATAATAACAAGTGATGCCAAAATTGCTGCGATTGTATCAAACAATGCGACACGACCTGCCGATGCCGGAATATTTTCGGAATCTGACAGATACGACCCATAAATAAGCGTTCCATTTCCTGCGACAGATAATGAGAAAAATGCCTGTCCCAGCGCGAATATCCAAGTCTTCGGATTCTTTAACGCTGTCATATCAATTCGGAAAATATAATGATATCCATCCACTGCTCCCGGCTGAAATGCTACGTAAATACCCAAAATGACAAATAAACAGAAGAATAACGGCATCATCACACGATTTGCTTTCTCGATTCCACTGCCGATACCAAAAATCAAAATACTAACTGCCAAGGCCAACGCCACCAACTGCCATCCGGTATTTCCATATGCAGATGCCATCGTTCCAAAGGCTTCTCCATATTCAGCTGCTGTATTATATTTTACTGTTGAACCTGTAAATGTTCCAACGGCATATTTTACAATCCATCCCATAACAACCGTATAACCAATTGCCATGGCAAATGCTCCCAACACCGGAATGAACCCTAACAGCTCTCCAAGTCCTCTTTTTCCTCTCTGTTCACAAATTGTTCCAAACGCATTAATCGGACCAGACTTTGTCGCACGACCAAGACTCATCTCACCAATAACCCCGGTAAATCCAATTAATGCAACAAAAAAGATGTACGGAATCAAAAATGCTCCGCCACCATACAATGATACTCTCGTTGGAAACATCCATAAATTTCCCATTCCAACTGCAGACCCAATGCACGCCAGAATAAATCCACGTCTGCTTCGAAAAGACTCTCTCGATTTCATAATATTAATTTCTCCCTTTATTTTCTTCCTAACATTGTAATGATAATGACCTCTTCCATACAAAAACACCTGTCATTCCTCACTGTGCAGAAATATCTCTGCCGTCTGCATATCTTCCGGCGTTGTAACTTTGATATTCTGATACGTTCCCATCGTCACTTTGACCTTATGTGATGAATATTGTTCCACTACCATAGCATCATCTGTAATATTTCCCCGGTCAGCATCTGCAATCATCTTATCATATGATTCTCTTACCAACGGATAAGAAAATACCTGTGGTGTCTGTATCTGCCAGAGTGTACTTCTGTCTGGCGTATTTATGGCATACTTCTGTTCATCAACCACTTTTATCGTATCTTTTACCGGAACAGCTGCCACACAAGCCCCTGTCTTAATCGCATCCTGCTCACAACGTGCAATCGTCTCTGCATCAATACACGGTCTTGCACCATCATGGATAAACACAAGCGTGTCCTCTTCCTGCCAACCATTATCTGTAATAATTTCCTGTGCTGCCAAAATGCCATGATAAACCGAATAATAACGCTCTGTGCCACCTGCTACAATCTGTTCCACAGTATCAACATGATACTTTTCTATAATTTCTTTCTCACAGTAATCAATATCTTCGCTCCCAGACACTAAAATCATAGCGTCCATTCCACTGCGTTCAAATGTTGCTAATGAATAATATAATACCGGCTTGCCACATAACGGCAAATATTGTTTCGGTATATCCGATTTCATTCGGTTTCCTTTTCCACCTGCCAGTATAATTGCTATTTTTTTCACAATCTTTCTCCTATGATTCATGATTAATTTTACAAAATCCTAGATTCGCTCCCCCAATTTCAGATTCGGAACAGCATTTAAATCATAACCATGACGAACGCCATTACAGTAATCATAATATGCAGCCGAACCAATCATAACTGCATTATCTGTACATAACTTCGGGGAAGGCGAATAGAATTCTACATTTCTTTCAGCACATGCCTCCTGCATTGCTGCACGCAACGCCGAATTCGATGCCACACCGCCCGCAATGGCTAATTTTTTAATTTTTCTTTCATCTACAAGACGCATTGCCCTAGATACCAATGCTTCCACAACTGCATTCTGGAATGATGCCACCAAATTTGCTTTGTTGATTTCAATCTTTTTCATTTCACATTCATTGATATAATTTAATACCGCAGACTTAATTCCACTAAATGAGAAATCATAAGGCGAATCGTCCACATGTGCCTGTGGAAACTTAATTGCATGAGGGTTGCCTTCTTTTGCTAACTTATCAACCTTTGGTCCGCCCGGATATCCCAAACCAACAGCTCTTGCTACCTTGTCAAATGCTTCTCCTGCCGCATCATCTCTGGTTCTTCCAATAATTTCATACTTTCCATAATCATTGACCATGACAAGATGCGTATGTCCACCTGATACAACCAGTGCTGCAAATGGCGGCTCTAATGTCGGATTTTCTACATAATTTGCTGAGATATGTCCTTCAATGTGATGTACACCAACAAGCGGCTTCTTCGTTGCAAATGCAATTGCCTTTGCTTCTGCTACACCTACTAATAATGCACCAACAAGTCCTGGTCCATATGTTACACCGATTGCTGTAATATCATCTAAGGTAACATTTGCATCAGTCAATGCTTTTTCAATAACCGGATTGATATTTTCAATATGCTTTCTGGATGCAATCTCCGGTACAACACCGCCATATAAGGTATGAATATCAATCTGTGTATTAATGACATTGGATAATACTTCTCTGCCGTTTTTTACTACTGCTGCTGCCGTTTCATCACATGAACTCTCTATTGCAAGTATGAGTACATCTTCTTTTGCCATTTCTTCCTCCATATTCCGTAACTTAGGGATGATTATCCACTAACCGATAATCACCCCTAAATATTCTTTACTACGATTCTATTTTCTATTTAACACTTGTAGACCCCTGGTCTTCATCTGACAATTCCCAATAAAGAATCTTCCATCTTCCAGAATCATCTTTACGCAATCTAAACTTTGTATAAGAATAAATCAGATTATTTTTTTCACGAATATAATATAATGTCATAATCGAAGCATATTCTCTATTCTCCAATGTCTGATATTTAACACTGTTACTGGTATCAATCTGGTAATCAGAAATGTATCGATTTGCCTTCTTATATTCTTTGACTTCTTTTTTCAATTCCGTTAAAAACTGCTCATCTGTCTGCTTGCTCTTTAATTCATCATCAAATAACAATCTTGCCTGTTTCCCCAGCTTTTCAACGGTTTCTTCTGAATTATCTGTATTGTAATATTGTTTGGCGATGCGCATATAGAACTTAATAACTTCTTTTGGCGATTCCGGATAATTCTTCTGCAAATCCCTCGTTATCAATTCTGCTACCTCCTGATTCGTAACAGATTGATCCGTCGCATCTGATGACGGTGTCTTATTCGACAGATAATAATAGTATGCCAAAGCACCAATAACCATCGTTAAAATGACAGCTGTAATCTTTACATATTTTTTGTTCATAATATGCCTCCCATCCCAAACACATCTTCTTATTTATTCTTCATCTTCAAACAGCAATTCTGCCGTTCTTCCATCCGAACCTAATGATGCATTTGCATAAATTTTACGAATACTATCTATATAATCTATCGGCCGAACCAGCGATGGACTAAAGTGTGTAAGCCACATTTCACGTACATTTGCCTGTTTTGCAATCTGCGCAGCCTCCTTAAAGGTCATATGTTTATATTCTTTTGCTTTCGCCTCTTTTCCCTTTTCCCCATACATCCCTTCACAAATAAAGAGATCTGCACCTTCTGCATGCTCTGCAATTGATGGAACAGGCCGTGTATCCGTACAATACGTCATGCGAATTCCTTTTCTTGGTGCTCCCATAACCATATCCGGTGTGTAAACAACGCCATCCATCTCGACTGTATTTCCATGCTGTAACTTATTCCATGCACGCTGCGGAATATTCTGGCTCATCGCTCTTGTCACATCAAACTTGCCAATTCTTGGAATATCAATGGTATAACCGTAACATGGAACCGCATGCTGCACTTTAAATGCCGTAATCTGATACCCCTTAATCTGAACTTTTTCTTCCGGTGCACTTAATTCAATAAACTTTAATTCATATGGCAATTCCGGTGCAATTGTCCTTAAGGCTGCTACAACCTTTGATAATCCCTTTGGACCTATCAGTGTAATAGGTTCTGTTCTGTCCGAATTACCAATGGTTAATAATAATCCCGGTAATCCACTGATATGATCTGCATGGTAATGTGTAAAACAGATGATATCAATCGGATGAAAACTCCATCCCTTCTCTTTTATTGCAATCTGTGTTCCTTCACCACAATCAATTAACAGACTACTGCCGTTATATCTCGTCATACAGGCAGTCAGCCATCTGCCCGGCAACGGCATCATTCCACTGGTTCCTAACAAACATACGTCTAACATTTTTATTTCCTATCTATATCATTTTCTCTGTATTTATCTGAACAAATTCCATATTTTCACTAAAATTATTTCATTTTTGACATTACAATCGCATCTTCAACCGGACGCTCATAGAACCGCTTTCGCTTCCCAATATTAGAAAATCCCAATTGTTCATAAAGTGCAATTGCACCTGTATTACTTTCTCTAACCTCTAAGAAAAATACAGTTACACTCTTTTCTTTTGCACAGCTTTCAAGTTCCTGTAACAATGCCTTTGCAATTCCCTGTCTTCTGTATTCCGGTGCCACTGCTACATTGGTAATATTGCCCTCTCCTAACACCGTCCACATTCCACAATAACCTGCAATATGGCCATTCATTCTGCACACAAGGTATACATTTTCCTGTGTTGTACACGCATCCAAAAAAGACTTTTCCGACCACGGCAAAGAAAAAATCTGTTGCTCAATCGCTGCAACATCTGCCACATCATCCGCTGTCATCGGCATAATCTGATACTTATCCATGCTGTTCTGCCCGTTCTCTTTCTGCCTGTGAAGGTCTTAAATAATCCGGCTTAACCCTTGCTGCATCCGTATATTCGCCCTTATCTGCACGAACAATTCCTGCCATCGCCACACTTCCTGCACGCTGTGTACGCAGATGTGCCGGTGCATATGTATATTCTACACTTAAATGTTCTGACAAATAATCCTTTGCTGCATCAATTCCATCTCCTGTAAATACAATCGGAGCAGTCTGTTTGTTACAGATTTCACATACTTCTTCAAATGATAACTGATCGCTGTCATGAAGTGTCTCAAGCTGCCCATCTTTACCAAATTGATACATTCCCATATACAAATGACTTCTTCTTGCATCCATAATCGAGCAGATTATCTGCTTTGTTCCTGTTCCATAGAAATTATATGCCATCGCTTCTAACGTCGGTACTTCTACCATCTTTGCCCCTGTTGCAAGGGCAATTCCCTTGCCCGTTGCCACACCAATACGCAAACCTGTAAAAGACCCCGGTCCAACCGATACTGCAATCGTATCAATACTATTTACATCCACATCCGTCATTTTGCAGATTTCATCAATCATCGGCAAAAGTGTCTGTGAATGTGTCTTTTTATAATTCATTGTATATTCTGCTGTGAGTACTTCATCTGTGACGATTGCCACAGATGCCGTTACAGCCGAACTTTCAATCGCTAGAACTCTCACGTTTATACTTCCTTTCTGAAGTTTCTTACTCTTCTATTGTTATTTTACGATAGGAAAATCCTTTTTCCAAGTCCTTTTCAATAGTAATCTGAATCGTATCTTCCGGTAATAATTCTTCAATCAGATTGCCCCATTCGACAAGACACACGCCATCTCCAAAGAAATATTCTTCGTATCCTAATTCGTCCATTTCTGAAATATCCGCAATACGATATACATCAAAATGATATAATGGAAGTCTGCCCTCTTCATAGACCTGAATAATCGTAAATGTCGGACTGTTAATCGGTTCTTCAATCCCAAGTCCCTTTGCAAACCCCTGTGTAAATACGGTCTTACCCACACCTAAATCTCCATCCAGACGATAAATCTGACCGGAAACGGCACGTTGTCCTAATTCATATCCTACTGCAAATGTTTCTTTTGCATCAAATGTTTCCTTTACCATATTGTTCTCCTGTCTGAATTGCCTTTTTCTGGTTTAATTTCAACTGGAATGGCTTGAGTTTTTCGCTTGCAATATCCAGAAATGCTTCTGTCTCACTTCCTACACATCGAAGCGGCAAAATATTTGCACGAACGGAAGTCATATATAATACCAGACTCTTTCCTGTACATTTTATCTGATATAAATCTTCCCAAAACAAATCCTCTGTAACATCCTTCTGTGTCAGTGAAATCTTTTCAGGTGTTACTACATAATGAATCGGCTCCTGAAATGCCTCCACCTGTTTCATCTGCTTCTTTACCTTACGCTTCATATCAATTGGTGTATACACTGTAAAGAATAAGCCAAAAAATCCCATCATTAAAATATATGAGATGTTATATTTATTTACAATAGAAAATGCACAGATAATCAACGCTACAATACCAAACAGGAATCCTGCAACGCCTCCCACACTGTGATAATTGTGATAGACCTTAAAATTCATCAAATCCTGCTCTGTAATTGTTGCATCAAATGTAATGCATTTTTCATTCTGAACCTGTTGTGTCTCCATACATTTTACCTCAATTACTTTCTTTTATCTTAATATAAGATACATCCTCTTTTCCTGTGAAATGAAAGCAGCATTTTATACGTATTCTTACGTATGTACTTTTTCACAAACTATTTATGCTTTTTAACATACTTTCCTTATATATTAACGCATAAACTTTGACAAACCGGAAAGATTCAATCCATCCTGCTTCTGTTTACGACGATTGTCATTCTTTCGATTGCCCGATGTATTCTTTCTGTCACCAAACTTCTTTGTTCCCATCTTCTTTGCTTCTGATTCATCCAAAATCATTGACAAACCAATGCGTGCCTTCGCTACATCAACATCAATGACACGTACGTCGACAATGTCTCCAACACGCACTACATCCAATGGATGCTCTACACGCTTATTTGCACACATCTGTGAAATATGTACAAGGCCATCCTGGTGTACACCGATATCTACAAATGCACCAAAATCGATAACATTTCGAACCGTTCCTTTTAAAATCATTCCTGGTTGTAAGTCTTCCATATTCAAGACATCTTTTCTTAGGATTGGCTTTGGCATCTCATCTCTTGGATCTCTGCCCGGCTTTTCTAATTCTTTGATAATATCTGTAAGTGTCATCTCACCAATACCGAGTTCTTCTGCCATCTTCTGAATATTTTCGACTTTGCCCTTTAATCCAATCAGTTCTCCAGAAGTAATCGAATTGCAATCATATCCCATCAACTCTAATAACTTCTTTGCAGCTTCATAGCTTTCCGGGTGTACACTTGTGGCATCTAATGGATTCTCTCCACCTGTAATACGCATAAATCCGGCACACTGCTCAAATGCTTTTGGTCCTAACTTGGAAACTTTTAAAAGCTGCTTTCTATTGGTAAATCTGCCATTTGTTTCACGATAATCTACGATATTTTTTGCAACCGTCTTTGAAATACCGGAAATATATGCAAGCAGAGAGGCTGATGCTGTATTCAAATCCACACCAACTTTATTGACACTGTCTTCCACAACACCTGTTAATGTCTCTGTCAGTTTCTTCTGGTTCATGTCATGCTGGTACTGACCTACACCAATAGACTTTGGCTCAATTTTAACAAGCTCTGCAAGCGGATCCTGAACTCTTCTTGCAATCGATACGGCACTTCTTTGTGCTACATCAAAATCTGGGAATTCTTCTGTTGCCAACTTACTTGCAGAATATACAGATGCACCTGCCTCATTGGTAATCACATAATCCACATCTGTCAGATTTCTTTCTTTAATCATATCTGCAATAATCTGCTCAGATTCACGGGAAGCAGTACCATTTCCGCAAGAGATTAAGGAAACGTGATACTTACGAATCAGTTTCTCTACCTCATCTTTTGATTCTTCTACACGATTATGTGGTGCTGTCGGATAAATAACCTTTGTATCTAACACTTTGCCTGTCGCATCAACAACGGCTAATTTACAGCCTGTACGAAATGCCGGATCCCATCCTAAGACAGTCTTACCTGCAATTGGCGGCTGAAGCAGCAGCTGCTCTAAGTTCTTACCAAACACCTTGATTGCCCCATCTTCTGCAACTTCTGTTAAATTGCTGCGAATTTCACGCTCAATCGCTGGCGCAATCAGTCTGTCATATGCATCTGCAATGGTTTCTTTTAATACATCTGTCGTATATGTATTATCTGAAACAAGAATCTTCTTCTCTAAATATCTGCAAATACGTTCCACCGGTGCTTCAATTTTGATTGTTAAAATTTTCTCAGACTCTCCACGATTCATTGCAAGAATACGATGTCCCGGAACGGTTGCAAGTGCTTCACTATATTCATAATACATCTCGTAAACAGATTCTGCTTTCTCATCCTTTGCAGCAGACACAATCTGTCCTTCCTTCATCGTAATTTCACGAATATAAGTTCTATAATCTGCCACGTCCGAAATCTGTTCTGCAATAATATCCATTGCTCCTGCAATTGCATCTTTCGCCGTCTTTACTTCCTTACCTTCTTCCTCTGATAAGAAATCGGCTGCCAATTCCTCTAACGGCTGTGTTACATTCTGTGCAAGAATCATCTCTGCAAATGGCTCTAATCCCTTTTCTTTTGCAATGGTTGCTCTCGTTCTTCTCTTTTGCTTATACGGACGATATAAATCTTCTACAAGTACCATCGTCTCTGCTGCAAGAATCTGTGCCTGTAACGCTTCTGTCAGCTTTCCCTGTTCTTCAATGCTTGCTAGTACCTGTGTCTTACGGTCTTCTAAGTTTCTCAAATATTTTAATCGTTCATCTAAGTTACGCAGCTGCTCATCATTCAATGCACCTGTTACTTCTTTTCTATATCTGGCAATAAATGGAATCGTACAGCCTTCATCAATCAGCTGGACTGCCGCCTGCACCTGACTAACCTTTACCTGTAACTCTTCCGCTATTTTTTTTGTAATGTCCATGTTTTTCTAACCTCGTGTCTCTTTGTATATCCTTGTGCTGATTTCCTTTTATCATAGAATTCTATGAAACCGCCAAAAAATCAGTCTATCTTGTATTATAACAGTTTTTATGGGGTTTATCAATATTTTGTGGCGGAACACAGCCAGATAGATGCATGGGATTTTTTGTAATTTTACCACCTTGCTCTGTGGTTATTTTATCATATTTAATAAAGACAAGAACCAGAGCCGCTTAATCTCCTGCCTACCAACAAGACACATCACACACTCTGGTTCTTTCACACTTATATTTTATTTTTAACAACAACTGTATTAAAACAATTGTTCTCTTACAAATCCCCTGCAGGCATTCCCATCGAATTCGACAACTCCTGAATTGCCTGAACAAGCTCTGGATTTTGTAGCATAGATAACATCATCGCAAAGAACAACAGACTTAAACACACACCGACAATACCTAAACACAATCCTGCTACACCTTTTCCTTCAAATCTTCCTGCACGACTGCGTGCCAATACTGCAAGCACAATGGATACGACAGACAGTGGCACACCTAAGAAATACAACATAGATGTAAGTATTCCAATAATTCCAAACAGAATCGACCAACCGCCTAATGAATCCTTTTGTCGTATTGGCATCTGATTGTTGTTCCTAACATCCTTATCCTGTTCCTGCTGACGATTCCAGTCGAAGTGATTATCCTCATTCTGATTGCTGTTATAGCTATCTCTTTCATCTTCATCAAAATCAAAATATCCCATAGTTTTACTCCATTCGTATGTTATCTAATTAACAATCTCCTGGAACAAATGCTGCATAAATTGCTTTTACAGCGTCATTGAAATACTTATTACGAACACCGATAATGATATTTAACTCACTTGACCCCTGATCAATCATTTTAACATTAACCTTTGCATCTGCAAGTGCTGTAAAAATCTTACCTACAATACCTGAACGATTCTTCATTCCACGACCAACAACTGCAATCAGTGCAAGGTCTGATTCTAATTCAAGAACATCCGGCTTTACAACTCTGTGTAACTCTGCAAGAACCTTCTGTTCCTTTTCTACGAATTCATCCTGATGAACGAACACTGTCATTGTATCAATACCTGATGGCATATGCTCAAATGAGATACCATTGTCTTCAAATACCTGAAGAACTTTTCTTCCAAATCCAATTTCTGAATTCATCATATCCTTATCGATACTGATTGATACAAATCCCTTCTTACCTGCAATACCTGTAATCGTGCAATCCGGAATACTACATGTTGTTTCAACAATCATTGTACCCTTGTCTTCCGGTGCATTTGTATTACGGATATTGATTGGAATTCCTTCTTTACGAACCGGGAAGATGGCTGATTCATGCAATACAGAAGCTCCCATGTATGATAACTCACGTAATTCCTTATAAGTAATAACTGTAATTGGCTGTGGATTCTCAACGATTCTTGGATCTGCTGCTAAGAAGCCAGATACATCTGTCCAGTTCTCGTATACATCTGCCTTCAACGCTCTTGCAACGATAGAACCTGTTACATCTGAACCACCTCTTGAAAATGTCTTTACAGCACCATTTGGCATTGCTCCATAGAAACCTGGAATAACTGCCGATTCTGTTGCAGCAAGACGCTCTGCCATAACCTGATTTGTCTTTTCTGCATCAAATTCTCCATCTTTATCAAAGCAAATAACAGTTGCAGCGTCAACGAATTCGTATCCAAGGTAATTTGCCATGATAATACCATTTAAATACTCGCCTCTTGAAGCTGCATAGTCCTTACCTGCAAGTGCAGAGAACTTCTTCTTAATTGTTTCAAACTGTTCATCAAGAGATAACTTTAAGCCTAAGCCTTTGATAATCTCATTATAGCGTTCTTTGATTGCCTTTAACTGCTTATCAAAATTCTTACCGGCTTCTGCCTCTGCATAACACTTATACAGCATATCTGTTACCTTTGTATCGTCTGAGAAACGCTTTCCCGGAGCTGACGGTACTACATATCTTCTGCTGTCATCTGCATGAATAATATTTCCAACCTTCTTAAACTGTTCTGCACTTGCAAGGGAACTTCCACCGAATTTTACTACTTTAACCATTTTTATTTCCTTCCTCATGTTATAACGAATGTATATCACACTTTTTATTCAAAATGTGAACCGCTACATTATTTTATAATATTATAAATGTCAAATCAACGATATTTTTGTTATTTTATTCACAAATAAACGCAGCCCTTATTTTTCAAACAAATGATTGATAATCGTATGACCTTCTGCTACATAATTACCGCTTTCTTCTGCTTCTTTCTCATTATAATGCCATGTATGGGACTGTTTTGCCGTGCTGTCATATAACATATATGGAACAGGGTCTGCAACATGTGTACGAATTGCTACCGGTGTTGGATGATCCGGTAATACCAACATACGGAAATCCACGCCTGCTGCTTCTAACTTGTCTGTTACTCTCTTGATAATGCGTTCATCAAGATTTTCAATTGCCTGAACTTTGCGTTCATAACTGCCCTGATGTCCCATTTCATCCGGTGCTTCCAAATGAATATATGCAAAATCACAATTCTGATTTACCAATGCATCAAATGCCGCATCTGCCTTTCCTTCATAATTCGTATGAAGTCCGCCATTGGCTCCTTCTACTTCAATGACCTTCATATCTGCACCAACTGCAATCCCTTTGAGCAAATCAACCGCAGAAATCATCGCACCTGTATGACCTGTCTTTTCTACAAATGGTGAAAGCATCGGTCTTGTGCCTGCTCCCCAGAACCAGATAGAATTCGCAGGATTCAAACCGTTCTTCATACGTTCCTGATTGATTGGATGATTTGCAAGAATATCATAACTTTTCTTCATCATGTCACGAAGTGCAGCATCTGCCGGCAAATACTTTCCAATCTTCTGTCCTAATACATCATGCGGAGGTGTCAGTTCTACAACCTCTCCCTTGTCCCAGATTGTCAAATGTCTGTAACTTGTTCCAACGTAGAATTTATAAATATCATTTTCTAATTCCTTACGAACTGCTTCTAACAGCACTGCTGCGTCTTCTGTTGAAATTTCACTGGAACTGTGGTCAATAATTGTCTTTTCTTCATATGGAAGATCATCTGTTGATACTGTAACAATATTGCAGCGAAGTGCTACATCTGTTGTCTTCATATCTACACCGATGCTCAATGCTTCCAATGGAGAACGTCCCGTATAATATTCCTTTGGATCATATCCTAATACTGATAAATTTGCTGTATCACTTCCCGGTGCCATTCCATCTGGAATCGTATGTACCATTCCAATTTCTGACATTGCTGCAAAATGATCCATTGTTGGTGTTTTTGCATACATCAATGGTGTCTGATTTCCTAACTCAGGGATGTTCTTGTCTGCCATTCCATCTCCAAGGACGATTAAATACTTCATAATTTTCTCCATTCTATCCCATTTATATTTTGATCATTCTATTTTCATAACCCGCTTATCAAAAATTTCACAACCAATTTCATTTGTCCATATCATTGTAAAATCTTTCTAAGCAAATATATCGAATTCCTGCATAGTGTATACTGCCGATTTCTGATTGTATACAAAATACATTTACATTTTTAATTTATGAAAGGCTTGTCTTGTCAAGACGAATACGATTAATCATATCCACATTGGCTGCTGCCTCGTTGAATGCCTTCTCTGTCATTGGTGCTGTCACAAAACCGAATTCTCCATCAATTCCTTCTACTTCTACAACATCAATATCGCCAAATGCTTTCTCGACTTCTGCTAAGTTCTTATCTACGCTGCCCTTTACTCGAACAAAGAAATAACGCTCTACATCATTAATGTCACCAAGCTGCATCTTTTCTGATGTCCATACTGTCATAACATTTGTTCCCTTATGCTTTACACAGTCCACAACGTCTGCTACAACCGCACTTGCTGTTGGTAACTTACCGGCACCTGCACCAAAGAACATTACATCTCCGATTACATTTCCATTGATATAGATACCGTTTAACACGTCATTTACATTATATAATGGATGTGTTGCATCAATTAAAAACGGTGCTGTAATTGCATAAACCTTATCACCAATCTTCTTGCTTGTTCCAAGTAACTTCACAACACAGCCTAACTTCTCAGCATACTTAAAATCTTCTGTTGAAATCTTTGTAATACCTTCTGTACATACCTCTTCAAAGTTTACCGTTGAACCAAACGCAAGTGATGTAAGAATGGCAATCTTACGACAAGCATCATATCCTTCTACATCTGCTTCCGGATTACGTTCTGCATAGCCTAATTCCTGTGCCTCTTTTAACACATCTTCATAAGAACTTCCTTCTTTACTCATCTTTGTTAAAATGTAGTTGGTTGTACCATTTAAGATACCTGTAATCTGCGTAATTTCATCTGCTGTCAATGACTGATTCAATGGACGGATAATTGGAATACCGCCTCCAACAGATGCTTCAAACATGAAGTTTAAGTTTCTTGCTTTGGCCATTGCAAGTAATTCCGGTCCATGTGCTGCAACAAGTGCCTTATTCGATGTACATACACTCTTGCCGGCTTCTAATGCTTTCTTTACAAATGTAAATGCAGGTTCGATTCCGCCCATTACCTCAACAACAACGTCTATTTCAGGATCATTGATAATAATATCTACATCATGAACGATTTTTTCCTGAATCGGATCTCCCGGAAAATCTCTCAAATCTAATACGCTCTTAACCTCTACTTCTTCTCCAGCTCTTTTTGCAATGGAAGCATAATTTGTTTCAATTACCTCAACTACACCAGAACCTACTGTACCATAACCTAATACTGCAATCTTTGCCATCTTACTCTTCCCCTTCTGTGCTTTATTCCCTACTTAAAATCTTCAAATAACGAACGCCTGTAAGCTGCTCTATTTCTTCAATCATCTTTGACGAATCTCCTGTTGTTGGCAGGATATCCACACTTAATGTCAGCGATGCAACACCATTAACAGGTATTGTCTGATGAATTGTTAAAATATTCGCCTGAAACTGCGCTACCGTCTTTAATACAAGCGATAGCAACCCCGGTTCATCATCCATTGATAAGACAAATGTAATTGTTTTGCCTTTTACATTATCCCGAAATGGAAAAATATCATCCTTATACTTATAATAAGAACTTCTACTGATACCGAGCTGATCTGTTGCATCTGCAATAGAACATCCCTTTGTCTCAATCAGTCTATTCGCTTCTGCTACCTTGAGCAATACCTCCGGCAAAGCCTTCTGCTTTACCACATAATACTTAATATTGTCTTCCACACGATTCTCCATCATTTTTCTCATCTCTTTGTCTGTCTGTGACAGACAGTTGTTTTTTAGTGTACGCCGTACAAATACAACTGTTCGTCATAAAAAGAATACTATCATATTATCCAGATAATTGCAACCCTAAATCCATGCAAAACTATGCGTCAACATTGAATATTTCTGCAATATACCTTCTCTTTTACATAATGCACATCCTTAGCGCATTTTCATAGTATAAAAATAAAGTTTCCTATAATATAAAAGAGAGAATCCACAGCTGTTATATAAAACAACTATAGATTCTCTATCATTTCTATTTATTCATTTGTTTCACGGCCAAAAATACTGGCAAAATAACGCATCCTGTCAATATGCTGCTGTGTCAGTGCACCCTTGTTCATACGCCATTTCCAATTATCTCCTAATGTTGATGGTGTATTCATACGCGCCCAGTTTCCAAGTCCTAAAATATCCTGAACAGAGAAAATGACAAGATTGGCGACACTGCCATAAGCTAAGCGAAATACATTATCCACCATCTTATCCTTATCTCTCGTATCGAGATATTCATATGCATATCCTAATTCCCAGTCGTTGTGTTCTTCAAAATATCCCATCAACGTCTCATTATCATGCGTTCCGCCATATACGACACTATTTTGTGTATAATTATATGGAAGATGTGGATTCTTTCTATCCCCACCAAATGCGAACTCAATGACTTTCATACCCGGATAATTATTTTCTTCCAGTAACTCACCGACTTCCGGAACAAATACGCCCAAATCTTCTGCAATAATTTTCTTATCTCCAATAGATTCGTTAATTGCCCGGGTGAGCTTCTTTCCCGGTCCTTTATGATATTCTCCCTGTCTTGCATCCGGCATATCTGCTGGAATCGCATAATATTTAACCATTCCAATAAAATGGTCAATTCGAATCACATCATAATATGTGGCTGAACGCTCCATACGTTTGCGCCACCATGTGAAATCATCCTTTTCAATGACATCCCAATCATATAATGGATTGCCCCATTTCTGTCCAAGATCTGAAAACGCATCGGGCGGCACACCTGCTACATCAACACACGCAAGGTCTTCATCCAATTGAAAATCTTTCGTATGTGCCCACACATCTGCACTATCATATCCCATATAAATCGGAATATCACCAATCAGCTCAATTCCTTTGTCATTGGCATATTTTTTCACTGCCATCCACTGATAATCAAATGCATATTGTACAAATACCCAAAATCCGATTTCTTGTTTCAAAAGTGTATGATACTTATCTAAGCCTTCCTGTGTTCGAAAACGAATATCATCATCCCATTCAGACCATGCAATACCTTCAAAATGATTCTTGACAGCCATAAATAATGCATAATCATCTAACCAATAACCATTCTTTTTCTGAAACTGTTCATAATTTTGTGCATTGATAAATTCATTTTGTGCTTCTTTGTTCTCAAGTTTCTCCTGAAAACGACGATATGCATCCTGCAATACCGGTATTCTTGTGTTGTAGAGTTTCTCATAACTTACATAACTCTCATTCCCAAGTCCAATATCTCTGTTATCTGCGTAACTTCCTCGCAATGCATCTTCTTCTGATACCTGGACCGGCACGCGTCCATCCCCCCAGTCTTTTGAGAGCAATTCCGACTTATAAAGCAATCCTTCTTCTACCAGCAGGTCTAAATCAATAAAATATGGATTACCTGCAAATGCAGAATACGACTGATACGGACTATCTCCATATGTTGTTGGTCCCACCGGCAATACCTGCCAGTATTTATGATTACATTGTTTGATAAAATCCACAAATGCATATGCCTCAATTCCCAATGTTCCAATTCCATAAGGCGACGGAAGACTGCTGATAGGCATTAATATACCGGCACTCCGGCTAAATGGCTCCATTATCCCCATACCATTCTCCATTTCTGAATACACTTATATTTACTACGATTACTGTACAGATTCTGTAATTGTCTTAACACGATGCAATTCTTCTTCTGTTAATAATTTATCAATATCCAATAAAATAACCAATCCACTGTCTAAGTTTGCAACCCTGTCTAAATACTGTAACTCTGCTGATTTTAACATCGAAGGCATCTGAACAATTTTCTCTTTTGGAATATCATTAATTTCAAGAACTGCATCTACACCTAATGCAAGTGCAATTCCATTCATTCTAACAATAATTGAATTTTCGCTAACACCTGTATCCGGCATATTAAACTTTTTCTTAAGACTATATACTGGAACAACTTCTCCACGTAAGTTAATAATACCATTAATATATGTTGTTGCATTTGGAACGGGTACAACCTGAATTTCTTTTTCAATCCCCTGTACTCTGTTGATATCAATTCCAAACATTTCATCATTCAATTTAAATATTACCGGTTTAATATAATCTGCCATATTATATACTCCTTTTCTTCTGATAAGACTACTTGCTGACGATTAAAATAATCCCTTTTGTCTTTCATTCCTGTTCACAATATATCACGATTCGCACTTCCCGATTTCTTCGAAATCTATCGTGATAGCCATTCGCCGCTCGCTAACACTCATTATATCATATATATACTCGAAAAGTTCTATAGATAAACACTCCCCATCTATGATTCAATCTCATTACTTTTTATGCTTGTTGCAGTCAAATATGCATTGATAAATGGATCAATGTTGCCATCTAATACACTCTGTGCATTTCCGATTTCCTTATTTGTTCTGTGATCCTTAACCATAGTATACGGCTGTAACACATAGCTTCGTATCTGGCTTCCAAAATTAATATCTTTGATATCTCCACGAATATCAGATGTCTTTTCCGCATTTTCCTGCTGCTTCAACAAATACAGCTTTGCCTTTAACATCTGCATGGCTTTGTCTTTATTCTGATGCTGTGAACGCTCATTCTGACATTGAACGACAATTCCTGTCGGCAAATGCGTAATTCGAATTGCCGAAGATGTCTTATTAATATGCTGACCACCCGCACCACTAGAACGGTATGTATCAATTCTTAAATCATCATCGTTAATCTGAATATCAATATCTTCGTCAATATCCGGCATAACATCACAGGATACAAACGATGTCTGCCGCTTGCCTGCTGCATTAAATGGCGAAATACGAACAAGACGATGCACACCATGTTCTGACTTTAAATGCCCATATGCATTTTCACCGGATATTTCAATCGTAACGGACTTAATTCCAGCTTCTTCACCTTCCAGATAATCAATGGTTTGTGTTGTATAACCTTTGCTCTCTGCCCATCTTGTATACATACGGAATAGCATCTGACACCAGTCACAGCTCTCTGTTCCACCTGCTCCTGCATGTAATGTCAGAATTGCATTATTTTTATCATATTCTCCCGAAAGAATTGTTTCAATTCGAAGATTTTCTAACTTTTCTTCAAACGAAGTCACCTCAGACTCTATATCCGGAAGCAATGACTGGTCATTTTCCTCTTCTGCCATCTCTATAAGAACCTTAATATCTTCCACAGACTGTTCCAGTTCATCATATTTTTCAAAAGCATCCTTCAGACTTTTTAACTCTTTCATTGCTTTCTGTGACTTATCTGTATCGTCCCAAAATCCAGGAGCTTCCATATCTGCTTCAAGCTCCTCAATTCTTTTTTTCTTATTATCCAAATCCAATGCCTTTTTAATTTCTGCCAATGGCTTGTCATATCCAGAAAGCCTGTACCGATACTGATCTAATTCTACCACTTCTATCTATTCTCTCTTCCTAAATTCTTTCTATTACAAAGCTGTCTCTATGCCTGTCTGCCACAACAATTCTTGTACTTTAGACCACTTCCACATGGGCATGGATCATTTGGATATACTTTCTTATCTGTACGCTTCACAGGTCCTTTTACAGATGGTCCTTCATCTTTATTGGTTCCTGTTGCTTTCGCAACCTGTTCTCTTTCAACCTTCTGTTCTACCTGAATATGCATTAACAGACGAACCGTATCTTCCATAATTCCCTGTGTCATTGCATCAAACATATCGTAACCCATAATCTTGTACTGAACAACAGGATCTCTCTGACCATATGCCTGAAGACCTATACCCTGCTTTAACTGATCCATATCATCGATATGATCCATCCACTTTCTGTCAATCACCTTCAACAATACAACACGTTCAATTTCACGAATCTGTTCAGGCTCTGTAAAGAGTGCTTCTTTGTCTTCATACATCTGAATTGCTTTTTCTTTTAACTCATGAATCAGTTCATTCTTATTATGAATATTTTCCTGATACTGAATCGGCTCAAATGGAATCGTTGACAGCATCAATTCATTTAACTCTGTGTAATCCCATTCTGAACTGTCCCTATCTTCACTAATGCATCTGTTTACTGTATTTTCAACAAAATCCGTAATCATCTTGATAACAGAATTGCGCATGCTCTCTCCATCAAGGACACGCTTTCTTTCTGCATAAATGATTTCTCTCTGTTCATTCATAACCTGATCGTATTCTAACAGACGGCTGCGGACACCATAGTTATTCGTTTCAATTTTCTTTTGTGCTCTTTCAATTGCACTGCTAAGCATCTTATGCTCAATTTGTTCATGCTCATCCACACCAAGTGTATTAAAGATGTTCATCAAACGTTCCTGACCAAACAGACGCATCAAATCATCTTCCAAAGAAATGTAGAAACGTGATTCACCCGGATCACCCTGTCTACCTGCACGACCTCTCAACTGGTTATCAATACGTCTTGATTCGTGACGCTCTGTACCGATAATCTTTAAACCGCCTAATGCAAGTGCTTCCTCATCAAGTTTAATATCTGTACCACGGCCGGCCATATTTGTCGCAATCGTTACAGCCTTATGCTTACCTGCTTCTGATACAATCTCAGCTTCTAATTCATGGAACTTTGCATTCAATACTTTATGCGGAATTCCTCTTTTCTTGAGCATATCACTAATCAGCTCTGATGTATCAATGGTAATTGTACCAACAAGAACCGGCTGTCCTTTTTCATAAGATTCTGCAACAGAATCAACAACTGCCTCAAACTTTGCTTTCTTTGTCTTATATACAACATCATTGAGATCCTTACGAAGAATTGGCTTATTGGTAGGAATCTCTACAACGTCCATATTGTAGATTTCTCTGAATTCCTTTTCTTCCGTAAGTGCTGTACCAGTCATACCGGCCTTCTTTTCAAATTTATTAAAGAAGTTCTGGAATGTAATCGTAGCAAGTGTCTTACTTTCTCTCTTAACTTTAACATGTTCCTTTGCTTCGATTGCCTGATGAAGACCATCTGAGAATCTTCTACCTGCCATAATACGACCTGTAAATTCATCTACAATCAACACTTCATCATCTTTAACAACATAATCCTTATCTCTAAACATCAGATTATGTGCGCGAAGTGCCAATGTTACATTATGCTGAATCTCAAGATTTTCCGGATCTGCATAATTATCAATATGGAAGAACTTTTCAACCTTATGAACGCCCTGTTCTGTAAGATTTACAATTTTATCTTTCTCATTGACAATAAAGTCACCATCTTCTTCTATCTCTTCCTGCATCAGTGCCTGCATCTTTGTCATCTCGCCCTTGAATTCACCACGTTCTAACTGTCTTGCAAGCACATCGCACAATTCATACAATTTTGTAGACTTACCACTCTGTCCTGAAATAATCAAAGGTGTTCTCGCTTCATCAATCAGAACAGAATCGACTTCATCGATGATACAATATTTCAATCCGCGCAATACAAGCTGTTCCTTATAAATTGCCATATTATCACGCAGGTAATCGAATCCCAATTCGTTATTTGTTACATATGTAATATCACAGGCATATGCAGCCTTTCTTTCTTCATCTTTCAAATCATGTAAAACAATACCTACACGCAAGCCTAAGAATTCATGAATCTTACCCATCCATTCAGCATCACGCTTGGCAAGGTAATCATTAACTGTAACGATAAGAACCCCTTCTTCTGTGAGGGCATTCAAGTATGCAGGAAGTGTTGATACAAGTGTCTTACCTTCACCTGTTCTCATCTCAGCAATACGTCCCTGATGTAATACAATACCACCGATAATCTGCACTCTGTAATGTTCCATACCAAGTACACGCTTGCCGGCTTCACGAACAACAGCATATGCTTCTGGAAGTAAATCGTCTAATGTCTCACCCTTCTTTAATCTATCCTTGAATTCCTGTGTCTTACCCTTTAACTCGTCATCTGTCAATGCAGCCATTGCATCATGATAACTTTCTACCTTATCCACGATCGGTTTAATTCTTTTTAATTCATGCTCACTATGCGTTCCAAATAACTTTTGAACCAATCCCATTTCTAATCTCCTTAAAAGCAAATTCTTTTTTGATTGTACCACTAATTAAACATTATGGCAAGAAAAACGGCTATTTCTACTACATGCCTTGTTTATTTTTACAAGTCGTGCCAATATTATTTTGTACAAATTCTTACCTGCATTGCTTGGCAATAAACCTTCTTAATTCCTAAGGCGTACCTCCTTACCGGAATAATTCTAACTTTATAGAACGGAATTTTCCACCAAATTAAAAAGAATGGCTATTCTACATATTCCAAATGCAGAATAACCATTCTCTTATATATTAGATGAATTTTACAAAATATACGATATTAGTCAAGTTCCGGTTCAATCAAACCATATGTGTTGCCTTTTCTCTTGTAAACAACGTTTACTTCTTCTGTCTCTGAATTAAAGAATACATAGAAATTATGTCCTAATAACTCCATCTGTACACATGCTTCTTCAGGATCCATAGGCTTGATACCGAACTTCTTAGTTCTGATAATCTTAACCTCATCTTCATCTTCGTAATCCCTCTCTACGAATTCCTGTGCAAATGCTGCTGCATTCTGCTTCTTATCTACAATTTTATTCTTGTACTTCTTCAGCTGACGTTCAATGACCTCCTCAACCAAATCAATTGAAACATACATATCACTGCTTACCTGTTCACTACGAATAATGTTGCCCTTCACAGGGATTGTAACTTCTATTTTCTGTCTTTCTTTTTCTACGCTGAGCGTTACATTCACTTCTGTCTCTGGAGCGAAGAATCTGTCAAGTTTACCTAACTTATCTTCAACTGCCACCTTCAAACCATCTGTTACATCAATATTTCTTCCTGTAATAATAAAACGCATAATGTTCAACTCCTTTTCGTGTATTAGCATCGTGGTATTCATGTTGAACTTCTTACATATATTAGAGCGGATGACGTTTTACCGTGCGTCATAAATATTATATTTAACATATGAAGAATCACGATATGCCTCCAGAAGCATTTCACTCTTCTGTTGTTGATAGTGTTATTATACCATAATTTTATTTTTTAACAAGTGAATTCACACAATTTATACAATTTTATTTATATTTTTTATGCAAAAGCAGCATTTTGCACAATATCCTATATACAAATACTTTTCATGTCCTGTTGTTATCATATTTTCAGAGTAACCACATATTTTATTATAAATGTACAAAACATACATTCTATTCTTTGTTTATAAATTCACAATCATTTGTGCACAAAAAATGTGGATAATGTGGATAACTTTGTGCATAACTATTTTTCGCCTAAAAACGGTGTGTTTTACGTGTTGATAAGTTTTGAACATTTTGTCAAATAATGTCGATAATTTTTTTATGCACCTTCTTGCTCTCTATTTTTTGTTTATTTTGCACAATTTATATCTTATCATTTGCCCAGTTTTACCAGTTTCATTTTCTCATAATTGTCTGTAGTTTTTGATAATTCTTCGCACAACATTTCCAAAATCATATACAAATACACACGGTACATACTTGATGCTTTCTGCTCATCTTGTTATACTATTTGCGTTCAATAACTATAATTTAAATTGGAGCGTAATCATGTATTCAGATAAAAAAACAATTCTTGTAACAGGTGCTTCGCGTGGAATTGGCCGTGCCATTGCACTTGCACTCGCAGCCCCGGATACTAACCTGGTCATTAACTGCGTAAAAAATAAAGATGCCTTAAATGACGTAAAGCGACAGATTGAAGACAAAGGCGCATGTTGTGCAGCCTTTATCGGCGACGTGAGTGACTATGATACTTGTGCACAATTATTTGACTATGCCAGACAGTGTTTTGGTTCGATAAATGTGTTAATTAATAATGCCGGGATTTCCATTGTCGGATTGTTTCAGGATATGACACGCAACGAATGGGAACGAATTATGAATGTAAATATCGGTTCTGTATATAACTGCTGCCACTTTGCAGTACATGACATGCTTCACAACCACAGTGGAAAAATCATCAACATTTCTTCTGTATGGGGAAGTGCCGGAGCCAGCTGTGAAGTCGCTTATTCTGCTTCAAAAGGTGCAATTCATTCCTTTACCAAAGCATTGGCAAAGGAATTAGCCCCAAGCAATATTCAGGTAAATGCGATTGCCTGCGGCGCAATTGATACCGATATGAATTCCTTCTTAGATGAAGAGGGCAAACAGATGCTCTTAGATGAAATTCCAACCGGAAGAATGGGAAGACCTGATGAAGTTGGTCAGTTAGTCTCTCAGATATTAACAGGACCAGATTATCTGACCGGTCAGATTATCACATTAGATGGTGCGTGGATTTAGCTTATACAGCCTGTCACAGCAGGCTGCATCCTGATTCAACGCCCTTTTATGATATTGTATAACATTTTTCATAAGAATCATTTATTTGAAACATATGCTTTATCAACCGTGATGATTGCATAACAATGCTCTTTCATTGCAAAAATATCATCACGAATCTTTTTCTTTAACTGTTCATCCGATAACGGATAATCAAATGGAACGACAATATCAAAAATCAAATTGGTTCGATACGGTCCGTTGGTTCGGCGAAAATCATGCATCTTAATCTGCGGATCAATATTTTCAATGACACGAAGCGTCAGATTTTTCAATTCATTGAGCTGTTCGTCATCTGTGATAACCGGATCCATATGTATCGAAATTCCGCATTGAAACTGTTCTGCTACTCGTTGTTCTGCAAAATCAATAATGTCGTGTGCCTCTAACATATCCATTTCATATGGCACTTCCGCATGTACAGAAATAAATACCCGCCCCGGACCATAATCATGCACAATCATATCGTGAATACCGATAATATGATTATCTTCAAGAATACAATGTGTAACTGCTTCAACAAATTCCGGTTCCGGCGGCTGTCCAAGTAATGGCTGAATCGTCTCTTTCGCTGCATCAATACCTGCCATAAAGACAAAAATTGCTACAATCACTCCTGCAAATCCATCAATATTAAATCCTGTTAAAGTTGTAACAAGCAATGAAAATAAGACTACAGAGGTTGAAATACAATCCGATAAACTGTCTGTTGCTGTTGCATACATTGTTGCTGATGAGATGCGTCTTCCCAATGTTCTGTAAAAATATGCCATCCACATTTTCATTAGAATTGATCCCACTAAAATCACAATAGAAACCAAACTAAATTCCATTGCTTCCGGATGAATAATCTTTTCCACGGAATTCTGAAACAATTCTACCGCCATAATCAAAATAATTGCTGCAACTGCAAGACCCGATATGTATTCGATTCGTCCATGCCCAAAAGGATGTTCTACATCCGGTGATTTGCCTGCCAACTTAAACCCAATCAATGTAATTATTGAAGAACCTGCATCCGATAAGTTGTTAAAGGCATCCGCAGAAATTGATACCGAAGCCGTCACAATTCCGGCAGTGAATTTCAATGTAAATAGTATTAAATTACAAATAATTCCAACAATTCCCGAAAATACACCATATCCCTGACGTACTTGCGGACTGTCAACATTCTTATAATCCTTAACAAAGGTTTTCAATAAAAGATTCATCATTGCACCCCCACTCTCGTTTTTCTCTCTATTCTATACGATACCTGTCAATCATTCAAGTATAACGATATTGATTTTGTAAAATATCTGAATCGCATATTTAATACAATTTATGCCATTTATCTGTATTTTATTATAAGAAGAAGTATTCCTGCACTTTACCTTTTATAAAAATACATTTATACTAGGGATAGAGTTTTACAAACGTATTTTACAAAACTTTATTCAATCAAACATTGTATTTATGAGTTTATAACGTATATTATCACAGGAGGATATCTATGGAACAATTATTTGCAACCGCTACACCAGAATCATTAGGAATTCACACAGACTGCCTCATACGCTTTTGTAAACGTCTTGAAGAACAGGATTTACCAATACACAGTGCAATTATTATGCGGCATAATCAGGTCTGTTTTGAAACATATTATGCACCATATACACGTGACACATTACATCGTATGTTTTCCATTACAAAAAGTTTCGTATCTCTTGCCATTGGATTATTAGAGTCTGAAGGAAAATTATCTCTTGATGACCACATCGTAGACTACTTTCCTGAAAAACAACCAAAAGAAGGTGCATATGAATACACAAAAATGCTGACAATCCGTGAAATGCTTGCTATGACAACCTGTCATGATAAGACCACTTATAAAGCAACCGGTGTTACTGACTGGGTTGGTTCTTTTTTCACAACGAAACCAAATCACGTACCAGGAACGAACTTTTCTTACGATACATCTTCTACACATGTCCTCGGTGCACTTGTAGAAAAATTAACAGGAATGGAATTATTAGATTATCTTCGTAGCAAATGTCTTGATGCGATGGGATGTTCTAAGGACTCTTTCATCTTAAAAGATCCTAACGGCGTATCGATGGGCGGTTCCGGCTTATGCGCCACACCTTATGATATTTTAAAAATGATATATCTGGTCGCACATGACGGTAACTGGAACGGCGAACAGCTTCTTCCAAAAGATTATGTCATTGCCGCAAAACAAAAACACAGTGATCCTTCTGCCAAACAGGGAACACTTGAAGAAATGCAAGGATACGGTTATCAGATTTGGATGACCAGACACAACGGAATTGTATTCTTCGGTATGGGCGGACAGTTAGCACTCTATGTTCCGGACAAGGATATTTTTATGGTTACGACTGCAGATATGCAAGGTCGTCAGGGCGGCGTTCAGTTAATTTATGATTCTTTCTGGGAGGAAATCTACAACCACATTGAAGATTTTGCACTTGAAGAATCAACAGACAAGCAGAAGGAACTTGCAGAATTTGCTTCCAGCCGTAAGTTATTTGCACTGGCAAAATCAACTGCTGCTCCAATTCAGGATACCATTAATCACAAGACATTTATTTGTGATGAAAATAGTTGTGGTGTTACCAATGTCACTTTACATTTTGACAATGATACCGAAGGTACTTTTGCTTATGAAAATGCAACCGGTGCGCATACCATTCGCTTCGGGCTTGGTAAAAATGTCATCGGACAATTTCCAGATTACAACTTACGTGATGCTGCTTCCGCCACTTGGAAAATAGATTGTTATTTTCTTATCAAAGTGCAGCTTATTGATTCCGCTATTGGAAATCTCTTTATCGGTCTGACTTTTAAAGACAATTTCGTAACGGTTATGTTCCGTAAGATTGAAGAAAGTCTGCTCAACGAATATAATGGGGTATTTAGCGGACGATTATAATACTTGTATTACATTTGCCGATTCGGTATCAAAAGGTGCATTGATGTTTCAAACATCAAAAGATACAACAATAAAAGGCACGGTAAAATCTTCCTAAAAAAGCGATTTTACCATGCCTTTATGTATCTTTGACCCGTAATTCTATGAAATCCCATTCGTTCAGCGACAAGTCATATTTTTATTGATAACAACAGTATGTTTCGTTTATTTCAATCCTTTCCGAATCTTTTCCATTTCCTCTTCAATGGAATCTGTTGTATTGCTTTCTGTCACGCTTGTTTTATGCTTGCGTCGGTCTGCCTTATCCTCTTTAAAACTACCGGCAAATAATACCTTTGCTACAAAGCCGGCACCGCCAAATATCAAAATAAGAATTAATACCCATTGGAACATCGTCATTGAAACCAGATAAATATTCGTTGTCATAATGACTGACGCAATAATTAAAATCACACTAAGCACCGTAAATACTTTCGATGCAAACGATGCACCTGAACCAAACATCCAGATAATTCCAATAATAAACGGAATCATAATCATTCCTGTGTTCACGCGAATTCCACCAAACATACCGAATCCACCCATGCCAAACCATCCAGATGATACGACAATATTCTGAGATAATAAGAATAATCCTACAACCAGCATCACCATTCCTGCTACAAACTGTTTTACATCACTTTTCATAATTACTCCCCTTTGTATATCCATTTTTGTAATATATAATCTCTTCATCATATAATAATATACGACAATCGGATACTTGCTCTACCCTGTTTATCTTATAATGCTTCTTTTCTGCTACGTACTCTGCATATAGCAAACAAGCCAATACCACACACTGTAATAAAAATTGAGATAAACTGTGAAGTGGACAATACACCGACACTTCCTCGTATATCATTTCTTAAAAATTCAATGAAGAAACGACCGATTCCATAAAATATCATATATAATGCGCCAATATTTCCATTTGCAAGATTGTTCTTACACTTATTTACAATAAGAATTAAGACAAATGCATTCACAAAATCCGCAGCAGAAGATATCAGCTGTGTCGGAATCAAAGACACACCTGCCGGTGCCAGACTTCCATGTGGAAATGTCACACCATACCATGCATCTGTTTCTCTGCCATAGCAGCAGCCGGCAAGAAAACAGCCAATTCTTCCAAATCCCTGTGCCAGTGCAATTTCCGGCATTACAAGGTCAAAATATTCTAAAAATGGCAGCTTCTTAATCCTGCAATAAATCATGGATGCCAATACGCCACCGATAATACCGCCATATACAACAAACCCTGATGAGCCAAGAACCTCTAACGGTGATTGCATAAATTCATCAAAACTAACAATCACATACAGCACTTTTGCTCCTAAAAATCCAAATACACCTGCAAGAATTGCAATATCAATGACAGAATCTTCCTTCATACCACGCTTCTTTGCACGGTATTCCGCCAATAACATTGCAAGAACGAATCCAATTCCAATCATCAAACCATAGCCATGAACGGTAAATCCTCCAATTGTTAATATATCATTATGCATACGTAATCTCCTCCATTGCCAATGTTGTAACTGCCTGACTTAATCTTGCTTCAAACTGCCCATAAAAATCGTCTTTCGCATATGGTGTGGCATAAAATGTACGAATCAAATACATCGTAAGCACATGTCTGTTATCGTCATTCAAATCCACAAGAGCTTCCCGTAAACGCACGATAAATATATGCCACAATACGACAAACCTGTGATACTGTTCTAATTCCGGCATATCCAGCCACTTCTTCACTTTAATCTTTGTCAGATTGTCCTTATTACATTGTCCTGTCTGCAAAATATAATGAAATGTCTTCTCATCCTCCCAATATCTGCCAAGTGGAAACAATCTGCAGATTCCCGGCCGTGCTTTATGAATCTCACATCGTTTCTCTGCATTTAAAAATGCACAGGCATTTGTGCTGTTTTGCATAGACAGATTCGGTAATATCAATCCATTCACTACGTTTAGTTCAATTTTTCCCTCTAACAGTTGTTCAAATGTCACTGATAACTGTGTCGTTAATTGATAAATGTCATATGGATCTAAGATAATGGTCTTTCCCATTCCATGACAACATACAGATTTACATCCGCTGCACTGATTGGTGTCTGCACGCACCATATCATTGATGCCATACAGTTTCCCATCTGAAATTTCTTCTAAACTACCCTCTCGAATCATCTATATCTCCATTCTGTTATATCCATTTATGTTCATTCTCTTATCATATCAGATTTATAACAATTCGAAAAGAACTATTCCAACAAAAAACAGAAGTCTCATCTTTTCTATCAGACAAAACTTCTGCGTATTCATTTCAAATATATCTGTTAGTTATTTTCTTTTCTCATATCATGTACCTTTTCATGATACTCAGATACACTTTCTTCCTTGGTAACATATGCTTCCGGTCCACGCTTAAATACTGGCTTTAACAGGATTGGTGTAATAATGGTCGTGATAACCACCACAATAACAATCGGTCCCATAAATATGCTGCCAAGCATACCTAATGCTGCACCTTTGCTTGCTACAATCAATGCGACTTCACCTCTTGAAATCATACCGACACCAATTCTTCGATACTGATATGGCTTATAACCGCATAATTTTGCACCAAGTCCACATCCCAACACCTTTGTTAAAATTGCAACAATCACAAGAATAATCGTAAATGCCACAATTTTTGTTGACATTTTCGGAATCTGTACATCCAAGCCGATACTTGCAAAAAATACCGGCGACAATAACAAGTATGACAATGTATCAAACTTCGACTGTACAAATTCTGATCGTTCTGTATTAGAAATAATCAGACCTGCAATATAAGCACCTGTAATGTCTGCAACACCAAAGAAATGTTCTGAAATATACGCCATAATCAGGCAAAATGAAAATGCGATGATAACATGGCGATGCAGACCTCTCTCTGATTTGGCTGTCCATAACTTGAACATCTTATAAAAGAGAAATCCAACGACACCAGCAAATACAAAAAATGCTACAATTTTTAACAATACAAATGTAATATTAACTGAATCATCAGCCATACTTGTCACTACAGTTAATGCAACGATACCTAAAATATCATCTATAATGGCAGCTCCTAAAATTGCATTTCCTGAATGTGTCTTTAATTTTCCCAGTTCTTTTAATGTCTCAACCGTAATACTTACCGATGTCGCCGTAAGAATAACACCAACAAATATATTCTGTAACATCAGACTACCGCCTGCATCTGATTCTATCATACCCGGACGGTTAAAAAAGTACGAAACACCGAATCCTCCTACAATCGGAACAAGTACACCTAGTAATGCGATTACAAAAGATGACACACCTGTCTTTTTTAATTCTTTAATATCTGTTTCTAATCCTGCCGAGAACATTAATACAATAACACCTAACTCGGCTACTCTTGTAATAAAATCTGTTTTGCTGAGTATCCCCAATCCTGCCGGTCCTAATAACAGTCCTGCCAATAATGCACCAACTACCTGTGGCATCTGCACACGCTTCGTCGCAAGACCTAATAACTTCGTACACAGCAAAATAATTGCAAGATCCAATAAAAAGCGATAACTATCCATAATCTGCCTCCAGTCTTTCCTCATGTATCCTATGTATCACACTTTATTATCCTATATGTAATAATATATGCAAACTCTTCACAATCGTTTATTTATATCACGCAGGAAACATTTCATTTAACTTAAAATATATCTTTTCTATATATAAATAGGGAAATCATATCATTTATACTCCCCAAAAATACATCTGTCAACAACATTGCAAAAAATATTTCTATGCATCATTTTCTACAATGTGAAAAATCTCCTGCAGTCGTTGTTTATAGGAATGATGTTCTTTTACCAAACGATGTCCCGCCTCTGCAATACAGCAGCGTTCATCTTCATGCGACAAATAATATTCTGCTTTTCTTAACATATCTGACACACTTTCATAATATACAATATGTTTTTCATTCTCAAAATACATCGGCAGTTCTGCCTGAAAATTCGTCAGTAAAAAGCCTCCTGCACCTAATATATCCCATACACGAAGCGGAATTCCCGTGCGAATATTGCGAATCGTAAAATTCATATTAATCTTAGAACCGTTGAAAACCAATGGCATATCTGTATCATATTGTACACTTCCCCGAATATTCACACGCTGCAATTCATCGTCCGGTTCATCTGTGTATAAATCTGTCTGAAAACGCTTTGCAAGTTCATTTAAACAGGTAATCCGTTCAAAATGTGCCATCTTATATCCCAAAAATGTCGATGTAAACACCAACTTCAAATCTGAAAAAGAACGTTCGTCCTGTTTAAAATCCACAATCTGTGCCAGCTGCTCTAAGATATCCACTGTCAGCATCCGATCAAATATATTTTCTCCAAACCAGTCAAGCTGCGCCTGCATTGCCGCATCAAAATATCCTTTGAGATATTCCGGCAGCCGCTCATAGATTTTATCATAGGAATTCTTATGATACAGTCCGCCTACAAAGGATATATCACTTGTAAACAATTCTTTCTTTGACTGCGGTGCCTGTGCAACCAGACAATCAAGCCGATTCGTATCGACTGCCAGAGCCAAATAATATACGTGTTTCACCCCCATTTGACGAAACTGCACATAAGAAAACTTGTCAAACAAAAAAATATAATTACATTCATGAAATACCGCTTCATGATACATTGCAATAAGCGGACTGTCTACTGTCCATGATATATATTTTCTTCCAACACGGGCACATACATCGGAAACTCTCGGAAAGAAATTGACACTAAATACCACATCTGCTTCTGATACAGCCTCCGTCAATACACACGCCTGTTCATCCGCTTTATCTTTATGACTTTCCTCAAACAGCTGCACGATATGGCCTAATTCTTCCATTGCATGTTTAATATCCATTTGGTTGTATACATTCCATCTGTATAGTAAAATTTTCACAATTTTAACCCCTTAATTCTTCCTCTAGTACCCGATACATTTTCTTCATATCTAAAGGTTTTGCAAGTAAACCTGTCATTCCTGCTTCTAATGCTTCCTGCCGGACTCCTTCTACATCTGCCGTCAGTGCAAAAACAGGCACCGTCTTTGCATCACAACGTTCCTGACTGCGAATCCGCCGTGTCGCTTCAATTCCGGAATATACCGGCATATGTACATCCATCAGAATCGCATCTATCTGACCTTCCTCTGTTTGTGTAAATACTTCCACCGCCTGTCCTCCATCTGATACTTGCATGACACACGCTCCTACCTGTTGCAACATGTACGAAACTACTTTGGCATTTAGCGCATTATCTTCACAGACAAGAATCGTCTTTCCTTCTAAAAATTTATCTTCCATCGCATAATCCTTTCTAAATAGAATTCTCCCTATTTATCCTATGAAAGTATACCCGATACAGCCTGTCATTTTTTGTCGAAATAGATATGTTCAGCAGTTCGAACAGGTGCAAATGCAAAGAATTGGTTCACTGCCACCTGATAATCTGACAATGTACGTGTCTTACGAATTGCTTTGTATAATTTATCGGCACCTGTAAATGTCTTCTCCATATAAAACCACAATTCTTTCATCTTATGAAGAACATTTGTATCGCCGTCCATTTCCTTTGTATATGCCGCACACAACGCATCGTGAAATGCTTTCATTTTCTGGATGTCGTCACGTGTTAATTCCCGTCTTGTATTCTGTATACATTCATCAATTAATGCCGGATTTGCAAGCAATCCACGTCCTAACATAACCGTATCAATTTCCGGAAAATCTCTCTGAAATTCCTCTATATCTGTCATTGTGAAAATATCACCGTTATAGCACACCGGATTCTTACTCTGCAACAGCATCTGCGCAAACACATCTCTATGTGGTACGCCTTTGTAATACTCATTTTGAAGTCGCGGATGTATAATCAATTCATCCAAAGCATACTGATTATATACTGCTATCAATTCCTGTGCTTCTTCGATGGAATTTAATCCGATTCGTGTCTTTACGGAAAATTTCATCTGCCCTTCTGCAAATAAAGAATCTGTATATACTTGACGAAAAAACTCATCTAATTCCTGCATATCACGCATCATTCCAACCCCTTTGCGCTTTGCAACAACGGTCTTAGACGGACATCCTACATTCAGATTGACCTCTCTATATCCCATATCGCAGAGCATATGCGCCGTCTGCAAGAAATATTCTGCACGATTGCATAATATCTGAGGAACCGCATATAGATTCTCATTATTTTCCATGAGAATATCTTTCTTCTCCTTTGTTGTAAATTCCGCATGCTGTGTTGGGGAAATAAATGGAATAAAATACTTTGATATTTTTCCATGTCCATAATATTTGTCATACATTTGACGATAAATATATCCTGTAATTCCCTCTAAGGGGGCAAAATAGATGTTCATATCTTTCTCCGTTTTTTCTTATCTTCTAATTCTTACTGCACTTACCTGCGTTTGAATCATAATGAATTCAAATCTGAAAATTCTTCTCAAATGGAATTCCTAAACGCCTTTTTATGCACCTTATAACCTAATTTAAATGAATATTTTTCTTTGCCCATAATTTCAGGGCTGTCGCATTATTTGCAATCTTATCCAACGAATTTAAAATTTCCTCAAACGCTTCACGTTCTCCCACATCCACGACACCATCTTCCGAAATGGCAATCAATGAAGCACGCAACTCATCTATATCCTTTAATGAGCCTAATACTTTTAAGGATAAACGGTCAAAATCATCAATCACAACCGGAGCCACTGTTCCTTTTCCAATCGCACATTGATTTGCACAATATTCATTACACAATTCCGGTGCATTATATGCTTCTGCCATCAATGCTACTTCTTCCGGATAAGGTACAATATTTCCCAATTCGATATTGGCAAGACGTGTCCTGTCAATTCCTAATACCTCTGATGCACCCTCCCTGCTTGAAAAATTCTTCTTTTCTCTTGCTGCCTCTGTTCGCATCTGATAATAAATGTTGTCTGCTGCCTTTGTTGCCTTTTTTCCCATTCTTATCTGTATGTTATCTAACCTTTTTAATTCTTTAAATACGGATTAGATTACTCCTTTCTTCTGATTATTTTCTATATTTACTTACAACACTTTTTTCATTTTTGTTGCAATACTGTAATGATTTCTGCTTTGATTTTTTTCTGTATCGGTCTAAGTTTCCTTATACAGAAACATTAGTATTTTATTATACACAATTTTTCTTAAATTGTATAGAAATTCCGCATCGAACTGTTTTCATTTACAGGATTTGTAAATATTTTATAAACTCATATGGAATTTTTGCGCAAAAAATGGTAGCGTGCTATAATGACAAATTAGAACATGATAATACAAATGATATCGAAAGAAATCTTATATTTTCTAAATAGATTTAGGTGTCAATAACTATATACACAACGACAAGAAAAGAGGAGATTTTTATGCAACCAATCCATGATTATACGGCACTGCTGCCTGTAATTTGTAAGGCGCGCCTGCTAAACAACATTCCACAGGAGCATTACAAGGATGTATTTACCTATTTAGAAGCCTCTGTGTATCATTATGAAAAAGGAGAATTCATCCAACGACTTGGAGAGCCGCTAACACATTCTGGTATTGTTCTTGACGGTACTGTCGAAGGGTCTTTTATTAGTGAAAACTTTAACAAAATCAATATGAACCACTTTACAACCGGGCGTTCTTTTGCTGAGGCATTGGCTTGCGTAAACACTACCCACAGTCCGATTCAGTTAAAAGCACTGACTGACTGCACCGTACTGTTATTGAATCTCAGCCGGATTCTATCCGATGCACCATCTGATTGTGCGTATCATCAGACACTCTCCACCAATTTAATATCCATTCTTGCAAGCCAAAATGTGTTCTCGAATCTGAAATTGCGAATTGCCAACCAGAAAGCACTCCGTGACAGGATTTTATTGTATCTGCACAGCTTAGTTCCTGATGCAAATGGATTCGTTCACGTTCCATTTACACAGACCGCACTTGCTGAATTCTTAGGTGTCAACCGCAGTGCCCTATCCCGTGAATTAGGTTTGATGCAGGATGAAGGATTGTTGCTTATCGACGGCAAAGCCATGCAGCTTCGTGCCGATTATCAGATTTCACTGTAAATATAAAAAGAACCGGTATCGAAACAATTCCATGTCCGATACCGGCTCTTTTATGTAATTCATTGGATTATTTTATGAACGATCAGCCCTGCTTGCCGTCTGCCTGACGAATCATATCCTCTACAACAATGTCATAGATTTCTCCGATACTATTGCAGTATTCCAAAATCTTCCATGGTTCATTGGTATGAAAATGAATCTTAATCAAATCTTCATCTCCCGCTGCAATCAGGCTATTTCCTTCAAAATTCTCTGTGATATAATCTGCAATTGCATCCTCATCTAAATCTTCGTCTCTTCTGTCAATCAGTAACTGCGTATCATAGCGATATGCGAACTGATCGTCCTCTGCATCAATTGACTGTACTGCCATATCCATTCCTCCAAATATTTTATTTTTTTATTTACCATTTCAAATGTCCAACAGATACCCTTACTTATATAATGTATCATACATCTTAGACAAAACACTTACCCTTACATCAAACTACACTTTGACACTGTTTGTCAAGTATTTACCATATGTATGCAGTTCCTTTATAAAAGATTCGGATGTCAAAAGGTTCATTTTTTCCTTGTGTTACGACACCGCATAAGGGCAAAAATAAGGGAAGTAAAATCTGGTAACAGCAATAAGCAATAACATTATATAAATCACATAATCGACTGGAATTGGTTAAGATACTTCTACAACTGAAACAAATAAGCGAAAGAACTTTGCAATATGAATATCGTTCACGCTGAATACAATAAATATCATAACACTTGTGATTGATAATCCATTAGAATATGTCCATTTGTATCTTAATTCAGAAATACAAGATTGGGGAAATGCGGCTGATATGGAATGGTATAACACCTAATAATAGGACATTAAAAAAGAATAATGAAATTCCAATAATAATGGTAGCAAATTTCAATGAAGTATGCTACCATTATTATTGGAAGCCACAAAGATGGTGGACGGTTAGCCCTCTTTTCAGAGGGCAGAGTGAGTCCCTCTGTTTACATAGATACAGGGTATCCTAAGGATTACTCCAGTATTGTGGAAAGGAGGGCGATGCCGATGGATATTTTAAGCCTTATGGCTGTGTTAAGTTTCGGCTTAACCTGCTTTAGTGTAGGATATACTTTTGGTAAAGATTACCATACAAAAAAGTAACCGCCCTGTCTGGTAAACTAAGCAGTTACTTTCTTGTAATTGATTAAATTATTAGGCTAACCGTCTATCGTTAACTTCTGTGAGACATCTGTTCATGCAGATGTCTCTCTTTATTTATAATATACCACTACACAGTATTATATGCAAGAAATTCTTTTCTATTTCGTTTCGTAAAATAATCACTAAATAGAAATATCGTCCTTTTAAATATTCATATAGCGTAAACGTACTACACAGGTTTTAGACTTGGAGAGGTATGCGGACTGACTTCGAGTAACATTAACTTTGAGGAACAGTATCTAACAGTACGAAGAAGTATCCGTTACAACGGAGCAAGGCACAAGACCAAAGTTGATCCGACAAAGCGAAAGAAAGTCAGTATCGTGGATTTTTGTGATACGCTCGCTGACATCTTAAAGAAAGCGAAAAAGGAACACAGAAAGCAGATATTTCGTTACGGAAAACTCTATGAGCGGAACTATTACAGGAAAAATCGTATCTATTATGAGCGTTACCATTTGGATCGCACAGAGGGCATTTTCCTTGTAGATACCTCATAAGGACAAAAACAAGGGACACGGATACATATAGAGTGGCAAGGCATACCGCCAAGCCGCATAAAATAAAGAAAGTTAGGATTTTAGTTATACAAATTTCAAGGTGTCAAATTGCACAAATTTAAACACCAAAATCCCTATAAGAAAATCTCACACAATCTGTCTATGACATGCTCAACCTGCTCCGGCTGTATACTTGCATAATTAATTACTAATGTACATCCATCTTCTGTCTCCTCTTTAGAACTGTAATCAGAATAGAAACTTAACAATAACTCTTGACGAGCTGCTTTTTCCTTAATTTCCTGCTTTGCCATATTGGTCTGAATATGCATAAGAAAATGCGTACCTGCGTTATGTTCTTCAATTCGACTGATTTGTGACAATTCCGAATTCTGAAAGACTTTCATTACCTGACTGCGTACTCTTCGATAATAATTTTTCATACGAATAATATGTTTCTCAAAATATCCTTCTTCAATAAAACGTGCCAAAGTATACTGCTCGAAACTCGACACCGTACAAGAATAGAAACTCATCGTCTTTTCAAATCGTTCCATCAGATTTTTTGGCAGAATCATATAGCTGATTCGAAGGGAAGGGACGAGCGTCTTTGAAAATGTATTCGTATAAATAACCTTTTCGCCCTCATCAATCGCATACAACGGAAGAATCATTCTTCCACTGTAACGAAATTCGCAATCATAATCATCCTCGATAATATAACGCTTATGGACTTTATTTGCCCATTCAAACAATTCAAGACGACGACGCACGGACATTACCATACCGGTTGGAAACTGATTTGCTGGTGATACATGCACAATATCTGCATCGCTCTCCTCTAATACATCAACACGCAATCCCCCATCATCAATCGGAATCGGCTCCCAACGATTGCCATGAATATCCGCAATCTTTGAAATCTTTGCATACCCGGGATTCTCCATACCAAATACATATTCTCTGCCCAAAAGCTGAAATAGTCTTCCATATAGATACTCGGTTCCTGCTCCAATAATCATCAACTCCGGATCAACTTCCATTCCGCGACTTCGCTTTAAATAATTGGCTATTGCCACACGTAATTCATACAATCCCTTATAAGATACCGGCTTATATAGGCTGTCTTCTTTCAGTGTTAACGTGTCCTTCATCAATTTACTCCAAGTCGATACCGGAAACTTCGTCAGACTAATTCGATTCGCCTTAAAATCCATAAAATACTCCGGCTCTTCCTGATGCATTTTGGACGATTGTCTGCGATTTAACAAATCTTTGGAATATTTTTCTAAATTTTCCACATAATAACCACTGCGTTCCACCGAACGGATATATCCTTCCACCAACAACTGCTCATAGGCCTTCTCCACCGTAATATTTCCCACATTCAGATGGTTTGCAAATGCCCGTTTCGACGGAAGTTTCTCACCAGCCACCAATTCTCCCCGAATAATATCCTGACGAATACATTCATAAAGATACTCATACATTGGCTGTCCATTTCTGTTTTGCAAATCATATGTAATCATAGATGCTCCTTTGCTCTGACCTTATCTAAATTAACTGTCATCTGTCACTATTGTTATCAATTTATCAATAATTTTACTACTTTTTGCATATTTTTGGTTTTTCTGACTCTATTAAAATAACATATTTTTGGTTCTTTGAACAGTATCAATTGAATGTTATAATGAATCCACGAAATGAAGCGGTTCACATGTTGAAGAAATCATTCAGAGACACAAATACGATATTTGAACACTCTGAACATTTCCATTTTGTAAATCTATTTAGGAATATTTTAGGAAAGATGAGGTATTAATTATGTTTGATTATTCAGGAAAAGTTGTAGCAATTACAGGAGCATCTTCAGGACTTGGAAAGCAGATGGCAGAAGGATTTGCACAGTGTGGCGCAAATCTCGTTCTTCTTGCAAGACGTGTAGAAAGATTAGAAGCAAGTGCAAAAGAATGGAAGGAAAAGTACGGCGTAGAAGTTCTTCCTGTTGCATGTGATGTCACAAAGGCTGACTCTATCGCAGCTGCCATCGCAAAGATTGATGAAGTATTTGGTCATTGTGAAGTTATTGTCAATGATGCCGGTGGTGAAAAGGGAACAGGTACTCCACTTGTTGATTACAAGAGAGAAGATTGGGATTTCACATTAGATTTGGATTTAACATCTGTATTCTCTATGACACAGGCTGTTGTAAAATATATGCAGAAGCAGATTGCTGATAAGAAGCAGTCTTACGGACGTGTAATCAACATTGCTTCAATCTATGGTCTTGTTGGTAATACAGCACTTCCTACTATCGCTTACCATACAACAAAGGGTGCTGTTGTCAACTTTACAAAGGGTGCTGCTGCTGAACTTGCAACAACCGGCGTTACTGTCAATGCAATTTGCCCTGGTTACTTCTACACAGAACTTACAACAGAGACACTTGACAGCGAATTCTTCCAGACATTTGCTAATAATTCTGTTCCAATGAAGCGTTACGGTCAGCCAGGTGAATTAAATTCTGCTGCAATCTTCCTCGGTGCTGAAGAATCCAGCTATGTAACAGGTCAGATTGTTGCCGTTGATGGTGGTTATACTTGCGTATAAATGAAAATCTGACTAACAAATTTCGGTTTGTGGATGTACTCTGCCTGATAGATGGACGGGAATTCGTGATGAACGGACGCATATCGAAAAAGATAAATTTATTTTGAAAACGCAAACTCGCCTACGGCTCAAACAGTGCGCTTTTCAAAATAAATTATTTTTCCGATATGCTGAGTTTCACTTAGGCAGGGTATTCTCCAGTGCATAGCTACTTTCGGCATCGCCACAAACCTTTGGGCGTGGGTGTGGACGGCAGGTTGTTGGAATTCCGGATGGGTATTTTTAACAAATGTGATTGACTGCGATTCGAACGGATATGAATTTTTCTTTTTAATTGTTCGTTTGTTGAGTGTCATTTTATTCGTGTATTTTTTAGTATACGTCTGTGTTCGGAAAGTATTTGTTTTTAATCGAATGTACAACGGTAAAAGATTTAACAATTTAAATTGAAGCTATAATTTATTAGGAACATCGTGATAATGATTCCAATGGACATTGATTGTTATGGCTGTTTATAGTCCGACATTTACGGATTAGATTTGTAAATCTTAAGATATACAGGGAAAGAGACATTCATTGTTGACAAACAGTTGCGAGGCTTCCGTTGGGAGCTTTCGAGTCGCGTTGCCACAAAGCGAACTGTTTGAGGGGCTTGCCCCGAGGCCCAGCGACTGGCAACAATAAGCGCGAGGAAGCGAGCAGGAAATGAAGCATGTTTGTCAATAATGAATGGCTCTTGACCGTCCGTTTGGTTAGAATTTCCTATAAAAATTCTGGTGTCAAAAAACAGAAGCCAGATAAAAACTCTGTGCTTCTGTTTTTTATGGATTTTCCTAATTATTTCTATTCTGGCATCTCTATTTCAAAATGTTTCATGGAATATATCTGCGTCTTTTTACATTGTCCCTCTACCTTAAGACAACTATTTCTATTTTTTGCAAAATACTTCGTTGTAAATACATAATCCCCGTCATTGACAAAGATTTCGACACAATGCATATCTACATAAACTTGAAGGTTCTGCAAATGCTCTCCTTCAGAAAATTGTAACTTTCTGCTTGTCCTTCCTGCACCCATATCATTGTCAAATTGAAGTTCTATTGTCTTACACTGACTGTTGTATACAAGATGCAGATGTTCTTTCATTACCAGTTCAAAATCTCGTGCATCACTTTTCTCCATCCATAATGCATATGTCTCTGGAAGTTCCTGACTGTCATATCCGTCCGAAATGTCATTTGCTTCATATATAATGTGTTCCCGAAGCTGTTGTATTTCTGCGATAGGATTCTGCCTTAGCTTACCTGTCTTTACATCAATGGTTAGTTCTCTCGGCATCGTCAGCATATGCTGCCAGCCAACATCCACACTCGGATCATGACCATACTCAGCATCCGGCATTCCCATCCAGCCAATCAGAATTCTTCTTCCGGCTTCATCCACATACGTCTGTGGCGCATAGAAATCAAATCCCATATCCCATTCTGTAAATGCTGCCAATTGATAATTATTTTCAAATAAATTCCCATCTACCGTAAAATATCCGGACTGATAGACATTCTGATACTGAAATTCCTGCGCTTCTAAACCTTGTGGTGATATGGACAAAAATTGCCTGTCTGAAAGTTCAATAATATCCGGACATTCCCACATATATCCAAAATGCTCTTTGGAAATGGTATGATAAAATTTCCAGTTTTTTTTATCCTTTGATGTATACAACAATGCCAAACCGGTATCTTCCTGACTTCTTGCACCCAGAATCATATAATATGTATCATTGACTTTTACCACCTTCGGATCTCTGACATGACAGGATAGCTTCTGTGGATAATCTGCATTTGTTAAGAGCAGTTCCTTGGGCGTATGTGTCTTCGCATCCTTGCTTGTCACAAGAATTGTATTGCCTTCGCGCCCCTGATAGATATAATCATAGTCTCCTGTATGCTTTACATTTCCTGTATAATACAGAAATATTTCATCTTCTTCAACCAGTGCGCATCCGGAATATACACCATGACTATCCCACTTCGTATCCGGTTCCAGCAGAATTCCCGTAAACTGATAATGAACAAAATCTCTCGTTTCAAAATGTCCCCAACTCTTATTTCCGCCCTTCGGATTATCCGGTGTGTACTGAAAAAAGATATGATGCACACCACCAATCTGGCATAAACCATTGGGATCATTTAACCACCCTGTCGGAGGGGTTAAGTGAAACGCTGCCCGATTTTCGATTCTTTCTAACTTGTCATTATTTCCTGCCTTTTTACTTTCTTCTACCTGTTTTATCCTTTCCATCAGCTCATCTCCTTACATATGGGATTTCCTATGCTTCCACTGTAACGATACGCTCTCCGACATCACTTGTCCCCGTCTTTACAACAGCAACTTTGCTGTAATCTGCTGTATTCGTAACAATGACCGGTGTTGTCATATTATAACCTGCAGCTTCAATTGCCTTTTTATCAAATCTTAATAAGCGTTCACCAGCTTTAATCGCCTGATGGTCAGATACATATACTTCAAATGGTTCTCCATTTAATTCGACTGTATTTAAGCCCACATGAATCAATACTTCTACACCGTCTACACTCTTTAAACCGATTGCATGTTTTGTATCAAATACCATTTCCACTTCTCCATCAAATGGTGCATATACATATTCATCCTGTGGAATAATACCAACACCTTCTCCAAGGACACCTGCTGCAAAAGTATCATCAGGCACCTCAGACAATGCAATAACCTCACCCTTGATTGGTGTGTATACTGTATTTTTTTCTGTTGCAGCAACAACTGGTGTTGGTGTCTGTTCCGCTTCTTCTGTACGCTCATCTTTATACAATACCCATGTACATGCAAAAGCGGCTGCAAATGATACGATAAATGTTAAAAGATACCCTACAAAACAATTTGTTGTAATCAAGAATCCAAACAGACCTGTAACACCATTTGCCGTTGCATAGACACCCATAATTGCTGCTACACATGCACCAACGGCACCACCAATCATACCACCTACAAATGGTTTTCCGTAACGCACATTTACACCAAACACGGCTGGTTCCGTAATTCCCATAAATGCTGATAAAGATGCCGGAAATGCCAATGAACGAATCTTACTATTTCTTGTTTTTGCTGCAACCGCAAGTGCCGCAGCACCCTGTGCTACATTTGCTGCTGTTGCAATTGGCATCCATGTATTCATTCCATTATCTGCTAACATCATCATTTCAATGGCATTGTACATATGATGCACACCTGCAACAACCGTTGGTGCATAGACACCACCCATAATAAATGCACCGATTCCAAATGGAATGGCAATCAACGCCTGTGCGCCTGACAATACCCAACTCTCAACCTGTGCAAACACTGGTCCAATGAGCGTTAATGAGAAAAATCCCGCTACGAGTACCGAACACAACGGTGTAACAAAAAGATCGACAACCTCTGGTACTCTCTTGTGCAGCCATTTTTCAACGACACACATCAACCATACGGATAAAATTACAGGAATAACATGTCCCTGATAACCGACATTTGCAATATTCCATGCGCCAAACCAGCTAAACAGTGTTGTTGTCTCTGCTCCAGACGCAACGGTCCATGCATTCACCAGACTTGGATGAATCATAATCATACCAATAACCGCGCCCAGATAAATATTTCCGCCAAAAATCTTTGCTGCACTAATTGCAATTAAGATTGGTAAAAATGTCAACGCCGTGTTTGAGAACAGATTTAACAATGTATAAATGGAAGAATCTGCCATTCCCGGCCATACCTGAACAAGACCGCCAAGCAATCCATTTAACAGACCTGTCGCAACGATTGCCGGAATAATCGGTACAAAAATATCTCCCAATGTCTTAATTGCACGCTTCCACCAGACTGCTTTGCTTGCTGCCGCCTGCTTCACTTCTTCTTTGGACGCTGCGGATACGCCTGCAATCTGAATAAATTCATCATACACTTTATTCACAGTTCCCGTTCCTATAATAATCTGTAACTGTCCGGACGCATCAAAGACACCTTTTACCCCGTCAATCTGCTCCAATGCCTTTACATTTGCTTTCTTGTTGTCTGCAATGACCAATCGCAGTCTTGTTGCACAATGTGCTGCTGAGATTAAATTTTCTTTGCCACCAATCTCTTTTAAGATGGCTGTTGCACATACTTTGTAATCCATACACCTTTCCTCCTTAAAAATATTTTACATGTGTGAAATCGGTTTCAGTTTCTTTAATTTCATTATATAGAGAACTGTTCGCAGTGTAAATTGTCAATAAGCTAGATTTTTTCAATTATTATTTGTGCATTTTTCACAATTATATGTTTTGTAATATAAAATCATTGTGTTTCTATTCCAAATATTTTAAACTATTTATGAAATCAATTTCATAACACAAAGGACGTAACAATATGAATATTAGTGAAATTGCAAAAATGGCAGGCGTATCTCGTGCTGCAGTATCAAGATATTTAAATAACGGTTATTTAAGCAACGAAAAACGAGAAATCATTGCAAAAGTGATTGCGGAAACCGGATATATGCCTTCTTCACAGGCACAAACCTTGCGAACCAAACGAACCAAAATCATCGGTGTTATCATTCCAAAGATTGATTCTGATTCGATCTCACAAATCGTCTCTGGAATCAGTGAGGTTCTCAGTGCCTCCGGCTATCAAATGCTATTAGCAAATACCGAGAATCAGCCGGAAAAAGAACTCGATTATATCAATACGTTTCGACAAAATATGGTCGATGGTATTATTTTACTTGGAACATCCCTAGACGATGCGAAACTAAAAAACATTCAGGAACTAGACATCCCTGTTGTCATACTAGGACAATTCGTGTCTGCACCTTCCTGTATCTATCATGATGACTATCACGCAGCCGTATGTATGACTGAGCAACTGATTAAAAAAGGGTATCACAACATTGGATATATCGGTGTCTCAAAAAACGATACCGCTGTTGGTGTTTTACGGCAACAAGGCTTTCTTGACACGATGAGAGCACATCATCTTGCTGTACCTGAAGATATGGTTATAACAGGCTCTTTTTATATGGAAAATGGATATGAACACGCACCACTTCTATTAGAACGACACCCTGAATTAGATGCAATTCTTTGTGCGACAGATACAGTCGCACTTGGTGTCATTAAATATTTAAACGAACAGGGAATTTTAATCCCAACGCAAATTGCTGTCGCCGGGTTTGGGGATAGTCGTGTATCGTCTATTCTTCAGCCTAGTCTTACGACGATTCATTTCTATTATCATGAATGTGGCGTTGAAGGCACGAAAATGCTCTTAGAGAAACTACAAAATCCTGAAATTCCGAACAAATCGATAAAATTGGGATTTGAATTGATTTTAAATGATTCTATATAAATAAAACATTTAGAAGGGAGACTGCACACATGAAAACACAAACATTTGATTTAATAAGCTGTGGAGAATTTTTGATTGATTTTACACCTTGTGACAAGCTATTTACCTATACTGCCAATCCCGGCGGTGCTCCTGCGAATGTTGCAATTGCAGCAGCAAAGAATGGACTTCATGTCGGTTTTCTAGGCAAATTAGGTGATGATGATTTTGGAAAACGTCTGATAAATGTTCTGACTGACTATCACGTTACCCCTCTCATTGCAGAATTAACAAAAGAAGCAATTACGACATTAGCTTTCGTAACCCTCTATGATAACGGAGAACGCTCTTTTACATTCACAAGAAAACCGGGGGCTGATATGTTACTGTCTGCTTCTGATATTGATGAAAATCTAATTGCCAATTGCCGAATATTTCACAGTGGAAGTTTCTCCTTATCTGACAATCCTTCTCGTGATGCTGTAAAAGAAGCGATGAAACTCGCCAAAAAGCATAACAGGATTGTGAGCTTTGATATTAATTACCGAAGTGCCATCTGGGATTCTATGGATTCCTGCAAAGCAGAAGTGGATGCCTTACTTCCATATATTGATCTTTTAAAGATTTCTGACGAAGAACTATTCTTCGTTGGCGGTGAGAATAATATTCCTAATTTTATGGAAGAACATCATATTACTGTTGTGATTCAAACATTGGGTTCTCATGGTGTTCGTTATTATTTTAACAAGGAACAGGGAGATATTTCCGGATATACCGTTCATGCAATTGATGCCACCGGTGCCGGCGATGCATTCTGGGGTGGATTTTTAAGTTCTCTGTTGATGTCTGGCGTATCTGATCTTTCTGATATTACATTAGAGCTGGTAACAGACAGTGCACGTTATGGCAATGCCGCCGGTGCGCTCTGTGTGCAGAAATATGGTGCGATTACGGGACTTCCTACAAAAGAAGAAATTCGTGCATTGATTGAATCTGAGAATTCATAAAGAATCCTTTTTATGGTTCAGAATAAACAAGGTTCCCTTTCGTTAGATTATTTTGTCTAACAAAAAGGAACCTTTCTTAATACAATGCGTTATATCCGATTCTTCTATTGAATTTTATCACAGTTTTTGATTGATTCTGTTTCCAAAATAGAACTTCTTTATGATGGTATCATTCTTAAACTTATAGAATTTGTATTTCAAACCTTTATAATGCCTTCTCATACAGTGCAAATATATCCTCACTTCTACTGCTTCTTGGATTCACTAAAATATTACCACTTTTCATGGCATCCTCTGTCATCTGTGGAAATACTTTACGTATCTCATCTTTTGAGATTGTCTTTCCCTTACCTGCATGATTAATTGCCTCTGTAAGATTTGCAGGAATTCCAATATCATTATTAAGTTTCCTAAATGCCTCTGCTAACCAGGTTGGCTCAAATTCTGATTCTATTGCAGAAATACAGCTGATACAGTTATATATTTTGATATATTTTCCACTATCTGCAAGCGCATTATACTCTGCTACAACCGGTAAAAGTACTGCGTTGGCGACACCATGTGGAACATCAAAATACGCACTTACAGGATGACTCATCGCATGAACATTTCCTAATCTTGCAAAGGAAAATGCAATTCCAGCAAAAAGGGAACCCGTCATCATCGCCTCGGCTACCTCAATATTTTTTCTGTTTGCTACAAATGCCCTAATATTTTTCCCAATATACTCCATTGCTTTTAATGCAAACATATCAGAAAATGGAGTCGCTGCAGTCGATATATATGCTTCCTCTGCATGTATAAACGCATCAATTCCACAGGCTGCTGCCACAGATGCCGGTGCCGTTGTTATAAGCGTTGCATCCAATATTGCATAAGCAGGCAAAAGTTCATAACTAAATACTGTTAGCTTATAATCTCTTGTATGGTCTGTAATTACGGAAAATGCAGTGACTTCCGAACCAGTTCCTGCAGTCGTTGGAATTGCTATCATCGGTATAATTTTGCCGGGTACTTTTCCTGCGCCCTCATATTGTGTAATACTTCCACCATATTTTGCAACCACTCCTACAGCCTTCGCCACATCCATCGGTGAACCGCCGCCAAGTGCTATAATAAAATCAGCACCTGACGATTCATACGCTTCCCTTGCTCTTTCTACCGTCGTAACAGATGGGTTTGCTTCAACATCGCAAAATATTTCACTTGTAATCTCTACACGTTCTAAATAATCTGATACCTCTTTAGAAAGTCCCATTTTATGCAAATGTGGTCCCGTAATAATCAGAGCCTTCTTTCCGCCAAGTTTTTGCGCACAGTCCGGAAGGGAACGAAGTGTTCCAGCTCCGACGATAATATTCTGTGGTATACTAAACTGATAATTCATAACTTCACCTTATCTTTCTGATTCTATATTCGCTACAACTTTAAACATTTTAATAAAATAGTATTTCCTGCAAGCGATATTTCTACATTTGTAGTAAAACTTTATCAATCGCTGCATCAATAATGAATCCAAGTTCTTCATCTCCGACTTCCGGCATAAGTGCTGCTGCTTCATCGTCAGAGATAAGTTCAACCAAAAGTCCAAAGTTTTCTTTATAGCGATACTGACAAATCGTATAAAATATTACGCCCAGAACCGCCCAGCTGCCAACCATAAGCCATTCCTGCCAAATTAAACTTCCGCCAGAACCCGGAACACAATACATAAAAACCATAAACCCTGACATCAATATTGCGAGTGAACCTACAAGTTTATAACATGGAACCTTATATGGACGCTGCATATCCGGCTCTTTTTTTCTAAGAATCATAAATGATATTGCAACCATACAATATGCCAGACAACAGCCAAAGTTTCCTGCATCACAGATCCAAACCATCATTGCTCTTCCTGCAAAAGGTGCAACCATCGTGATAACACCAATTAAAATCAAAGCATGAATCGGTGTCTTATGTACGGGATGAAGTTTTGCGAAAAATTTAGGAATCATATAGGATTCAGCCATAGAATACAATGCCCTGGAACCACCTAACATAAAGGAATTCCATGATGTAACAATTCCACACATACCGCCAACAATAATTACCTTTGCCATCACAGAAGTTCCAAACGCTTTTGCCATTGCATCCGCAGTTACCAAACCTGTTCCTGCCTGAGATGCCGCAATGGCAATCGGATCTAATACAAAACCTACCGCAATAATAACAAGTGCATAAAATACCACTGCAAGTACCACTGACAGAATCATCATCTTTCCAATTTTCTTTAATGGAACATTGATTTCTTCTGCCGCCTGTGGAATCACATCAAAACCTATCAAATAAAATGGTGTGATAATTGCCACTGACAACGTCTGCTTGATTATGCTTCCCGTTGATTCTCCAACAAACATTTGTCCCTGCAAATTACTTGAATCGCCATTGATTAAAGAGGCAACAATCAGTAAAATTCCAGCCCCACCGATAATACAGGTCAAAAGCGTCTGAAGCTTTGCAGCTGTTTTTGCACCTAATATATTAATCATCATAATGATAAATGCTACAAGAATCGCAACGATTAGCCACGTTGCATATATATCAAATCCCGCAACAGAATAAAGATATCCTTTCATAAATCCCGGAAATAAATATGCAAGTATGGTAGGAAATGCACATGCCTCAAAACAAGCGACACCTATATATCCTAATATAATTGCCCATGTACATATAAATGAGCCTGTCGGCCCCATCGCACGATGAGCGAAAACATGTTCACCACCGCACTGTGGCATTGCCGCCGTCAATTCTGCGTATGTAAGACCGACAAAGAAAATCATTATTCCACCGATTGCAAAGCCAATGGCTGCACCAATAACGCCGCCTGACTGAATCCATCCACCAGATGAGACAACCCAGCCCCATCCAATCATCGCTCCGAATGCTATCACTAATATATCCCAAGCACCAAGCACTTTATTAAATTCAGAAGATTTCTTCTCCATAATTTGTCACCCCCTAACCTTTTTCTGTAAATACCTTGTTGACCAAATATTCAATATACTCAGCAGTACCATCCACACCCAACAGATTACTGTCAATCAGCAAATCTCTGTTATGTCTGTCACCTCTATATGTACCCGTTATCGCCTTATAACGAGTATGAAACCGTTTATCTTTTTCAGAAATTAAAAGTCTTGCATCTGATTCTGATAATGCATGACTCTCCATAATATTTTTCAAACGAATATCGTATGGAGAATATATAAAAATGCGTAATGTATTTGGTGTATTTTTAAGAATATAATCTGCACAACGTCCGATTATCACACATGATTCACGACTCGCCAATTTACGAATAATCTCTTTCTGAACCGTGATTGCCCTGTCAGTTAAATCCGAATATTTCGAGAAGGAGCCTCGCTCCTCCCCTTTCACACCTTTACCGGCAATTGTGATTCCTGATTCGACCTTATCCATAATGTCTTTGGGAATTCCAACCTCATCAATAATCTCATCAATGACATCTCTGTCATAGAATCTAATTTTTAAATCATCTGCTATTTTTTTACCTATCGCATTTCCCTTTGCTCCATACTCACAGCCAATTGCAATGATAAAATGTTCCATAGGCACCTCTTTCTAAGACAGACTTTCCAATGTATCTTTCAAAATTGCAACTGCCTTATCACAATCCTCTTTAGATACAATAAGTGGTGGTATCATACGAATGATATGTGCACCAATCGCTGTAATCAATAATTTTCTATCTAAACAGCCATGCTTTACGTCCACTCCACTGATGGAATCTTCAAACTCAACACCAACTAACAAACCCTGATGACGAACTTCCTTAACATATGGAAGCGTTTCTAATTGTTCTGCAAAATAATCACCGACCACCTTTGCATTTTCTGGTAATTTTCGATCGATAATCTCATTCACTTCTGCATATGCTGCTGCACAAGATACCGGATGTCCGCCAAATGTTGTTCCATGAGAACCTGCTGTAAATGCTTTGGCAACCTCGGCTGTCGCACATATTGCACCGATTGGCATTCCACCGCCTAAGCCTTTCGCCATAGATACGATATCAGGCTTAATTCCATAATTCATATAGGACATTAACTTTCCTGTACGTCCCCAGCCCGTCTGCACCTCATCAATTAAAAGAAGCATATCATTCTCATCACAAAACTCACGCAATCCTACTAAAAACTCTTTTGTCGCAGGATGTACACCACCCTCGCCTTGAACCGGTTCAACCATAATCGCTACTGTATTTTCTGTACATGCATCTTTAAATGCCTGTAAATCATTATATGGAGCATAAGAAAAGCCATATGTCATAGGGCCAAATCCCACCTGACAACCATTCCCCGGCTGACCAGTTGCAGACATTGCACCAAACGTTCTTCCATGGAATCCCATCTTTGCAGTGACGATATGATAGTGATTCGGACCAAACTTTTCAATTCCATATTTTCTTGCCATTTTAATCATTGCCTCATTTGCTTCTGTACCGGAATTCTGGAAAAATATTTTGTCCATTCCAATTTCTGTACATACCTTCTCAGCTAATAAAGCCTGCGGAATTGTATATGGATAATTAAAGGTATGAATAATATCAGATGCCTGCTCTTTAATTGCCTCTACAACCTTTTCATTGCAATTACCTGCATTATTTACTGCGATTCCAGCATAGAAATCAAGATATGGTGTCTGATTCTCATCATATATATACATATCCTTTGCTGTCTCTGCCAAAAAATCAAAACGTTCATACGTCTCAATCATATACTTATTTACCTTATCTTTAATATCCTGTTTTGTTAAATTTGTGTCTTTTAATCTCATAATGAACCTCCCGCGAAAAACAAAAAAAGCAAAGGTGTGGTAATATCAACCCAAGCACCTTTGCTTTTTATTTCGTCTTTTATATTGTACACACATATAATATCATTGCCTATAATACTTGTCAACAATAAATTTATTTTTATTTTTTGTGCAATATATTGAACATTTTGTATTTTAACAAAACACTTTACCAATCATTATTTTCTCTATAACCCCCCTATCTGTAATCTAAAAAGAAACACATACAGCTGCATCTGTTATCTCCGTCATTACGATAAATGTGTGTATCATCTGTCTCAAATCGAAATACTTCTTCTTTATGTATGTTTTGCATGTGTCCATGTGTTTCTATCGTCAGAACACCATCTGTTACTGCCAGATATTCTCTTGTAGACTCACCATGACTTCCACTTACATAGACACCACCCGGCTCAATATCTATTCTATAAATTTCAACAAATTTACTGTCTTCATATGGAAAACAAGTCCAAACCTTATATTGTCCTGCCAGTTCCTTTGTCGGCACCATATTTTCGGGTGTTACAAGACAAAACTCTTCTCTCGGTGTCTCTATCAACTGATGAATAGATATGCGCAAGCCACTTGTTATCTTATCAAGAACACCTAATGACGGATTTGCTATACCTTTTTCTATCTGTGCCAACATACTCTTACTGACCCCCGTCTGCTCTGCGACCTGATCTAAACTCATGCCTTTACTATGACGAAATCTTTTAAAATTAACAGACACATTATGCGATAAATAATCCATATTTTCTCCCTTCATGTATGGTTGTAAATTTGTTACAATCCTATCAAAATGTATTTACCATTTCTACGGCCACCAAACAAATACCGTACGTGCCACAACTCTTATAAACTCATCCACTTCATAATCCTCTTTTAGAAACATCAACATCTCTTTGACATCAACACAATCTTCAACCTCGTCTGTTATCATTCCATCTACATTTCTGCTGTAAAATCGCAGCATATTGAGCGGTTTATTTACGGTCCATACGAACACTTTCTTTCCTGCTTCATGAATCTTGTCAATATTTAAAGGCGTTGCCATTTCTTCCTCTAAAATCAGTTGATCTGCATCAAGATCTTCAATATCTCCAAATGCGGCATAACACAAATATCCTGTTTCTGCATTTGGGTAGTTCTGCTCCATATAGGAAATCAGAGGGTATTTTAAACTGATAAACACGACCTGATCTAACATATCGTGACTTTCTACAATTCGATATAAATCATCAACCATCTGTTTATCTGCGGTCTTTCCCTTCAGTTCTATGTAAAGAATCGCTTGATTTTTCGCTGCCGAAAGGATTTCATCTATCGTGCAAACTTCTGTATGATTTACAGCAAATGGATGATTATCACGAATCTGCAATTGTTTTATTTCCTGTAATGTCCTATTCCAGACATTCCGTTTCTCCCCTGCTACTCTATCAAAATTCGCATCATGATTGAGTACATAATATCCGTCTTTGGTGCGCTGTACATCAATTTCACTCGCTCCTGCACCTTCTTGTATCGCAAGTTCCAAACCACGAACGGAATTCTCATTTCCAAGAGTGCCACCACCTCTGTGTGCAATCACCATAGCATTTCCTATTTCCGGAAAAAATGCATCAAACCGATATGCTGCAACAACGCTGAAGACAATACATAAAAGGAGAATACCAACGCTTGGTACTACAAGTTTTTTTAGATTGCTTGTACGTGGATAACATTCTTTTCCTTCATCTTTTTCTGTGTACGATTCATAGATTCTTGTCAGTTCAATCCACTGAAATGGTGTAAATAATAAGGAATACAGATATGTAACGACCAATACCAAAATCGCAGAAAAGACGATAACAAACCGAAACCGAATCATATGATATGTTCCAACAATTTTACCAACGATAAAAAGGCAGCCGCCTAATATTCCCACAAGAAGAATTCCCGTAACGATTGTTGCGAACAAAAATCTGCCGTAACGCACCAGAAAATTTTTCCAATGATTTCGCATTAATCTACCGGCTTCTTTTCGTGCTGCTCTTGCATTTTTATCTTCTAAAATCACACAATGGAATAAAAATATAAAATAAAAGCTAATGACAAATATAAGAAATAGTGCCGTCTGGTATAACAGTTCATAGAATTGATTTTGCGCAATAAATTCTGTAATAAATCTTGGTATATACAGACTGCCTGTCAATGTAATTCCAAGTCCTACACCAGCGATTGGCAGTAAAAATGCAACGTATATAATGAGAAAAAAGCCAAACGGACTTCGAAACTTCTGTATTGATTGAAAACTTTCTTTTAGAATCGCACGCACACGAATCGGCTGCTGATGAATGACCTTTGAACTGAGTAATATCATCGCATTAATATCAATTACCATATATGCAATTAATAACCCAATCCCCAACAAAATCCACAGCCCCCCCTGAACCGATGTCATTAGAAATGGTATATCTCCACTGCTGACTGCGCTTCTGCTTGTTGTCCAAAGAATCGTTCCTCTTCCAAACTCAAAAATGACACCAATCACCAGCAACCAAAATTTCGTAATCAATTGATAACGCAAAATATCCGGGACACTTCCGATGTAATTACGCAACGGAATATATTTCTGATTGCTTTTTCTTTTAAATTTCATACATCATCTCTCCACTTTATTCGATTCATACATTATTTATATCTTATCAACTGTATTGAATTTGTTACAATCTAAAAGGTAAAAAACAAAAGCAAAAAACTTATTGCTGATTGGCTGCAACGTGGACTTTTATCCATCTTTTCATGTTCTTCTTGTGACACATACAAATTTCGATTTAACGAGCAGTGCCAAAAAGAAATAACAAATACTCGATGGGAGCTTGCTCACAAGAGAGGATTTGTTATTTCTTTTTGATAGTGCGACAGCACGGATGAGCAAGTAGCGCAGCGAATTGCGAATCGCACTGCTTAATGTAGTGGGATTCTACAAGGAAACTTTGACCTAACGGACGG
>DGTC01000025.1 GCA_002394205.1 Lachnospira sp. UBA4346 | reverse complement strand
TTTGACGAAGCAACAAGCAGTGCCAAGTTTGTCCAGCAGGCGGCCGCTGGGAGCTTGCTCACACAAGGCAGCATGGTGGACGGACTTGATAGTGCGCCAGCACGACATGAGCAAGACGCAAAGCGTGTTGCGAATGGCACTGCGAAAAGTAGTGGGACGCAAGGGGGATGTGTCGATAAAGTAAGATTTATAAATTTAAAAGATGTTTGCAACATCAATATGGGACAGTCTCCAGCTTCAGATAGCTATAATGATAATGAGGATGGAATTCCCTTTTTTCAAGGAAATGCTGATTTTGGAGAGAAGTATCCAACTACAAGAAAGTGGTGTAATGCACCGACAAAAATTGCACAAGCTGGGGACATTCTGATTTCAGTTAGAGCACCTATTGGAGCATTGAATTACGCAAAAGAAGAATGTTGCATCGGACGTGGTTTAGCAGCAATAACGCCAAATCTGGAAAGAGTTTCTGTAGAATTCATTTATTGGTTACTCAAAGATAAAAACAAGGAGTTAAATTTACAGGGAACAGGTAGTACATTTAAAGCTATTAGTCGAAAGGTGCTAGAAGAAATTAAAGTGCCAGATATTGAGTTGAAAAAACAAAAAGAATTAGCTGGTAATTTAGAAAAGGTCTATTCTGTAATTCAAGTTAGAAAACATCAGATAGAAGAATTGGACACACTCATCAGAGCCAGATTTGTGGAGATGTTTGGTGACCCAAAGCTGAACGAAAAAGGATGGAATAATGCAGTTGTAGCGGATTTATTTGAAGTTAAAGGTGGAAAGAGAATTCCCAAGGGAATGGGATACTCAGATATTGTAACTAATCATCCATACCTAAGAGCAACGGATATGAAAAACGAGACAATTTTGGACGATGATATACATTATATTGATGAAGAAGTATTTGACCATATCAAAAGATATACAGTTAAAGGTGGAGATATTTACCTGACGAATGTTGGAGTAAATCTTGGAATGGCAGGGGTCATTCCTGATAGGTATGATGGTGCTAATTTAACAGAAAATGCTGTTAAACTTGTTCCTAAGAAAGAAGGAATTGTGGATGGTATGTTTTTGGCACATTACATTAATTCACCAGGTATTCAAGAGTATATAAATGAGAGAAAAATGTCTGTAGGGGTCCCTAAGCTGGCGATATTTAGAATAGAGACAATGCCTTTGTTGTTACCACCAATTGAGTTACAGAAAGAATTTAATTCGTTTGTGGTACAAATCAACAAATTAAAGTTGCTGCAGCAATATAATCCGTTTGATAAAGCACAAAACATTACTAAAATTACAGAATATTTGAATAGGAATATGGTATAATAATCAAAAGCTAGTTCAATAGATAATGAAGTGAGAAGAGGATGATGATATGTTAAATATATATTTTGGAGAAATGAAAGATGCAGTGTATAACACTTCAGTCTATTTTGATAACACATATATGAATTCGTGGTTACATGATGATTTAGCAGAGGCAGTGATTAAATCAATAGAGAAGGGAACAATTCTTAGTGATGGAGCAATTGATACAAAAGCATTAGGTGTAATTCCAATAAAACAAATTTCGGGAGGTACAAAAACATTACTTTTGATTAGTAATAATCACAATAAAGTGTTTAATGCGTCAACGTGTGGAGATAATTGTGCAAGATGGATTTTAAAGATTGCAAAAGAGTCAGAGGAAGATATAACAATAAATTTGCATCATATTATGAATTTTGGAAAGCGAAAATTTAGCATAAGAATTCTTAATACAGGAGAAATTGTTCATTCTATGGCTGAATTAGTTCCCATTGCTGGCTTATTATTAGAAGGTGGTGAATTTTAAATGAAAGGAAGCATAGATGTATTAGTTAAAAATGCACGTATACAATATAAATCCACTATAAACAGAAATATTACAATTTTAAAAGGAGATAGTGCAACAGGAAAGACAACGCTTATTGATATGATTGCTAATTATCAGCAAATTGGTTAGATAGTGGAGATAAAATAGATTGTTAATATATTAACATACAAAAATGTTGGAATACATTCACACCAGAGGGGGTAACGCTGTATGAAGAATAATTTTGAGTACTTATTAGACAAAAAAGAATATGCAAGTTTTGCCAAACAGGCAGTGGAGGCAGAGCAGAGTATTGCAATTTCTCCTGCAACGTGTGCGATTCTTTCCCGTAGGGCGTTAGAATTGGCAGTTCGTTTTGTCTTTTCTTATGATGCGGATTTGACATTGCCATATCAGGATAATGTGTCGAGCCTGATTCACGAACCGACATTTCGGAGTATTATTGAACCGCAGTTATTTCCGATGTTAAAATATACCATTCGTCTGGGCAATGTTGCAGTACATACCAACAATAATATCAAAAGAGATGAAGCAATTATTGCATTGCGTGATTTATTTGCATTTTGCGACTGGATTGATTATTCCTATTCCAGAGAATATGAGGAACGCCGTTATGATGAATCAGTGCTTCCGACAGGCAATGAGCAGAGAGAACGTGCTGAGAAATTACAGAAATTGTATAATTCCTTGAGTGACAAAGATAAGAAACTAGAATCTGTTTTACGGGAAAATGAAGAATTGCGTAAGCAGATGGCAGAACAGAGAAATCATAATAACGAGACGAGAGAATTTCATATTGATGAGATTAGTGAAGCACAGACACGTCAGAAATATATTGATGTGGGGTTAAAGGAAGCCGGCTGGGTTATTGGTAAGAATTGTACGGTGGAAGAACCGGTAACAGGCATGCCGAATGTGACAGGAAAAGGGTATGCAGACTATGTGCTGTGGGGCAAAGACAATCTTCCGCTTGCAGTGGTTGAAGCAAAGAAAGCCTCCGTAGATACGATGGTGGGAAGTCATCAGGCGAAGCTGTATGCAGATTGTTTGCAGAATCAATATGGCAGACGGCCGCTTATTTTTACAACAAATGGATTTGAGATTTTCTATACAAATGATGCGGAAGGGTATGCAAGAAGAGAAGTTTCGGGATTTTTTACACAGGACGAGATGCAATTAGAAATTGACAGGAGAAAGCTGCGAATTCCATTAGAGCATATCGAAATTCAGGATGCAATCACCAATAGACCTTATCAGAAGGAAGCTGTGACGGCAGTGTGTGATGCGATTATGAAGAAGCATCGGAAAATGCTGATTGTGCAGGCAACGGGTTCTGGTAAAACGAGAGTGAGTATCAGTATTGTTGATGTACTGCGCAAACACAATTATGTGAAGAACATTTTATTTTTGGCAGATCGTACTGCACTTGTGAAACAGGCAAAGAACAATTATACGAATCTGCTTCCGGATTTGTCTTGCTGTAATTTGTTAGACAGTAAGGATGACCCAGCTTCATGCAGAATGATTTTTAGTACTTATCCGACGATGATGAATGCCATTGATGAGACAAAGGGAGAAGATGGAGAACGTCTGTTTACACCGGGACATTTTGATTTGATTATCTGTGATGAAGTACATCGAAGTATTTATCGCAAATATCAGGAGATTTTTGAATATTTTGATGCGATGCTGCTGGGAATGACTGCCACGCCAAAGAATGAAATTGATAAAAATACCTATGGTGTGTTTGATCTGGAACGAGGCGTGCCAACATTTGCCTATGAATTAGACAAAGCGGTTGAAGAAGGGTATCTTGTGAATTACTCAACGTTAGAGTATAAGTCTAAGATTATGGAAGATGGAATTCATTATGATGAGTTATCAGAAGAAGAGAAGCAGGATTTTGAAGAGACCTTTGAACAGGATGAATTTGTAGAGAAAGATATTTCTAACAGTGCAATTAATACGTGGTTATTTAATATTGATACGGTTGATAAAGTGCTGCAGGAACTTATGGAGCGTGGCTTGAAAATCGAAGGTGGAGATAAGTTAGGAAAGACTATTATTTTTGCAAAAAATAGTAATCATGCACAGCTTATTGTGGAGCGGTTTCATGTATTATTTCCGGAATATGGTGGGGATTTTATCAAGCAGATTGATTATAGTATTAAATATAATGATGCACTGATTGATGAATTCAGTACGAAGGAGAAGCTGCCGCAGATTGCAGTATCTGTGGATATGTTAGATACAGGAATTGACATTCCGGAAATTTTAAATCTGGTATTTTTTAAGAAAGTGCGCAGTTATGCGAAGTTCTGGCAGATGATTGGACGAGGTACGAGACTTTGTGCTAATTTATTTGGCGAAGGACAGGATAAAGAGCGTTTCCTGATTTTCGATTTCTGCAATAATTTTGAATATTTCAGAGAAAATAAAAATGGAGAAGAAACAGGAATTCAGGAATCACTTTGTGAAAAAATCTACAATACAAAAGCACAGATATGTAGGGAATTGCAGGAACCAATCTATGCCACAGATGAGAAATACAGTTCTTACCGCGCGGATTTGGTAGCAGGGATGAATCAGGATGTGATTGAGTTAAATGATGACAGCTTCCGTGTCAAGAGACATATGCGTTATGTAGAAATGTATCGGCAGCGTATGCAATGGAATCGTTTGGAGACATTGCAGATTTCAGAAATTAAAGAGCATATTTCGCCACTCATTTTGCCGAAAAAGGAAAATGAGCTCTCAAGAAGATTTGACTATTTGATGTATAGTATTGATTTGGGAATTTTACAGAGCAAGAATGTTAATAAGCCGATGCAGATTGTAATAAATACCGCAGAGGAATTGTCGAAGAAATATTCCATTCCGCAGGTACAGGAGCATCGGCCGCTGATTGAAAAGGTGCTTACGCAGGAATTCTGGGAAACATCGACAATTCTGGAATTAGAAACGGTTCGCCGTGCATTTCGTGAATTGGTGCAATATTTAGAACCACATATCAGACCAATTTATTATAAGAATTATACAGATATGATTTCTGATCCGGTGGAAGGCGAAGCTATTTATGCTGCAAATGATTTAAAGAATTATAAGAAAAAAGTAGAATTCTATCTGAAGGAACATTTGAATAATCTATCGGTGTACAAGCTGAAGCATAATGTGAAGCTGACAGAGGCGGATATGAAAGAATTAGAGCGGATTCTGTGGCAGGAATTGGGTTCTAAAGCAGATTATGAGAAAGAATATGGAGATACGCCAATTGGCAAGCTGGTTCGTCAGATTGTAGGCGTAGACAGAGAAACGGTCAATGAAGCATTTAATGAGTTTCTGTCGGAAGAACATTTGAATATTAATCAAATACGTTTTGTCAGACTGATTGTGGATTATATCGTTGCAAATGGAAATATTGAGGATAACAAGGTGCTGATGGAAGAACCATTTCGTTCCGTTGGAAGCATCACAAGTCTGTTTAAGGATGATTTAGCAACAGCAAAGCGGATTATGGATGTTGTAACACAGATTCGAAAGAATTCAGAAGAAATCGCTTAAATATTTAATGAAATATATAAACAAATGCCATATATCCAGTGGGAATTCACGGAATATATGGCATTTTTTGTTCGGAACTGTCATTCATAAAAGTCTGTTCGATGCAGTAATGAACAGGAAGTACGATGTATTGTACAGGTTAGTGAAGTACTTCTGTTTCTAAAAAGGCTTCAATCTGTTCGAACAATGCGGCATTTGGCTGATTTGCACGGTTTTTATCTGTATGTGCATAGAAATCTTTTTTCACATCATCAGGAACGTTACCACCTTTGTACTGTTTAGAAAGTTCCTTGTACTGTTCGTCTAGTTCTTTAAAATAGGCGGTTGCATCTGCATTTCCAAAATAATTATTGTGGTCACTTTGCAAAGGATCATCCAGCGTAATATATGTAACATTTGGGTTCGTAATTTCATCTTTGTGCGAAATGATGCTGGATGTGTTATATCCGATAAAGGAATCGTTGATTCCGTGAACGAGCAGTACCGGTGCGGAAATAGAATTGATTCCGGCAATGGCAGTCTGTCTGGATTCTGAACCGAATCGTTGTTTATTTAACAAATCAACTGCCCAATTTAAAGAGCGTCCTAAGATGCCAAACATACGGTCAGCCACATCCGATGAGATTTCAATCGGATCGGAGAAGCCGGAGAGTGCAACCACACCGTCCACATGATGCCCATAAATTAATCCGGCAGTACTTGCATAAGCACCCCAGCTGTGGCCCATAAGAACTCTTGTCAGATGATTGATTTGAGAATCTGATTCCACATAAGTCAGGGCGGAATCTAAATCAATCGGCGATTGTGGAAGTCCTTTTGCAGAAGCTCCTTCACTGCCGTTGTAGGCAGTATAACTGTAAGAAAATACATCCCAGTTCTGATCCATAAGCCATGTAATCAGTGTCAGATATTCTTCTTCGCCTGACCAGATACCATGCGAGAATACAATCAGTCCTTTCGGGGCATCGACTTCATAAACATGTCCTTTCAACAGATTTCCTCTTGAATCAAAAGACACTTCACGTCTGTGATATGTATTTTCATAATAATCCCAGTGGGCAATGGCGGTATCTTCGGGGATATTGTAAGCACGATAGGTATTTTTGAATGTTAGTGCAGTTATCCCAAGTCCGCCAATCACATAGAGCAGAATTAGAAACAGTATGGCACAGGGAAGAATCCGTCGCTTGTTCCTAGAAAAAAATGAATGTAATTTCATAAATCCTCCTTTTAATAAATTGCATGCTATTTAAAATGATAAAATATATTTATATTATAAATCAAGTGATAACAATTATCAAGTGCATTGTTAAGGGTTCACAAGGGATTAGAATGAAAGAAAAATGGGAATAAAATTTATAAAAATAAATAAAAATAATACATTTATAAACATTTTTAAGAATATGTCAATAAGTTTTTATTTTTAGTAGCAAAAGGAATATATTTTATGATATAATTTTTTTAATTTATGTAAACATAAATTTATTATTTGCATGACAGAAAGAGGGAATTGTTATGAAAAAACAGAAAACGAGAAAAATGGGTATTCGTACAAAAGTAATGCTTGTTGTAAATGTTTTATTATTGGTTGTATTTTTATCCGTTGGAATTAGTTCTTATCGAAGTATGGAAAAGGCTATGATTCGACAGGGAACGGAACAGGCAAGGGTTGCTGCAAGTCTTGCAATTTCGAAAGTTAATCCGGGATTTTTGGCAAATGTAAAAGCAGGAGATGAGAATGCAAAGGATTACCAGTTGATTCTTTCGGATTTAAAGAATGTTAAAGATGTTTGCGGAGTTCAGTATTTATATGTGATTAAAGCAGATGGAAATAAACTGACATATTTATTGGATGCAGATGAAGCAACAGGGGTAATCGGTTCTGCTTATGAGGATGGAACCTATGAGGATTTAAAGGATGTATTTGCCGGAAATGAAATGGTCGAAGAAGCGATTGATCATACCGAAGACGGTGATGTTATTACAGCATATCTTCCGATTAAAAATGGAAATACGGTTGTTGGTGTGTTAGGAAGTGACTATGATGCCGCTGCAATTTTAGAAAGCCTTTCACAGATTCGAATTCGGGTAATTGTGATTGCGTTGATTGCCTTAATCATTGCCGTTACGGTTATTAATGTTATTATATCAGCGATTGTAAAGTATCTGATGACGATTAATGACAAAATTTATGAACTGGCAAACAGTGAAGGCGATTTAACAAAAACACTGGATGTACATACCGGTGATGAAATGGAGCTGTTGGCAGAGAATGTAAACAGTCTGTTGGAATATATTCGTGATATTATGATAAATATTTCAGAAAACTCAGATGCACTGAATGGTTCAACTCAGCAGGTGGCTGCAGAGGTCGGAGCTGCAAAGGAAAATATTTTGGATGTGTCTGCGACAATGGAACAGATGAGTGCAGCCATGCAGGAAACGACAGCTTCACTGAATCAGATTAATGAATCCATTGGTGTCATTTATGAAAATATTTCTGATATTTCAGATGAAGCGCTGAGTGGAAATGAATCAACAAAGCAGATTCAGATAAAAGCACAGGAAATTTACAGTCGCGCAGAGCAGGACCAGAAGCGTGCATTATCAGAAGCAAAGAAGATGTCTGATTCGGTAAATGAAAAAATTGAACAGTCGGCTTCCGTATCAGAAATTAATATTTTAACACAGAATATTATTGAAATTACAGAGCAGACTAATTTACTTGCTTTGAATGCATCTATTGAGGCAGCAAGAGCAGGTGAGGCAGGTCGTGGATTTGCAGTTGTTGCCAGTGAGATTGGAAAACTTGCGACAGATTCTTCTAGTGCAGCGGAACGGATTCGTACTGTAAGCAGCGAAGTTATTTCTGCGGTAGAAGGTCTGGCAAAAGAAGCTACCCATATGGTTACATTTATGGAAGAGATTGCAACATCCGGCTACGAAAAGCTGCTTACAACAAGTGCAGATTATAATAAAGATGCTGCAGATATTCATAAATTAATGGAAGATTTTGCAAAACAGTCAGAGCAATTGAATAATGCAATGGATGGAATTAAAAATGCAATTGAAGCCGTTAATTCAGCAGTAGAGGAGAGTGCAACAGGTGTTGTAAATGTCGCAGAAACAGCAAGTGATTTGACAGGTGAAGTTGAAAATATTGAATCTATGGCAGACAACAACAGACAAATTTCAGAAGTGTTATCAGGAGAAGTTGGTAAATTTAAAGTACAATAAGTAAATTTACCGAATGTATTTTATGGGAAAATAGTTGCATCAAATTAAAAGTGTACTATAATAAATGAGAACAATATAAGATAAAAATAAAGAGCATCATATAGATATATGAAATGTATATCTGTATGATGCAATTTTATGGGAACGGGGCAAATGAGATGAAAAGCAGACAAAACTTATTAAAAATGATTTTTTTGGCAATGATGGTTGCAGTAGGTGTGGTAATTTCGCCAATTCTGCGAGTAGAAGGAATGTGTCCGATGGCACATTTTATTAATGTAACATGTGCGGTATTCTTAGGTCCGTGGTATGCATTTCTTTGTGCATTACTCATTGGAATATTGAGAATGGTGTTTATGGGAATTCCGCCGCTTGCGCTGACAGGGGCTATTTTTGGAGCCTTTTTATCAGGAATGTTATATCGTTTGTCAAAAGGAAAACTGGTGTGTGCATTTTTAGGAGAAGTTATCGGAACAGGTATTATTGGTGCGATTCTTTCCTATCCGGTTATGACGATTTTCTGGGGCAGAACAGGGCTTACCTGGTTTTTCTATGTTCCTTCATTTATCGCTGGAACATTAATTGGCGGCAGCATTGCATTTATTTTCTTAAAGCAGCTGGCAAATGCTAAATTATTAACAAAGTTTCAGCAGACATTGGGGTCAGATGTGTATGCAACACAGGACAAGGTAACAAATGATGCATTAGGAATTGCATTTTGCGGATTTTTAGGATACTTAGTTTCCGTTGTATGTGTTAATCATTTTGTAGAAACACCGGGAAGAGCAGCTGCAAGTATTAAGTATATTGTGTTGGCAGCCTTTGTGGTTGCAGCGGTTATTTACTGGTGTATGCATCGAAAGAATGTCAATCATGTACAGTAAGTGCAGAATGTACACATATGGATTTGGATGGCGTTGAAGGGAGTGTAAGACAGACATGAGATTGGACAAAGAAACATTACAGAAGGTATTTGAAACGGCTCGCAACAGATTGGAACAGGAGCAGCCATTGATTCATTGCATAACGAATCCAATATCCATTAACGACTGTGCAAATGCAGTGTTAGCAATTGGGGGAAAGCCGATTATGGCAGAACATCCCAAAGAAGTAGAGAAAATAACGCAGATGGCACAGGCATTAGCAGTGAATCTTGGAAATATTACAGATGCACGTATGGAATCAATTTTGTTATCAGGGCATATCGCAAAGGAATCGAATATTCCATTGATTATTGATGCGGTTGGTGTAACCTGCAGTGAGATACGTTATGAATTAGCAAAAAAATTTATAAGTGAATGTATGCCGGCAGTTATTAAAGGAAATGTATCTGAAATGAAAGCGTTATATGGTGCGCAGACGCAGGCTGCGGGGATTGACGTGGATATTCATGACCGGTTTCATCTTAATGAAGCTGAAAAGATGCAGCAGGTGGCAGGGATTGTAAAGGAGTATGCCGCCCAAACGGGAGCGGTTGTTATTGCAAGTGGTGAAGTGGATTTAATCTCAGATGGCACGCAGGTGGTTTCCATTGCAAACGGTTGTGCAAGAATGAGCAGATTGACGGGAACAGGGTGTATGTTAAATGTTTTAACAGCGACCTTTTTATCGGTTTGTAATTCATTTGAAGCAGCTGTATTGGCAACGGTTTTGCTGGGAATTGCAGGAGAAATTGCCGATGATGCAATGGGGATGGGAAGTTTCCACGTAGCACTGCTGGATGCATTGAGTACAATTCATTCAGAAGTATTTGCCGACCGTGCACGTATTATGATATAATGAGCGCAGAAAAAAACAAGCGACACCGAAGGTGGCATTTGTTTTTTACAAGCCATTAACGAGAAAACACAGCTACGAAGTAGCGAAAAAGCACGAAGTGCGGGTTTTCGAGTATATATAAAAAATAATGAGCGCAGAAAAAAGCAAGCGACACCGAAGGTGGCATTTGTTGTTTACAAGCCATTAACGAGAAAACAAAGCTACGAAGTAGCGAAAAAGCACGAAGTGAAAACAAACAAAAGACAGTTCTTTTAGAATGTGTCAACAAAAAGAGGAATTTCAGGAATACGAAAAGGAGTATATATGAGCAGTCAGAGAACAATCAAAGCAGCAGTATTAGGTGCAGGAACCGTTGGTAGTGGTGTATGCCGACTTGCCCAGGATTTAGCAGGAGAATTTGTAAATAAGACAGGTGCCAATTTTGAAATTAAAAAAGTATTGGTAAGAAGTCTTGCTAAGGAACGTGAAGGAATTCCAAGAGAAGTATTAACGGATAATTGGAAAGAAATCATTGATGATCCTGAAATTGATATTATTGTAGAATTAATGGGCGGTATTGAGCCGGCAAAGACATATGTTTTAGAGGCACTGCGTGCCGGGAAGCAGGTTGTTACAGCGAATAAAGATTTACTCGCAGAGCATGGAAAAGAAGTAATGGATGCAGCAGAGCAGGCAGGTGTTGATTTACAGTTCGAAGCTGCCGTAGCAGGCGCAATTCCGATTATTCGTCCGTTAAAGCAGAGCATGGCAGGCAATCACATTACAGAAGTAATGGGAATTGTCAATGGTACAACAAATTATATTTTAACAAAGATGACAGAGAGCGGTATGAGTTATGATGATGCACTTGCAAAGGCTACAGAGTTAGGTTATGCAGAAGCAGATCCGACTGCAGACGTAGAAGGCTATGATGCTGGCCGTAAGATTGCGATTATGGCTTCCATTGCATTTAATTCACGTGTGACATTTTCACAGGTGTATACAGAAGGAATTACAAAGATTACTGCTGATGATATCAAGTATGCGAAGGAATTCGGCTATGTTATTAAACTTTTAGGCGTTGCAAGAAATACAGAGTCTGGAATCGAGGTAAAGGTTCATCCAATGTTAATTCCGGAGAATCATCCGCTTGCAGGAGTCAATGATTCCATTAATGCAGTATTTGTTCATGCGGATGCGATGGATGATGCAATGTTTATGGGACGTGGAGCAGGTCAGATGCCGACAGCAAGTGCCGTTATGGGTGATATTGTAGATGTGTGCCGTAATATTGTAAATGGCTGTTGCGGACGCGTAGGATGCAGTTGTTATAAGATACTTCCGGTTAAGGAAATCGGTGATACCAGCAGTAAATTCTTCCTGCGTATTCAGGCAGCAGATAAAGCAGGTGTACTTGCAAATATTGCCAGCGTGTTAGGAAATAATAATGTAAGTATTGCACAGGTTGTTCAAAAGAGCAGAAAGAGCGGAACAGCAGAACTTGTTATTATTACGGATGAAGTCGAAGAAAGACATTTTAATGATGCAGTGACAATCTTGAGAGGAATGTCTGTCGTTTCAGAGATTTCAGGTGTGATTCGTGTGTATTAATGCAGAAGTGGAGTAGAATATGCCGTCAAAGTATTACGCAGTAAGAAAAGGAAAGCAGACAGGAATATTTCATACATGGGCAGAATGTAAGGCTGTAGTAGATGGATATTCCGGTGCACAGTATAAGAGTTTTACATCAAAGCAAGAAGCGGAACAGTATATTGGAACAGGTGCAGTACAGAACACAGTACCAATCAGGGCGTATGCATTCGTAGATGGCTCGTTTAACCAGACGAACGGTGTTTACGGGTATGGCGGATTTTTAGAAAATGAAGGTCAGCGTTATGTTTTACAGGGTTCCGGTTCAGATGCAGAAATGGCTTCTATGCGAAATGTAGCAGGAGAAGTGCTAGGCAGTATGGCTGCGATTCAAAAAGCGATTGAATTGGGGATTCCGCAGATACATATTTATTATGATTATCTTGGAATAGAAATGTGGGCAACAGGCGGCTGGAAAAGGAATAAAAAAGGAACCATCGCATATTATGATTATATACAGTCGGTTAAAGGACAAATTGATATTCATTTTGTCAAAGTAAAAGGTCATTCCGGCGTGGAAGGAAATGAAATGGCAGACCGATTGGCAAAGGAAGCAGTAGGTATTATAGGATGAAGCCGGTGATACTTGTGAGTGCCTGTTTATTAGGCATACATTGTCGTTATGATGGAGCGTGTCAGCAGATTGACACATTTTCTCAAAAGATTCCGCAATTATTAGAACAGTTTCAGATTGTTCCGATTTGTCCGGAGCAGTTAGGCGGATTGCCGACGCCACGTGTTCCAGCAGAAATATACAACGGAAAAGTTATTGCGGCATCCGGGCAGGATGTTGATGAGGCATTTAACAGAGGAGCACAAGAAGCATATGCGATTGCACAGATGTATCACGCATCCATAGCAATTCTAAAGGCGAGAAGTCCGTCGTGTGGAAGCGGACAAGTGTATGATGGGACATTTTCAAAGAAATTAGTCGATGGAGATGGAAAGACCGCTGCATTTTTAAAAAACAAAGGGGTTGCCGTCTATACAGAAAATGATTTTGAAGAGCTGTTAAAATAAGCAAATAAAAGCAGGGACAGAAATAACCATTCAATTTACTGATGGGAAATGCTTGAAAGATGGAGAAGTTATGAGTGAGAATAATAAAAAATCGGGAATTAGAACCTTACAGATTTTATTAATTATTATAGGTGCATGCGCAATTGTTGGGGAAATGGCATATTTTGCTTTAATGCTGCGCCATAGAAGTGACGATAACAGAGTACAGCAGGTGCAGAGCGTGACTGTTCAAGTGGCAGCAGATAAAGAAGAAGTGACACAGAGCCAGTCGGCAGTTTCATCTACACATAAATATAATCAGTATGTATTTGTAGGAGATTCAAGATATGTTGGAATGTCGGCGTATGCACAGCCGGAAGATACGTTTATTGCTAAAAATGGAATTGGCTACGAATATCTTGTTGAACAGCAGGAGCAGATTGAAAAGGCATGCAAGAAAGATAAAAACACAGCACTTATTATTGGTCTTGGTGTAAATGATTTTCGATACAGTTTAGATAAGTATGTGTCAAAAATCAAAGAATTAGAACAAAAATTAGATTGTGACATTTTCTACATGTTGGTTAATCCTGTAGATGAAGAAAAAGAAGCAGCACATGGATATAGTGTTGAGAATGATAAAATAAATACTTTTAATGAAACCATTTCATCAGAGTTATCTCCGGAAGTACATATTATTGATACAAATGCATATTTAACAAAAAAAGGATATGTAACCGTTGATGGCGTGCATTATGATAATGCAACATATGAGGTTGTTTATAACTATATTAAAAATACAGTTAATGAAGAAATAAAATAAAGACAAAGGAAAGAAAGTTATGGAATTACAGATTTTACATTGGTTTGGTTCATTGCATAATCCGATTACAGATCCGATTATGTATGCGTTTACATGTATGGGAGATGCAGGAATTCTCTGGATAGCACTTGCACTTGCATCATTAATTATTTTACCGAAGCGTTATCGAAAAGTTGGTTTGACAATGGTGATTGCGTTGATTTTTTCTGTGATTATGTGCAATGGTATTATGAAGAATGTATATCACAGAACACGTCCGTTTGTTGCCGATCCGACATTAGAAGCGACACAGTTGTATGGTATTTTTGCAGGAATTCATGACTGGTCATTTCCTTCAGGACATACATCAGCTTCATTTGCAGCAGCACTTGCTATTTTTATGTGGTATAAAAGAGAAGGAATTTGTGCCATTGTTGTGGCTGCCTTGATTGCAATTTCAAGATTATATCTGACTGTTCATTATCCGACAGATGTTCTCGTTAGTCTCGTACTTGGTTCATTATATGGAGTTCTTGCATATTTTGTTGCAAAATGGTTGTTCAAAAAGTTTGAAAATATGCATCGCATATTTATAGAAGAACAGCCATATCGTCGGACAAATAAATAAACAGAAATAAAATAAAACAAAATAATCAAATAAGAAGAATCGGAGTATGTCAAACAACGTAACTCCGATTCTTTTATATTAATAATAATTTCCTTGTAAAATCCCACTACATTACGCAGTGTGATTCACAAACTTATGATTGAAAATAAGTATCGCTTGTGCTATGATAAAAATAACTTTTAAAAAACTATTTTATAAAAGATTGGAAAGAATCGAGGAGCGTTATGAAGATTCATACAGTAGAAGAGGAAGCGTTTCGTAAATATGGGCGTGTACTGAATGATTGTACATTTGATTCATTATTAGAAGCACTGCAGGATACACCCGTGCCAGAGGATGTAATTTATGTTCCGTCAGATGTTAGATTAGAACGCAGCAAAGAATATGGAATGTTAGAACAGAGTGTCTATGGTGGGATGCCGATACAGATAGGCTTCTGCAATGGACATAACCAGAAGTTAAATGGATTGGAGTATCATAGAAGTTCAGAAATCAATATCGCAGGTACAGATATGATTCTGTTGCTTGGCTGCGAACAGGACATACAGGCAGCCGATGTAGAGGGAACAGTTGCATACACTTATGACACTGCCAAAGTAGAAGCATTTCTTGTGCCAAAGAATACAGCGGTGGAAATCTATGCAACCACATTGCATTATGCACCATGCGGCATTGACGGTGCAGGATTTCAGTGTGCCGTTGTTTTGCCAAAGGGAACGAATTATGAGATTTGTACAAATGGCAAATGTAGTGAAGATATACTGCTTGCTGCAACGAATAAATGGCTGATTGCACACAAAGAAGCACAGATTGCCGGTGCGTATAACGGACTTGTCGGCGAGAATCTTACAGTCTGACAGCAAATTAATGTGAAAATAATAACAATCAATTGGAGGTTTGAGATGAATAATATACCAGAGTTAAAGTTAGGAATTGTATCTGTAAGCAGGGATTGTTTTCCAATGACACTTTCAGAGACAAGAAGACACAGAGTAGCTGAGAGCTACCAGAGACAGTATGGACAGATTTATGAATGTCCTGTCTGTATTGAAAATGAATTACATATGAAGCAGGCACTCGCAGATGTAGAAGCAGCAGGATGTAATGCATTGGTTATTTATCTTGGCAATTTCGGACCGGAATCCAGTGAAACATTACTTGCAAAATATTTCAACGGTCCGGTAATGTTTGTGGCAGCAGCAGAAGAGACGGGAAATGACCTTGTACAGGGACGTGGAGATGCATATTGTGGGATGTTAAATGCAAGCTATAACTTAAAATTGCGTGGAGTTCGTGCGTATATTCCGGAATATCCGGTTGGAACAGCAGATGAATGTGCGGATATGATTCATGAGTTTGTACCGGTTGCAAAGACAATCATTGCATTAAATAATTTAAAGATTATTTCATTTGGCCCAAGACCACAGGATTTCATTGCTTGTAATGCACCAATTCAGCAATTATATAATTTGAATGTTGAAATTGAAGAAAATTCAGAGTTGGATTTGTTTGAAAGTTTCAATAAGCATGCAGGGGATGCACGAATTGCAGATGTTGTCAGGGAAATGGAAGAAGAATTGGGTGCAGGCAATAAGAAGCCGGAAATCCTAGAAAAACTTGCACAGTATGAATTGACACTGCTTGATTGGGTAGAAGCACACAAAGGTTCTAGAGAATATGTTGCAATCGCAGGAAAATGCTGGCCTGCATTCCAGACACAGTTTGGTTTTGTACCATGTTATGTGAATTCCAGATTAACAGCGAAGGGAATTCCAGTATCTTGCGAAGTTGATATTTATGGTGCATTAAGTGAATATATCGGAACAGTTGTCAGCGAAGATACGGTTACATTGCTTGATATCAATAATTCTGTACCACAGGATTTATATGCTGAAGATATTGCAGGAAAATATGATTACACAATAAAAGATACATTTATGGGATTCCACTGTGGAAATACGGCATCTTCGAAGCTGTCGTTCTGTGAGATGAAGAATCAGATGATTATGGCACGTTCCCTTCCGGAAGAAGTAACAAATGGAACATTAGAGGGAGATATTGTACCGGGAGATATTACTTTCTTCCGTTTGCAGTCAACAGCAGATGCGAAATTACGTGCTTATATTGCGCAGGGAGAAGTGCTTCCGGTTGCGACACGTTCGTTTGGTGCAATTGGTATATTTGCAATTCCGGAGATGGGAAGATTTTATCGTCATGTATTGATTGAGAAGAATTATCCACATCATGGTGCAGTCGCATTTGGACATTTTGGCAAGGCGTTATTTGATGTATTCCGTTATTTAGGAGTGGAAGATATTGCATTTAATCAGCCAAAGAATATGTTATATCCGACAGAAAATCCATTTTGCTAATTAGAATGTTAAAAGTATGACAAATAATTCGTTTTGTGGTTGTGCAAATGGTATGTCAACTACAATCAAACGCAAGAAGGGGATGTACAATGTATTATATAGGAGTTGATTTAGGAACTTCATCCGTAAAATTATTGTTGATGAATGAGGCAGGAAAGGTTGTTCGTACGGTTTCCAAAGAGTATCCTATTTTCTTTCCAAAACAGGGGTGGTCGGAACAGAATCCGGAGGACTGGTATGAGGCGACCGTTGTAGGAATTCAGGAACTTGTATCAGGATATGATGCAAATGAGATTCATGGAATCAGCTTTGGCGGACAGATGCATGGACTTGTCGTGTTAGATGAACAGGATCGTGTAATTCGACCGGCAATTCTTTGGAACGATGGAAGAACAATTAAAGAATGTGAATATTTAAACGAAGTAGTCGGCAGAAATAAATTGACAGAATACACGGCAAATATTGCATTTGCAGGATTTACAGCACCTAAAATTCTTTGGATGAAAGAGAATGAACCGGAGAATTTCAAGCGGATTTGCAAGATTATGCTGCCAAAAGATTATTTGGCATATCGCATGACAGGTGTGTTTTGCACGGATGTATCGGATGCATCCGGAATGTTGCTATTTGATGTCAAGAAAAGAAAATGGTCAGAGGAAATGTTAGCAATCTGTGGAATTCGCAAAGAATGTCTGGCACAAGTTTTTGAAAGTTATGAATGTGTCGGTAATCTGACGCAGAAGGCGGCACATGAATTAGGGTTGTTAGAATCTGTCAAAGTCATTGCTGGTGCAGGAGATAACGCAGCGGCAGCAATCGGAACAGGAACAGTCGGAGAAGGAAGATGTAATATTTCTCTTGGAACGAGTGGAACGATTTTCATTTCCAGTAAAGAATTCTGCGTGGATGACCACAATGCACTGCATGCTTTTGCGCATGCGGACGGAGGATATCATCTGATGGGATGCATGCTCAGTGCAGCTTCCTGCAACAAATGGTGGTTAGATGACATCATTCAGATACCGGACCATGCATATGCAAAGGAACAGGAGAAGATTACAGAACAGATGCTAGGAAGAAATTCCGTATTTTATCTGCCATATCTTATGGGAGAGCGTTCGCCGCACAATGATGCATTTGCAAGAGGTACATTTACCGGAATGACGATGGATACCACAAGAACGGATATGACGCAGGCAGTTTTAGAAGGCGTTGCTTTTGCAATTCGTGATTCTTTGGAAGTTGCCAGAGAATTGGGAATCCGAATTGAACGGACAACCATTTGCGGTGGTGGTGCAAAAAGCCCATTGTGGCGGCAGATTATTGCAAATGTTTTAAATATTCAGGTAGACGTATTAGAACAGGACGAAGGTCCGGCACTGGGCGCAGCGATGCTTGCAGCTGTTGGATGTGGTGCATTTGAAAATGTAGAAGATGCATCAAATCAGTCCCGTAAGATTATCGAAACCATTCGTCCGGACAGAACAATTGCAAATCGTTATGAGAAAAAATATCAACAATTCCGAAAGTTATATCCGGCATTGAAACATGTATTTGCAGAAATTGCACAGAATGATGAAGAATAGTGGCATACATGTCAAAAATGTAGTATCATATTAAGAAGTAGTTGTACATAAGACACAGTAAGATAAGGGGATTGTTATGAACAATGAAAGTGACTGTTTAAAGCAAAACAAATGCATTTGAACGGTTCTTAATAAATTAAGATTGGAGAAAAAGTTATGAAATTTTTTATTGACACAGCAAATGTAGAAGACATTAAGAAAGCAAATGATATGGGGGTAATCTGTGGAGTTACAACGAATCCTTCTTTGATTGCAAAGGAAGGCAGAGATTTCAATGAAGTTATTCAGGAAATCGCAAGTATCGTGGACGGACCAATCAGCGGGGAAGTTAAGGCAACCACAACAGATGCAGAGGGCATGATTGCAGAAGGCAGAGAAATTGCAAAGATTCATCCAAACATGGTTGTTAAGATTCCAATGACAGTAGAAGGTTTAAAGGCAACACATGTACTTTCGCAGGAAGGAATTGCAGTGAATGTGACATTGATTTTCTCAGCAAATCAGGCATTGTTGGCAGCAAGAGCAGGTGCAGCTTATGTATCACCGTTCCTTGGAAGATTGGATGATATTTCACAGCCGGGTATTCAGTTAATTCAGGATATTGTAGCGATTTTTGATAATTATGATTTAGATACAGAGATTATCTGTGCGAGTGTCCGCAATCCGATTCATATTACAGATTGCGCAATTGCAGGTGCAGATATTGCAACTGTTCCATATAAAGTTATTGAACAGATGGTACATCATCCATTGACAGATGCCGGAATCGTGAAGTTCCAGAATGATTATAAGGCAGTATTTGGAGAATAGGATATAGGATAGAACATGATAACAACAGATGTAAAAAAATATAATAAGAATCGTGTATTTCGTTTGATTCATTATGCAGGAAAGATTTCCAGACAGGAAATTGCTGATATTTTAGGCTTGTCATTGCCGACAGTTAATCAGAATTTAAAGATGTTAGCTGAAGATGGACTTATTGAATTTGTTGGGAATTTCGCATCAACGGGAGGTAGGAAAGCACAGGCAATTACAGTTCGTAAGAAGGCGAAATGCGCGATTTCCGTAAATCTTTTGGCAAATAGAATACATGTCGCATTGGTGGATTTGCGGGGAGAGATTCTGTGTTCTGTGCAGTCAGGTGTTTCTTTTAGTGATAATGAGAAATATTTACAGACAATGACAGATTTGATTGCGGATGTTGTTATGAGAAATGGGATCAAAACGTCGTCGATACTGGGAGTTGGAATAACGATTCCGGGGGTGTTAGACACACAGCAGAATATTATTGTATCTGCACCGACGATGCATGTGCAGAATTATTCAATAGAGAAAATTACAGCACGTATTCCGTATCATTGTATTGTTATGAATGATGCAAAGGCACATTCTTATGCAGAGTTTTGGCATCACAGAAAATGTACCGATGTACAGAGCATTGATGCGGAAAAGTTTGATAAGATTATAACTGCAAAGGAAGAATTGAATCAATTATATTTGATGCTTGGCGAAGGCGTTGGAGGTTCTTATATTACCAATGAAAAAATTATGCAGGGTGAGCATAACCGCTATGGAGAGTTTGGACATATGACGATTTATCCCAAAGGAAAGCGGTGTACTTGTGGCAGACAGGGGTGTTTTGAGGCTTATGTTTCGGCACGTTGTCTTTCAACGGAATTAGGTATCTCGTTGGAGCAGTTTTTTGAAGAATTAGAACAGCACGATTCACAACGTAGTTCCTATTTTGCACAGTATATCGATGATTTTACGACAGGTGTAAATAATTTGTATACAATTTATGACTGTAATATTGTCATAGGCGGTGTTGTCTCTCCGTATTTAAAGCCATATGAACAGAAGATTCGGGATATATTGCGTAAGAAATATGCATTTGATACAGATGCGGCGTATTTTCATCTGGCAGAATGTGGTGTAGAAGAATCAGATGCAGGAGCAGCACTGACATTTTTAGGAGCATTTATCCAGGAAGTGTCATAAAATGAGCGCAGAAAAAAGCAAGCGACACCGAAAGGTGGCATTTGTTTTTATCAAGCCATTAACGAGAAAACAAAGCTACGAAGTAGCGAAAAAGCACGAAGTACGGGTTTTCGAGTATATATAATATAAGATCCAGATTATGATTTAGGGGATTTATCAGATATTATGTCTGATGTAGAAAGAACCGGATTATAATCTGGATTTTTATTTCATTTAGATTCGGGTGTCAAAAGATGCATTTTATGTTTCAATATGTCAAATTTAAACACTGGTTTTAATATTTATGAAAATAATATAGACAAAATTGGATGCTTGCACAACCTTGCAAAGTTCAGTATAATAATATGCAAATAAGTTTTCAAATTCATATGATAATAGTGAAGCTGTGTGGATATGAATTGTGAAATGTTTCACATACTAAATTTGTACATAGCACAGATATATTGAAGAGAGGCAGGAAGAATGATGAGAGAGTGGGAGAAGAATATCAGAACAGTAGAACCATATGTACCGGGAGAACAGCCAAAGGCTGCGAATGTGATTAAATTGAATACCAATGAGAATCCATATCCGCCAACACCAAAGGCGGTAGAAGCAGCAAAGGCATTGGATTTTGACAGACTGCGCCTGTACCCGGATCCAGAAGCGGCAGACCTTGTAAATGTGATTGCAGATCACTATGGAATGAATTGCAATCAGGTGTTTGTCGGTGTTGGTTCTGATGATGTTATTTCGATGTGTTTTATGACATTCTTTAATGGAAATAAACCGATTCTATTCCCTAATATCACCTATTCATTCTATAGTGTGTGGGCTGATTTGTATCGTATTCCTTATGAAACACCGGCGTTGAATGATAAGTTTGAGATTGTTCCGGAGGATTATTATAAGGAAAATGGCGGTGTCATTTTCCCAAATCCGAACGCTCCAACAGCTAAATATATGGAATTGAGCGCGGTAGAAGATATTATCAAGCATAATCAGGATGTTGTTGTGATTATTGACGAGGCATATATCGATTTTGGCGGACAGTCAGCGATTGATTTTGTCAATAAATATGAAAATGTATTAGTGGTACAGACATTTTCTAAGTCACGTTCAATGGCTGGTATGCGTATCGGTTATGCATTTGGTAATGAGAAACTGATTAAGGCATTAAATGATGTAAAATATTCATTCAATTCTTATACAATGAATGTCACTTCTCTTGCGTATGGCGTAGAAGCAGTTAAGGATGATGCATATTTCAAAGAATGTATCGGTAAGATTATCGAAACAAGAGAATACAGTGCAAAACGTCTTACAGAGTTAGGATTTACCTATCCGGAATCAAAGGCAAACTTTATTTTTGCAACACATCAGAGTGTGCCGGCAGAGCAGATATTTACAGCATTAAAAGAGCGGAATATTTATGTACGTTATTTTAAGAAACCACTGATTGATAATTATTTAAGAATTACAATTGGAACGAAAGAGCAGATGGACAAGCTGTTTGAAGCACTTTCAGAAATTGTAGGAGCATAAGGAGATAGTTGTTTATGGCAATTCCATTTGAACAGCGGAATTTTCAGAAAGAATTAGATAAAAAAATAGCAGATTTTCAGAAAAAAGGAGAGGTTCCGACACTCTTATTACATAGTTGCTGTGCACCCTGCAGCAGTCATGTGATTGCATACCTGTCAGATTATTTTAAGATTACGGTATTTTATTATAATCCAAATATCTCTTATGAAGAGGAGTATCGTAAACGTGTCATAGAACAGAAGCGTTTCATCGAGGAGTATCCTGCGAAGTATCCGGTTTCGTTTATTGAAGGAGATTATGATACAGCAACATATTACCAGACGGTAAAAGGATATGAACATTGTAAAGAGGGTGGAGAGCGTTGCTTTCTGTGTTATGAATTGCGATTGCGCAAGACTGCACAGTTGGCAGCCGAGAAAGGCTTCGATTATTTTACGACAACGCTTACGATTAGTCCGTTAAAGAATAGTGTGAAGCTGAATCAGATAGGCCTTAAATGTGCAGAGGAGACAGGTACAACGTATTTATTATCTGATTTTAAGAAAAAAGAAGGCTATAAACATTCGATTGAATTGTCAAAAGAATATCATTTATATCGTCAGAATTATTGCGGATGCGTGTTTGCAAAAGAGCAGGCACAGGCAGAAGAAGCAGGCAAAGCACAGCAATAGTTGAAATAAGACAAAAGATGAGAATAGAACGAGAACGTTGTGAATACAATAATATTATGTGTGCAATTTAGAATTGCAGGAAGGAAAGAGAAGATATGGCAAAAAAATTCGCAAAAACAGTAGCAGGTTTAGGAGCACTCGCAGTAGCAGGTAAAGTAGGATATGATAAGTATAAGAATGTAAAAGAAAAGTTTACACAGGAAGAACAGGACAGTATTGATGCAGAAATTAAGAAGTACAATGCAATCTGTGAAAAAAAGGTTGTAGAAATCGAAGATGAGGAATTTACAGGTTGTGAAGTAAAAACTGTTGGTGCAAAAGCAGTCATCGATTTAGGACTTGCTGTATTTGAAAAGGACGTTTACATTAATTTCACAAGTACAGCCAGTATGCTTACAATTATCTTACCGGAAGGTGTAAATGCTGCAGATGATATTGAAAAGACATTTAGTGGAGTAAAGAATCTCGTAGATAATGTAGATGAAGAAGGTGTTCATACAGTATATATTATCGGTAAGGCAACATGCAGTAATGTAGAAATTATTCCGGTAAATTTCTATGTAGATGATGACGACGATTTTGAAGATTTTACAGATGATGACTTTGTTGTGGAAGATGATGCAGAAATAGAAGAGGATGTTTTAGAGGAAGATGCATCTGAAATTTCAAAAGAGCAGGCAGAGGAGAAGAAAGAAGTGGACGAAGCAGCTGCGGAAGAATTAAATATTGAAGAAATTCAGTAATAGCACATTGGTGTGAGTTGGATATATTTTCAAATTCCCAATCACAGCGTTGAGGGAAGCGTATCACGCATCATCAACAGATAGTTGATAGAAAATATTCATATCACGTATCAAGTACAGAAATGGAGACATCCTATGAAGAAGATAATGATTGCATCGGACATTCATGGTTCTGCATATTATTGTAGAAAATTATTAGAACGATTCGAGGAAGAACAGCCGGACAAGTTGGTGCTGTTAGGAGATATTTTATATCATGGACCAAGAAATGATTTGCCAAAAGAATATGCACCGAAAGAAGTAATTGCAATGCTGAATCCTCTGAAAGATAAGATTATCTGCGTAAGAGGAAATTGTGATACAGAAGTAGATCAGATGGTGTTAGATTTCAATGTGTTATGTGAACAGGCGTGTCTGTATGTGAATGATACAGAGTTTGTATTGGTGCATGGTCATAAGTTAGATGAGAAAAATATGCCTGCGATTTCAGAAGGGGCATATCTGCTGTGTGGACATACACATGTTCCAAAGATTGAAGAGAAAGAACATTATACATATTTGAATCCTGGTTCTGTCTCAATACCAAAAGAAAATTCTGCACATAGCTATATGATTTTTTCAGATAAATTCTATTGGAAAGATATAGACGGAGCAATTTATATGGAAAAAAATTCGTGATAAGTAACAAAAGATTATAAAAATTTATACAATTTTAATTGCATATAACCATAGATGTGATAGAGTAGACTTAAGATTTTAGAAAGGTTATGCATGAAATTTATGGAGAATTTTAGGAGAAAGCTTGCAAAGTTTATGTATGGAAGATATGGCATGGATCACATGTCAAAGTTCATCATATATATAACATTTGTTTTGCTTTTATTTACATTATTCACGAATAGTTCTATATTATATTTTATAGCATTGATAGGATTGCTTTATACATATTATCGTGCTTTTTCGAAAAATATTTCAAAAAGATACCATGAAAATGAAGTGTACTTAAAGGTAAAATATAAAGTATTAGGAAGATTCAACAAATTTATATTTCGCTGCAAAGACCGTAAGACACATGTGATATTTAAGTGCCCAAGCTGTTCACAGAAAATCAGGGTACCGAGGGGAAAAGGAAATATCAGCATCAAGTGTCCGAAGTGTCGGATTGAATTTACGAAGAGAACATAAGACCAACTGATAAATTCTATCTATGATAAAAATGAATCAATAACAGCGTTGACTTTTTTCTAAAAATTCCATACGATAAAACAGAGTTAGAAATAACTAACTAAATAAATAATTGTATGGAGGACAGGTAAATGAGTAAGGTATCTGTAGTGTACTGGTCACAGACAGGAAATACACAGTCAATGGCAGAAGCTGTTGGCGAAGGAATTCAGGCAGCAGGCGGAGAGGCAGAAGTTGTATCAGTAGATGCAGCGTCTGTTGATACATTAAAGGACGAAGCGGCATTTGCATTGGGATGCCCTGCGATGGGAGCAGAAGTCTTAGAAGAGATGGAAATGGAACCATTTGTGGCAGAGGTTGAAAAGATTGCTGCCGGTAAGAAGATTGTATTATTCGGTTCTTATGGCTGGGGAGACGGTCAGTGGATGCGTGACTGGGAAGACAGAATGAAAGCAGCCGGTGCAGAGCTTGTACAGGGAGAAGGTATTATCTGTAATGATGCACCGGATGATGATATATTAGAACAGTGCAAGGCGGTCGGTAAGGCGTTAGCAGCTATTTAATCAACATATTGCATGAGAAGAAAGTGCGCATGCGTTTTTGGTGCTTGCAGCAGGCAAAAGATAACAATGAATCGAAAGAAACGATAGAAATAATAGAAATAATCAAAAGAAGAAACAAAAGATAAATAATCTGAAAAAATTCAGAAGTATAACATAATATTCGTCAAGTAAGCTATCAATCAAAAGTGGATGTAAAAATGCAAAAGGTTGATAGCTTTTTTTTAAGAAACATATTATACTGATAACAGTTTAAATCATTAAAGTTCAGGAGGAAGTAAAAAATGGCAGAAACAGCAAAGATTTTTTATCAGCAGGATTGTAATTTATCATTATTAGATGGCAAGACAATCGCTATTATCGGTTATGGTAGCCAGGGTCATGCACATGCATTAAACTTAAAGGATTCAGGATGTCACGTAATCATCGGTCTTTATGAAGGTTCTAAGTCATGGGCTAAGGCTGAAGCACAGGGATTTGAAGTATATACATCAGCAGAAGCAGCTAAGAAGGCTGATATCATCATGATTCTTATCAACGATGAATTACAGGCTAAGTTATATAAGGAAGCAATTGAACCAAATCTTGAACCAGGTAACATGTTAATGTTCGCTCACGGTTTCAACGTACACTTCGGTTTAATTAAGGCTCCTAAGGGTGTTGACGTAACAATGATCGCTCCTAAGGGACCGGGCCATACAGTAAGAAGTGAATATCAGGCTGGTAAGGGTGTTCCTTGTCTTGTAGCTGTAGAACAGGATGAGACAGGTAAGGCTCAGGAAATGGCACTTGCTTATGCATTAGGTATTGGTGGAGCAAGAGCTGGTGTTCTTGAAACAACATTCAGAACAGAAACAGAAACAGACCTTTTCGGTGAGCAGGCTGTTCTTTGTGGTGGTGTTTGTGCATTAATGCAGGCTGGTTTCGAAACATTAGTAGAAGCTGGTTATGATCCAAGAAATGCATACTTCGAATGTATCCACGAAATGAAGTTAATCGTAGACTTAATTTATCAGTCAGGTTTCGCAGGAATGAGATATTCAATCTCTAATACAGCTGAATACGGCGATTACATCACAGGACCTAAGTTAATCACAGAAGAGACAAAGAAGTCTATGAAGAAGATTCTTTCAGATATCCAGGATGGTACATTTGCGAAGGAATTCTTATTAGATATGTCAGAAGCTGGCGGACAGGTTCACTTCAAGGCTATGAGAAAGTTAGCTGCTGAACATCCATCAGAAGAAGTTGGTGAAGAAATCAGAAAGCTTTACAGCTGGAATGATGAAGCAAGCAAGTTCATCAACAACTAATTAAAAATATAATCTTGAACGAGTACATATAAAAGTTATATGATGGCTTGACGAAAGATTCGTACAACTGCCATAGGCGATGAAGTTTCGTTGCCTGTGGCAGTTTTTGCTTTATAAAAAACCCCCTTCCGAAAATTGTTTCGTTATAGTATTGTATACAACGAGTTTCCGAATTGTTCTTATGGAAAAATTTCTTTATATATGATATACTAAAAGTTATATTTAAAGACATATAGTTCATAAATGGGACATCGGAAGGGAGCATGTATATGAACGAAAGAAATCTTTTATGTTTTATGAAAGTATACCAGTTAGGAAATATTCATAGGGCAGCAGAAGAACTATATCTGTCTGCGCAAGCTGTCAGTAAGACAATCAGCAGATTAGAAGAAGAGTTGGGAGAACCATTATTTGTGCGCACAAAAGATGGTTTGTTTCCAACACGTTTTGCAGATAAGCTAAAAGAGCGTGCAAATGTAATTTTGTATCAGTTTGACCAGATTCGACAGGATAGCAAAGAACAATCAGAAAAGGATGATAATGTTGTTGTATTAAGAATTGCGTCATCATTTGGTGTGCTGCGTTATTTGACATTGGATTTTATACAGGGATTTTATGAGAAATATCCGAATATCCACCTGAACTTTGTAGAATATCCGGAATATCCAATATACGAGATGATGAATAAGGGGCAGCTTGATTTGGCATTTTTATCAGAGCCGATTGATGCGAATTTGTTACAGGTGTTATTCTGTTTTTCACACAAGTTTTGTGTTGTCATGAATAAGAATCATCCGCTGGCAAATAAAAAGGCGATTGAATATAAGGATTTGAATGATGTGCCTGTTGCATTAAAGGGGCATGAATACTCATTCTTTCCGGTAAATGTAAGTCGTTTCGCCAAAGGTGGATTGAAATTAAAGCTGGAAATGGAAATTAGCGATGAAGCACTTCTGGTTGAAGCGGCCAAGAAGAACTGGTGTGTGGCAATCATTGCCGATTATTTGGCAAAAGAGTATGCGGATGAAGCGACAACGGTCGTTCCATTTGCGGATGAAACATTTGTCAGAAATATTTTTCTGGCATGGAGAAGAGACAGTAAGCCGTCGGACAGTGCACAGTGTTTCATACAGTATGTAGAAGACTGGGTACAACATCGCACATTAGAAGCATGATTCAGCAAAATTAATAAAATAGTAATTGTATAATATATATATTAAGGAGAATGGTATGGGGAAGGTTTTTAAATTTGATAAAGATGTAGATACCGATCAGATTATCGCATCACAGTATTTATTATTTCCTACAATTGATGAGATGAAAGTGCATACATTTGAATCTCTTGATAAGGAATTTGCATCAAAGGTACAGCCGGGAGATTATATTGTAGCTTCTGAGAATTTCGGTTGTGGTTCATCAAGAGAGCAGGCACCAAGCGTATTAAAGGCATTGGGCGTAAAGGCAGTGGTTGCAAAGTCATTTGCAAGAATTTTCTATAGAAATGCCATCAATATCGGACTTCCTGTGATTGTCTGTAAAGACCTCTATGAAGGGGTAGAAGCTGGGGATGAGATGGAATTAGAATTGACAGAAGGTGTGGTTCATGCAAATGGAAAGAATTTTGAATGTACCAAACTTCCGGCTTATATGCAGGGAATCTTAGATCAGGGCGGACTTATTGCTTCTTTGAATAAATAGTTGTAGGATTTTATGAAAAATCATTGGAAGCTAATAAAAAGTATTCAAGAAGAAATCATTGAATATATCAGAATGATTGTTTAGCGGAAGAAATAAAGAAGATAGAAAAAATGTTTTATGTTGGATGCTGGAAAATAGAAAAGATTGGGACTGTGATGGTTCAGTTTTATTATAGAAAATAGAAATGACATAGAACAATAGGAATCAAGAATAAGATTAGGAAAGGAAAAACTGCGAAACATATTAAATATTTCGTAGTAGCTAGATGCGATGGGAATGACAATTGCTGAGAAAATAATTGCGGCAGCCGCCGGTGTATCCGAAGTGAAGCCGGGAGATATTCATACAGTTGAATTAGATCATTTGATGAGTAATGATGGTACAACACATCTGACGATTGATATGTACAACAAGTTAAAAAATCCTACAATTGCAGATGTAAGCAAGTTGGTGTGGATAGTAGACCATAATGTGCCTTGCGACAGTGTAAAAACAGCGAACTCGCATAAAAAGATGCGTGATTTTGCAAAGGAGCATCATATTCAGTTCTATGAAGGTGCAGGTGTCTGTCATCAGGTCATGATAGAGAATCATGTACGTCCGGGCGAACTTATTTTTGGTGCGGACAGTCATACATGTGCTTATGGTGCATTGGGTGCATTTGGTACGGGCGTTGGCTGTACAGATTATTTGTATGCGATGGTAACAGGAAAATCATGGGTGCTTGTACCGGAAACACTTCGCTTTAATCTGACAGGTAAATTACCGGAAGGCGTGTATGCAAGAGATTTGATTCTTACAATCATTGGGATGATTGGCGCAAATGGTGCAAATTATATGGCAATGGAGTTTGCAGGGGAAGGAATGAAGACACTTTCTATCAGTGATCGTGTTGCAATCTGTAACTTGTGTGTAGAGGCCGGTGCAAAGACTGCTTTAATGGAAGTAGATGAGATTACATTAGAGTACTTAAAAGAACATGGCAGAGAGCCGAAACATTCTTTTAAGAGTGATGAAGATGCACACTTTGCGAAAGTATATGATATTGACCTTAGCACAATTAAGCCAATTGTTGCAAAGCCACATTTTGTAGATAGTGTTGTGGAAGCTAAGGAGTGTTTTGGAACAAAGATTGATGAAGCGTTCTTAGGTTCATGCAACAATGGACGTATTGAAGATTTAAGAGTTGGAGCAGAGATTTTGAAGGGAAGAAAGGTATCGCCATTGGTACGTTTCTTAGTTGTTCCGGCGAGTCAGGCAGTGTATACACAGGCATTAGAAGAAGGGCTTTTGGAAATTTTCATGCAGGCAGGAGCAATTGTAATGAATCCGAACTGTAGTGTATGCTGGGGAAGCTGTCAGGGTGTTATCGGTGCAAATGAAGTCTTAATTAGTACTGGTACACGTAATTTTAAGGGACGTGCAGGAAGTCCGGATTCTTTCGTATATCTGGCATCTGCCGCAACCGTAACAGCATCTGCAATCGCAGGAGAGATTACAACCGCAGACAGATTATAATTTATAACTATATTAAAATTGATTTTCATAGCGTGAAAAATGAAAATGTGAATAATATGATTTGGTATCATATGCAATATTGAAAATACGAAATCAGGATATTCACATGCAGGAGGTAGGAATGGAACAGTTTACAGGAAAAGTATGGGTATTGGGAGATGATATTGATACAGATATTATTATTCCCACAGAATATCTTGCATTAAAGACAGTTGATGATATGAAGCCTTACGCATTTTCTCCGTTAAGACCGGAACTTGCAGGTCAGATTAAAGAGGGCGATATTATTGTGGCAGGCAAGAATTTTGGCTGTGGTTCGTCAAGAGAACAGGCACCGGAAATTATTAAGGCATTAGGAATTAAGTGCGTCATTGCAAAGTCATTTGCAAGAATTTTCTTCCGCAATTCCATCAACAATGGATTATTGCTCATTGAACAGGATGCGTTGCATGACCACGTAACAGAAGGAGAAGAAATCTCAGTTACCGTTGGAAAAGAAGTTGTTGCAAATGGAACATCTTATGCAATTTCAGCACTTCCGCAGAATTTATTAGACATTATCAATGCAGGTGGTCTGGTAAAGGCAATGCGTAAGTTAAATGGTCTTGATTAACAGAGAGAATGGAGAATAATATGGGTTATACAGTAATTGAAAAAATCATTCGCAATAATATCGGAAAAGATGTAAAGGCTGGCGAGATTGTTACAGTCAATGTAGATCGTGTTATGATTCATGATATCTTTATTCCATTTGTTGCATCAAAATTTGAAGAAATGGGCTTTACAAAGTTGTGGGATCCAGATAAGGTTGTATTGATTTATGACCATTTGGTTCCGGCAAGTCAGGTGGATGACACGAGACATTTCAAAGTTGGTAATGAATTTGCAGCCAAATACGGAATGAAGAATGTACATCGTTCAGACGGAATCTGTCATCAGTTAATGACAGAGGCAGGCTATGTAAAACCGGGAAATATTGTATTTGGTACAGACAGTCATACGACAACTTATGGTTGTGTGGGTGCATTTTCATCAGGAATCGGTTATACAGAGATGGCAAGTATCTTAGGAACAGGTACGATGTGGGTAAAGGTTCCGGAAACCATTCGTGTTGAGATTAACGGAACATTGCCGGATAATGTGATGGCAAAAGATATTATCTTAAAGTTAATCGGTGATCTGGGGGCAGACGGTGCGACATATAAGGCATTGGAATTTACAGGAGATACTGTTGCAAATATGTCTGTTGCCTCTAGAATGTCTATGTCGAATATGGCAATCGAAGCAGGTGCAAAATGTGCAGTATTTACACCGGATGAGAAGACTGCGGAGTATTGTGAAGTGACATTAACAGATAAAGAAAAAGACTTGGTGGGCGATGCAGATGCTGTATATTGCAGAACGATTACCTATCAGGCAGAAGAGTTCGTACCGGTGTGTGCATGTCCGTCAAATGTGGATAACGTACGTCCTGTTTCCGAGTTAGAAGGAACAGAAATTGATCAGGTATTTATCGGTTCTTGTACCAATGGCCGTTTAGAAGATTTAATGGCAGCAGCAGAAGTATTAAAGGGTAAGAAGGTTGCTCCATTTGTAAAACTGATAGTTACACCGGCAAGCCGTAAGATATATACACAGGCATTAGAGAATGGTACGATGAAGATTCTTGCAGATGCAGGTGCGATGATTACACATCCAAGCTGTGGATTGTGTTGTGGCCGAACAGGTGGAATCTTAACAGATGGGGAAAAGGTTGTTGCAACAAATAACCGTAATTTCTTAGGAAGAATGGGTTCCTCAAAGGTTGGAATCTATCTTGCTTCACCAAAGACAGCTGCCGCATGTGCAGTTGCCGGAAAAATTGTTTCTGCATAAGTGAAATTTTTAACAGGCTAAAATTGAAATTTATAAATATTGATAAAATAGAGAAAAAATTAAAGCCCGGATAAAATGTTGTTGAAATAAAATAATACAAAATATTAAAATATAACACGTTCATAAAGATTCATAAATTATATATTAAATGCAATATATTGCTATTGAATATAATTACTAATTTGTGATAGCCTATTTTTGAGTTTTCGTTTGTTCAAAATTTTATACAGACAAGTCCGTTTTATTGAGAGAATGATTGGTTAAAGATTGCTTTCATCATTGAAGAATGACTAAATTGTAACAAGCTGGCAAAGTATGAAAACAAATAAAAATAGGAGAGAAAAACGTGAATAACAACAAGACGAAGTATAATCAGACAATTAAAGAACGAATTACGGCAAGTTTTATGAAAACAGCGATTGTTTCAGGAGTAGTAGCAGTAATCGCTGTGATTTCGCTTATCTATATTTCCACAAGATATAGTTATGCATTAACGAATTATGGTTTTTCGCAGGGAGATATTGGTCGTGCGATGGTGAATTTCAGTGAAATTCGCAGTGCAACGAGAGGTGCTGTCGGATATCAGGAAAAAGACACGGTAAAGATTATGGAAGAGAGCCATGACAAGGCAAAAAAAAGATTTGACGAGTTATGGAGTAACCTCAAACCTCAAATGACAACAAGCGAAGAAATTGCACAATATAATAAGATTAATGACGCATTAACGGCATATTTTGAAGCAGATGCAAAGGTAAATGCATTGGCAAAGACTGACCAGATTGCAGCACAGCGACAAGGTGTTACGGTATCTGCACCAATGTATACAGAAATTTATAATAATATGCTGGAGTTATTTAATACAAAAACAGATGCAGGAAATGATTTACGTACACAATTAAAGATTCTTCAGTGGATCTTGGTATTGGTTGTAATACTTGCAATCGCTATTTCAATCGTTGCAACGATACGTTTAGGAAGAGAACTTTCAGAATCAATTGTTCGCCCGATTCGTGCATTACAGGATAGAATTCATACATTTGCAAACGGTGATTTTGCATCAGAATTCCCAACGGCACAGTATAAGGACGAAGTTGGAGAAATGTTAGAAACAACGGCGCATATGGCACAGGGGTTATCTACAATTGTTAAGGATGAAATTTATATCTTTGGCGAATTTGCAAAAGGAAATTATGACTTGCAGTCAGAATATGAAGAATTGTATACAGGAGATTTGAAGGCACTTCTTGAAGCTATGAGAGATTTAAGAGATCAGATGAGTGATACGATTCGTCAGATTGAAGAAGCATCTACACAGGTGAGTGCAGGAGCAGAAAATTTATCAGATGCAGCTTCTACATTAGCAGAAGGTTCGACAGATCAGGCTGCGACAGTGCAGCAGTTTCAGGCAACATTTGCTGATATTGCAGAAGGTGTGGATAGAACAGCACAGACGGCAACATCGTCCTATGATAAGGCAAATGCATGCGCAGATGAAGCAACAGACAGTCGGGAGCAGATGAGTCATATGGTACAGGCAATGGAACGTATCACAGAATCGTCATTACAGATTCAGAATATCATAGCAGATATTGAAGCAATTGCCAGCCAGACGAATTTATTATCATTAAATGCGTCAATTGAAGCTGCCAGAGCAGGCGAAGCGGGAAGAGGATTTGCCGTTGTCGCAGAACAGATTCGTCAGTTAGCGGAACAGAGTACAAAGTCTGCGGTAGATACAAGAGCGTTAATTGAATCAACACTGTCAGAAGTTCAGAGTGGAAATAAAGTTGCAGAACATGTTGCAGATTCTATCGAACGCGTTGTATCAGAAATTGAGGATGTTGCAGCAAATGTAAGTCAGTTAAATGAAATTTCGCAGAAGCAGGCACAGGCAATTCATCAGACAGAAGAGGGAATTAATCAGATTTCAGGTGTTATTCAGTCAAACTCTGCGATGGCAGAAGAAACATCAGCGACAAGTGAAGAATTAACGGCACAGGCGACAACATTAAGTGATTTGGTTAGTCGTTTTAAGGTAAGAACCGGCGAGGATAAGATTTTCTAATTACAAATGTAGCGAAAAATAGAATACGATTTATAACAGACAGCAATCCATTCTAAAATAGATAGAAGGGATTGCTGTTTTGTTATTTTACGAACTTATATTTTATAAAGCTGTACACCTTTCATATAGAAGTGGACGCATTTATCAAAGTAAATTCTTAAAATATAAGAATTCATGTCACAATATATTGAAAATAAAATGAAATCAGAGTATACTAATAAAGTAACACTTTAACAGAATACAGTGAGGGAATCAGGAACTGTATTCGGAAGAAAAGGAGAGGAAATATGAATAAGAAAGCATGGAGGCGGAGGATTGCAGCGTTTCTATCAGTTGCAATGGTGCTCGGAATTATGCCAAAGATTTCGGGAAACTTACAGCAGGTACAAGCTGCGACAAGTAAGGCTCCGGACACAGATCAGTTTTCAACGACGCAGGAGTTGATGACATCATTTGATACAGATGATGATACATCGCAGCCAGCAAAGAAAGTATACTTTGGTGCAGATGAAGCGAGAACAGGTAAGCAGGCATGGTATATTGTCGGAAAGGATCCTGTGCAAGGGGACAATGTAGTATTATTTGCAGATTCTAGTATGGGGGGAAATATTTCAGTTGCGTCTTCAGGTATGGTAATTAAAAAAACATATTCAGATGCCTGGGGATGTATATATGATTCAAATCCTACAAGTGTAAGAACTAATCATTATGGAGGAAGCGATTTACGTTTGAAATATTTAAAAGAAAATGGGACGAATAGTCTGATGAATCGCTTTAGTGATAAGGAACAATTAATGATGAATTCATCACAATTAAGTATAAGAGATAATTTTAATTCGAATAATTATACTGTTGAAGATAAATTATATTTGCCAGCAGGTGTGATGGATGCAGATTATGTTACAGTGGGAACAAGCACGTCTGAATCAGCGAATGGCACATTAAATATTGATGTTATATTCTGTGCAAATGAGAGTGTATGGCTTAGAACAGATAAAACAAATGACGAGATAATGTATGTTTGGAATAGAAGAATGGTAGATTCAATGCTTCCTGATGGAACTGCGACAATCCAACCAGCTTTCGACCTAAATCTTACCAACATTGCATTTGCATCAAGTGCACAGCCGGCTGCGGCAGAGGGCAGTGTTGCAACAAAGACAGGTTCGGAGGAGAATCCATTTACATTAAGACATACAAATGAAACACTCGGCACCGTTGTAATTGCAGAAGATGCAGGCAGTGTAAATGTTTCTTCAGTAAATGGCAATGGCAAGCAGGTATATCTGATGGTTCAGAATAAAGATGGTGCGTATGCAAAGGAAGTATCTTCAGATGTACGTGTAGCAGCAGGTGATATTACAATTGGAGGCAAGACATTGACTTCGCTTGCAAATTGTAAGGTATGGTTAGAATGTACAGATGATACGCAGCGTATCACAGAGGCAACACCGGCAGTATCTGTAACAGGATATGAGATTACATACCGTGCAAATGGCGGCAGTGGCTCGATGGCTTTATTTACAGCAGTAGCTGGAAAGACTTATACACTTCCAGAATGTGGATTTACGGCACCTGCCGGAAAGCGTTTCTTGACATGGGCAATCGGCAGTGCGAATAGCTCTGTAACAAGAAAGCCTGGTGAGAACTATACATTTACAGCAGATACACAAGTATATGCGACATGGGAAACGTTGACATATACAATCGCAGCATCAGACAGCGAAGTAAGTTATCCAGATCGAAATGAAGGATATGCATTAGACACAGCACTTGCTGCAAAGACAATTACAATTACCAATACAGGGAATGATACGGTTACATTAAGTAAGGTGGATGCGCCAGATTATCAGGTAAGTGCATTTTCAGCAAATACACTTCAGGCAGGTGAAACAGCAACATTTACCATTCAGCCAAAGACGGGTCTTGCAGCCGGTAATTATAATGAACGTGTAACGGTTCAGACAAATCATAATACACAGACGGTTATTGATGCAGCTTTTCATGTAAATGGTGCATTTTCCGTTGGAATCACACCGGATGCCGCAACGATTACACATGGTGATAGTCAGACACTGACTGCTGTACCGGTTGGCGGAAGCGGCAATTATACATATCAGTGGAAAGAATCCGGAAAGACGACAGTGCTGTCTACAGAGAATACACTTACAGTAACACCGGATGTTACAACAACGTATCAGGTGGTTGTCAATGATACAATTGAAAATACACAGATGACAGCAACGATTACAGTCAATCCAAGAAAGTATCAGATTGCTTACCGTTCCAATGGTGCGACAGGTTCTATGGAGACAGCTGTTGCAGTGGAAGATATACCATTTGTATTGCCGGATAACACATTTACGGCACCGGAAGGTTACCGTTTCCTTGAATGGGCAATCGGCAGTGCAGATGCGACAGTACGCAAGCAGGCAGGAGAATCTTATGTCTTTACAGGAGATACGGATATTTATGCAGTATGGGAATTGATTCCGACCTATACAATTGAAAGCGATGCGACAGAAGTAGCATTTGATAACAGAAATGAAAATTATGCAGATGAAATTGCAGCAAAGACTGTTACAATTACGAATACAGGTAATTCAACAGTTCAGTTAAGTAAGACAGATGCACCGGATTACAATGTCAGTGCATTTGTAAAGACAGAATTGTTATCTGGGGAAAGCACGACATTTACTGTGACACCAAAGGCAGGTCTTACAGCGGGAAATTATAATGAGGCGATTGTTGTCAGTACAGATCATGATACACAGGCACAGGTTACATTCAAATTCCATGTCAATGCTCCATTTGCTGTTGGATTTACAGCTACAGCAGAGACGATAACACATGGAGACAGTACAACAATTACAGCAAATGCAACAGGCGGTAGTGGTACATATACATACCAGTGGTATGCAGGGGAAGAAACTGATGCTGTATCAACAGAACATGAAATTACAGTAACACCGGATATTACAACTACATATCGTGTTGTTGTCAATGATACGATTGAACAGAAGCAGACAACTGCAACGATTACAGTCAATCCAAGAAGATATACTGTTTCATATGATGCGAATGGCGGTACAGGAAGTATGGAATCAGCCGTTGCAATTGAGGAAACACCATTTACGGTTGCAGAGAATACATTTACAGCACCGGAAGGATATCGCTTCTTAAAGTGGGCAGTTGGCAGTGCAGATAGTGCGACTTTTGTAAACGCAGCAAGTACGTATACATTTACACAGAACACAACATTATATGCAGTCTGGGAACTGATTCCAACCTATACGATTGAAAGTTCAGTAACAGATATTACGTATGCAAATAGAAATGAAGGTTATACAGTTCATCAGACAGCAGATGTGCGTACAGTAACAATTACAAATACAGGTAATTCACCGGTTCGGTTAAACAAGACAAATGCAGTTAGCTATGAAGTGAGTGTCTTTGATAAAGAAACAATTGATGCAGGAGAATCTGCAACATTTACAATTCAGCCAAAGCGTGGATTAACAGCAGGAACTTATAATGAAACAATTGTTGTTACAACACAACATAATACAAGTGCAGAAATTCCAGTAACACTTGTTGTAAATGGTGCATTACAGGCGGCTGTCACACCGGCAGAAGCAACGATTACAAATGGAGATTCACAGGTGTTACAGGCAATTGTAACAGGTGGCAGTGAACATTATACATATGCATGGTATCAGAATGATGAAAATACAAGTTTCTCAGCAGAAAGAGAAGTTATAGTTAATCCATCAGCAACAACAACGTATAAGGTCGTTGTATTTGATACGATTGAAAGTGTTTCATCTACTGCAACAATTACAGTCAATCCAAAGAAATTTGAGATTACATACAATGCGAATGGCGGTACAGAAAGTATGGAATCGGCCATTGCGATTGAGGAAACACCATTTACGGTTGCAGAGAATACATTTACAGCACCGGAAGGATATCGCTTCTTAAAGTGGGCAGTTGGCAGTGCAGATAGTGAGACTTTTGTAAATGCAGCAAGTACGTGTACATTTACAGAAAACACAACATTATATGCAATCTGGGAACTGATTCCAACCTATACGATTCAAGCGACAGAAAGCACAGTGAAGTTTGATGACAAAGAAGAAGGGTATGTAATTGGAGCAGATTTGAAGAAGACAGTTACCATTACAAATACCGGAAATAGTGCAGTAGAATTAACGAATAATACATTAAAAGATTTTACGGCAGAAGGTCTGGAAAATGGAACACTTTCGGCAGGACAGGCAGCAGTTGTTACGATTTATCCAAATACCGGATTGAAGGCCGGAACATATCAGGAAGAGTTGACAGTAGCAACGCAGAAGAATACAGCAGTTAAGATATTGGTTGGATTTGTAGTAAAAGAAAAAACGACAGAAGCACCGACACAGGAGCCGACAACGGAACCGATAACGAAGCCAACACAGGAACCGACAACAGAACCGGAAACAGAGCCAACAACGGAACCAGAAACGGAGCCGGTAACGGAGCCAACAACGAAACCAGTAACGGAACCGAAAACAGAGCCAACAACAGAACCTGTAACAGAAGAATATCATATTATTCAGGGAGAAAATGGAGTATATAATGTTACTGAAATGCAGGATTATACAGTAAAGTGTGATGGAAGTATTGACAAATTTATTGAAGTGCAGATGGATGATGTCACAGTAGATTCATCAAATTATACAGTGGTATCCGGAAGTACCATTATTACATTTACACAAGATTATATGAATCAGTTGTCAACCGGAAAACATTCCGTGAAGTTGGTGTATACAGATGGTGATGTGGAAACTTTTGTAACAATTTCAAAGAAAGCAGAACAGCCAACAGAATCAAAACCGGTTGTTGGGCCAACGAAGGAAAGTACAAGTGCAAAAGCGACAGAAGTGACAACGAAGGAAAGCACAAGTGCAAAACCGACAGAAGCAGTAACGAAGGAAAGCACAAATGCAAAACCGACAGAAGCAGTAACAAAGGAAAGCACAAGTGCAAAAGCGACAGAAGCAGTAACAAAGGAAAGCACAAGTGCAAAACCGACAGAAGTGACAACAAAGGAAAATACAAGTGTTACAACAACAGAAACACAATCTGATACAACCAGAGAAGAAAAAATAGAAGAACCTCATACAGGGGATTCATCAAGAGCAGTCGTCTGGCTGTTTAGTATGTTATTATCATTCGGCATGATTTCTGTATTATTTAAAATAAAAAAAACGAATAAATAAAACAGTATGAATCATTAAATGATGAAGCTGATTTCGAAAATAAATTGAATTTTCGAAATCAGCTTTTTTACATGCTACAATGTTAAAAAAATGACGAATTATCACTATATATTATCAGAATTGTAATGTTATAAATTGTATTAAAAAAAGCACATAAATACAGCAAATTTCGAATTGAAATTCATTATAAAAATGATTATACTGTTACGGTAACGATTTAGACGGGCATAGTTTTTATAAATTCTATGTCCGTTTTTTAAAAATTGTACTGTGGGAGAAACATATGAAAAAGAATGTGTTAAAACGCGCAATTGCAACTTTTATGACAACAACACTGGCTTTTGGATTGATACCTCAGATACCGGCTCGAATAACAAATATTTATGCGGCAGAAAATGTTGCACCGTCGGTAGAGCAGTTTGCATCAAAACAAGAGTTAATGACAGCTTTTGATACACAGAATCGTACAGCAGATAAGCCTGAAAAGGTAATTATATTTGGAATGAATGAATGGTTAGATGACAATCAGGAGTGGATGATTGTAGGGCAGGATACAGCAATTGGGGATGAAAATGTTGTATTGATTGCAAGAAGTCCCTTGGCATCAGATCCGGAATATTCTTATGCAATTGAAAAACAGCCATATCTTGGGGAAGAATATGGTAAATATAGTAATGCACCATTAGAGGTGTTACCAAATCATTTTGGAGCAAGTATTCTATATCAGGAATATCTTCGTGACGGTGCAGAAAATAGTTTATATAAGACGCATTTTTCTAATAAGGAACGTGCGGCGATGAATCAGACAACATATTATACAAAAGATGAACTCAATCAGTCTGTATATGCATTAACAGATACGTTATATATTCCGTATGGAATAGAAGGTGAGACATATTATACGGTTGGAAGTAATCAGGCGGATGCATTACAAACAGGTCTTCGGGTGGATAGTTCGTATTGTGGAAAAGGAACGATTTATCCGACATGGCTTCGTACACCGGCTTCAGATACAGAGTTTGGCTATGAAGAATTAGCACTTTATGTTAATGAGCAGATATTTAACAAAGATATTGCAGAAGCAGATTATTGGAATTCAAATTATGGATGTGTTCAGGCAGCGTTTAATATGAATCTTAGGAATGTTGCATTTGCATCATCTGCACGTGCAGCAGAGGCAGATGGTGAAGTATCGACGAATGTTTATGGACATGAAAATGCATTTACCTTACGTTTCTTAGATGAGGCGGTTGGTTCCTTTGCCATAGAAAATAAAGGAAAGAATGTTTCAATACAGAATGTTCGTGATAATGGAGAAAAGGTATATCTGGTCGTACAGAATACAGAAGGCGCATATGCAAAGGAAGTTCACAGCGGCATGAAGATTGCGGCAGATACGGTGACAATTCAGGGAGAGGTACTGGATTCCTTTGTAAATTGTAAAGTATGGTTAGAATATACAGATGAAGATGAACGAATTACATCTGCATCACAGGCAGTTCAGATGAAAGAATATAATGTTTCATTTGAGTCAAACGGAGGAAGCGGAGTTGTCGGTGCATATAAATGTATACAGGGTGAATCATTTATTCTGCCGGAGAATTTATTTGCTGCACCACAGGGAAAAAGATTTCTTGGTTGGGCAGTGAATACAACAGAGAATACAGATTATAAGAAACCCAATGAAGCTATTTTTATAGAGCAGGATACGACAATTTATGCAATATGGGAAGATTTGACATATACAATTTCAGTAAATCAGGATGCATATACATTTGCAGAACACAATGAAGGATACGTATACAATCCGACAAGTGAGAATCAGTTGTTTACAGTGACAAATACAGGAAACAGCCCGGTACATTTGCACACAGATACATTATTGTATTTTACAGTAGAAGGACTTCCAACAGATGAATTAGCACCGGGAAAGACAGCACAGTTTGAGGTTGGATTGAAGAAGAATCTGTCGGCAGGAAATTATCAGGAGAAGTTGGTTATTTCTACGGAGTATCAGACTACGGCAGAAATTAATCTGTATGCATTGGTTCATGGGGCATTTTCAGTAAATATTTCGCCGGAGCAGGCAACAATTACTGCAGGTGACTCCGTTGAATTGGAAGCGATGCCGGTAGGAGGAAGCGGACAGTATACATATCAGTGGTACAAAAATGAAGACAGTCATTCATTTTCAGATGAAAAAAAGGTTTATGTAACACCAAATGATACAACAACATATCGTGTTTTGATAAATGATACGATTGAAGATACACAGATGGTTGCAACGGTTACAGTTTTGCCTAAGACGTATTCGCTTACAGTTGAACATGGAACCGGTACAGGCAGCTATATTGCCAATCAAGTTGTTGTGGTAGAGGCACAGGAAGCTCCGAAAGGAAAACAATTTGACAGATGGCAGGTTGTAGGAGATTTTACATTGGATAATCCGAACATAGAACGACTTGAATTCAATATGCCGGAGCAGGAACTTCATTTAATAGCTTTATATAAAGAACTGATAACAGAGCCGGAGACAACAAGCAAGGCAGAAGAACCGGAGACAACAACACCAAATTATCGAATTATAGATGGTGTGAATGGAAATTATCAGAAAGAGTCGAAAAAAACATATCGAATTCAGTGTGACGGTGCGTTATCAAAGTTTGTTGGGGTTGAAATTGATGGGATAAAGGTAGCAGAGGAGAATTATCGGACAAGAATTGGGAGTACAATTGTAATCTTTACTCCGGATTATCTTGATACATTAGATTTATCAAAGCATACGGTAAAGTTTGTTTATGTTGATGGTTCGGCAGATACGTCACTTACTGTAAAAGAAAAGAAAAATCAGACGGGCGTAGAGGAGACAAAGCCAAGCAAAACACAGCCGTTAGAAACAGAAGCGACAAAGCCAAGTAAAACGCAGTCGTTAGAAACAGAAGCGACAAAGCCAAGTAAAACACAGCCGTCAGAAACAGAAGCGACAAAGCCAAGCAAAACACAGCCGTCAGAAACAGAAGCGACAAAGCCGAGTAAAACACAGCCGTCAGAAACGGAAACGACAAAGCCAAGTAAAACACAGCCGTCAGAAACAGAAGCGACAAAGCCGAGTAAAACGAAGCCGTCAGAAACAGAAGCGACAAAGCCAAGCAAAACACAGCCGTTAGAAACAGAAGCGTCCGCTTCTAATCAGACAGAACAGATAGGGGCAGAAATCATTCAGCCGAAGGCAACAAGATATTTACATACAGATACAACTACACAAAAGCAGATAACACAGCAGTCGCAATCAGCAAGTCAGGATATGATACAGCAATCCGGTTTGGAACAGAAATATGCACAGGAGCAGCCAAATACGGGAGATGCAAGACACCCGTTCTATTGGGGAATTGCGATGATTCTTTCAGGATGTGTGTGTGTGCTTATGCGTAAGAAAAACGTTGAAAATTAAATAAACACAAAAATACCTGTATATATTATACAATGTGGAAAAGAGCTTCGCAGTTTCGTATATATGTGCGGGTATTTTTGTATTTATAGAGGATATAAGAGAGGCGGCAATTTCTAAATAAATCATTAAATTTATTGTAATTATTGAAGTTACATCAAAAAAGTGATATAGTAATATATGTTAAAAATGTAACTTTGTATATTACATCAAAATATCATTATCGTATACATCTAATATGGTATTGAAAATTATAATCTTATAAAACCTGGTATTGTCTGAGATAATCTCAAGAAGTTATGGAAATATAATATTTGAATCTTATTGCAAATATTGTTTGCAGTGTTAAGATATGATAATATAATTGATTGATATTTGATATTTGATATTTGATATTTGATGTCAGATGCAGGGATATTCATTATAAAAAATGTATAGGAGAAAATCATGGGAACAATTATTATACAGAATGAAACAACAAAAGATCCAATTAGTTTAATCGGAAGAGAAGCAGGTGTATGCTGGGGTGGAGACACACAGGATCCGGAAAAGAATCGTAAGAGAGGTCTTGGCTGTCTTGAATCCGGACATGGAAGAACATGGGAATATCCACAGGTATATATGGTTGTGGACGGATATTCAGCCAGAGTTATTCGCGAATTATATACGCACATTGGTGGTTCACCGACAAGATTACAGGCATCCACAAGATATGTGAATTATCAGAAAGGATTTGCGTATGTCACGCCGCCGAAGATTGCAAAGAATGAAGAAGCCAATGCCATTTATGCAAAGGCTATGGATGACATTTTAAAGGCAATGCAGGAATTAGAGCAGTTAGAGCTTCCAAAGGAAGATGTGAGTATGTTGCTTCCGCTTGGAATGGAAAGTAAGGTTGTGCTTCGTACGAATCTTCGTAATCTTGTGGATATGTCACATCAGCGTCTGTGTAATAGAGCATATTGGGAATTTAGACAGTTGATGCATGACATGATGCGTGCGTTAAGTGATTATTCAGAAGAATGGAAATATCTTGTTGATAATTATTTTAAAGCAAAGTGTGATGTAATGGGATACTGTAATGAGAAAGCATCTTGCGGAAGATATCCAAAGAAGGAACAGTAAGAATACAGGAATTTAATAAAATTAGCACTCAACACTTGACAGTGCTAATAATGCGTGCTATAACATAGTTAAACAAAGAGAATAAACAAAGAAAGCCAAAGGAACCAGACTTTTGTAGCAAGTTCATTTGTTGCATACAACACCTTGGACAGTATCCATCGTGCTAGAAATTAACATTTTGATTATCTGTTTGAAAGGAGATATGACTTATGATGATGCCTAGTATTTTTGGAGAAAATTTATTTGATGACTTTTTTGAAGATGATTATATGAAGGATTCATATCGTGATGAGGGTTGGATGACACCAATGAACACTTCATTCTTTAGCAGAAAGAACCCGCTATATGGCAAAAATGCAGCGAGAATGATGAAGACGGATGTTAAGGAAGAAAAAGACCATTATGAAGTAGCTGTTGATTTACCGGGATTTCATAAGGATCAGATAACTGCAACACTGGATAAAGGTTATCTTACGATATCGGCACATAAGGATCTTGATAAGAATGAACAGGATGATGACGGCAAATATTTAAGAAAAGAGCGTTATGCAGGCAGTATGAGTCGAAGTTTTTATGTAGGTGACAATATTACGCAGGATGAGATTCATGCGAAATACACAGACGGAATACTTACGATAACCGTTCCGAAGAAAGAACATCACAAAGTGGATCATGGTAATCACATTGCAATTGAAGGATAGAAATGTTTACGAATTTCATTGTTATGTTTTATTAGGAACTTTCATTTTTGAGGGGGTTGTAAATGAAGCATAAGAATGTATTATTTGTTAAATTATATGAACCAAAAGACCGATATATCATATAGAAGGTATATCGGTCTTTTGTAAATGTAGATTTTAATCAGCATGGAGGCAGATGATATTTACAGGCTGGAGATACCTGAATCTATAAAATATAAAAATGCACATGGAGGTGTGGTTATGAACAATGGATTGACACAGGCAGATTTTCTGTCACAGGTTGCCGGACAGAATAATGCTGCACAGGCACAGCAGACACAGAGTAAGAATAATGAATATGGAAAAACAATTGGCGATGTTAAGTTAAGTGACACAGCAAAAAAATATTATGACCAATTGAAAAAGAAGTATTCTAATATGGACTTCATTTTAGTAAGTGAAGATCAGAAGAGTGCTGCACAGGCAAATGCATCCGCTTATGCGAATACCAGCAAGACGGTTGTATTGATTGATACGGACAAGATTGAAAAAATGGCGACGGATGAGAATTATCGTAAGAAATACGAATCTGTATTAAGTGGTGCAACAAGCCAGTTAGAACAGTTAAAGAACAGTCTTGTTTCAGGAAATGCCAATGTAAAGGGATATGGTATTCAGGTCAATGACGGTGGAACAGCTTCATTTTTTGCCGTAGTAGACAAATCTCAGGCATTACAGAAGAAGAGAATTGAGAAAAAAGCAGAACACAAGGCACAGGATAAAAAGGTTGCTGAAAAGAAAGCACAAAAAGAGAAGGCAAAAGAACGTCTTGATAAGCAAAGAGAAGCACATAAAACAGAAGAATCGCAGGATACCTCTGAATATACCCTGATACAGGCATCTTCTGTAGAAGAACTTATGAAGAAGTTAGAAGACATGCAGCTTGCAGTCAGAAGTGATTCTGTGAAAACGCAACAGGAACTTTTATATGGACAGAATATAGATTATAAAGCATAAGAGAATGGAGAAAAACATGGAAAACAATCTGAATCTTGAACAGGCATCAAAGCATATAGCAGAAAATCTGCCACTTACACAGGAAAGTATTGACAAGTTCCGGGAAAACAGGCAGCAGATTGATACAATGATGTCACGTTATAAATGTGCAATTATGGAGGTAGAGACAAAGTTCAAGGTGTTGAATGAACAGTTTTCCCTGCAGTATGACAGAAATCCAATCGAATCTATCAAATCCCGTCTAAAGTCGATTGACAGTATTTTAGAGAAGGTTCAAAGAAAAAATATCCGTTTGAGTATGGAAGCGGTTGAAGCCAATTTAAATGACATTGCCGGTGTGCGTGTTATTTGTTCCTTTCGAAACGATATTTATGATCTAGCAAAATATTTTTTGAATCAGGACGATGTACGTTTGATTGAAATCAAAGATTATATCAAACGGCCCAAAGACGGTGGTTACAGAAGTCTTCATTTGATTGTTGAGGTACCGATTTTCTTGCAGAATGAGAAGCGCAACATGAAGGTAGAAGTACAGCTTCGTACGATTGCAATGGATTTTTGGGCAAGTCTGGAACACAAATTGCGTTATAAAAAGGAAATCAATCCGGATGATGCAATCGAACTTGCAAAAGATTTGAAAGAATGTGCAGACACAAGTATGTTGTTAGATTTGCGAATGGAAGAAATTAAGAATCGTATCAATCACAGTGCGAAAAAAGAAGATTAGTACATATTTTAGATTGATAAAATTATAACGAAACCGGAAGGAATCTGTATCGTGTTGATGCAGTCACCTTCCGGTTTTGTATTTATTAATATTTAGCAGCACGCAAATGGGAAAGAATATCGTAAGGGATACATAATTTGCCATAACCTGTACCTAAATCGAGTTTCGGTTTATTTGCTCCATGAAAATCAGAACCGCCGGAAAGGAGAAGATGATAATCTGCTGCAAGTTGGGCGATGTAGCGTTCATCGCTGGCTGTGTATGTTGAATAGAGTCCTTCAATGCCCATAAGACCGGCATCACATAGGTCTTTTAGCAGGATATTCATCTGTTCAGAACCCAGATGATACAATGTCGGATGTGCAAGAATCGGGATTCCACCGACTGAACGGATTAATTTGATGGCATGCTGCGGACTGATTTTCTCACGTGGTACATAGCAAGGCTTTCCATCACCAAGATAGCGGTCAAAGGCTTCATTGCGGTCGCCGACATAGTGATGATGAACCAGCCAGTCAGCAAAGTGAGCACGTGTAATTACGGCATTTTCATAGATGTCAGCTATATCCTCGTAGGTCATTGGAATATTTAGCTGTTGAAATGCCCGGCATACCTGACGGTTGCGTTCAATACGGGTATTGCGCATTTGAACCAATTCTTTCGCAAAAGAATCATCTGTATAATCAATAAAAAGACCGACGATATGGATTTCTTTGGATTGATAAGAAGTACTTAATTCAATGCCCGGAATCACTTCAATTCGATGTTGTTTTCCGGCATCAATGGCCTCTTTTATACCGTCAATGGTGTCATGATCTGTTAATGCGATTGCAGCCAGACGTTTTTTATAGGCGAGTGCAATGAGTTCTGTTGGTGTTAATGTTCCGTCAGAACAGGTTGAATGTACGTGTAAGTCTACAGTTCTCATAGGATATCCCCTCTTTCTTTTTGATTTTTGAAAATATTTCATTTTGTAAATATACATATATAATTACTTGTATGAATAAATTTATTGTAATTATATTAATTTTCGTATAAAATAAAAGGTAGATGGTACTTTGCATGGTGGAAAAGTATATTATGGAAGCATCAAGGCTGTATCTATTATAACATGATTTATATAATTGTTGTTCATAATTTCACAAAGCATTTATTGTGAGCAGATAAAACGCCGGATTGTACCATAAGAAACCAAAATATTTCGTAGAATATTACGGAGGTAATAAAGTTGCGTAAGAAATCACATATATCTTTGTCCTTGTATCTGGTAAATGAAGTAGACAGTCCGTTGCTTGATGCGCATAAGAAGGCGTTTATTTTAGGAAGCGTACTGCCGGATTGCAAGCCCTCGTTTGTGACGACGAAGCATAATATTGAAGAAACATTTGATAAAGTATCAAAATATATTTCCGATTTAACAGAAGATGCAGGCAATTATAAGCGTATTTCGACGGCCTACTGCAGAAGATTAGGAGAAGTGACACATTATCTTGCAGATTATTTTACATTTCCACATAATCATATTTTTGAAGGAAATATGAGAGAACATTGCAAATATGAAAAATACTTAAAACATGCAATGAAAGCATATGTACATAGCGATGCAGTAGAATTAAACAGACATGCGGCGCAGCAGTTTCATACACCACAGGATTTGTTAGATTATGTATTGCAGATGCATCAAATATATCTAAAGAGCGAAAAGACCGTAGAGAGTGACTGCAGATATATTGTATCATTGTGCCATGTCATTGTAGAGGGGATTCTTGCATTATTAGAATTAGAATGTGGTTATGTTGCAGCATAAAGCACCATTCACATACGTTTGATAAAATTGAGGAAAGGGGAGATTAGATGGAAAGAGAGCTTGTTATCGGCGGATTTTACAGACATTTTAAGAATAAATTATATCAGGTAAAGGCAGTCGCATACCATTCGGAAACAAGAGAAAAGATGGTGGTGTATCAGGCATTGTACGGAGATTATGCAACATATGTCAGGCCGTATGATATGTTTATGAGTGAGGTGGATCATGAGAAGTATCCGGATATTTTTCAGAAATACCGTTTTGAACAGGTGCAGATAGAGCATAAAGAGGGTGTACAGTCGCAATCAGTACAGTCTAAAGATATGGCTCAGGATATGAAACATCAGGCAGCTGCATCGGTACAAAATATTCCGAAACAGGAAAATACCAGTGAGAGTCATACAATGAATCCTATAAATACAGAAAAGCAGCAGCCGGTATCTGTGGCAGATGAGCAGGTGGATGACCGTTTGATGCAGTTTTTAGATGCAGAAAGTTATCAGGAAAAGTTAAATGTACTGACAGGACTGCGCGCAAAGTTAGATGATAAGTTAATAGATGCCATGGCTGTGGCGATGGATATCGAGGTTGAAGAGGGACCGTTGGATAAGAGATATGCTTCTTTGAGAAGTTGTATTCAGACACATCTGAAATTCGAAGGGGATAGAACACGGTTTAACCGTTAAGTTGTATGAAATAAGATGTTGCGATTGGACAAGTCAGAAAAGGAGGAAATTATGGCTATGATGGAAAAAGATTTTTCACGATTGACACCGCAAATTGAAGAACTTGCAAAAAAGTGTATTAGCAATAATCAGCTGGATGCGACGCTTTATGATAAATATGAGGTAAAGCGTGGGTTAAGAGATTTGAATGGTAAGGGTGTATTGACAGGTCTTACGGAAATATCAGAGATTGTTGCCAGTTTTGAGGATGAAAACGGAGTATCACATCCATGTGACGGTCAGTTGTTTTATCGTGGAATTAATGTAGAAGATCTTATTGCAGGATTTACACAGGATAAGCGGTTTGGGTATGAGGAAGCAACGTATCTGTTATTATTTGGCAAGTTGCCAAATAAGGCTGAATTAGAAGAATTTACGGCATTATTAGGGGAGTATCGCTGTATTCCACCGAATTTTGTTCGTGATATTATTATGAAGAAACCGAGCAAGGACATTATGAATGCAGTCGCAAGAAGTGTTTTGATGTTATATTCCTATGATGATCGTGCGGATGATGTTAGTATTCCAAATGTCATTCGTCAGTCATTGCAGCTTATTTCCGAGTTACCATTACTTGCAGTGTACAGTTATCAGGCATATCATCATTATCATAAGGGCGGAAGTCTGATTATTCATGAACCTGATCCAAAGTTATCAACGGCAGAAAATATCTTACATTTGCTGCGTGCAGATGGAAAATATACGCCGTTAGAAGCAGAGATTTTAGATGTAGCACTTGTATTGCATGCAGAACACGGCGGCGGTAATAATTCGACATTTACCACACATGTGGTTACATCATCAGGAACAGATACATATTCATCTGTTGTATCTTCTCTGAGTTCCTTAAAAGGACCGAAACACGGCGGTGCCAATATCAAGGTGGTACAGATGTTTGCAGACATCAAAGAACATATTAAAAACTGGGATGATGAGGAAGAAATTACGGCATATATAGATAAGATTTTGCATAAGGAAGCATTTGATAAGACTGGACTTGTATATGGTATGGGACATGCAGTTTATTCGTTATCAGATCCGAGAGCACGTGCATTTAAGGGATTTGTAGAGCAGTTATCGGCAGAGAAGCATAGAGAAGATGAATTCCGTCTGATGGCAAATGTAGAACGTATTGCATCAGAGTTGATCGCAAAGGAGCGAAAGATTTATAAAGGTGTTAGTGCCAATGTCGATTTCTACAGCGGATTTGTATACAGTATGTTAGGATTGCCGACAGAATTGTATACACCGATTTTTGCAGTTGCAAGAATTGCAGGCTGGAGTGCACATCGTATTGAAGAACTGATTAACTGTAACAAAATTATTCGTCCTGCATATCGTAATGTATGTGAACGCAGAGAATATATATCATTACAGAACCGTTAAAGGTATATTGCATAACATATGGGAAAGTGATATATTAAGGAACGGCAAAACTTTAAAAAGAGACAGAATGGAGAGAATATGAAGATTGTAGTATTAGCAGGTGGAACAAGTACAGAACGTGATATTTCGATTAGTACAGGTACACATGTCGGAGCATCTTTGAGAAGAAACGGTCATCAGGTAAATGTTATAGATGTATTTTTAGGAACAGAAAAATATGCAACAAGTGATGCTTTTTTTGCAGATGATAATGATTTAGAAGCACTTGCAAAAGAATTATTATCAAAGACAAAGGAAGTACCGGGAATTGTTGCAGAAAGAACAAAGAAAAATGAATCATTTTTCGGTAAGAATGTATTAGAATATTGCAAGGCAGCAGATATTGTATTTATGGGACTGCATGGTTCAAATGGTGAAGACGGTAAGATTCAGGGGACGTTTGATTTACTTGGAATCCGTTATACAGGAACAGGATATTTGAGCAGTGCCATTTCAATGGATAAAGAATTAACAAAGAAAGTTCTCTTATCAGAAGGAATTCCGATGCCGAAGGGCGTTGCATTAAAGAAAGGTCATAAGTTAGAATATGTGCCATATCCATGTGTTGTAAAGCCATGTTGTGGCGGTTCAAGCGTTGGTGTATCGATTGCTGAGACAGAAGAAGCATTTGTTCAGGCAGTTAATGAAGCGTTCCGGTATGAAGATAAGATTCTTGTAGAAGAGTGCATTAAGGGAAGGGAATTTTCTGTTGCAGTTGTAGACGGCAAGGCATTGCCAATCGTAGAAATCGTTCCATTACAGGGATTCTATGACTACGAAAATAAATACAAAGATGGCGCAACAGACCATATTTGTCCGGCTGATTTGTCAAAGGAGACAACAGAAAAGATGCAGCGTTGGGCAGAAAAGGCATGTGAAGCAGCAGGAGTTACAACGTATGCAAGAGTAGATGAGATGCTTGACAAAGATGGAAATATTTACTGCTTAGAGATTAATACATTACCGGGAATGACACCAACAAGTCTGATTCCATTAGAAGCAGAAGCAATTGGAAAGTCTTATGATGACTTGACACAGCATTTAATTGATGTATCAATGAAGAAGTATGAGGCTTAAAACGTCAATTACAGATTATAAATAGAAAATCGAAAAGCAGTGCCGTTTGTGAACAGATAAAGCGCATTTGGCAAAATAAAAAGTAGTGGAAGAAGATTTTAGAATGAAGGGTATGACAATAGAAGCTATGGCACAGGCGTGTGGCGGTGTATATCACGGACCACAAGCGTGTCTTAGCAGGGAAGTAAGCAGTATTACAATTGATAGCCGTCAGGTGGAGCAGGGCAGTTTATTTGTTGCCATTTGTGGTGCAAGAAGTGATGGACATACATATATTGGTGAATGTTTTAACAAAGGTGCATTGTGCTGTATTTCGGAGCATGTGCTGGAAGGAGAAAGCAGACCATATATTCAGGTAAAGTCCTCACTTGTAGCTTTGAAGGCATTGGCAGAGTTGTATAGGAGCAATTTAGATGTTAAAGTAGTTGGAATTACAGGAAGTGTTGGGAAAACAAGTACCAAAGAGACGATTGCTTCTGTTCTTGCTGCAAAATATCGTGTGCTCAAGACACAGGGGAATTTTAATAATGAAATCGGTGTACCGCTTACGATTTTCCGATTGAAGCCCGAAGATGAAGTTGCCGTCTTAGAGATGGGCATTAGTGATTTTGGCGAAATGACCAGATTAACAAAGATGGCAAAGCCGGATATCTGTGTAATTACAAATATTGGTTTATGTCATTTAGAAAATCTTAAGACAAGAGATGGCATTTTGCAGGCAAAAACAGAGATTTTTCAGTCTATGAATCCGGATGGAATTGCCATTTTAAATGGTGATGATGATAAGTTGATTACCGTGACGGAGGTGCATGGAAAGAAGCCGGTTACATTTGGAATTCACAACCAATCCGGCGTATATGCCGATACGATTGAAAATCTTGGATTAGAAGGAATGGCGTGTACACTTCATCAGGTGCAGACAGCAGACGGCGTTTCTGATTTTGCAATTCAGATTCCGGTTGCTGGAGAGCATATGGTCTATAATGCAATGGCAGCAGCTTGTGTTGGTGCTGCATTAGGCTTGACATCAGTGCAGATTCAGAAAGGTATTGCAGCACTTGAGACGATTGCAGGACGTGGTCATATCATTCGTACAGAACGTTTTTTGATTTTGGATGATTGTTATAATGCGAATCCGGTATCAATGAAGTCATCTATTGATGTATTAGCTACGGCAAAGGGACGCAAAGTAAGTATCTTAGGCGATATGTTTGAATTGGGAGTGAATGAAGAACAGCTGCATTACGAAGTTGGTGCATATTTAGCAGATCAGTCTGTTGATGTGTTGATAACGGCAGGTTCCCTTGCAAAACAGATTGCAAAAGGTGCACAGGAACATATTCATTCGGATAGTCCTTGTGAAGTACATTCTTATGATACCAGAGAGGATTTGATTGCGGCATTGCCGGCATTATTACAGACGGGAGATCAGATTCTTGTGAAAGCGTCACATGGAATGGAATTTCCAAAGGTAATTGAAGCGATTCAGCAGATGTAATTATAGTAAAATAAACAATGTGTTAAAAATACGGATGGATGTAAAGTTTCTATCCGTATTTTTTTATTATAGAAAATTTGTTCCTATAACCCTAACATAAATATAGCTCATAACATAAAATACACAGCAGCACAGTCTTTCTTAATGAAGATGCTGATTTTTTGTGTTTTACTATATAATAGTTACAAAAAATAGAAATAAATCAAAAAAATACTTTACAAATAAAAAGAAAAGTGATATTCTATTACTGAAAGAGCTCTTTAATTAATATATAACAGTGGACGTATAATGAACGGAAAATCCGTACGGAAGCTGTTTGTATGGATGTATCCAGAATCTATTATACCTGATTATCAGGTATCTCTTAGAGAATATACGACAGACACGTATTTAAAGATTGAATATTAGGTCTACGTAAATGTGTATGCGAAATACACGGTCGTTCTCAATTATTCCAATGAATTATAAAATTCAGAACGAAGCAATTTATAGATTGATTTCGTTGTCAAAAAAATATTTTTAAATGATGCAATTGTAAAGGAGAAATGTATGAGTGAAATCATTGAACATTATGGAAAAGTAGTGGTGGCATTAGCAGGTGTACTAGCAGCAGTATTATTAACGGCAGCAGTTGTAGGAATTGTAAGTGGTAAGACACAAGAGGCAGTTAAGGGAATTACATATGAGCAGGAGATAAATAATGCGTTACAGAGTACGCAGGCAGAACAGGGACAGCCATAGAAAGGAATTGTAAAAGTTGATAGAAGCAAATTCAATTCAATCCCTGATTAAACAGAATCAGTCTGCATTATTTAAAGAATTGGACGAAGAAATTGAAAATGAAAATGTGACTGATATTGAATGGGATGGTTATCAGCTGTGGATAACAGATTTGACGAAAGGATGCTACGTATCTGATAAGAAACTTACAGAGAGTTATGTGGAGAATATGGCGATTCGATTAGCTAATATTATGCGAGTACCATTTAATAGGGCATATCCAGTGCTTGAGGCAAATACAGATGAGTTGCGAATTTCTATTTGGCATGAATCCAGATGTGGAAAAAAGAGTGTTACCATTCGTAAAATTCCGCGCAGACTGCGATTTGCACATGAAACCCTCGTCGAAACCGGATATGCACCGGAAGAACTGGTTAATCTGATAGAGAACTGTGTGCTGGGACATTGTAATTGTGTTATTGGTGGACAACCACATGCAGGTAAGACAGAATTGTTGAAATATATGTCAACCTGGATTCCGGCAAATGAAAAAGTTGGTGTATATGAAGATAATCAGGAGATTCACTATCGAATGATTAATCCCGGGAAAAAATGTGCAGAATTCTATGTGGATGATAAGTTTTCGTACTCACAGATTATTAAGGCAGGATTGCGTCATAATATTGACTGGCTTTTGTTGTCAGAATCGAGAGGACCGGAAGTGGTTGATTTGTTAAATAGTCTTTCAACAGGGGCATATTGTATGACAACGATGCATCTTGATCAGGTCGAGTCTCTTCCGGACAGAATGTATAACATGTTGGGGGAAAGCAATGTATCGGAACGGTTTATGAACAGCATTTATCAGTATATTGATCTTGGAATTGTTGTGGAGTGTGACAAAAACGAACATAGAAAGATTACACAGGTCGGATTCTTTTCAAGAGAAAATGGTATCAATACCTGTACAATCATATATGATAATGGAACATTTACACGCAAGTCACCTCCGAAACAGATTCAGGATAAATTCAATAAATATGGGATAACGGAAATATATGAAAAAACTTATATTTAAGAAAAAATTTGGACGTGTAGGGAAGTATTTTGCCTATCAGCCAATTGAGCAGGTATATCATCATTGTGGAGAACAATACTCTGTAAAAAAATATATAAGTCAGTGGGGGCTGATGCTACTTATAACGGTAGGAACAGCATTTCTCTATCAGTTAAATATGATGATGGGATTTGTTGTGGTTGCAGCCGGTTTACTGTGTGTACCTAGATTCGTTCGTGCCATGGCGGTGAATACATATCATCAGAAGCGATTTTTTGATATAGATATGTATTTGCATCAAATGGTATATTCTTTCCAGCGTCAGCCAAAGATTAGCTTGGCGTTGGAAGATACGGCAAAAGTTGTGCAGGGAGATTTGCAGCGGTATATCAGGAAGGCACAGGAGGAATTAGAATATAATGATACAGAATATGTATATGAACGTGCATTGCACATGATTGAACAGGAGTATCAGAGCAGTCGTATTACAACGCTGCATAAATTTCTAATATCTGTAGAGAAAAATGGAGGCAAATATCAAAGGGCATTGCAGGTTCTTTTAATGGATTTTGACCATTGGGGAAAACGTGTACGAAAACATCAGAAAGAAATTGGTCGGATTAAGACAACACTTGCAGTTGGAATCGTGCTTAGTTTTCTTTTAGCAGGTGCATCGGTAATGATTGCACAGATTCTAAAAGGAGTGTCGGAAATTCATATTGATATTACACAGGAATGGGGGTATCAGGCGGGTTCTGCCGTGTTTCTGATTTTAAATCTATTATTTTTTGTATACACGCAATGCCATTTTACGGCAGATTGGGAAAAGGCAGAACGCAGCGAAAAACAGATAATAAAGGATTATCAGCTTGCATTTCATACCTCAGCAAATCAAGTACGGAAACATTCGCTGCCCTTGTATGTGTTGATTGGATTAGCAGGAGCTGGACTTGTATGGTATCAGCAATATATATGGTTCGGTGTATTGGCGGTATTCTTAGCGTATATGATTTATTTGCCGCAGGATAATATTGCCAGAGCAAAAGCAAGAATTCGGGAGGATGTTTTTATTGGCTTTTCAAATTGGCTGCGTGATGTGGCACTGCGGCTTCAGGAGGAACCGATGTTGTCAGCAATTGAAAATACATATGAACAATGTCCCGTGGTTATGCAGGAATCTTTACAACAGTTTATTTTCGAGTTGGAAGAAAGTCCGGGAGCCGTAGAACCTTACTATCACTTTATGGGACAATTTGGAATTCTTGATATTACAACGACAGTACATACATTGTATTCAATGACAGAGATGACGGCAGACAGAATTGATGAGACAATACACAGTCTGATTGAACGGAATTATGAACTGATGAATCGCTATGAAGAGCATAAGAATCAAGATCAGATTAGTGCGATGAAATTCGCAGAGTATATACCGACATTTTTTGTATCATTTAAGATTGCAATTGATATGATGCTGGTTGTTACTAATTATTTGTAGACAATAAAAGGAAACAAAAGGTACATAATATTAGGTGTATATAGAAGGAGAAAGATGGAAGAAATAGTAGAAGAATATGGTGCTGTTGTGACAGCAATACCGGTAGTGGGAACATTTATTATGCTGTTTGTTAAGATATTAACAAATGTATAAAGCCGTAACAGTCTGAACGAAGATTAATCATATGACGTAAATGATTATAAGTTTATTTTTGAATCGGTGACAAAAGAAAATAGAATTACAGAATGGGGGTTTGAAAATGAGTGAAATGATAGAAGAGTATGGAAAGGCAATTGTAAGTCTGCTGGGAAGTATGGCTGGAATATATATTTTCGGATATATATTATTGCAGTATCGGGAAATCATAAGTAAAATGCTGTCTGTAATTCTATTTCAATAAATTTTGATAATAATGAAATAAAATACAGGTGATGAAATATGAGAAGTGTCATAGAAAGTTCAGCGTATGTAATTATTTTAACATTAATATGCTATCTGGGAATCGATTTTATTCAGATGAATCAGCAGATAACAGATGTACATAAGCATATCAAATACATAGAAGATTATGTATGTATTCATGGACAAAAGGTAGACGAACAGTTAGATGCGCAGACAAAGACGGAAATTCAAAATTATCTGCAACAAAAAAATATGCAGGTTGCATTTCAATATACATCTGAAAGCAGTCAGTATTATACGTTTCAGATGCAGGTAGAGTATCACATTCAAAGTAACTTGTTTTCCATTCAGAAACAACATCATTATAATGAATATGTGCATATAGAGAAGTAGGTGTCTATGAGAAATATTATTACATTATGCGGATGCTGTATTGGAATCTATTTGATGGTAATTGTTTTTTGTATATTTACAGAAGAACATGCACGGAGTGCGGAACTAAATAATGGCTCAGAATATGCGATGAATATATTAAAAGATGAATGGATGAGTGGTACATTGCAAATGGGAGCAATTCCGAAAGAGGAAGAAATTGAACATATTACAAGAAGATTTTGTGAGGAATTAAAGAAGAAAATCGCTTCAAACGGCGAGGTGGAGGTTCAAATCATATATGCTGGAAATGGCGTGTTAGATGTTTTGGTTCATGAAACATTCCGGCTTCCATTGATTTATAAAAATAAAAAAATAAGTATTCAGAGAGTATTGTTATTTTCTGAAAATACTGTATAATGGAATTCGTCACAAAATAACAAAAGAAAGATGAGAGGGAGACGAATTCTATGAATAAAAACAGACACACACAATTAAATAAAACAACAAAAACAGTAAGAAAGATCGCAGCAGCAGGCGCATTAGCTTTTGGTATCGGCGTGGGGGCTTTCGGTATTGGCAATGCAGCAGATACAGCAGTGACAGCATATGCTCAGGAGTATAACGCAGACAGCACAGCATATCACTTAAACCTTGACGCAGACGGTGCATGGAGAGTATATAACGCAGATAATCAGGCAGTTAAGGATTATGACGGTTTGGTTGGTAATGAAGTCGGCTGGTGGAAGTGTAATAACGGTATCGTAGATTTCTCTTTCAATGGACTTGCAGAAAACGAAGCCGGCTGGTGGAAGATTGTAGGCGGTCAGGTGCAGTTTGAAGATACAGGACTTGTGTATGATGAAACAGTCGGTTGGTGGTATGTAAACAACGGACAGGTAGATTACACTAGCAACAGCGTAGTAGGCAACGAATTCGGCTGGTGGAAAGTAACGAATGGCAGAGTAGACTTCGAATACAACGGATTGGCGTTTAATGAGTTCGGCTGGTGGAAGATTACCAATGGCGGCGTAGATTTCGGCTTCACAGGTGTGGAAAAGAACGAATTCGGTACATGGTATGTAGAGAATGGTGGAATTCGATTTGATTATTCTTGTGGCATTAAAAGAAAATATATTGAGTCTGGCTGGGCAAACGTAGGTAACGGCATTGAAAGAAGAATTGAGAATGGTGGCTGGGGAAATGTAGGTAACACGATTATATATGACGGTGTTGAATACCGTGTTGAAAACGGAAAAGCAATTCGTCAGGGTAAAAGATATGTTATTTGGCATGACGCGGATGGAAACATCTTAAGAGAAATGGAACGGCTTGAAGATGGTGTATCTAGCAGAAAGTATGATGCAATCGATGAGATTACTGTTGATGTTGACGATAACGGAAATATGATTGATGATTATCACTACAACGAAATTCATAGCCCTCATATGGTTGATATTAATGGAGAAACTGCACTAAGAATCGGTGATGCAAATGGTCCAGGAACAGTCGAGTATAATACAGGAAATATGTTTGGGTTACTAAGTAATTTAAATTTAAAGGATTTCGGAAAAGAAGTACATTTATACTGGCTTAATCTATAATAATCAATCAAATCAAATTTCCTTATTATCTATCAGAGAGAAAGGAAATAATCTATGATAAACAGATTAAATAAGCGTTTTATCGCAGGTCTGCTCATTGTATTATTTACAATGACAGGCCTGTTTTCTTTTTATAATGAAAATGTATATGCAGTTGAGTATTCATGGAATGATTTAATTCAGAATATGGTTTCTTTGAAGCGAGATAACCAACATGATTTAATTCAAGGAATTAAGAATTATATGTGGGGGTATGGTACAATCGACACAAATAAAGTCTATGATGATGGTATGAGAGCATTTGATGATATTCAGTTATATACGAATTCTCGTATTACATATGGTAGAGCAATTGAAGTTCAAGCAAGACAGACGATTTCTATTGTTGCAGCGATGGATGATACAACAAATTTTGATGAAAGTCCGAAATTGCAGGGTGGCGATAGTAAAATGTCAGATGCAATGAAAGCCTTGTATTGGTGTCCATTAGAGTATGACGAATATGGCAATCTGTTGGTAAATGCACCTTGGCGTGATGTTAAAACATCTTGGACAGTAGGTGTATCTCCAGCAGATACACAAGCCATAACAGATGCCAATGAGCGTTATAATCGTGTGAAGTATATCGTTCCGGTATTTCGACTAAATAATAATGTAGAAGCAGATGGTTCTGGTATGGATAATACATTGCAATCATCTGAGTTACAAAAATACAATCACTTTTCGTTGGTAACCAAACCATTCAGATATACCTTCAAACTTAACGGCGGTAATTATGGTGGTAATACAAGTAATGTTACAATAGAGCGTCTTGGACTGACCGATGGAATTCAATTATCTAATCCACAAAGAGCTGGATATAAGTTTGTGGGATGGAAGTTGACATCCGGTGGTGCAGAGCATGGTTACACCGCAACAAGTGCAGAGTGGACAAGTATTTTAAATGACGGTAAGTATTACGATTCCTTATTTAAAGATGCCACATTCGAAGCAGTCTGGACCCCAGAATATACCTTCACATATAATGCCAACGGTGGAACAATGACAAGCGGAGAAAATATTTCTATATTAAACCGCACACTAGTTGAAGGAAATAAGATTCGTTTCGCAGGAGGCAACATATTTACAAGAAGTGGCTATAAGTGGACAGGATATGCATTAACACGAATATATAGCAATGGCAAGAAGAATGTAGAAGAAGTGTTTGGTACGGACAATCAGTGGCATTCTTTTACAGGTACATACAGGACGGATTCAAGTCGGTGGTACAAGTTTTCAGACGGTGATGATGTTATGAATAATGGCAACACCAACAATACACTTATAGGTGGTTGGATTAAGAATAACACACAGCCGGCAAGTTATATTATTCATGCACAGTGGGAAGCTCTAACGCCTGACACGAAATATTACAACGTAACTTACAAGGATGTGGTGGGAGATAAAAATGGTATGCTTCTTGGTTCGCAGACGAAAACAGTTGCAGACGGAACAAGAGTAAGCGGTGAAGATTTAGGAACAAATACAACAAGCAGCAAGTATTACAAAGGGTATGATTATAATTCCAGTTCATCAGCCGTTGTAAGTGGAGCAAATGTAACCGTGTACAGATTCTTTAAACTTCATACGTATACAATCAATTACAATTTGCAAGGCGGTACGCTTGGTGGTAAGACCAATCCTACAGAGTATACAATCAATACGAATACCTTTACACTGAATAACCCAACAAAACAAGGTTACACATTCATCGGTTGGAGTGGAACAGGTATTGCAAGTGGAACTTATAACACCAAAGTAACCATTACAAAAGGCAGCGTAGGAGACAAAAATTACAGAGCACATTATAAGCCAAACACAGACACGAAGTACACCGTAAAACATTGGCTACAGAATATAAACAGTGATGCAGCGAAGAAGAACGCATCTAACTATACGCTAAAAGACACGGAAAACGTAACCGGTACAACCGGAAACAGCGTAACACCCGCCGTAAAAACGTATACAGGATTCACTTCTCCTGCAACACAGAAGGTTACGATTAAGGCAGACGGAACTACTGTGGTAAATTACTACTACACAAGAAACCAGTATACCGTAACATTAAAGAACGGAACAGGAATTAAGAACGTTAATTACACAGCAAACGGTGTAACGAAGAAAGCAGGAGACAAGATATACTATGGTGCAAAGATTACAATACATGCATATATGTTGCCAAACGATGCACAGCATACTTATACCTGGAACAGATGGACAGGATATACAGAATTTAGCGATAACACAACAGAAAAGAGCAATCCGGCATATTTTGTAATGCCTGCAAAAGACGTAACCATAACTGCCAATGCGACAGCACAGACGAATAATTATGACGTTACGGTTGAGCATTACGTTATGGATACAGATGGAAACTATCCGGAAAAACCACGAAAGACAACAACGCTAAGCAAGCCTTACGGCACAGTCATAAAACACACAGACTTAAAGGATTCTTCCCTGATTGTGGAGAACCGAACAGAATATGATTCCAACAAGAGCAAAGAGAAGACAATCATTACAGGCAATACAGTAATTAAGTTGTATTACAAGAGATTATCATACAAAGTAACCTTAACCAAAGGAAGCGGAATTGCCAAAACAACAGGCGCAGGAACGTACTATGTAGGACAATCTGTAAACATTGATGCCACGGCAATGACAGGGTATCATTTTACAAACTGGAAGAAATCGGATGGTAAGACAATTGCAGATTCTAGCTACACATTTACAATGCCTTCAACAGATGTCGCTTTCACAGCCAACGCAGTACCAAACACAGATACAAAGTATACGGTAAAGCACTGGAAACAGAAGATTAATTCAGATGCAACAAAGCACGATACAACGAATTATGACTTAACAGATACAGAGAACTTAATCGGAGCAACAGCATCTATGGTAATACCGGCAGTAAAGACATATACTGGATTTACAGCACCTGCAACACAGAAGGTTACAATTAAGGCAGACGGAACTACTGTGGTAAATTACTACTACACAAGAAATAAGTATGAAGTCAAGTTAAACAAGACAACCGGTATCACAGATGTTCGTGGAGCAGATACATATTATTATGGTCAGTCGGTAACGATCAAGGCAACTGTATACACAGGTTATACTTGGGCGAACTGGACAAGAGAAGACAACACAACGCTTGACATGATTGAAGTAACATTTATAATGCCGGCTAAAGATGTAGAAAGAACTGCACATGCAACAAAAGATGAATTGGAGCCGGAACCACAGGTGGTTCGAAAAATACAGACCATTCGAATTGCCTCCACTTGGTATGAGCAGATTATTCAAAAACAGGCAGAGGGAATTGAAGACTGGTATAACAAATTAGGAAATTTAACACAGCAGGAGATACAGGCATATTCAGATGAAAAATGTGTTCAGGTGTGGAAAATAGATTCGGCAGGAGTGATTGAGAGAAAAAAATAACACACAAGCAATAAACTTATGTGTTATTAGAAATATAGTTATGATTCAGTTGTATCAGATGTGGTTACTTTGATTAAGATTAATTCAATTCGATTTGCAGTGGCACGTTCAATTTTAATATGAAGGGTATCAAGTTCGAATTGTTCGCCAACTTCAGGGAAACGATCTAACTTTTCAATAATGTAACCGCCAATCGAGTCATTATCTTCGGATACGAGAGAAATATTTAATGCATCATTGATATCATCTAATTTGTAAGAACCATCTACCAGATAAGTATTAACACCTACCTTTACAAATGGATCTGTCTCATCTGCATCATATTCATCACGGATTTCACCAACAATTTCTTCTAATAAGTCCTCGGTTGTAATCATACCGGCAGTAGAACCATATTCATCTAAAACAATGCAAATACTGTGAGAATTACGCTGCATTTGATTGAATAATTCAGAGGTGTTCTTATGCTCATATGTAAAGAATGGTTTACGCATAATTGTCCGAATCTGAAAATCCGAATGGTGAGGAACGAGAATTAAATCTTTGATATTGAGTATACCGACAACATTATCGATGTCATTTTCAAAAATTGGAATTCGTGTATATTTTGTCTCACGGAATAATGCAATAATCTCATTGTAAGAAGTGTTGATATCTGCCAGTGTCATATCAATTCGTGGAATCATGACATCTTTAGCTTCGGTATCGCCAAAATCAAAGAGATTGTTGATGATTTTCTTTTCATTTGATTCGATAACACCATCTTCGTGACTAACCTGAACGAAAGTTCTTAATTCGTCTTCTGTTATTTTGCTGGAACCATTGGTTCGGTCAAGATGAATGAGTCGCATAAAACCACCTGCAAGATGATCCACAATGAAAATCACAGGTGTTAATATATACATCAATGTATAAATAATAGGTGCATATATTAATGAGATTTTCTCAGAATAAATGGTAGCGGCAGTTTTCGGTGTAATTTCTCCAAGAATCAGAACGGTTAATGTCAGAATTCCGGTTGCAATACCTGTTGCATAATTTCCGAATACACGAATAGTCCATTGTGTTGTCAGTGCAGAAGCGGAAATATTAACAATATTATTTCCGATTAAGATTGCACTGAGCATTTTATTAGACTGCTCAATAATTTTATTAACAGTGATTGCTCGTTTATTGCCGTCATCAATGAGAGAACGGATGCGAATTTTGTTAACTGTGGTTAGTGCAGTTTCTGCAGAGGAAAAAAATGCAGAAAGAGCGACAAGAATAATAATGATGATAAGTTGCGTGATACTGTCCGTATCCAAAAAAAATCACTCCTTTGTTAAAATAATTAAAATAAATGTAATGATAAAATTCTACTAAAAAGAATGTATCATGTCAAATGAAATGTCGATTATACAAAAAACAGGCGTGTACAGAATATGTTAAAGTTATAACAATCAAGAAAAGATATACTTTCGGTTCTATATTCTCATTTATGTCATAAAATAGAATTATAGAAATAATGAAGGGTTGGGAAAATTATGTCAGATAGAATGTTAGATATTTTAAAAACATCAGTTGTATCGTATGCAATTACAGGGATTCTTTTGGTTGTATTATCTTTTGGAATGTATCGTATGGGATTATCAGAATGGCAGGTAACAGCCGGAATTGTACTGATTTATGCAGTTGCTACATTTGTTGGAGGATTTATGTTGGCAAGACAGGCAGGAACAAGGAGATTAATTTGGGGAATCGGATTTGGTGTGGCTTATTTTGCAGTATTGACGGGCGTTTCAATTTTATTGGGAAATAAGGAACAATTTGCATATAGTGCGATGGTCAGAGGTGTCATTGTCTGTGTATTAGCAGGAGCAATCGGTGCATTTGCCGCACCTTTGAAAAAAATTTAAATTTTACGGAAAAATAAAAAAGAAAAAAAGGAAATACTTCTTATGCGAAGAATATTATAGTTAGAGCCCATTTTTGCAGAAGTGTTTATGAGGGTTACGATATGAATATTAGAGAAGAACAGGAACGATTTGAGCATATGCATTTTAGTCCGTATGCCAGTTTTAGTGATAAATCACAAGGAAGGGATTATCAGGAAGAACCATGTACTATACGTACGATTTATCAACGGGACAGAGATAGAATTCTGCACTGTAAATCCTTTCGAAGATTAAAACACAAGACACAGGTTTTTATTGCACCGGAGGGAGATCATTACCGGACACGTTTAACGCATACGTTGGAGGTTGCGCAGATTGCAAGAAGTATTGCAAGGGCATTGCGATTAAATGAAGATTTGACGGAAGCGATTGCGTTAGGACATGATCTTGGACATACACCATTTGGGCATGCCGGCGAGCGGACATTAGATGCGATTTGTTCACAGGGATTTAGACATTACAAGCAGAGTATCCGTGTGGTAGAAGTCCTTGAAAAAGAAGGAAAAGGATTGAATCTTACCAAGGAAGTGCGTGATGGAATTCTCAATCATGGTACGAATACAACACCGGCAACGCTGGAAGGAAAAATTGTACGTCTGTCAGATAAGATTGCGTATATTAACCATGATATTGATGATAGTATTCGTGCAAAGGTAATTCGGGAAGAAGATATTCCGAAAGCGTATACAAAAGTGTTAGGAGATACGACGAAAGCACGTTTGAATACATTGATTCGGGATATTATTTATCACAGCCTCGATAAGGCGGATATCTGTATGTCAGAGGAAGTGGAACAGGCGATGATGGATTTGCGAAAGTTTATGTTTACGCATGTATATCAGAATTCTATTGCAAAGACAGAAGAGCAGAAGGTAGACAAGCTCATTCGTGAATTGTATACATACTATTTAGACAATCCGGCTGAGCTTCCAGAGCATTATAAAATGCTGATGAATCAGCGAAAAGATTCACTAGAAAGAGTAGTATGTGATTATATTGCCGGAATGAGTGATCAATACGCAATTCAGACATTTAATAATATATTCGTACCAAAGGCATGGACAGTTGAATAATACGGGTTCGAACATTCATTATGAAGGTTGGAAGATATGTATTCAAGTGAAGTAATTGAAGAAGTAGTATCGAGAAATGATATTGTAGATGTCATTTCGAATTATATAAAATTGAAAAAGACAGGTAGTTCCTATGTCGGACTATGTCCATTTCATAATGAAAAGTCCCCTTCGTTTTCCGTATCCCAGAATAAACAGTTGTATCACTGTTTTGGATGTGGAGTAGGTGGAAATGTGATTACTTTTATCATGGAATATGAAAATATGACATTTTTAGAAGCAGTCAAAATGCTTGGAGACAGGGCGGGAATGACATTAGAAGAGACAACACTGTCTGATGAAGAAAAGAAAAAAAGAGATATTAAGACGAAGCTGTTAGAAATTAATAAATTGGCAGCAACGTATTATTATCACGAATTGAAAAGTGAACAGGGTGCGTTAGGATTATCCTACTTTCAAAAGAGAGGATTAGATGCAGCAACAATGAATCGTTTTGGATTGGGATATGCCGGTCAGACGGGAAATGCATTATACCGTTATTTGAAAGAAAAAGGATATGAAGATGACTTACTCAAGGAATCCGGCTTGTTTACGTATGAGCGGGGAATTCATGATAAATTCTGGAACAGAGTCATGTTTCCGATTATGGACATTAATAATCGTGTAATCGGTTTTGGCGGAAGAGTTTTAGGGGATGCAAAGCCGAAATATCTGAACTCACCGGAAACGAAGCTGTTTGACAAGAGCAGAAATCTATATGGATTAAATATTGCAAGACTTTCTAGGAAGCCGAATATGATAATCTGTGAAGGGTATATGGATGTTATTGCACTTCATAAGGCAGGATTTTCACAGGCGGTCGCAAGTCTTGGAACGGCACTTACACCGGGACAGGCAATGTTAATGAAGCGGTATACCAATCAGGTGTTGATAACGTATGACAGTGATGAAGCCGGAACGAAAGCAGCACTTCGTGCGATTCCAATTCTGAAAGAAGCGGGACTGTCAACGAAAGTAATCAATATGCAGCCGTACAAAGATCCGGATGAATTTATCAAAAATCTGGGAGCAGAAGCCTTTCAGGAACGTATTGATAAGGCACAGAACAGCTTCCTGTATGAAATTGGTGCGATGGCACGGCAGTACGATCGAAGTGATCCGGAGCAGTCTACGATATTTGAGCAGGAAGTCGCAAAGAAGCTGATAACGTTTTCTAAGAAACTTGAACGTGAGAATTATATGCGGGCAGTTTGTCAGGAATTTACCATTTCCTATGATGGAATGGCAGAACTTGTCGCTTCTTACGGAAGTTTTGGAAGCAATACGAGAGCAAATAATCAGACAAAGAATCAGAATCGGACAAAGGTTCGCCGGGAATCCGGTGTGCGAAAAGCCGAGAAGATTCTTTTGACATGGATGATTAATGATCAGACCATTTACGATAAAATCAAGGAATATATAGGCCCAGACGATTTTATTGATTCATTATTGCATGATGTAGCCACAAAGTTATATGTGCAGCTGCAGGAGGGAAAAGTAAATCCGGCAGCAATTGTCAATACATATGACACTGAGGAAGAGCACAGCGAGGTTGCGGCGTTATTTAGTGCAGATTTAGATGACAGCCTGAACCAAAATGAGAGACAGAAAGCACTCAATGATACTGTGAAAAAGGTCAGGGAAAACAGTTTAAATGACGCAATGGACAAGGCACAGCAAAGCAATGACACAAAGCTGTTTCAGGAATTGATGATGCAGCAGATTCGATTAAAAGATATACAGATTCAGCTTTAAAAATATAAAACATTCGAAAAAGGAAGGATAAGAGACATGGCTAAGAATATGGAAGACAACTTAGAAGAATTGAAAGTAGAAGCAAAGAAGCCAGCCAAAAAGACAACAAAGAAGGCAAAATCAGAAGCAGAGCAGCAGGAATTAACAGAAGAACAAAAGGCTGAACTGATGGCAGCAAAGTTCGATGAAAAATGTAAACAGCTCTTACAGATTGCAAAGAAGAAGAAAAATATGCTTGATTATGATGAGATTATGAAAGCATTTGCAGATACAGATTTCGAAGCAGATAAGATGGAGAAAGTATTTGAATTCTTAGACAATAACAATGTAGATGTTAAGATGCCGGATGATGATGCTGATGACGATGAAATTATTTTAGATGACGAAGATGATATTGACATTGAAAAGATTGATTTATCTGTTCCGGATGGTGTCGGTCTTGAAGATCCAGTCAGAATGTATTTGAAGGAAATCGGTAAAGTGCCATTGCTTAGTGCAGAAGAAGAAATTAATTTTGCACAGAAAATGGAACTTGGTAATGAAATGCGTAAACAGCTCGAAGACATTCAGGCATTTAAGGCATTGTCAAGAGAAGAACAAAGAGAAATCAAGCGTGCAATCGATCAGGGTGAAATGGCGAAGAAGAGACTTGCAGAAGCCAATTTACGATTAGTTGTAAGTATTGCAAAACGCTATGTTGGACGAGGGATGTTATTCCTTGATTTGATTCAGGAAGGTAACTTAGGTTTGATTAAGGCGGTTGAAAAGTTCGACTACAGAAAAGGATATAAGTTCAGTACGTATGCAACATGGTGGATTCGTCAGGCGATTACAAGAGCGATTGCAGATCAGGCAAGAACAATTCGTATTCCGGTTCATATGGTTGAAACAATCAATAAGTTGGTTCGAGTATCAAGACAGCTTTTACAGGAATTAGGCAGAGAACCTTCTCCGGAAGAAATTGCAGCAGCAATGGATATTCCAGTAGAACGTGTTCGTGAAATTCAGAAGATTTCGCAGGAACCCGTATCACTTGAGACACCAATTGGTGAAGAGGAAGACAGCCATTTAGGAGATTTCATTCAGGATGATAATGTGCCGGTACCTGCCGAAGCAGCAGCATCTACGTTATTAAAAGAGCAGCTGGTAGAAGTACTTAGTACATTGACAGAAAGAGAGCAGAAGGTTCTCAGACTTCGTTTCGGTATGGATGATGGACGTGCACGTACCCTTGAGGAAGTTGGTAAGGAATTCAATGTAACAAGAGAGCGTATCAGACAGATTGAAGCAA
>DGTC01000051.1 GCA_002394205.1 Lachnospira sp. UBA4346 | reverse complement strand
ATGATTCAGACCAATGTAGCAAAAACGAATGTTGATTTTAATATTGCAAAATCATATACGATGGTTCAGGCAAGTGCAACGGTTAGTATCAAGACATCCTTTATGGATGTTGTAACGGCCAATGGAAATGCAATAGAGTTGGATTACAGCAATATTGGAACCGGAAGACAGAAGATTAAATATACAGGAATTAATGGTTATTAAGGAGTAAAAGATGAAAAAGACAGTAAAGAGAATGGCAACAGTAGGATTGGTATGTATGGGATTAAGTATCTGTGCATGTGGAAATAAGGATGTAAAAAATACAGATGTGAATACGAGTGCAAGTGCATCCGCAGGAAGTAGTAATCAGAGTAACAAGGAAAAAACAGATAAACAGTCTATACTAGGAGAGCAGTATTATATGCCAGCGACTGGAATTGAATTACGGTTTCCGGATGCTAGAAAGTATGGATTAAGGAAAAATTCACTAGGAATGACATCATATAATGATGAACGAGGCGAAGCAGTTTCAGATATGTACATATATAGTTATGGTTGGGATGGTATCGGAAAACCGGCTTCAACTCTTGAAGAATGTGTAGGAAGTTGTGATGAACAAATTAATTATTATATTAGAAACACAAATATTGAGAAATATGAACTTACGGATAAGCATGTTATTACAGAGCAGAAGAAAGTAACAGTAAATGGAAAAGAGATGCTGAAGGTATATGGTTATATCAATCGTAGTAAAGACGGTGGACAGAAGACAGGAATTGTAGGGTATTACATGATTGTTAATGCTGATTCTATAAATGGTGGTAAAGAAAATCAGCCGGTATATTGGATGGGATGTTATGAGAAGGAGTCTGACAAGCAAAAAGTTGAAAATTGCGTAGATGCAATGGCAGAGACAGTAAAGTTGATAGACTAATAGAATCTACAAAAGAAATCATGGAAAACCCTTCGCATTTCATGACAATAAAAGCGGAAATCATAAAACTTAGCCACAGGCTGAGAGGTAAACAGGCGGATGTCCTGTAAAATTTCTTGATGATAGATAACAATCAGCTCCTTTCGGTAGTTTGTTTGTGATAATTCAATTATACCATTTGAAACTGATTGTTACTATAAATTAAATAGTGATTAAGAGGTTTGCCATGCCTCGCAAACCCGCATAAATACTGTATGTGTGGAGTTTTTCTCATGGCTATTTAATAAAAATAAAAGAGGTGGCATATGGGATTATTTCAGAAGTTAAAAGAAGGATTAACGAAGACAAGAGATAATATTGTATCTGGAATTGAAAATGTCTTTAGTGGATTTTCAACGATTGATGATGATTTCTATGATGAGTTAGAAGAAACACTGATTATGGGCGATTTGGGCGTTCGTGCAACAGAAGAAATCATTGAAGAACTTAAGGAAAAGGTAAAGGAACAAAAGGTCAAAGAGCCACAGGCATGTAAGCAGCTTCTGATTGATACAATCAAAGAGAAGATGGACTTGGGCGAGAATGCTTATGAGTTTGAAAATCGCAAGTCTATCGTAATGTTAATTGGTGTCAATGGTGTAGGCAAGACAACATCTGTTGGCAAGTTAGCAGGCCATTTAAAGGCAATGAATAAAAAAGTTATTATGGCGGCTGCAGATACATTTCGTGCAGCAGCGATTGAGCAGCTTACGGAATGGGCAAATCGTACCGGTGTGGATATTATTGCACAGAGTGAAGGTTCGGATCCGGCAGCAGTTATTTATGATTCCATTGCAGCGAGCAAGGCAAGAAATGCAGATGTGTTGTTGTGTGATACTGCAGGACGATTACACAATAAGAAGAATCTGATGGAAGAACTTCGTAAGATTGACCGTGTGATTGAACGGGAATATGGGGATGCATACAGAGAGAATCTTATCGTGTTAGATGCTACAACGGGACAAAATGCACTTGCGCAGCTAAGGGAATTTAAGGAAGTAACAGATATTACCGGTATTATCTTAACGAAGATGGATGGAACTGCCAAAGGTGGTATTGCCGTAGCAATTCAGGCAGAGTATGGGATTCCGGTAAAATATATTGGCGTCGGTGAAAAGATCGAAGATTTGCAGAAGTTTAATTCTGAGGAATTTGTAAATGCGTTGTTTGATGTAACAGACACAACAGATTATGATGAAGAAGAGAACAGTTCAGATATAACAGCCGGAGAACGCGAATAAAACAAAAGCGTGTGCGGTATAGAGACATTTGTAAGAGAGTTACGGAATAATATTGCAAAATGTAGGATTTTATTATAAAATATACAGGATACGTCTATATTGTGTATATTTATACGTTATATAGTTGTTTAAGAGTGTATAATTGTGGTGTCCAAGAGATGATTTACAGAAGGTAATGTCGCCGAAAGCGATACAGGGAGGTACATCTTGTTGTGATACCCGTTGTTTCATAGGAGATTCGAATAATGTTCTGTGAAATAAAATATATTTATGGGAAGAAAGTGGGTAGGACGATGGAAAAATTATCATTAGAGAAGTTCGAAGAAGCAGCTGAAAAAGTAAAAGAAGTCACTTTACAGACAAATTTAATGTATAGTGAATATTTCAGTAATCAGACAGGCAACAAGGTTTATTTAAAGCCTGAAAATATGCAGTATACAGGTGCTTATAAGGTGCGTGGTGCTTATTATAAGATTAGTACAATGTCAGAGGATGAACGTAAAAAAGGTCTTATCACAGCTTCAGCAGGAAATCACGCACAGGGTGTTGCATATGCAGCAAAGAAGTATGGCGTAAAAGCAACGGTTGTTATGCCGACAACAACGCCATTGATTAAAGTAAACAGAACAAAAGGATATGGTGCAGAAGTTGTACTTTATGGTAACGTATATGATGAATCTTGCGAGTATGCATTGAAGTTAGCAGAGGAAAAAGGATTAACATTTGTTCACCCATTTGATGATTTGGATGTTGCAACAGGACAGGGTTCAATTGCAATGGAAATTATTAAAGAATTACCAACGGTTGATTATATTTTAGTACCAATCGGCGGCGGCGGACTTGCAACAGGTGTGTCTACATTGGCAAAGTTATTAAACCCGAATATTAAAGTCATCGGTGTTGAGCCGGCAGGAGCGAACTGCTTACAGGAATCTTTAAAAGCTGGTAAAGTTGTAACATTACCGGGAGTAAGCACAATCGCAGATGGTACGGCAGTAAAGACTCCGGGCAGCAAGTTATTCCCATATCTTTCAAAAAATATTGATGAAGTTATTACTGTACCGGATGAAGATTTAATTGTTGCATTCCTTGATATGGTAGAGAATCATAAGATGGTTGTAGAAAATTCCGGTCTGTTGACAGTTGCTGCATTAAAGCAGTTAAATGTTCAGAATAAGAAGATTGTATCCATCCTTTCCGGTGGTAATATGGATGTCATTACCATGTCCTCTGTTGTACAGCAGGGACTTGTACAGAGAAGCAGAATCTTTACGGTATCTGTTCTTCTTCCGGATAAGCCGGGTGAATTGGTACGTGTTGCTTCTATTATTGCAGAGGCAAATGGTAATGTTATCAAGTTAGACCACAACCAGTTTGTAAGTATTAACCGTAAAGCGACGGTTGAACTTCGTATTACAATCGAGGCATTTGGACATGAACATAAGGAAGAAATTGTTCAGAAGTTAGAAGAAGCAGGACTTCGTCCAAGAATTGTTAAAGTTAATATCTAATAAATGTGATTTAGACGAAGAAATATTCCTTCGTGTGCAGACACATTTTTTCCATGATTAAAACACAAATCGTACATAGAACGAACACATAATAGCCACGCTCATTCGCTAAGATACTGTTATCAGATGAGATAACAAAGCGAAAAGGAGCGTGGCTTTTATGATTAAATATGGAAAATTAGCAGTAGCATTGATGACAGGAACAGTAATGTTATTTTCAGTAACGGGATGTACGATGCCGTGGGAATCCGCACAAAATACAGATACGACCGTTACCGTACAGGCGGCAAACGCTACATCGTCAGTGAAAAACACAGATAATGTGACTGCAGCAACGGTAGAATGGGATTCGGAAGATTTGGATGCTGGTTGGGAGGAAGCAAGCGCAACAAAAATTCATTTGACAGGTGCGTCTGCAACTGTATCTGGAGATGGAGCGGAAGTAACGGGACAGACAGTAACGATTACAAGTGCCGGAACATATGTTATTAGCGGAACGCTAACAGATGGTAATATCAATGTAGCTGTCGCAGATAAAGAAACGGTTCATCTTGTACTCAATGGTGTAACAATAACAAGTACAACAACAGCACCATTGACTGTTACAGAGGCAAAGAAGGTGATTGTTACTTTAGCAGATGGAACGACCAATGCATTTACGGATTCAGCAAGAAGTACGACAGAGAGTGAAGATTATTCAGCAGCAATTACATCGAAAGCAGATTTGGTATTTAATGGAACAGGAACGTTACATGTGAATGCCGGATATCGCAACGGCATTAAATCATCAGACGATTTGAAGATTGTTTCCGGAACATATAAGATTGTCAGTGCAGAAGATGGAATTGTGGGAAAAGATTTGTTGGGAATCAAAGAGGGTACTTTTACGATTCAGTCAGGGCAGGATGGAATGAAATCAACATATGATAAGGATGACAGCAAAGGTCATATTGTCATAGAGGGTGGTACATTTAATATTCAGGCGCAGACGGATGGAATTCAGGCAGAGCATATTTTGCAGATTAACGGAGGCACATTCACAATCAAGACGGCTGGCGGTGCGGCAGCTTCTACAAAGAGCAGTGCGGCAAATACAATGTCGCAGATGGGTGGCCGTATGACAATGAATACAACAACGTCAACACAGGATGAAGAGAGTATGAAAGGACTGAAGGCAGGTACGAGTATTGTGATTGCAGATGGAACGTATACCATTGACAGTCAGGATGATGCGGTACATTGTAATGGAGATATTATCATTGCAAATGGTACATTTACGATTCAGACAGGCGATGATGGAGTACATGCTGATAATTCTTTAACAATCAATGGCGGAACGATTGACATTCAGAAGAGTTATGAAGGTTTAGAAGCTGCAATCATTACGATTAATGCAGGGGATGTCAAGGTTGTGGCATCAGATGATGGAATCAATGCGGCAGAAAAGAGCAGCTCGACAGAGACAGGCACAGGAACCATGATGATGCAGAAAGGAATGGAGTCCGCAAGCAGCAATGCGCAGCTTATTATAAACGGTGGAAATATATATGTAAATGCCGCAGGAGACGGTCTGGATGCAAACGGTTCAATTACATTTTATGGCGGAACAACGATTATATCAGGGCCGACAAGTAACGGAGATGCCGCATTGGATTTTGATACAAACTGTGTAATGAACGGTGGAACAGTGATGGCATTTGGTTCGAGTGGAATGTTAGAGATTCCAACCGATGCAAGCAATGGTGCGTGCATTGCAACAACATTTACATCCGTTGCTGCTAATTCAACGTTCTCTGTACAGGATAGTTCCGGTAAGACGATTCTTTCCTATACTCCGGAGAAGTCTTATGAAAGTGCAATTGTATACAGCACAGAGCTTCAGACGGGAAGTACATACACAATAAACGCAGGAAGTACATCTCAGAGTATTACAGTCAGCGATGCAGTTACAACAAATGGAAATATCAGCGCAGGAATGAATGGTGGTATGCGTGGCGGTAATATGAAGGGCGGCAATTTTTCAGATGGCAATATGTCTGATGGAACAATGAAAGATGGCAAAATGCAGGATGGAAATTTCTCGGATGGAAATCGACCGGAATTACCAGATGGTGATGCTCAAGATGGAAGTATGCCGGATATGCAAAATGGTGAAATTCCAAATGATAATGGAAATATGTCAGGAGGTATGAAGCAGGCAGGCGGACGCGGACAGATGATGCAGTAAATAATAAGAATATGAAATCTTTTGAAAGACCTCTTTTACGGGATAAAGTCCGTAAAAGGGGTTTTTGTGTTGAATGGAATACGGATTGGTTTTAGAAAGAGCATAAGAAACAATTTACTACGTTAATTGATAAAAATTCTATAAAAATATTACATCTGAATTGAGATTCTTCGGATTGTATTTTATAATATTAGTATATAATCAGTATAAATATCACTAATTATAACAAAATAAAATGATATTTATTCAGCAAAAGTACAGTATAGAAAGAAATGTCTGACAAATAAATGCTTCAGGATGTTTATGGGGGTATGTGATGAGATATGAAAATAATATAATCCCAGATGATATATGCAATAGTTTAAGTGTTTTGGTTGAGGGGATGCCGAGTGGTGTTATCATGTATACGGCAGATGCATCGCGTTCCATTTGTTATGCTACACAGAAAGCATACAAAATGTATGAGTTTGAATCTGTTGAGGAGTTCATCAATTATGCGGATGGAACAGTTAATCATTTGATTTGTGAAGAGGATTTGAATGCAATTGAACAGATTATTGATAATAATTTAAATGCGGCAGATCGCGTTTTGGTCCATTTAAACCGGGCAGATGGAACAGAGTTTGCAGTAGAATGTAACGGACAATATTGTCATAATCCGCATTATGGATACATTTATGTAATTTATATGTATCCGACAACAAATACAGGCAAATTTGTAAGTTTACAGGTATCAGAAGTGGATAATTACATAGCAATCACAAATTTGTTAGATGGCGGACTGGAAAAAGCATTGCGTGAAAATCAATTTGTTGTATATCTTCAGCCGCAATATAATCAGAGAAATTATACATTGTATGGTGCAGAGGCTTTGATTCGCTGGTTTCATCCGGAAAAAGGTATGATATCTCCCGGAATGTTTATTCCGGTATTTGAAAAAATTGGGTTGATTGCAAGACTTGATGAATTCGTTTTAGAGCAGGTATGTAAGCTACAGCGGAAATGGTTAGATGCCGGGATAAAGATTGTTCCGGTATCGATTAACCTTTCACGTGTAGAGCTGATGCAGGAGGGAATCTGTGATAAAATATGCGGAATTCTTAGCAGATATCATATTACACCGGATTTTATTAATCTTGAAATTACAGAAACAGCAGTGATGCAGGATGAACAGTATATTATTTCAGTCATTGAAGATTTTCGAAGTCGTGGTTTTGAAATTGAAATGGATGATTTTGGCAGTGGATATTCTTCTCTTAATTCATTAAAAGATATTCCTGTGGATGTTTTAAAATTGGATCTTAAATTTTTACAAGGAGATCAAAATGACCGGGGCGGACGTATTATTTCAGCAATTGTACGAATGGCGCATAGTATTGGAATGCCTGTAATCTGTGAGGGAATCGAGACACCGGAACAGGCATCATTCATGCGTTCTATCGATTGCTTTTATGCGCAGGGCTTCTGGTTTGATCGTCCGATACCGGTGGATGAGTATGAAAAAAGATTGTTAAAAAATAAACGGGATGTCACACGAAATATTCGTTTTACAGAGCGTATGCAGGAAGGTGTAAATGTTGTTTCAAATACAACCAATGCAAATATCCTAATGGATAATGCGATGGGAGCGTCTGCAGTTGTTGAATATAACGGGCAGGCAGTTTATTTATTGCGTGCCAATGATGCGATGTATGATATTTTATATTCGTTCAGTGATGAGCAGGAAAATTCTTTCCATAATTTGTTCGAATATTTAAATGAAGAAAATAAGAAGGTTGCACAGGAAGCAATTCATCGTGCGATAGATTCGAAGCGTAATAGCATTTGTGATGTTTGGATAAAAACGACAAAGGGACAGGGAGCGAAAGTAAAAAGGTGGTTCTGTGTTCGAATGCGTTATGACCGTGGATATGATAATATTCATACAATTTTTATCGCAGTGGATGATGTTACGAAAATAAAAAATCAGGAAGAACAGTATCAGATGTTACTGACACAGCGTACATCATTAGCGGCGGCAGCAGAAGCCGGAATCATCACAATTGAATATGAAGATGGGAAACTTTCCATTACGCATGCCAGTGAAAAGGCTGCTAATATGTTTGGATACAATCTGAGTGAGTATATGAAAATAATAGATGAAAATCCATTTTCATTTGCACATCCGGAGGATTATGAAACATTTTGTCAGTTACATGATCAGGCAATCAAAAGGGCACCGCATCATATTAATTATATATATAGACATCGCTGTAAAAATGGAACGTATATGCAGGTGCATTATATTAGTCAATTTGATCGTGTTGGAGAAAAAATTTGCGGTGTATCTATTTTAACGGAAGTAGGGGCACAAGGAGAAAGAATCTTTCGGGAACAGGCGATATGTGATGACACAGATCAAATGCGACATACTGTTTTGAGTGAATTAATGGGTGTATATTTGCAGTATTATGCCTATGATGGAAGAATCAAAATGGCAAATGATGCGTTCTATGAATTGTTAGAATGTACAAAAGAGGAATTTGATCAAAAATATCATTGTCGGCTGCTGGAAGCAATATATGCGGATGATAAAAAGAAAGTATTAGACCAAATTCATGTTGATAAAGAAAATTTTGGTGAAATTAGTTCGCTCGAATATAGATTACGCACGATAACGGGAAAAACAAAATGGGTTCGTTCCATGGCGAAACTTGTAACGGATCAGGAGGGAAAAGAGATTTTTCTGGTAGAGCTGATTCCGATTGATCGCGAGAAGAAAATGGAAGCGGAACTTATGCGCAAGCGAATCTATGACAAGGCGATGTTTGCAAGTTCAAATAATAAAGAATTGATTTTTACAGTCAATGGACAGAATTGGATGTTAGATTATGCGTCACCTGCTTATTTGGATATGATTGGTTATACAATTCAGGAGGTGCGGGAACTTAGTAAACATGATGCGCTTGCGATGATTTATGAGGAAGACCGGGAACGTGTAAGACGAGAGGTGTTGGAGAATATTCGAAATCCGCAGTCGCGTAATATTGAATATCGTGTTTTAAAATCTAACGGAGAGTATATATGGCTGGATGCGAGTATCTATTTTGAAGGAACACCAAATCATGGAATTCAGTATATGTCACATGTTGATATTACAGAACAGCGTAAATTAGAAGAACATATGAGATATGAATACAACCGGATGCAGGCAATGATGGATACAATTCCGGGTGGTGTTGTGTTATATGAAATGCGTGTAGATGGCGCATATACTGTTTTTGCTTCCAAAGGTGTTGCAGAAATGTCTGGCTATACAGAGGATTATTTTGAAGGTGCATCTGAAAAAACACGTAGTGCAGTTTATAAAGAAGATATTCCATTGGTAGAAGCTGCCGTAAAGAAAGCGGTGGAAGAAAAAGCAGAGTTAAATATATCTTATCGATTGCATCATGTAGATGGACATACAGTATGGACCAATATGAGTGGAAGATTGGTAGGAGAGCAAAATGGGAATCCACTTCTATTGGCTGTTTTTAGTGATTTGAGCAAAATGACGGAAAATTATCGGGATGCATTGAATGGAACATTGATGTCTGTTCTTGTTTCAGATGTGGACAGTCATGAGGTATTATTTGCCAACACTGCTGCAAGTGCAATGGCTGAGAAAATGTATGATTCTGAGTTGACTACAATGAGTGAGGAAATAGTATTTCGTCGTCCGGAACTGGCACAAATCTTGTCATGGGGTTGGAAATCAGAACATGAAAAACGAAATGGTGTGCAATATCAGGTGCAGAGTAATAATAGGTACTTGTATGTCCGAATCAGCACGATTGATTGGAATATGCATCGTTCTGTGATTGCACATGTTTTGGATGTTACGGAGCGTGTAGAACGTGAGAAACAGATTGGCAATGCCATTAATAAAATGCCAAATCCAATTTGTGTATTCCATTTATCTGCGGATGGAGAACAGCTGCGTTGTATTTATTCCAGCCAGCAGGCAATCGACGCATTTGGCTTAGACCCTGCAAATTATGAAGATCCCTATGATATTTTATCACAACGTATCTATCCGGAAGATCGGGAACGTGTGATAGGAGAAATCAAGAAAAAGACATTGGCACATGAGGGAATACGTCTGGATTATCGCTTGCAGACACCAAAGGGTATCCGTTGGTTTGATTATCAGACAGTATCAGATGAGCAAAGTGATGGAAGTTGTCTATTCTATACATCATATACAGATATTACAGATAAGATGCAGCAGAAGGATTATATTCGTGATACGATTAATTCAATTCCGGGGGCAGCAGCGGTATATCGATTGTCAGCAGATGGTAAGGAATATCGTTGCATTTATGCAAGCAACCGAACCAGGGAAATCTTTGGAATTGATTTTACCAGTTATGAAAATGCATATGATATTACGAGAGAACTGGTTGATTCAGAACAATTGAATGAATTATTCAATTACGCAGATGGAAAACTTGCTCGCGGTGAAAACATTCATACTGTCTTGAAAATGAAAACGGCGAACGGAGCATACCGTTGGTTTGATTATGAAGATACTGTGCAGCTGCAGCCGGATGGAAGTTCTATTTATTATGGCGGATATACAGATGTTACAGAACAGATAGAATTACAGAAGGCAAAACAACGCAGACAGAAAGTAATAGAACATGTTCTTCATCAGGCATTAGAACTTACACCAGAAGAATCGTTAGAGCGTACACTTGCATATTTGGGAAATGTTTTGCAGGGTGAACGGGCATATATTGTAGAACGCGATTTCGTACATCACGAAAATCATATTACATTTGAGTGGTGTGCAGATGGTATAGCATCACGAAAGAATCGTATGCAGCATATACCGGACTCTGTATGCGAACCATTGTTTGATTATTTTCAGACAAATCCAGTATTTTTTATGTATGATGTTGAAAATATTAGAGATAAAGATTTACAAAGTTATGAAATGCTTGTCGGGCAAAATGTAAAAACGTTGATTTTGGCACCGGTGTATCATTATGATGGAAATATTGTTGCATTTTTTGGAATGGAAAATTTGCAGATGAAACAACTTGATGAGTGTATAGAACATATTCAGATTATTTCCAGTTTTATTCGTTCGGCACTTAATCGTCGCGATACGAGGCTCCGTTTGGAAGAAATCGGTTATACGGATCAATTGACAGGGGTATTGAATCGTCATGCATTTATGCATTTTATTGCAACGCACAAAGATGCCGCACATATGGGAGCATTTTATTTTGATGTGAATGGACTAAAGCAGACAAATGACCAGAAGGGACATGAAGCAGGAGACAGACTGATTATATCTGTTGCAAAGGCAATTCAAAAGCAGATTCCGGATATGTCACTGTTTAGAACCGGTGGAGATGAATTTGTTGCATTATGTCCGGAACAGACCAAAGAAGACTTGCAAAAGAGGCTTCAAGCATTACATCAGTTTATTCATCAGCAGAATATCAGCATTAGCATTGGTTTTTATTATATGGATGATTATCATGGACAGTTTGATATATTGTTATCAGAAGCCGAAAAAGCGATGTACGTAGAGAAGAAGCAGTATTATCAGGAGAATCCGAATTATCGGTAAAATATACGTATCTGTTTTGAATATGCTCGCATATAATTTTGAACAGGTTGCAATCACGTTTGACGAATCTGATTAGGAAGGATTGCGTGTTATTGCCGGTTGGCATCAGGAGAAAAGCAACTGTATGGAAAATTCCAAGAATGGGAAATGGGGCTGCTTGAAGTTGTTTAATAATCATTGTACTCAAAGTAAAACGAGAGCCTTAATATGCTGGGAAAATAATAGAATCTATTAATAGATTAACATAAGCCTATACGCTTACAGAAGAAATGTGAGTGTGTAGGCTAATTTTTCGTGCCTAAAAGTAAGGTATATATCCATAAGAATATTAGAATAATAAAGAGAATATATTATAAAATAATTAAAACTCTTGAAATATTACATTCTTTGCAGTACAATGTACTATATAAGAAAGAGAGGTGTTTGATATGGCATTTTCAATCAGATTAAGTAGCGAAGAGAGACAATTAGCAGAAAGCTATGCTAAATTACATTCTTTATCTGTTGGTGAAGCGTTTAAACGTGCTTTATTTGAACAGATTGAATCAGAATATGATATTAAAATAGCCAACGAAGCCCATAGTGAATATTTAGCTGATGGGATGCAAAGTAAACCTATCGGGGAGCTGTGGAAGGAGCTTGATATTTAATGTATCATCTTGAAACGACTAAAAGATTTGATAAAGAATTCAAAAAATTAGACAGATATACACAAAAAATGCTCAAATCTTGGCTGATGGAAAATATAGAAGGTACAGACAATCCTAGAAAACATGGCAAAGATCTTGTTGGAAACAAAAAGGGATTTTGGCGATATAGAATAGGAGATTATAGAATTATCACAGAAATACAAGACGAAAGAGTTGTAGTTTTAGCATTGTCTGTAGGACACAGACGAGAAGTGTATAGATAATTTATTTACAAGAAATAAAACTTAATACAAATGCATCCGTACTTTTTACTCGATTACTAATTAATAATGTCATATATCGGACAAATATTCGGTAAAATAATCAAAAAGTCTCCTTGCAATCCCCATCAATCTATGTTATCCTACTAAGCAGAAAAGTAAATAATTCTTCAGGGCAGGGTGTGAGTCCCTACCGGTGGTATAGCCCACGAGCCGCAAGGCATGATTCGGTGTAACTCCGAAGCCGACAGTATAGTCTGGATGAAAGAAGATAGTTGATAAATTTATTATGTATGATTTTCATAAAATGAATGTATGCTCTGGAATGAAATATTCCAGAGCTTTTGTTTACATAGATAATAGATTCAATAGAAAAGAAATCATTAGGTCCTGAAGATTAGAAAACTTCAGGACTTTTTTAATTAGAAATCATACAATATTCTTATGAGTAATCTAAATGTTTAAAGACAATTTATAGAAGTTCAGAAATAGTAAGAACTATTTGCTTTTTATCAATCAATAATGAGAAAGGAGCAGAATCATGTTGCAGGAAAAATATATGCGACAGGCAATTGAACTTGCAAAAAAAGGAACTGGTTGGGTAAGTCCCAATCCTTTGGTGGGGGCAGTGATTGTAAAGGAAGGCAGCATTATTGGCAGCGGTTATCATGAACGTTACGGTGAGTTGCATGCAGAGCGAAATGCATTGGCGCATTGTATAGAATCACCAGCAGGAGCAACGATGTATGTGACCTTAGAACCTTGTTGTCATACAGGAAAGCAGCCTCCTTGCACAGAAGCCATTATCGAGCATGGGATTCGCAAAGTTGTCATTGGTTCGAGAGATCCGAATCCACTGGTTGCGGGAAAAGGTGTACAGATTCTAAGAGAACATGGCATTGAGGTTGTGGAAGATTTTCTAAGAGAGGAATGTGATGTACTCAATCCGATTTTCTTCCATTACATTCAGACGAAACAGCCATATGTTGCGATGAAAACAGCAATGACATTGGATGGGAAAATTGCTACTTATACAGGCGCATCTAAATGGGTAACAGGGGAAGAAGCACGTTTGCAAGTACAGAAACTTCGTCATCAATATCGTGGAATTATGGTTGGCGTTGGTACAGTACTTGCAGATAATCCGTCACTGACATGCCGGATAGATGGGGGAAGAAATCCGATGCGAATTATTTGCGATACACATTTACAGACACCGCTTGATGCAAATGTAACAGACACATCACAAGCTCCGACCATTTTGGCAACGTGTAACACCAATGAAGCGGATTGGCAGCCATATTTGTTAAAAAAATGTCAGATATTGATTGTGGAAGAACAGCGTGGACATTTGGATTTGCAAGACCTTGTAGAAAAGTTAGGAAAAATGAAGATAGACAGTGTCTTGTTAGAAGGTGGGGGTACATTGAATGATGCTGCGTTGCAAGCGGAGATTGTGCAGAAATATTATGCTTATATTGCACCGAAAATTTTCGGTGGAAAGGATGCAAAGACACCAGTAGAAGGATGTGGTGTTGCGATGCCGGACGAAGCGGTCAGATTGTGCAACGTAAAAATGGAGCAGATTGGTACAGATTACAGATTAGAGGGGGATGTAGCCTATGTTCACAGGGATTGTTGAAGAGATCGGTAAGGTTGCAGGAATCCGAAAAGGTGTACATTCGATTGTGCTGACAATTCGGGCGAGCAAGGTGCTGGAACATACAAAGATTGGAGATAGTATTGCAGTCAATGGCATATGTCTGACGGTCACAAGTATAGGGGGAAAAATGTTTACTGCGGATGTAATGCATGAAACGTTGAATCGTTCTTCGTTAAAACAGATTCAGGTGGGGACACCTGTTAATTTAGAACGTGCCATGGCAGCAGATGGGCGATTTGGTGGACATATGGTTGCAGGGCATGTCGATGGTGTTGGAACGATTACACAGATTGAACAAGATGATAATGCGTACCGTTATACAATTCAGGCAGATGCGTCTTTGCTGCATTATATGATCGAAAAGGGGAGCATTACGATTGATGGGATTAGTCTGACAATTGTAGCGGTTCATGCAAATGATTTTCAGGTATCCGTCATTCCACATACGACAGCACAGACGATTTTGCAGTATCGAAAAAAAGGTGATGTTGTCAATTTGGAAAATGATCTGGTGGGTAAATATATTGAAAAGTTTCTAATGGATAGAGTAGATAATCGGAGTGTAGGAAAAGCACAGTCATCGTCTCAAAGTACGTTGGATATGGGCATGTTAGCAAGGACTGGATTCTTAGACTGAACATCTACATGAAATGAAGAAAAGTTTGTAAATCGTATTTTATATATCGAAAGATTGGACAGTTGTAGATTTGGATAATGAAAAATAGGTGCTTATAGTCAGTATTTATTTATAGGATTCGGGTGTCAAAAGATAAAATATAAAAATGAAAACATAGCGTATATAAAATAATGATATATTGAATTGAAAATATACAGATAGTATATGAAAGGAGAATAGAATGGAATTTAATCAGGTTGAAGAAGCGTTAGAGGCACTTCGCAATGGAGAAATTATTATGGTAACAGATGATCCAGACAGAGAGAATGAAGGGGATTTTATCTGTGCAGCAGAATTTGCAACAACAGAAAATGTGAATTTTATGGCAACGCATGCAAAGGGGTTAATCTGTATGCCGATGTCGCAGCACTTTGTGGATACGCTTGCATTTCCACAGATGGTTGTGAATAACACAGACAATCATGAAACTGCATTTACCGTGTCCATTGACTATGTGGGGACAACGACAGGAATCTCGGCAGCGGAACGCTCGATGACAGCAATGCAGGTTGTAAAGGAAGGTGCAAAGCCACAGGATTTTCGCAGACCGGGACATATGTTTCCGCTGCTTGCAAAGAAAAATGGGGTGTTAGAGCGAAACGGTCATACTGAAGCTACAGTGGATTTGTGCAGATTGGCAGGACTGAAAGAATGTGGGTTGTGTTGTGAAATTATGCGTGAAGATGGAACGATGATGCGCACACAGGAATTATTTGAACTGGCAAACATGCATCATCTGAAATTTATCACGATTCGGGATTTGCAGGAATATAGAAAATGCCATGAACGATTGATTGACAAAGAAGCGGTTGTCAATATGCCAACGAAATATGGAACATTTCGTGCATATGGATATGTGAATCGTTTGAATGGAGAGCATCACGTTGCACTGGTCAAGGGAGATATTGGAGATGGAAAGGATGTATTATGTCGTGTTCACTCCGAGTGTCTGACAGGTGATGTGTTTGGTTCACTTCGTTGCGATTGTGGAGAGCAGCTTGCAAGTGCGATGCAGCAGATTGAAAAAGAAGGCAGAGGAATCTTGTTGTATATGCGACAGGAGGGCAGAGGCATTGGTCTGATTAACAAGTTGAAAGCATATGAATTACAAGAGCAGGGAATGGATACGTTGGAAGCAAATCTGGCACTTGGTTTCGGTGGAGATGAGCGAGAATATTATATCGGCGCACAGATTCTAAAAGACTTAGGGGTTCAGAGTTTGCGTTTGCTTACGAATAATCCGGATAAGGTATATCAGTTGGAAGAATTTCAGATAGAAATTACAGAGCGTGTTCCGATTCAGATGCAGGCAACGCCATTTGATTTGTTCTATTTAAAGACAAAGAAGGAGCGAATGGGACATATGTTAAACTTTTCACAAAAAGAAAGTGCAATATAATCGTATACGCATCATTTCATAATGTCATTTTAGATAGGATATGAAAAAAGTAAATGATAAATAACAAGACAAGGAGTATGAAAAATGAATATTTTAGAAGGAAAAGTAGTCGCAGAAGGAATGAAGGTTGGAATCGTCGCAGCACGTTTTAATGAATTTATTACATCAAAATTATTAAGTGGTGCAGTGGATGGATTGGTTCGTCACAATGTTGCAGAACAGGATATTGATGTTGCATGGGTTCCGGGAGCATTTGAGATTCCGTTAATTGCAAAGAAGATGGCAAAGAGTGGAAAGTACGATGCGGTCATCTGTTTAGGCGCAGTCATTCGAGGCGCAACAAGTCATTATGATTATGTATGCAACGAAGTGTCAAAGGGGATTGCAAGCGTTTCCTTAGAAAGCGAAATTCCAGTATTGTTTGGTGTGGTAACGACAGAAAACATCGAGCAGGCAATTGAACGTGCAGGAACAAAGGCTGGAAATAAGGGATATGATTGTGCTTTGAGTGCCGTTGAAATGGTCAATCTCGTGAAGAAATTCTCATAAATATATAAATAAATGAATGGATGCACCATATAGCCGGGAGGTTGTGTGGTGTATTTTTTCAGTATAGGACATTGCTATATAGAATTTTATATAGCAACAACACTACATTAAGAATGTGGTTCTGTACCTTGTAAAGAAGAAATGATATCGTTATGTATAATGCTTTGAACATGAAAATGTTGTAAAAGTGTTGTAAGCAACTTTTTATTCTTGATTTTGTAGTACACGGGTAAAATAGAACACTGAATATATCTATAAATTAGGAGAAATTTCAATGAATATAATCCACTAAATTTATAAGCAACAAAGCTCTCTTCAAAAATCCCCCTACATATTTCCTAAAATCTATGCTAAAATAGAACCAATCGATTTGCACACGAAAAAAGTACTTTATGCAATCGACAATCTATAAAGAAACAGAAGGTAAGAAAAATGAGCGTTGAATTATTAACCTATCGTGGACATATTCGTAACTGGCGTGCGTTGTGTGATGCGTTACAGATTGATAAGAATTTAACAAGGGAAGCAAGAGAACAGGCAATTGTTGTAAAGGCATATGAGAAGTGGGGCACAGAGGTTGGCAACCATTTCTATGGAATGTTTGCATTTGCATTGCAGGATGGTGAAAAGATTGTCTGTGTGCGTGACCAGTTTGGTACGAAGCCATTCTATTATGCAGTTACAGCAGATAAGAAGTTGTTATTTGGTACATATATTCGTGAGATTCTTGATACACCGGGATTTGTTAGAGAACTCAATGAAGATATGCTGCAGATTTATCTGACATTAAGTTATGTCGGTGGTACACATACATTTTTCAAAGGCATTGAGAAGTTGATGCCGGGACAGGTGCTTGTATTTGAACAGGGTAAAGTGAAGATTTCAACATATTGGGAGCCGACATTTGCGCCAGATAATAGCAAGTCCTTAGAAGAATATGCAGATGAGATTCATACAACATTGCAGGATATTATGAAGGAAGTGAAAGAAGATTCTGAAGTTGCAGAGTCTTTCCTGTCAGGTGGCGTCGATTCTTCTTATGTGCTTGCAATGAGTGATGCAAAGGTATCGGATTCTTGTGGTTATGATGATGAACGATTCGATGAATCAGGCCTTGCAAAGCAGACAGCAGATTATTTAAAGAGAGAAAATTTGCGTTGTAAGATTACACCAGAGCAGTATTTTGCGGAAGTTCCTTATGTATGTGAATATATGGAACAGCCGCTTGCAGATGCATCTGCGATTGTATTTTCGATTGCTTGTAAAGAGACAGCAAAGCATACAAAGTTGTGTTATTCCGGTGAGGGTTCAGATGAATTCTTCGGCGGTTACAATATGTACCGCAATGCGAACCGTTATGGCGAGAATCTTAAGGACTTCTACGTTGGCAATACGATGATTATGAAAGAAGACGAGAAGAAAGAATTACTCAAACATTATACAGAAGGTATTCTTCCAATCAGCATTGTCGGTGATTTGTATGACAGAATTGGCAAATATGATTATCTTACACAGATGTCTGATGTGGATATTCAGGTATGGTTAGAGGGTGATATTTATCTGAACGTTGATAAGATGAGCAGTGCCTGTGGTTTGGAAATTCGTATGCCGCTGACAGACCGAAGAATCTTTGATATTGCATCTCGTATGCCATCAGAATACAAGGTAAATGAAGAGCAGAATAAGGTTGCATTCCGTACAGCAGCAGCAAAGGTTTTGCCGGAAGAAATCGCATTTCGTAAGAAATTAGGGTTCATTGTTCCAATCCGTATCTGGCTTGCTGATGCACAATACAATCAGGAAGTGAAAAAGGTATTATTTGGAGAAAATGCAGCGAAGTTCTTCCATGTAGAGAAGCTGCGGGAGATGTTTGCTGCATACGAACAGGGAGAGAGTGATTTGTGGAGAAAAATCTGGACAATCTATATTTTCCTTGTATGGTATGAAATCTATTTTGCATAAATAGAGTTTCGTAATTTATAAAATAGAACTTAAAAATAGAAATTAGGTGCAATTTGTCATGAGTTCATGCAAATGCACCTTTTTCTATTATAGATTTGGCTGTCAAAAGGTGCATTTTATGTTGCAAGGTGTCAAATTGCACAAACTTTATATTAGCAGGTTGAGGCACATTTATCACAGGCAGGTTCAATACACACCTGATGCATATCGTTGGTTGCCCATGCACCAATCTGCATCAGAGATTCGATGATACTCTTTCCGCGTGGTGTGAGTGTATATTCTACATGTGGAGGAACTTCATTGAACTGCTCACGATGAATGATTCCAGAAGATTCTAGTTCTTTTAAGGTCTGGGAGAGCATTGCATTTGTGATGTTTCCCAATCGTCTTTTTATAGTAGCATTTCGCAGTGGCGTTCCATTTGACAACATGCACAGAATCGGCAGTTTCCACTTTCCGCCAAGCAATGCTTGTAAATAGCGCAGTGGACATTGCACATTGTCAACGGGCTGCGTTTCATTTAAATAATTTTGACTCATAATAAATCCTTTCTATCCGTGATTTTCCTAATTATAACACAATGGTATGAAAAAAGATACTATGTATTTTAAATAATAGTACTTGCGATTTTTTGAAATTGAATTATAATAATTACATACAATATAATTGTAAGCAACCAATAAGGAATAGAAAGGAAGTAATCATATGAATACACAAGTTGTATATTTTTCAAAATCAGGAAATACAAAGAAATTAGCAGAGGCAATTGCGCAGACAGCAGGCGTGAAGGCAACACCAATTCAGGGTGGAAAGGCTGTGACACAGGCAGACATCTTGTTCTTAGGTGCATCTGTTTACTGGGCAGGTATTGACGGAGCTGTGAAGCGTTATATCGAACAGTTAGACGGCAGAAAGGTAAAGAAGGTTGTTGTATTTTCAACATCAGCACTTGCAGAGAGAGCATTTCCGGATATTAAGAAGCGTCTTACACAGGCAGGCATTGATGTAGCAGAAGAGAATTTCTATTGCAGAGGCCAGTTTATGGCGATGCATAAGAATCGTCCAAATCAGGATGACATTCAGGAAGTTCAGGCATTTACAAAGAAGATTCTTGCAAAGTATGGAAAGTAAGAGAGGTAAGGATAATCAATGGAGAAAGAATTTAATTTAGAAACGTATTTGACAAATGGTGTTGAAAAATTTGTAAAAAATGTTGTAAAAGCGACACTAACGAATCCAAAGGAAAGTATTTTTGTTGGAAAATATGCGCTGGCAAGTAAGAAGGCATCACAGCGAAGACATGAATTAGAACAGGCAGGAGAGCATATCCCGCCATTTCTGATTGCAAGTATTACAAGCAGTTGTAATTTGCATTGTGCAGGCTGTTATGCAAGGGCAGTAGATACATGTAATGATGCGGCAGTTGTCAATCAGTTGTCTGCGGATGAATGGGGCAAAGTATTTGACGATGCAGCAGATATGGGAATCGGCTTTGTTCTGCTCATCGGTGGAGAACCATTTGTTCGTGCGGATGTTATTGAACGGGCTGCAAAGAGAGAAGATGTGCTATTTCCAATTTTTACAAATGGAACGATGGTTAGTGACCGCTATTTGAACCTATTTGATGCACATCGCAATCTTGTTCCAATTCTTAGTATCGAAGGCGGCGAACAGGCAACAGATGAACGTCGAGGCAAAGGTGTCTATCAGAAGTTAGATACCGCGATGGAGAAGATGTCTAAGAAAGGGATTGTATTCGGTGCATCTGTTACGGTTACAAAGGAAAATATGCAGGAAGTATTATCGGATGAATATGTGAAGGATATGTATGCGAAAGGCTGCAAAGCAATCATTTATGTAGAATATGTTCCGGTGTCAGAAGAAACGAAGGTGCTTGCGCTAGAAGATGCAGAAAGAGAAGTACTTCGTTCTGGAATCAGTCGTTTGCGTACAGAACATGAAGATATGGTGCTTATTGCATTTCCGGGGGATGAGAAGTCTTCTGGCGGATGTATCGCAGCAGGAAGAGGCTTTTTCCATATCAATTCACATGGTGGCGCAGAGCCGTGCCCATTTTCACCATATTCGGATGTAAATGTAAAGGAAATCGGCTTGCGTGCGGCAATGAAGTCTCCGTTGTTTGAGAAATTGCGTACACAGGATGTTTTAATGGAAGACCATGCCGGAGGCTGTGTGCTTTACGAACGCAAAGACATGCTTGAAGCATTATTAAAATAAAATAAGAATTGCAGTTACAATTGAAAAGCATTTTGACATTGTAAATATAGATGCTTCAATCCAATGAGGATTGATGGGAATAGGATATTATCACAAATTGGTAATATCCTATAAATTTTTCTAAAAATTTAAGATTATATTGTTGAATAATACACAAATATTTGATAAAATATTTCCATAATTACAGCGCAATGAATAAAATTTACTAAAAATTATGGAGGAAAGTGTATGAAATTTAAGAAAATTCAAACAAAAATGTTGGCGACAATATTGCCGGTCATTGTTTTAGCATTTCTATTATTGACTGTTGTTGCCACAGAATCTAGCAAGCAGCTTGCAAATCAACAGATGGATGAAACAATGTTTGCAACGAGAGATCAGAATATGGCAATTATTAATGCTGACCTTGAAGAGGTAAGGGTTCTTGCAGAAGCAATAGCCAGTACCGTACAGAATACATATACAAAAATGTCTTTATCAGAATATGAAAAGTATATTTCTGGAATTATAGAAAAGCACCCAATGGTTAATGGCAGTGGTATATGGTTTGAACCATATGTGTATAATGCGGATGAACAGTATGTCGGACCATACATATATAAGGATGGAAATAAGATTACAACAACGTATGAATATAGCAATGCAACGTATAATTATTTTAATCAGGAGTATTATACCATTGCTAAGAACGTCAAAGATGGTAAAGCAGTTATCACAGACCCATATTGGGATGAAACGTCTAAAACCATTATGTCAACCTGTACCATGCCAATTACGGATAATGGGAAGTATATAGGCTGTATATCAGTTGACATTACATTAAATAAGATGAATGAAATCGTAGATGAAATTCGAGTAGGCGAAAATGGCAGAGGTTTGTTGTTTAGTAGTGAAGGTGTTTATCTTGCAGGTGTTGAACAGGACAAAATTACATCGGCAATGTCAATTCTGAAAGAAGATGGTGATATTGCGACAGCAGGACAGGAAATGGTTAGTAATCAAGAAGGCAGTGTTATTTATCATGATGGTACTGAATATAAGTTATATTATGGAACTTTGCAGGGAACGGGTTGGAAATTAGCGACAAGAATTCCAACGAGTGAGATTAATGAACCAGCTAAAAAGGTTGCAAATCAGTTGGTAATCATTGCGGTGATAGCATTGGTGGCTGCTACGGTAATTATTATTTTGCAGGTAAGAAAAATTGCCAAAGAGATTCAAACAGTAAATGTGTTCGCAGGATTATTAGCAGAAGGAGATTTTACGGTAGATCCATTGCAGATTAAGTCGAAAGATGAAATTGGTAATATGAGTCATTCGCTCAATGAAATGTTTGAAAGTAATCGAGATGTGATTCGCAATATTTCAAATCATTCTAGTGAGATTGCCACTTCAAGTCAGAAATTAAGTGAGTCTGCAGCTGCGTTATTAAGTGAATTTGAAGGGATTCAGTCTGGAATGAATCGAATCAATGAAGCAATGCTTTCAACAAGTGCAGCGACAGAAGAAGTAAACGCGAGTGCAGAGGAAGTGGGAGCTTCGGTTTCAATACTTGCAGAAGAAACAGAACAGAGTTTGAAATTATCTGATGAGATTCAGACAAGAGCATTGAAGGTTGAAGAACGGGCAAAGGCTTCATCTGCATCAGCAGGAAATCTTGCAAAATCATTTGAAGTTAAACTTCAGGAGAGTGTAGCGAATGCAGAAGTGGTAGAAAATATTAATCAGCTTGCAATCGTAATAGCAGGAATTGCGGAACAGATTAATCTGTTGTCACTCAATGCTTCGATTGAAGCTGCCAGAGCAGGGGAACACGGTAAGGGCTTTGCAGTTGTTGCAACAGAGATTGGTAAACTGGCAAATGAAACCTCTGAAGCGGTTGGAAATATTCAAACGACAATCGGACAGGTTCAGGGAGCATTTGAGCAATTAAGTAAAAGTGCCGAAGAAATGTTGGATTTTGTATCAGAAACTGTAACACCGGATTATGGAGAGTTTGTGTCAGTTGCAAGTCAGTATGGTGAAGACGCGAAGTTTTTTGCACAGGTGTCTAATAAGGTATCAACAATGGCAGGCAATATTCGAATGATTATGAATGAAGTTGCACAGGCAATTCAAAATGTAGCAGAATCATCAGCAGATACGACAAGTATTAGCAGTGAGATTGTTCGTTCTGTAAATGATGCATCAGATACGGTTAATGAAGTTTCGGAAATGTCACAGGAACAGAATCAAATTGCAGAAGGTCTTGATGAGGTTGTACATCAATTTAAATTATAAGTGCAACAAATTTTGGCGGTAGAAATTATCGTTGTAAAGAAATTTATTAAAGGATTTGTCAATGCGATACTTGTGAAAATTTATCAATAAAAGGTATGGCGAGAGACAAAATACAGTGAAAATGGGGGCGGATGTTTCGCCCCTTATTTTTGCGCTATAAGATTCGGGTGTCAAAAGGTGATTTTATGTTTCAATTTGTCATCAATGTATGTTTTGAAGCACTTTTTGACACCTTAATCTCTATAAGAAAAGGGAGTTCCGCTTGCGATAGAAATGCAGATATAGTAAGATAAAAACAGATGAAAATGACACAAGGAGTTAGATATGGAGAATAAGCAGCAGGTAGGATTTCGCAGACTAGAGTCGAATCTAATCGATGTAATTAAAGAGTCACAGATTAAATTGGGATATGATTATGGTTCATTACAATTTTTCTATCCGGTAGTGACGCTGAATCATTTACTTGGAACAGACTTAGATAGTGATAAGATGCAGGAATATTTAGATGCATTTGATAAATATGCAGGAGAAAAGTTAGGAAAGGTAGAACATGCACATCGAAAGGATCGTTTTTCCTTTAAGGTGTCCGCAGATGGCGTAAAATATGTTCATGAAGAAATAGATACACCAAAGTTTCTGGTAGAATTGATTGAACTTACGGCCCATCATGGCTGTACCTTTGATGCAATTTTTGCATTATTCCACAAGTATTCAGATGATGTAATTTGTGAAAAAATGAACAATGGTGAATTCGATTATATGGTGCGGTTTGCAAAGGATGAACCGGATGATTATCGGTATTGTTTCCACGAAGAAGGAGAACATATTATTTATCACAGATTTAAGAAAGAAGATTATGATGATTTCGCCTTTTAAGATGGAATGAGATTTGATTACAGTTAGAAGATAATATTAAGATGTAGTATGGATGAAATAGCATTTTCAGAAAGATTCATTTCAGATAGGAGGAGCGTATGAAAATAGGATTTATCGGACTTGGAATTATGGGGAAACCGATGGTGAAGAATATCCTCAAAGGTGGTTATACAGATATTCTTGTGAATGGAAGACATGAGGATGTATTGGCAGAACTTGAGGAATGTGGTGCGGTATCTGCAACATATCGTGAGATTGGAGAACAGTGCGATGTAGTGATGACGATGCTTCCGAATTCGCCGGAAGTTATGGATGTTATGTTTGGTGAAAATGGGGTTGCACAGTATATGCATACCGGCAGTATTCTCATTGATATGAGTTCTATCAATCCGGTTGCAACCAAAGAGATTGCTGCAAAGTTAGCTGCGCAGGGAATTGATATGATTGATGCACCAGTGTCAGGTGGAGAACCGAAGGCGATTGATGGAACACTTAGTTTTATGGTAGGTGGAACGGAAAGCCTAGTAGAGCAGTATACACCACTGTTGCGTACAATGGGTGCTTCAGTGGTACGCTGTGGTGAAGTTGGTGCTGGTAATACGACCAAACTTGCCAATCAGATTATCGTTGCCTGTAACATTCAGGCACTCTCTGAGGCCTTGACACTTGCAAAGAAGGCAGGTGTTGATGAAGAATTAGTATTTCAGGCGATTCGCGGAGGGCTTGCTGGCTCAACCGTTATGGAAGCAAAAGCACCGATGATGTTGTCTGGCAATGAACAGCCGGGATTTAAGATCGATTTGCATGTGAAAGATTTGAATAATGTGTTAGACTGTGCAGCAAGCGTTGGTGCAAATGTGCCGATGACAGAACGTGTGCAGGAAGTGATGAAGTGGGTGCAGAACCATGACGGCGGTCAGAAAGATCACAGTGCTATTTATGAGTGGTATCAGGAATAGCATGAAAAGATAGCTGTTTGGAAGGTAACTAAATATGCTTATAATTTAATATATATATTAATACACGATAAAGGCATTGAAAATATACAAAAAGTATATACTTCAATGCTTTTTATTTTTGCAAAAAACGACCAATTATGTCATAAAAACACCCAAAAATGTAAAAAATGAGACTTTTGTTATAGTTACGTGTATAATAAATAAAAGAAAGGAAGTGAGGGGATGCAGGAATGGTTACGAGTTTTTCGGCTGCGTTATTTGGGGATTATTGCAGTAGCAGTCTTGTTAAATATTGGAATCTTTTTATATGGTAGTTTTTCAGGGGAGTCCGTTGCGATGGTGCGTTTTGCCAATCGAACATATAATGATTTGATTGAACATTATCAGAATTATTCGCTGCAGGATGCATGTCAGCTGGCAAATGAAGATTATCGTGCATTACGCAAGTACAAAAATAATAAAGAAAATGAGGAAATGGAAGAACGTGAAATATTAGATGTTTATCAGTCATTGTCTGACGAGGAACAGATACAATATGAGAAGCAGCTTGCACGAATCAAAAATAAACTTACATATCTGTCAGGATATCGTGATTCAATTGCACAAGTGTTTTCGAATGTAGACAGTATGAAACGTTTTCGTATTTTTTCTAATGAGGATTCATTTTCATATAATAACATTATCCGTACAGCACAGGATTTTGAAAGAGTAAAGGATAATACAGTGCTGTTAGATGATGACAGCGGTGTGGATTATTTTTTACACCATAAAGCAACTTATTATTTTGCTGCAGCATTATTATTGATATTAATTTATAGCTTTTTTGATGAAAGAGATAATGGTATGTGGCCAATATTGCATAATACACCGAGAGGACGAGAAGTATTTGCAGTAAAACGTATTGGAATTATTATTTTTGCGTCATTTTCAATACTGTTTGTTTTATATGTGAGTGCATTTTTAACAGCAATGTTTCGGTTTGGTGGCTGGAGCAGTTTACAGAATCCGATTCAAACACTGCCGGAATATGCAAAGTTTACACATGTGATGAGTAAAGGTACTTATATAACAGTATTGTTTTTACTATCGTATGTAGTACTTTGCGCCATTAGTCTTGTAATATATTCAATGTTTGTACTATTTCGCAATCGAAATCATATGCTTGTATTTACAGCAGTGTTTACAGGTGGAGAGATTCTGTTATACCGGAAAATTGAAATCCAGAGCGTATACAATGCATTGCATTATATGAATATTGTGAGCATTTTAAATATTAATGAAATTTATTCAACATATTTGAATTGGGGATTTGGTACACATATTTTTTCTGTTTTGTTTGTTGTGTTGTTTTCACTGATACTGCTGACGATATGTCTTTGTATTATGGCGGTTGTGCGATATGGAAGAATGCGGCCGGTAAGCAAAGTGTCAGCATTAGAACGAATCTTAAAGATTGTGCATATGCAGTATCAAAAAGTATTTGCAAAAGAACCGATGCTGTTTAAAGAAATACATAAATTACTGATTACGGCAAAGGGACTGTGGGCTGTCATTGCACTTATTATCATTGCTGTGTATTTTAGTTTGCAGGGACAGATGATATTTTCTGAGAAACAGAAAGAATGGGATGCGGCATATTTGACATATGGAGGAGCCGATTGGAGTTATTTTGAAGAATTAATTGATACACAGAATATAGAATTGGCGCAGGCAGAACAGAATATGTTGGATATGGAGGCGTTATATAAGGCTGGTGAGATATCCTTTGAGGAATATGTGGCATCGACATCAGCCTACAATATGAAGAAATCAGAGATAGGATATACAAAGGAATATCGGGAAAAGTTATCTTATGCACATCGTGTTGAAGAGAAATACAATATAAAAACGTGGCTTATTTCAGATAGGGGTTATGAAGAAATATTTGGGACACATGCAAGTCAAAGAGAGCTTATTTTAGTGATAGCATTGACAGTGGTACTTGTGATTGTGTTATCAGAGAGTTTTTTACTGGAATATCGTACAGGAATGTATGGGATTGTGCATAGTGCAGCAAATGGCAGGACGTGGATGCTTGTGCATAAAATTGTCTCAGGTATGTTGCTTGCATTGGCAATAGTGGCAGTAGTCTATGGAATTGATGCAGTCAATTTGTATCATACATATGGAACACCATTTTTAAAAGCACCATTGTTAAGCCTTTCTTTTATGTATGATAAAGCTTCTTTTGCGAAATATTTCACGATTGGCGGTTATTTATGTATTCTTGCTGCGGTGCGTATAGGTGTGGCATTTATAACAGCAGCAATTGCATTATTGACATCTAAAATGATTGGAAAGAAAGGAAGCCGCAGCCTGACTCCAATTGTGATTGTGGGAGTTTTGGTGATTATTTATATGTTACATCAGGCAACCGGACTTGTATAAAACATTTAATAACAGAAAGGAAGATTGCATATGGAATTAGAGTTGAAAGACTTGAAGAAAACGTATGGTACCGTTCAGGCATTAAAGGGGATTTCGTATCGGTTTCAACCGGGTATTTATGGAATATTAGGTGCAAATGGTGCCGGAAAAAGTACCATGATTAATTTAATAACAGACAATGTAGCAAGAGATAGTGATGGTGGACATATATTTTATAGTGATGAGCATATTTGTGATAAACCAACGGATATTTTAAAATTGGCAAAAAAATTTCGGGCAGTTGTGGGATATATGCCGCAGCAACAGGGATTTTATGATGATTTTTCACCAAAGGCATTTTTAAGATATATGGCAGATGTGAAAGGAATTAAAAATATAAAATTGCCGAATGGTACGAAAAAAACAGTTGTGCAGCAGATTGACGAACTTCTTGAAGTTGTGAATTTGACATCGGTAGCGTATAAGAAGATTGGTGGTTTTTCCGGAGGAATGAAACAAAGAGTATTGCTTGCACAGGCACTTCTTGGAAATCCGAAAATTCTTATTTTAGATGAACCAACAGCAGGACTTGATCCGAAGGAAAGAATTGGAATTCGTAATTATATTGCAGAGCTTTCAAAAGATAAAATTATTTTGTTTGCTACACATGTTGTTAGTGATATTGAATGTATTGCGGATTGTGTATTGCTATTAAGGAGTGGTAAAATTATTGCATCAGGAACTCCGGTTCAGCTCATTGAGCAGCTACAGGGCAAAGTAGGAGAACTAAGATGTACGCTTGATGATGTTGGAAAGATGCAGGAGCAATATCATGTAGGTAATATTCGACAGCGAAAAGACGGCTTGGTGTTGCGGCTGGTTGGAGATTCGTTACCGGAAGAAGCGACGGTGATAGATAATAATATTGATTTAGAAGATGTATATCTTTATTATTTTGAAAATTAAAATTACATATTAAATATTGGAATGATGCCACTTTTGTATCATATAATGTGTGTTGTTTAAATGAAGCAAACATATTATTAGTATATGAAAGTGGTATTTTACATGATAAAATAAAAAAGATACAGGATATTATATGCACAATTTGACACATTGGAACATAAAACGCATCTTTTGACTTCTGAATCAATATATATAAAAAAGTTGGAATTATATAGGATATGTTGTATATTTTTGATAAATAATTTGAATATATTAAATATTTGTGGTATAATTAGCGAAATAACATATACAGAAATGAGGGGACAACTGAATATGATAAGAGTAGCAATTTGTGATGACGAGAAAGAATGTCAATTACATATACAGAAACAGGTATTGACAATTTTTGAAAAGTTAAACGAAACAATTGAAACATATTTATACGGGGATGGAAAAGAGGTTATCAGAACTTTAATAAAAGATGAGAATGTTATGGATATATTATTATTGGATATAAATATGCCTGGACTTTCAGGTATTCAAGTTGCGAAAGCAATCCGGGAAAGGAATATTTCAATTTTGATTATTTTTGTGTCTGCACAGGAACAATATGTATTTGAATCAATTAAATATCAGCCATTTCGTTTTGTAAGAAAAAGCACAATTAATCGGGAATTAGAACCGGCACTTATCGCAGCAATTGGAAATATTCATATGCAAAATTGTATGCGTATACATATAAAAACAGAAAATGGAAAGATGTGGATTGCACCAGAAGATATTTTGTATTGTGAAACTTTAGGACGAAAAGTAAAAATTTATATGAAGAATGGATATAAGTATACAGTAAACAAACATCTAAAAGAAATTAAGGAACAGATTGATATAGATAAGCATTTTTACAAATTCATAGTGGCTGTATTGTGAATTCGCGTTATATTAAAGCCTTTTCAAATGATGAAATTACAATGTCGGATGATACGCATTTGATTGTTAGCAGACGTAGAATGAAAGATGTAAAAGAGTCGTTGCTTGTCTTTTGGGGACGTTGTTTATGATGATGACAGTAATATTTTATATATTGTTGTTAAATAATGACAAATAAAATGAAATATTATATTTTAAAACGACCAATTCTGTCATAGAAATGACCAATTCTGCAAAAATCGACATAGGATTGAGAAAATATGCTATTCTAAAAACAGTGAAGTATTTGTTTTTAGAATAGCATTTTTAATTGTTAATAATGGAAAAAGGAGGAAGTTATGAAAAAGAAAAGATTAAAACGAATTGCATGGATGTTATGTATGACAACTGTATTTGTGATGTGTGCATGCGGAAATAAAAAAGAAGTGAATTCATCAGGTTACCAGCCAACAGAGTTAAAGTTAGGAGGTGAACGCACGCAGTATCAGTACCGCACACATAATATTGAATATAGTGAATTTTCAATGAAAGGTGCTTCTTTGATTGACTATCAGATTCCTATAAATTTGCTAGAGGATAAGGAGTCATATTTTTATAAAGATGCGGAAAAAGGGGCTTATTATATTGTACGTAGCTTACGATTTTCGCCAATTACACAAGAAACAGAATTTGTAGAATGGCTTACAATGAAAAATAGAGGAAATGATTCAACGGAAGATGAGAAAACAGCCAAGACCATAGAGGGGTTTCAGATGTATTTATACAATACAACCGGTTTAATCTCTCTTGCGGGGGATACGTATAATCATGAAGGACATTCTTACAAAAATAAAGAAATAACATATACATTAGATAATCAAAAAGACATTGTTATTGATTATGTATTAGAGTTTGATTTAACAGATGATCAGAGTCGCAATGGAAGACAGACACAGCAAATAGAAGAGGAACAGTTAAAGAAGGCAATAGAATCCGGGTGTTTAAAGGTAGATGTATCTTTTACTTATGAAAATGGAGAATCATATAAGAGAGGAAAATATTTTAAGATAACGCCAGATGAGGATTTTCAGAAATTCACCCTTGAAGCGTATAGTACAAGTTCGGAATCACACAAAAAGAAATAAATCGTATTGGTAAGGCAGAGCGAGAAAGGATGGGACTATGAAAAAAATATGGAAAAGAATCATGGGGATAACATTTGGCATTATAACGCTATCTATGGCAGCAGGATGTGGCAGTAAACAACAAGCTGAAGGCTTAAAAACATATGATGCTGCAAACAATGATGCGTTAGAACAACCCCTACAGATTGATTCTGTTAAGGGAAATGGGGAGATATATCAGGCATATTGGAGCGACCGCATCCATACAGTGGCTGCATCCGATTATGGTTATTATTATATTTCTGATGATGGGTTTTTAATGTATTTTGATAAAAACGATAAAGAATCGATTAAAGTATGTGCCAAAGCCGATTGCAATCATGATAATATTGATTGCAATGCATATTTAGGTGAAAAAAGTAAATATGATAGGCAACGACGTGATGATGATGAAGAATATTTTGCAGCGAATAAACAGTTATATGTGTATAACGGAAAGATTTACATGATAACAAGCAAAGGAAATTTAGCTGAGATTTCGTTGGATGGAAGTGAGAGAAAAACAATAGTGCAAGTATGCGATTATGACGGTTCCACAGATGTAAAATTAGCATTTTATAATCAATATGTGTATGTATATAACAGTGCAGGCAATGTAGGCAGTAAAGAAGAACATACAGAGACAATTCAACGTTTTTCACTGGATGGAAAAGAACATACAACAATTGTAGAATGGAATGTAGTGAGTGGAGCGGTAAATAATGTGAAAAATTATGGCGATCGATTGTATTTTACAACACAGAATTATGACATTCAAAAAAATGAAGATGGAAAAAAACAGTCTTTATTACAATATCAAGGTTTGTACGGATATGAACATAAGACAGGCAAAGTGGGCAAAATTATAGATGCGGCAATTACTGGATATGCAATTGATGAGCAGAATGAGAAGATATATTATTTTGTATACAAAGAAGGTTTGTATGTATATGATGTACAGACACAGCAGAGTGAAAAAATATATGCAACAGATGAAAATTGTGCATTGTCAGAAGTATCTTATGATGGAAATTATATCTATTTGGGGACTGATTATTGGTGTGCAATGTCGAGAAATGGTGCAGAGTTTAAGGATATTGTGTTAGATACCAAAGGAAATGTAATCTGTCAGATTCCACTTGGTGAGTTCTCATATAGTTTATTTGGAGATGACGAGTATTTATTTGCATTGATGAGTTTAACATCAGAGAAAACAGGAAAAAAGAAGATGATGAATGCATATTTAGAAAAGAAAGATATGCAGTTGGGAGAATGGCATGGATTAGAGTAAGAAGATAAATTTTCTCAACAAATCCATTGACGAATCTTTATAAATGTCATATATTAATATTATCAATTAAACATATGATTAATTGATAATATCAAAATTATTTAAAGATATATGGAGGAGTTCTTATGAAGAAGAGTTATAAGATTGAGGTGGATTGTGCAGCATGTGCAGATAAGATGGAAGTTGCAGCAAAGAAGACACCAGGGGTTAAGGATGCAGTTGTCAACTTTATGGCATTGAAGATGAATGTAGAGTTTGAAGAAGGTCAGAATCCAAAGGCAGTTATGGAAGAGGTTCGTGCAAACTGCAAGAAGATTGAAGATGAGTTTGAAATTTATCTCTAAGAGATAGGATACACCTAGACCGGATGTTATAAGAAATATTATGGCATCCGGTTTTTACATTAATTAGCACAATGTTGATTGTTACGGTATCAAATTGAGAAAGGAGAATAATCCCAAAATCTCCAAGGAGGTTCAAGGGATTATATGAGGACATTTATGAATAAGAAGCAGAAAAAAATGCTCATACGAATTCTGGTATCTGCTGCATTATTGGGAATACTTACGATTCTTGGGAAAATGGAGATTCTTCCACAGAATGGAATTGTACGTTTTGTGTTGTATTGTATACCATATGCAATCATCGGATATGATGTATTAATGAAGGCGTTTAAACGCATTAAAAATCATCAGATGTTTGATGAATGTTTTCTTATGGCAGTTGCTACCGTTGGAGCAATTGCACTGGCATTGTATTCCGGCAGTGGAGATTATGTCGAAGCGATTGCAGTTATGTTATTCTATCAGGTGGGCGAATGGTTTCAGAGTTATGCAGTTGGCAAGAGCCGTAAGAATATTAGTGAGCTGATGGATATTAGACCGGATTATGCAAACATTGAACGAGACGGTAATATAGAAAAGGTTGATCCGGATGAGGTTGAAATTGGCAGTATTATCGTTGTACAGCCGGGGGAAAAAGTTCCATTAGATGGTGTCGTTGTGGAAGGAAGCTCGACACTGAATACTGCAGCACTGACTGGAGAGAGCGTTCCAAGAACGGTACATACAGGTGATGAGATTATCAGTGGATGTATCAATGAAACGGGGGTTCTAAAGATTCAGACGACGAAGGAATTCTGGGATTCAACCGTTTCTAAGATTCTCGATTTGGTTGAAAATGCAAGCTCAAGAAAGTCTAAATCAGAAGATTTTATTACGAAATTTGCCCGTGTATACACGCCTGCAGTTGTATATGCTGCGATTGCATTGGCTGTTTTACCACCATTATGCAGACTTGTACTTGGAATGGCACCTGCATGGGGAATGTGGGTGTATAGAGCGTTGACATTCCTCGTAGCAAGTTGTCCGTGTGCACTTGTTATTAGTATTCCGTTGAGCTTTTTTGCCGGTATCGGTGGTGCAAGCAAGGAAGGTGTTCTTGTTAAGGGTTCGAATTATTTGGAGGCACTTTCGCAAACAAAGACGATTGTATTTGACAAGACCGGAACATTAACACAGGGGGTTTTTGAAGTTCAGGGTGTCTACCATAATACATTGCCGGAGGCTGAATTGATTGAATATGCAGCACTTGCAGAATCTGCAAGCTCACATCCAATCAGCAAGAGTATTCAACGTGCTTATGGCAAGCAGATTGACAGAAGTCGTGTGACAGACATTCAGGAAATCGGTGGAAATGGAGTTGTTGCTACAGTAGATGGAAAACATATTGCAGTTGGTAATGATAAGTTGATGAAGAGTGAAGGCGTATCTTATAAGGATTCGGAAGAAATCGGTACGATTATTCATATTGCAATAGATAATGTATATGTCGGTCATATTCTCATTTCCGATGTAATTAAAGCAAGTTCTAAAGAAGCAATTGAACGATTACGAAAGATTGGCATAAAAGACACAGTGATGCTCACAGGAGATGCGACAAAAGTTGCTAATCAGGTTGCAAAGGAACTCGGTATTTCTAAAGTGTATTCAGAACTGCTCCCGTCGGATAAGGTGGAAAAGGTTGAAGAACTCCTTGCGAATGCATCAGAGAAGCAGAAGGTTGCATTTGTGGGTGATGGAATCAATGATGCACCGGTACTTCGCAGAGCAGACATTGGAATTGCAATGGGAGCAATGGGCTCCGATGCTGCCATTGAAGCGGCAGACATTGTGTTGATGGATGATGATCCGAAGAAGATTGCGAAGGCAATTAAGATTTCGAGAAAATGTCTTCGTATCGTATATCAGAATATTTTCTTTGCCATTGGCATTAAAGTGGGATGCTTACTTCTTGTAGCGGTGGGACTTGCAGGTATGTGGCTTGCTGTATTTGCGGATGTTGGCGTTATGATTCTTGCAGTATTGAATGCAATTCGGACATTATTTGTTAAAAATTTATAGTGTAAACAGAGAAACAGATAGGATAATCTTGAAAATAAGAGTTGCAATCTTTTTTGAAGTGTGTTATCCTTAGGACATTCAAGAAAAGAATATACAAAGCGTTGAAGGAAACAAGTAGTTTGTAAGTTCACGAACAACAGAGAATTGCCGGTTGGTGAGAGGCGTAGGTTTGGTTTATGAATGAATACATTCTGGAGCAGCACATTGAATGATAAGACAGTTCCTTATCTAGTAGATTGTGACGGAGTTGCACACGTTATCGTGCAGAAGTATTATATTGTACTTAGTGAGGTAGACAGTGTGAGCTGTTTATAAATAAAGGTGGTAACACGAAGTGAGAGCTTTCGTCCTTTTGGATGGAGGCTCTCATTTTTTGATTTATAGGGAATCTTGTTTCTATAAATTAAAAATACTTCGCAGGATGTGTACTCGTGCAAATAGAAAATGTCACATTCTGCGACCGCGTTTAGCGCAAGAATATGCCAAGGCACATTCATTCTTATTAAAAAATAAAAGAAAGAGGTAGAACAGATGCAGTTATATGAAGAATTACAGGCAAGAGGTCTGATTGCACAGGTAACAGACGAAGAAGTTATTCGTGATTTAATTAACAATGGAAAGGCTACATTCTACATCGGATTTGATCCGACAGCAGATAGTCTTCACGTAGGACATTTTATGGCATTATTATTAATGAAGCGTCTTCAGATGGCAGGAAATAAGCCTATCGCTTTAGTTGGTGGTGGTACAGGTATGATTGGTGATCCATCTGGTAGAAATGATATGCGTGGTATGCTTACAAAAGAGCAGATTGAACACAATGTAGCATGTTTTAAGGAACAGATGAGCAGATTCATCGATTTCTCAGATGGTAAGGCATTACTTGTTGATAATGCAGAATGGTTATTGAATTTAAATTATGTTGAGTTATTAAGAGAAGTCGGTCCATGCTTCTCAGTGAACAATATGCTTCGTGCAGAATGTTACAAGCAGAGAATGGAGAAAGGTCTTACATTCTTAGAATTTAACTACATGATTATGCAGTCATACGATTTCTACATGTTATACCAGAAATACGGATGTAACTTAGAGTTCGGTGGAGATGACCAGTGGAGCAACATGCTTGGTGGTACGGAACTGATTCGTCGTAAACTCGGTAAAGATGCAAGTGCGATGACAATTACACTGTTATTGAACTCAGAAGGCAAGAAGATGGGTAAGACACAGTCAGGTGCTGTATGGCTTGATCCAAAGAAGACTTCACCATACGATTTCTACCAGTACT
>DGTC01000052.1 GCA_002394205.1 Lachnospira sp. UBA4346 | reverse complement strand
CAGCATATCGGAAAAATAATTTATTTTGAAAAGCGCACTGTTTGAGCCGTAGGCGAGTTTGCGTTTTCAAAATAAATTTATCTTTTTCGATATGCGTCAGTACGTCAAATTTCTCCGTCCATCTATCAGGCAGAGTACATCCACAAACCGAAATTTTAAGGAGAATTTATATGAACGCAAGAGATTTATTACAAGCAATATCCATAGCAGAACGTTTAAAAGATACTACCAGACATTGTTATACGTCACAAGGAAGGCGTGAGAGTGTGGCGGAACATAGCTGGATGATGACGTTGATGGCATTTTTTATGAAGGACGAATTACCGGATATTGATATAGACAAAGTCATACAGATGTGCATTATTCATGATTTGGGAGAGTGTTTTACAGGTGATATTCCCGTGTTTGAGAAGACAGAAAAAGATGAAGATATGGAAAAGAAGCTGCTCCATGATTGGGTGAATTCCCTTCCACAGACAACAGCCAAAGAAATGAGGGCATTGTATGACGAGATGGAAGCAAGGCAGACACCAGAAGCAAAAGTTTATAAAGCAATTGATAGTTTAGAAGCCTTGATTCAGCACAATTTATCCGATATTGCTACCTGGACACCGAATGAATATGAGCTGCAGATGGTTTATGCCAATGACAGGGTTACATTTTCAGCGTATTTTCAGAACCTTAGAGAAGAGATTCGCAAAGATAGCATTGACAAAATTAATGAAAGTATGAAGAAATCATAAATATCAGGGATTTACGGTATTGTCATATATTATGATTATGAGAACAGTCGCTCGGCATGTTAATGAACTGGATATAAAAATTATACAATGATAGAAAATCATAGAAAAGAGAACGAACATGAACCAATCAACAAAATCACAGAAACAACAGTCCCACACAAACAGACTTGCATTACCACTCGGTGCATTATTATGCTGTTTACTTTGGGGAAGTGCATTTCCATGCATTAAATTAGGATATGCATGGTTACAGATTCCTGCAGAACAGACGAGCTTGCAGATAACATATGCAGGCGTGCGATTTTTGCTTGCCGGAATTTTAACAATCATATTAGGAAGTCTGATTCAGCGAAAACCACTATTGCCACGCAGACAGTCATTGTTAAAAATTGTTTGGTTATCGTTGCTGCAGACTGTTTTGCAGTATCTGTTCTTTTATATTGGACTTGCGCATACAAGTGGCGTGAAAGCATCCATTATTGAAGCAGTGAATGTATTTGTGGCGATTTTCGTTGCAGCAATTCTATTTCATCAGGAGAAAATTACACCAAGAAAAATGATTGGCTCATTCATTGGATTTGCAGGAGTTGTATTGGTAAATGTATCCGATGGTAAAGTTGGTGCAGGATTTTCGCTTGCAGGAGAAGGTGCGATTTTGTTATCGACCATTTCATATGCATTTTCATCGGTCTATTTAAAGAAATTCTCAGCAACAGAGAATCCGGTGATGCTCAGTGGCTATCAGTTCTGTCTGGGTGGTCTGGTTATGATTCTGTGCGGATGCATATTTGGCAGAGGACAGGTGGGCGCATTTATGCAGTCCGGTGTGTTAGCCACTGCACAAGGAAGAAATGGAATTCTAATGCTGCTATATCTGGCAGGTGTGTCAGCAGTCGCATACTCTGTCTGGGGATTATTATTAAAAGCATATCCGGTATCAAAGGTTGCAGTGTATGGATTCATGAATCCGGTTTTTGGAGTGCTGTTATCAGCAATATTATTGCAGGAACATAATGCATTTGGATTGGAAGCAGTCGTATCTTTGGTACTTGTCTGCGTTGGAATCTATGTCGTAAATCGACAGACACAGTCAGAGAGGGATAAATGATATTTGTATTGTTAAAATCCTGAATATAGTGCCGCTTATATATGAAAATAGATATACTTAAAACGTATAATAACATATCAATGATAGGTATTTGTAAATATAGAATCAATCATTTACAATAATGTTGTATCTAGAAGATAAAATGTATCGATAAAAATTTCATGTACATCGTGTATACATGAAATATTATAAATGTGTCAGATAGGAGAACATTATGAGTAAAAAAGTATTGATTATTTCAACAAGTCCAAGAAAAGGCAGTAATTCGGACGCACTTGCAGACAGCTTTGCAAAGGGTGCAAAAGAAGCAGGAAATGAAGTGGAGAAGGTTAATCTGGCAGGAAAGCAGATTGAATTCTGTCGCGGTTGTTTTGCATGTCAGACAACGAAACGCTGTGTGATTCGTGATGATGCAGACCTGATTGAACAGAAAATGGAACACGCAGATGTACTGGTATTTGCAACGCCAATTTATTATTATGAGATGAGCGGTCAGATGAAGACCATGTTAGACCGAGGGAATCCTTTGTATACAACAGAGTATGCGTTCCGTGATGTTTATCTGCTCTCATCTGCAGCAGAAGACGAGGAACATGTAAGCAAACGTGCGCAAAGTGGCTTAGAAGGCTGGATTGAATGTTTTGAACACGCACGGTTGGCAGGCAGTGTATTTGCAGGCGGGGTTACGGGTGTGAATGAAATGGAACAGCACCCGGCGATGCAGCAGGCATATGAAATGGGCTTGCATGTATAGAATACAGATATAAAATGTCACTTTTGACACTTAAATTTCAATATCAAATAGAAATTGCTATGTTCATAGAAATTATGTGGCACAGCGAAAGTGATAGGAATCCCCTTAGGTAGATAACTAAAATCTACTTAAGGGGGATTTTTATGTCTAAGTCACAATATACTTTAGAACGAAGAGAAATTATTGCAAAGGAATCACTTGTAGGAAATGCACATTATTCTTCCTGCAAAATATCTAAAAATGCCTGCGAAGCCTTTGCAAAGACCTGATATTTCTTCCAGACAATCGTTGGACGATTCTCATAATCGATTGCAAGCGGTTTAAATACAAGCGGACTATTTCCGGAAGTATTGATAATCTTATCAAAACAAATTGCATATCCTAAGCCTTCTTCGACCATTAAAGAACCGTTAAATAATAAGTTATAAGTAGCGACAATATTCACATCAGATTCTTTTAAGCCAAGTCGTTTGGTTATATTTTCATTTAAATCAAGCTGCCTTGATACAATGAGAGGTTTCTGAATTAAGTCACTGCAATTGATAATCTCTTTTGTGGCAAGCGGATCATCTTTGCGCATCAGAACGCCGAAATGGTCACTGTAATCAATCGGGAGTGTCTCATATTTAGAAGTATCAATAGAGCCAAAAATTACACCAAAGTCGATTAAGCCGCGGTCTAAGTCCTCTAAAACGGTATTGCTGTCGCCACTGACAATATGAAAGCGAATCAGTGGATATTCATCCCGCAGTCTTTTTGCCTTTTGAATGAGATAACGAATCCCATCCGATTCACCGCCACCGATAAACACATCTCCGGAAATCACATCATTGGAAGCTGTGATTTCATTCTCAGTCTTTTGAACAAGGCTTAGAATTTCTTCTGCACGTTTTTTCAGAATCATGCCTTCTTCCGTCAGAGAGATTCCTCTATTGCTCCGAATAAATAACTGTTTTCCAAATTCATCTTCCAAATCTTTTAATTGTCTGGAAAGCGTAGGCTGTGACAGATGCAGTGACTCTGCCGCACCTAGAATACTCTGTTCTCTTGTTACTGCTAAAAAATATTGTAATACACGAAGTTCCATATGATGTCCTCCCGATTGAAAATTTAAATAGAATTCGAAGTTTTGCGTGTCCTTATAAAATTTATTATGAAAATCTTGAGATGTTCAGTGAAATGTTCCAATGTAACAATGAATCATTCCGTTGAATATTGTTCATGAAAGCAATTTATAAAATAACAAATAGTTCACAGATATCCGAAATACAATCTCATATCTTAAATAGGTTAATTAAAAAACTAAATGCAACAACGGATGTTGCATTTACATCTTGGTTGTAGTTAAGACCATGGAGGTGCATTTACATCTTCATGGTTTTATTTTTGTTTGATTTATAGTTACAATAATAGTCTGTCCTGCATTAGTCAGGAGGCAGACATGAGTAAAAAACATTTAACATTAAGTGACAGAATCATTATCCAAAGCGGTCTGCAGCAGAGGGAATCTCTTGCTGAGATTGCAAAGAAAATTGATGTATCCCGGTCAACGATTAGCCGTGAGGTAAAAGCTCATAGGCGACTTGTTAAGACCTCTGGTGGAAATAACTGTGTTCACAGGAGCGATTGCAAAAAGGTTCCGGATTGCAGAGTCAAGTGTTACAGAGGAAAGCATAACTGTCAAAGTAGTTGTGGCGGCTGTAATGAATCCTGCAAGGAATATCAGGAGGAGTTCTGTGGTGACTATGAACGTCCACCTTATGTTTGTAATGGCTGTGACAAGCGTCAAAAATGCAGACTTAGAAGAATGCTCTATGATGCAAAAACAGCTCAGGAAGACTATGAAACAAAGCTTTCTGAATCTCGTAAAGGTATCTCACTAACGGAAGAAGAACTGATTCACTTGAATGACTTTGTGAGTCCTAAAATCAAGGCAGGACTGTCAATCCCTATGATTTGTGAGACCTTTCGAGATGAAATTCATCTGTCAGATACCACACTGTATTCCTACATTGAATCTGGCTTGCTGGAAGCAAAAAACATGGATCTACGACGCAAAGTAAGCCGTCCCAAAAGGGAGAAGACCGGGCCTGTGCTTCATGTGGATCGTAAATACCATATCAACCGTACCTACAAGGATTACGAGGCATATATGGATGAAAATCCGGATCAGACAGTATCACAGATGGATTCTGTTATCATCCATAAAGGTGGTCAGTGTATTCTTACGATTTTCTTTACCAACTGTGATTTACAGCTTATGTATCTACGAGATCGTAATACAGCAGCATCAGTCAGCGAAGTTTATGCGAACCTTAGAATTATGCTTGGTGATGAAAAATTCAAGCAAATCTTCCAGGTTATTTTAACTGACAGAGGCAGTGAATTTACCGATCCCTTGAAGATAGAAGCAGATACGGAAACTGGTGAAATTCAGTGTAAAGTATTTTATTGTGATCCACAAAACAGTAACCAGAAAAGTGGATGTGAACGCAATCATGAGTTCATACGGTACATCATTCCAAAGAACAAAGGGAAAGATGCTTACACAGAGGAAGAAATCCGAACTATGATGAATCACATCAATTCTTATCCAAGGAAAAAATGGAACGGGCAGTCTCCAATCGATCTGTTCATACAGATATATGGCCAAGAAGTAGCTAATCTACTTGGCCTCGAAAGGATTCCACCCGATTCCATCAACCTAACACCAGCATTATTAAAATAGCTGGAAATACTTTTTAGATAAGCAGGACAGAAGAAGATATATACCTCGAACAACGGGGTGCATTTAGAACTTGTCGCAAAAGCAAAAAATGCAGTCCGTCCTTTGTCATGCCTATCTTTAAGTAAATAGTAGTGGAATCTGGTCAAAATCGCAATCAAAATATCTAAAATTCTGTCATTTTTGTTGCATTTACTCCTTGGTGGTTGCATTTAGAACTTGGAAAATCTAAAAAGTTGCATTTAGAATTTGTCTAGTTGCATTTACCTCCGCAATTAACCCATATCTTAAATATACCAAAATAATCTATGCTCGTAAAGCATAAATAACTATCTATTCTAAGTATTTGTTATTGGAAGCAAATCCATTTACACTAGTACTATCAGGAGAAATGCAATTTAGAAAATAAAGCCACATTCTGAGAAGATGACACAGCTGTCGGATAGTGACAAATGGCTTGTAAGAATAGAATGCAGAGAGAAATTAAAAAATATGGAAAGGAACAGAGGAAATGAAACGATTCAAAAGTGCCTATATAGCAGGAATATTATCCGTGAGCGTATTGTTTGGCGGTTGTGGACAGGCAGCAGTTCAAAAAGACGCAGTACAGGAAAATAAGACAGAAGGAACGCAGCAGATACAAGTAACATCAAAGATTACAGAATTAGAGAAAGGTTTCTCGGCAGTCGAATTTACCGGGGATGACGGTTTGGAAGGTTTTTTAAATGGAGGTGGTGCAAAATCAGACAGCGAAGTGATTGCATATCTGACACAGATGCTTTCGGCAAATGTAACCTTGGATACCACGCAAGTTTTTGGATGCAGTACGCTGGCAGTTTCTGACAACAATGGAAATCATCTGTTTGGGCGAAACTTTGACTGGGATGCATCTTGTGACGCACTTGTGGTAGTAGCAAAGCCTGTCAAAGGATATGCGTCTATTTCCACAGTCAACACCAATTTTATCAGTGCCAGTGCAGGAGTGATGACGAACCTTGCGTTAAAAAATGATGAATTGCTGACAAGAGTAGCACTGTATGCACCGCTTGACGGGATGAATGAGAAAGGGTTTGCCGTGTCTGTCAATATGATTTCGGATTCTGCAAGAATTGAACAGAATACAGACAAGCCGGATCTTACAACGACCACGGCGATTCGTTTGTTATTAAATCAGGCAGCAACGGTTGATGAGGCAGTAGCTTTATTACGGCAGTATGATGTTCACGGCTCTATGGGAATGATGATTCATTTGCATATGACAGATGTGACTGGAAAGAGCGTGGTTGTGGAGTATGTGAATCAGCAGATGCAGGTAATAGAATCTCCAATTGCAACGAATTTCTATTTGGCAGAAGGAGAGAAATATGGCATCGGAACGGCACAGTCGCACCAGCGTTTTGAACGGTTACAGACTTTATTAGGACAGAAGCCGACATTAGATGCAGCAGGTGTAAAAGATGCGCTAGACAGTGTCAGTAAAGATAATTATACAGAATACGAATCGACAGAATGGAGTGCTGTATTTCATCTAAATGAGGGAATTACGGATTATTATCACAGAGAAGATTACAACCATGGTTATACATTTTCTTTGAGATAAGTTAAATGCCATGAGACGATATAGAAATTTTAGAGAATAGAGCAGGTTATTTACATAAAATGTGAAATGTCAGTGATTCATGTGACGGGAAGGAATGAAATATGTTAAAGGTATTGGCAGATTTCTATCGGTTAAGAAAAAATCAGTTTCGTACGAAAGAAAAAATAAAGCAAATACAGACAGATAAATTATCAGAATTACTTCATTATGCCTATGCACATTCTGAATATTATCATGAGCAATTTGAACGGGCTGGAATTACAGCACTGAATATTGATGAGATTCCGTTGAACGAATATCCAACGATTGATAAGGAAACATTATTAAAACAGTTTGATAAAATCGTAACAATTCCAGGCGTTACACAGGAACAATTGCGTAAATGTGATGAAAGGGATGAAATGCGAACGGGATTGCCGAAAGGATGTCATTATGTACATTCATCAGGAAGTACAGGTGTTCCGGGATATTTTTTATATGATGACTCTGCTTGGAATACAATGTTGTCGGGAATCATTCGTGGAGCTTTCTGGGGAATGTGTTGGAAAGAGATTGCAGCGTTATTGATTTCCGGTGCAAAAATTGCATATTTGGCGGCAACTGATGGAAGTTATGGCGGAGTCATGGCAGTTGGAGATGGAATCGCAGGGGTACATGCAAAGGAATTGAAATTGGATATTAATATGCCTATGAGAGAGTGGATTACACAGATTCAAACATTTCAACCCAATATGGTTATAGGCTATCCATCAGCAGTAAAAATACTTGCAGAACTTGTTCGTGCAGGAAGTATTCAAGTTAAGCCGATGCGTATTATTACCTGCGGAGAGCCACTTGACGTTGGATTAAGAGCGTTTATAGAAGATACATTTTTGGTTCCGGTTATCAATTTCTATGGTGCAAGTGAGTCCTTAGCAATTGGCGTAGAGGAACATCCCGAAGATGGGATGATTTTGTTTGATGACTTAAATATCATTGAGTCCATTGATGGCAAAATGTATCTGACATGTCTTTATAATAAGGCACAGCCGTTAATTCGTTATGAGATTACAGACAGCATTACGCTTGAAGAAGCAGGAAAACAAGATGCATATCCATTTTCAAGGATTGTTGGCTTGTTGGGTAGAGATGAAGATGTATTATGGTTTACAGATGCAGCCGGCAGAAAAGAATTTCTGCATCCGTTGGCAATCGAAGGCATTTGTATGGAAAGCCTGACGGATTATCAGTTTCGTCAGACGGGCAGTGCCGCCTTTGAGATGTATGCGCAGACAAGTAGGACGAAGACGCAGGAATTACAGGAACAGATTGAAGCGTTTATGAACAAAATTTTACAAGAAAACGGGTTGGATTATGTGGATTTTCGAATTCGCTTTGTAGATTCGATATTGCCGAATCCGAAGACAGGAAAGAAGCAGCTTATTGTAACATAGAATAATCAGCCGGAATTACATACAATCGTTATACGTTGCATTGGAACTGGTACGGCGCAGACAGATAAATGGATATGGGAGTTGGATATGAGTCAAGTTATTTTAGAAGGAAAACAGGTAGGAAAAACATTTACACGGAATCACCAGACAACAGAAGTGTTAAAGCAGGTAGATATTCAAATCTTTGACAAAGATTTCACAGTAATTATGGGTTCTTCCGGTGCCGGCAAGTCCACATTATTGTATACATTAAGTGGAATGGATGTATGCAGCAGCGGACAGATTCAATATCGAGGAAAAGATGTCAGCAATTTAAGGGAAAAGGAACAGGCAGAGTTACGTGCACGTGCGTATGGCTTTGTATTTCAGCAGACACATTTGGTAGGAAATCTGTCTTTGCGGGAAAATATTGCTGTATCCGGATATATTGCAGGCAAACATTCACCCAAAGAAATTGATGAACGGGCAGAGGCCTTATTAGAACGAATGAAAATCGCACATGTGGCAGATCACGCAGTTAGTCAGGTGTCCGGTGGAGAGGCACAACGGGCAGCAATTGCAAGGGCAATCATTGCAGAACCGGATATTTTATTTGCGGATGAACCGACCGGAGCGTTGAATCGTGCCGGGAGTGAGAATGTGTTGGATATTTTTACAGAGCTTCATCAGGCAGGGCAGAGTATTGTGATGGTAACGCATGATGTTCACGCAGCCATCCGTGCGAATCGAATTCTATATTTGGACGATGGCAGGCTTGTTGGGGAATATACATTTAATCCGTACAGTCCGAAAGAAGGCAGAGCAAGAGAAGATGCGTTAAATGCGTGGCTGCTGCAATTGCACTGGTAGGATAAAATGAAGGAACTTATACAGGTTGTTGAAAAAGGACGGAAGGGAAACAGGATGACGAAGAAGGTATTATTTCGTGCAGGAGTCAAACAGCATAAAGGAATCCTTACAGGTATCTTTTTATTAAATTTTATGGTGGTATTGTCACTCGGTGTATTGCTTACGGTATGGAACAATTCTAATTCTTATATTCGTGCAGAGCTAGAGCGTTTGGGATATGGCGATATGACGCTTTGGGTACATAACGTGCCGGATTCTGTGAATATATCGGATGAAATTACAGATACAGGAATTGTGAAAGATATAACAACAGATTCCCTTATCTTTACCGATTATGAAGTGAACGGGAATGAGTCAGATAGTCAAGGACAGTTGATTGTTTATGATAAACGGCAGCAATACCGTGTGTTTACCGATGATTTGAAAGGATACCGGCAAGTTGGTGGGATTGCGGAAGGAGATGCATATGTACCGGCATCTTTTGTGTCCATGTATGGTGCACAGGTGGGAGATGAACTGATTTGTCGGGTAGCAAGAAATGGAAATGAGTATCCATTAACCATTCGTGGATTTTACGAAGACCCAATGATGGGAAGCTCTATGATTGGGATGAAAGGAATTCTGATTGGTTCATCGGATTACGAGGCAATCCGGCAAGTAATTTTGCGTACCGGCATAGATGCACTGGCAGAAACAGGAGCGATGATTCATATTACAGGAAAGGAAGAAATCGCAAATTCGGCAGAATTATTGCATACATTAGAACAGAATACGTCTATTTCAAATTATTTGAAATTTAGTTACAGCAGAGAAGTTATTATAGGGTTTATGATGGTTTTGCAGAATGTATTTCGTGGCATATTATTTGCATTTGTCGCAATTTTATTTGTTGTGGTTATGATTGTGTTGGGGCATACGATTCATTCTGGAATCGTGGCAGATTATGAACAGATTGGAATTCTAAAGACAATGGGGATGAAAAGCAGCCAACTGCGACAGATTCAACTCATGCAGTATATGACTGGCGCAGGTTGTGGAATGTTTCTTGGCGTGTTGTTGACAGCAATGGTTGCAAAGATATTTCTGCAAATGACGATAACATCTACGGGACTGCGAATTCCAGCACAGGTGGCATGGAATCAGGTACTTCCGGCGGTATGTATCATAGGTGTCATTCTGATTGGTTTTATATGGGTGCAGACACGTACCATTTTAATGGTTACACCAATGCAGGCAATTCGAAGGGAAGTTGGCACAGATACAGGAAGTAAAATGAAAGGACCTATATCCGGCAGACAGCTATTGTTATCCATTGCAGTACGTCAGGTTGCATCTCATGTATCGAAATACATCGGGATTACGGTTATCGCAATGCTGTTGGTGTGTTTTGCACAGGCAGTTGGAAGGATGAGCAGCTGGCTTGGCAGTGATGGGAAAGGAATGATGGATGCATTTAATCCGGCAGATCATGATATTGGCGTTCAGATGTTTGGTGTAAATACGGATGAAGATGCTGCACAGATTATTCGGACATTTACGGGGATTACGGAGCAGTATGAACTTGCAATGCCAGATGTAACAATTGCAGGAACAGGTTATACGGCAAATGTCATCACAGAGCCACAGCGTTTTCATATATTGGAAGGACAGACAAGTAAGAACGATGACGAGATTGTCATTACGGAATTTATTGCTGCAGATTATGGCGTTGGAATTGGAGATACACTGACGGTTACAGGAGATTTGGGAAGTGCGGCATATAGGATTTCAGGAATCTATTCCTGTGCAAATGATATGGGAGCGAATCTGGGAATGTCGAAGGCAGGGTATCTTCGCATAGGCAAAGATGATGCAAGGCTGTGGTGTCACCATTATTTTCTGGAAGATGCATCGTTAAAATATGAGATTACCAATGCCTTAGAGCAGACATTTGGCGGAGATGTTCATGTGCATGAAAATACATGGCCGGGACTGTTCGGCATTATTGCAGCAATGAAGCTGCTGTTTGTGGTGATGTATATTGCAATCACGGCATTTGTTTTGATTGTTACTATTTTAACAGGAAGCAGACTGTTAAAAGACGAACAGAAGGACATCGGAATCTATAAGGCACTTGGAATGAGCAGTGGTCAGCTGCGTATAACCTTTGCGTTACGTTTCACAATGATGGCAGCCGTTGGAAGTATCTTAGGAACGGTGGTATCGGCAGGATGCGCAGATTTGTTGATTTCTATGATAATGAAAATAGAAGGAATCAGTAACTTTGCTGCACATCCGACGTTGTTGGAATCCTTGCTTCCGGGATGTTTTGTAACACTGTTATTTTTCGTATGTGCTTATGCGGCAGGACACAAGATTCGCAGTGTTGGCAGCAATGTCTTGATTTCAGAGTAGTACAAAGATATGCAAGGCTTATGAAATAATATAGAAAATAAGCATAGGTGACTATCTGATATAAGTATTTGTGATTTTCAGTCAGACACCATACAATGAAGAAGAAAGAACATTGGTGGATACAATTTTATAAAAAGCCTCCAAAGGTATAAAAAAGAAAATATGAAGAAAGGAGCATAATTTATGCATTTATAGGAAGATGCGTGGATTATAACAAGATGAAATGAAAAAAGGATTTGGTATCATAACCATTCTTGCAGTCGCTGTTTCAATGCTTGCAGGCTGTGGAGCAGAGAAGGCAGATACGGCAGTTACAAATAACAGTGCGACGAATACGCAGCCAAATACGGCAATTGCCATACAAAAAGGTGAAAAAGTTTCACAGCTTTATGTGAATTTTGGAGACAGTGCATATTTTACGATGCATTTAAATGATAATCCGACTGCACAGGCGATTGCAAATTATGTGGGAACACAGGACTGGCAGCTTCCAATTTATCATTATAATGATTATGAAAACTGGGAAATTATGCAGTATTACGATATTCCAAGCAGATATAAGATTCCGTCAAATCCAGAGAAAATTACAAAGGAGGCAGCAGGAACGGTCTATTATTCAGAGCCAAACAGAATGATTCTGTATTTTGGAGATGGAGAAGTTGCAGCAGACTATACCCCGGTTGGATATTTTGATATTACAGAAGAAATGGTTCAGGCGATTGAAAACAACCCGGTGGTTGCAGGTTGGGGCAATAAGTTAATTCATATCACTGCAAAGCAGAAATAAACAGATTAAGGGAGAAATATATGCAGTATAATAAGAAAGAGGATATTATTGAAAACTTAAGAGATGCCGGTTGTGATGAAGAGGATATTACTTGTTTCATTCATGAATTCTGTAATGGGAATCAGCGCATCGGTGTAAAAAGGCTGCGGGAATATCGTGCAGAACTGCTTGCAAATATTCATGCAGAACAGGAAAAAATTGATTGCTTGGATTATTTCTTATATAAATTAGAGAAAAATGAGGTCAAGATAGAAGCGTGATGATGGATGTGTTAGGATACCTGCTTCGGGGAATTGCCATTGGTTTGCTGTTTGGAATTCCGATAGGTGCAGTTGGAACGATGACAGTGCAAAATACTGTCAATGCAGGCATGTCTGCAGGCTTGCTGACCGGTCTTGGCTCGTCTGTGGCGGATTGTGTGTATGCGGTAATTGGAGCCTTTGGTTTTACCGTAATATCAGATTGGCTGCTTGATTATCAGAAAGTCATTCTGCTGCTTGGCGGCGGTTTCATATGTTATATGGCATATCGAGCATGGAATCTGTCAGACAGCGTGGTAAAACGGAAGCAGCAGAGAGGAAATCTGAAGTTATTTGCAGCTTCATTTGTGATTGGAATTACCAACCCGACAGCAATTCTAACATTTCTGTTTGCATTTACTTATTTTGGAATTGCCGATATTCATACAGGAATTGGTGCAGCAGCATTGGTAGCGGGTGTATTTGTTGGAACGTTTTTGTGGTGGATAACACTCACATTTATTACAAATATGTTGACAAAAAAGGCAAAGCTGGAACAGATTCATCGTCTGAATCGCATCTTTGCAGGAATTTTATTGCTTTTTGCAGTCTGTATTTTTATGAAGGCGGCAGGGATATAATATAAGTTTCAATATCGTCGAAAAAGTCATCTGATAGCGTGGAATGGTCTATTCTATCGGATGGCTAATGCAGGATTTTCGGTGTAGGAATGCGAAAGATATGAATTGAGCAAAGAGGAAGCAGACAGGGCGTATGAAGATTATATTGTAGAGAATGTATAAAAACTGTAATTTTATTAGAACTTCGCACACAATCAGCAGATTTTGTGCGGAGTTTTTTGTATAATGAAAATGAAAGCATAAATGATTTGAATATCGTAAACTGCTGCAAAATGAGTTTGTTTGTTCAATTTACGCAATGTGTCATCAATGTACGTTTTGAAGCATCTTTTGACACCTGAATCATAATACAAAGAAAATAGCAGTGATAAGAATGATACATAAAGCAGATTGATGTATTTAACAAAACAACAAAGTATTGCAATAATATATATGAAGATGTTCCTTTAGAAAGGATGGGTAATCATGGGAAAGATTCGATTCATCATTGTGGGTTCTGGATGGCGGTCTAAATTTTATGTGCGTATTGCGAAAGCATTACCGGAACGATATGAAGTGGCAGCAATGTTGTGCCGCAGTGTGGAAAAAGCAGAAAAAATGGCAAAGGAGTGTGAAATCTACACGACAACCTCCATCGAAGAATGTATTCAAATGCAGCCGGATTTTGTAGTCGCAGCGGTAACGAAGACTGATATTGCACGTGTGAGTATGGAGTGGATGGATAGAGGTTGTACAGTGTTGTGTGAGACACCTGCATCACTGGAATATTCGATGTTGGAGCAGCTTTGGAAGGCACACAAGGCAGGTGAAAAGTTGGTGGTTGCAGAACAATATGTATATTATCCACAGTATGCAGCAGTTATAGAGGCTTTAGACAGAAATGTGTGTGGATCGATTCATTGTGTGAATTTATCTGTTGCACATGAATATCATGGTGCGAGCCTGATGCGGGCATTTTTGCAGGAGTCGGTTGCAACGCCATTTACAGTATCGGGAAAGACATACACATTTCCAACGACAGAGACCTATACAAGATATGAAAAATTTACAGATGGTCGTGTCGCTGATAAAAAACGAACCGTCGCAACATTTACCTTTGCAAATGGAAAAGTGTGCTGGTACGATTTTGATTCAGAGCAGTATCGCTCTCCGATTCGTAAGAATTTGTTGAAAATTCAAGGCGTGCGTGGAGAAATTGTGGGAAACCGGTTGTATTATTTGGATGAACACAATGAAGCATGCGAAGAAGAATTGGCTGCACAGTCAGAATTAGAGCAGTATGGATTGTCACAGGATGAGATTGCGATAGAGCATTTGATGCAGCTTGCGGCACAGTATAATAGAGATGAAGTAGATTTGGAAGATTTATTAAAAAATGCATTGCAGGACAGTTATATGGCAATCTTAATGCAAGAGGCAGTAAGTACGGGAACGTGCGTGAGCAGTCAGCCACAGATATGGCAGTAAGCAAAGGCGTGTACAGTACGTTTTGTATCAATGAGGATAATACGGTGTCATTTTACAAAGAATAGCGTTTGCAAGTATGGAGGTTATTATGGAGAAAAAGGTTCGGGCAGCACTGATTGGACTTGGGGCGATGGGAAAGAAATATGCGAAAATACTGATTGATGGAGAAGTTTCTAATATGGAATTGACTGCAGTGGTAGCAAGAAAGCCAGAAGCAAGAGAATGGATTGCAAATGCAGGTGGGCAGGTTGCAGTATATAAGGATGCGCAGGAGTTGTATGCACATGCAGATGGTTATGATTGTGTTATCATTGCAACGCCACATAAGACACACAAAGAATTGATGTTACAGGCAGCAGCCCTGCATAAGCATGTATTGTGTGATAAGCCGGCAGGAATCAGTGTGCAGGAAGCACAAGATATGGCAGATGCCGCACAGCAGGAACAAATTCTGTATGGCGTGATGTTTCATCAGCACAAATATGAAAAGTATCAGAAGATGAAAGAATTGATTACAAGCGGCAGTATTGGAGAAATAAAACGAATTTTGCTTGTCAATTCGAGATATTTAAGAACGAAATATTATCATACTTCAGGAAGCTGGAGAAGCAGTTGGAAGGGGGAAGGTGGTGGCGCACTCATCAATCAGGGCGCACATATTTTGGATATGTGGCAGTGGTTATTTGGCATGCCGGATAGCTTGTATGCAGATATTCCATTTGGCAAGTACAATGACTTTGCAGTAGATGATGAAGCTACGATAGTGATGCATTATGCAAATGGATGCACAGGAACCTTTATATTAAGCACAGGAGAAGCATTGCATGAGGAACGATTAGAGGTCATTGGCAGTAAAGGAAAATTGTTATTAGAAGACGATACACTGACCGTTTGGACATTACAGCAGGATATTGATGCATATATTCAGACGCAGCAGACGAATTCCAGAGAGAATTTAAAGTTTGAATCCGAACAAGTTGTCTTTGAAAAGAAGCCCGAACCTTATCAGGAAATGCTCTCAGAATATGCACAGGCAGTAATAGAAGGCAAGACACAAGTAGAAACATCATCCGGTGAGGAAGCAGTCAATCAGATTGCATTAACGAATGCAGCATATTTGTCTGCTTGGAAAGGAATGAAGATTTCACTCCCACTAGATGCCAGTGAATATGAGAAATATCTTGCACTGGCAGAGGAGCGGGAAGTACAGTAAAATTGTCATTTTCATAGAATATTATTTTATAGAAACACGATGCGATACCCAATTTTGGGGATTGTATCGTGTTTTTGTTTATGAAATTTGTAAGAGGTCTTTTATATTTTATATATTGATAAGTGCTTTTTTATGAAAATAGTATAAAATGGCATAGACGAGATTAATGTTGTAAAAGATATAACGTACAAGATTGTCGAAGCAAAATGGAAAGTTGGAGATAAGTTCTTCAGGTTTTGAAGGATGTAATTAAAAAATAATAAATAATTCAGCTCTTTATGTTGGAATAGGGACATTAACAAACAGTAGAACAGAAATCCCTATTTTTTAACAATCGCAGAAATTTTCTCAAAAACCCCTCTTGACATATACCCCCAGAGGGTATAATATAACGTCATACAAGATACCCTGCCAGGGTATATAAAACAAAAATATGGATACTTACAAAGACAATCAGAGATTATCAAATGTTACATAGAAATGTGTATAGAAAAGAATATAAAGGAGATGAGAATGTATGCATGAAGAAATAAATCAGGAAATGAAGAATGAACAAGATATGAAGATTTCTGAAGAAGCAGAAGAAATGGCATGCCCACACTGTTCGAGCCGTCATAAGGCACGTTCTGATGAAGAGCAGAAAGCATTGCTTACAAGACTTCGCAAGATTGAAGGACAGATTCGTGGAATTGAAAAAATGGTTGAGACGGATGCATATTGTCCGGATATTTTAATTCAGGTCTCAGCAGCAACTTCCGCACTCAATAGTTTTAATAAAGTCTTATTATCCTGTCACATTCATAGCTGCGTTGCAGAAGATATTCGTGCAGGTAAGGATGAAACAATTGATGAATTGTGCAAGGTCTTACAGAAACTGATGAAGTGATTTTTTATTTGTAACATTTTATGGACAGAAGATGTTAAAGCACAAAATGAGCTTGCTTATTAGATTTGTGAAATTCGCCACCAATGTATGATTGTAACACCGTTTGACACACCAATCTTAATAAGCAATCACATTAACATTAAAATAATAGGATAGAAAGAAGGGAAAGAAATGGATCAATATGTTGTAACAGGAATGACTTGTGCAGCTTGTCAGGCACATGTCGAGAAAGCAGTATCAAAATTGGATAATGTTGACTCGGTAACTGTTTCATTATTAACCAATTCGATGTCTGTGTCGGGAACTGCGACAAAGGAAGAAGTCATTCAGGCAGTAGAAGCAGCAGGATATGGTGCTTCACCGAAAGGTATCGAAACACAGAAAGTAAGTGCAAGTGCCAGACTTGCAGCTGAGGAAGAAGCATTAAAAGATCATGAAACACCGAAGCTGGTGAAAAGACTGATTGCTTCAGCCATTGTATTAGTATTACTGATGTATATTACAATGGGGCATAATATGTGGGGATGGCCGGTGCCATTTTTCTTTGCACATAACCATATTGGACTTGCGATTACAGAAATGATTCTTGCAGCCGTTGTAATGTTTATTAATCGTGCATTTTTCATATCAGGTTTTAAATCGTTAATTCATGGCGCACCCAATATGGATACGTTGGTTGCATTAGGCTCAAGTGTATCTTATGCATGGTCATTATACATTTTATATCAGATGACCTATCTGGTAACCACAGGAACATCAAATGCGGATCTGATGCCGCTGTATCATAATCAGTTATATTTTGAATCGGCTGCGATGATACCGGCACTGATTACAGTTGGTAAGACATTAGAAGCCTTATCAAAGGGAAGAACAACGGATGCTTTAAAGAATTTAATGAAAATGGCCCCGAAAACTGCCGTACTCCTTCGTGGAAATGAAGAAGTAACGGTAGATATTGACGAGGTGCAGGCTGGTGACATCTTTGTCGTTCGTCCGGGAGAAAGTATTCCGGTCGATGGTGTGATTATCGAAGGAAGTTCTGCAATTGATGAATCAGCACTGACAGGTGAATCTATTCCGGTGGACAAAGGTGTAGATGATACAGTGAGTGCTGCAACGATGAATCAGTCAGGATTTATTAAGGCAAGAGCAACAAGAGTTGGGGAAGATACAACATTTTCACAGATTATTCAGATGGTAAGTGATGCAGCAGCAACAAAGGCTCCGATTGCAAGAATTGCTGACATTGTGTCAGGCATATTTGTTCCGACGATTATTGCACTTGCAGCCGTGGTAGCTATTATCTGGCTGATTACAGGAAGTGAACTGTCTTATGCCTTAGAGCGTGCAATAGCAGTGCTTGTCATTGCCTGTCCTTGTGCATTAGGACTTGCAACACCGGTAGCAATTATGGTTGGAAATGGTATGGGTGCGAAAAATGGTATCCTCTTTAAGACCAGTGCCGCATTAGAAAATGCAGGAAAGGTTCAGATTGTTGCTTTAGATAAGACCGGTACGATTACAGCAGGAAAACCGGAAGTTACAGATATTTATCCGGCGATAGGTGTGTCAGAAACAGAGCTTGTTACCTTGGCATATTCATTAGAGCAAAAGAGTGAACATCCGCTTGCAAATGCAATTGTTTCTTATGGAGACAAAGAAGCACTTGAGAAATTAGAAGCGAAGGATTTTACCGCATTATCAGGAAATGGTCTGAAAGCAACGATTGAAGGACATGAAGTTGTCGGTGGTTCTTATAAATTTATTGCAGGAATGAGTGCAGTAGAAGAGAAGTTACAACAGGCAGCAACACAAGTTTCAGAACAGGGAAAGACGCCGCTATTCTTTACAAAAGATGGCAATGTACTTGGTATGATTGCAGTTGCGGATGTTATTAAGGAAGATAGTGCGCAGGCAATTTCAGAACTCAAACACATGGGAATTGAAGTTGTTATGCTGACTGGCGATAATGAAAAGACTGCCAAAGCAATTGGCGATATTGCAGGCGTAGACAGAGTGATTGCAGGAGTATTGCCAGATGGCAAGGAAGCAGTCATCAGACAGCTTCAGACGCGCGGTCACGTAGCGATGGTTGGTGATGGTATCAATGATGCACCGGCACTTACAAGAGCAGATACAGGTATTGCAATTGGTGCAGGAACAGATGTTGCGATTGATTCGGCAGATGTTGTATTGATGAATTCCAAACTGACAGATGCAAGTGCGGCAATTCGTTTAAGTCGTGCAACACTTCGTAATATTCATGAGAATCTTGGATGGGCATTTGGATATAATATTATCTTAATCCCAATGGCAGCAGGTGTATACTCGGCGATTCAGATGAACCCGATGTGGGGTGCAGCAGCAATGGCACTTTCTAGTTTCTCTGTATGTATGAATGCACTTCGTTTGAATTTATTTAAGGTGCATAATGCAAAGGGAGACAGACCAATGAGAAAGCGTGCCTTGCCAGAACAAGAGAATGTAACAGTCGTTACAGATGATTCAATAAATATCAAAGAAAATGTAAAGGAGAACAAAAACATGGAAAAGACTTTAAAGATTGAAGGTATGATGTGTGCACATTGCGAGGCACATGTAAAGGAAGCATTAGAGAAGTTAGACGGAGTAAACAGCGCAGTTACTTCTCACGAAAAAGGAACAGCAGTTGTTGAAGTAAATGATACATTCTCAGTAGAAGCAGCCGAAGCAGCAGTAACAGAAGCTGGTTATAAGTTTGTTGGCGTAGAATAAGTCAAAATATTTTTCAATATGGCAGTAAAACTTTTAGAATAATATATTATCTCTTTGTCTGTTTCTAATGCTTTGGACGATGAGGAAGCTATTGGATATTTAAAATATCCTGACAATCTTCCAAAATATCTGCCAAAGTGAGTTGGTTTTGTGGTATCATAAGAGTGTCTCCTTTCGGTGGCTGGTTTATAGTTTCTGAACAATTCTATTATACCATAAACCGTGAGGGGATTTTTGATTTTAGTAATATGCTGTATTTATGCGGCTTGCGGCGTTTTGTAAAGGCCTACAAAGCTACGAAAGAGAAGGAGGAGAAGTATGTTTCATCAGAGTATTTATATGTTTCTGTCTGTTGTAGAGCAGGGGAGCTTTTCAAAAGCAGCGAAGTTGCATTATGTATCGCAGTCGGCGATTTCGCAGCAGATTGTGAAATTAGAAAAAAACTTAGGTGTTACATTATTTGACCGTTCTACATATCGTCCGACATTGACATCTGCCGGACAGTATTATTATATGGAAATGAAGCAGCTGCTTAGTCAGTATCGTGAAATTGAAAATAATACAAGAGCCATTGAGCAGAAGAATAAAGAGGGACTTGTGATTGGAATTACCGGTACATTTGAGCGAAAATATATTGTACCACTCATAAAAACATATCGGAAAGAGCATAATATACATGTATCGTTTCATACCTGTAATTTTGGGGAAGCTGTGACACTGTTAGAGAATGAGCAGCTAGATATCGCATTTGGAATTGAAAATGATTTTAAACGTCATACAGATCTTATTTATCAGGCACTTTACGCACACAAAGTCTGTGCCATTTGCAGTATGAATCATCCGTTTGCCAATCAGAATGTCACGATGAAAGAATTGTTGCAGGAAAATATGATTGCACTGTCAAAAAATGTAGGAAATGGATATTTTGAAGATTTTATGGAATCGTTTCGATTAGATGGTTACAGACCGAATATTGTCAAGGCGGTAGATTCCCAGGAAGATTTGCTACTGAGTGTCAGTATGGGCGAGGGAATTGCATTTACATCAAAGGAAATGATTGAGCCGGAAGATGATGTAGCGATTATTGAGTTGCAGCAGACGCACCACCACGCCAATTTTGCCGTTGCTTATACCAAGAAAAACACGAATCCACAGATAGAGCCACTGATTGCTTATATTGCAGAAAAAATGAAAAAACTATAAGCATACACTTATAATGTCGATAAGAAAATAGAGTCTATCTTTTTGATTGTTAAAATGTTAACATACAAATAGAGAAACGAAGTACATAACAATTTCAATCAAGGAGGAATTTATTATGGCAAAATTTATCGTAACAGGTGTAGATGGAAACTTTGGTAATTATGTGGCAACACACATTGAGAAAATAACAGCAAAAGAAAATTTAATTTTTACATGTCCGTTTGAAGAAGGACTTACAGAATGGAAAGAGAAAGGATATGATTGCAGAGTTGCAAACTTCAATCATCCAGAAGGCTTAGAGAAGGCATTTGAGGGAGGAGATGCAATCTTAATTATCTCATCTCCATTTGTTGGTGTAAAGCGCCGTGCAGCACACAAGAATGCGGTCGATGCAGCCATTAAAGCTGGTGTAAAGAAAATCGTATATACATCATTGGTCAATGCTCAGGATGAAGAGAATCCAAGTATCGAAAAGATTGACCATGCATATACAGAAAATTATATCGCAAACAGTGGTGCAGATTTTGCATTTATGAGAAATTCACAGTATGCGGAAGCAATGATTACAAGTTATTTTGCAGCAACAGCGACCGGAAATATGATGACAAGCTGTCAGGGAGATGGCCATATGTCTTATATTTCAAGAAGAGATTGTGCAAAGGCTGCGATGTACGCATTGGTAAGAGATGATATTCATTATGCAACACTTAACATCAACGGTCCGGAATCTATGACATTACAGGATTTCGTAGATGCAGGGAATAAGGCGAGCGGCTTAAATATTGGAATTAAGAATGTAACGGAAGAGGAGACTTACGCAGCATTTGATGCGATTGGTGTACCTCGTAATACAGACGGAGATTTTAAGGAAGATTCGGTTGCACCATATTCAAGTGATGGAATGGTAACATTTGCAAGAGCCATTCGTCTTGAGAAAATGTCAACACACACAGATGTATTTGAATGGCTGACAGGCGACAAGCCACGTACAGTTTCTTATATGTTTGAACATTCTGATGACTATCAGGTAGGCAAGAGAAATAGTACAGATAAATAGGATAGCAAACGAAAATAGAGAGGTATGCGAATATGCGTAAGATTGTTGTAAATGGTGTTGATGGTAATTTTGGTTCGATTGTAGCAGAAGAGGTTATGAAGCTCATTCCCAAGGAAGAGTTGTTATTTACCGCACCAAATAAAGAGAAGATTCAAAAATATGCAGATATGGGAATTGCAACTGCAAGTGCGAATTTTAATGATATTGATGGACTTGCAGACGTATTTGATCATGCAGATAAGGTATTGCTGATTTCAATGCCATTTGTTGGAGAAAAGAGAAGAAAGGCACATAAAAATGCAGTGGATGCGTGCGTGAAGGCACATGTAGGACAGATTATTTATACTTCTGTATTATCCGCAGCACATCCATTTAATCCGAGTATTGAGAATGTAGACCATTCTTATACAGAAGCAATTATTCAGAATTCACCGTTAGATTATATTTTCCTTCGCAATTCATTATTTGTAGAAGCATTTACGAGTGATTATCTGCGTGCAGTAGATGCAGGAGAGAAGAAGATTTCGAAGAACATGGGCGATGGCAGAGTATGGTTTATCTCTAGAAAAGACTGTGCATATGCAGCAGCCTGTGCATTAAATAATCACCTGTTACACAGAGCAGTGTTAAATATCAATGGATTAGAGCCACTCTCTTACGGAGATTTCTTAGCAATTGGAAATAAAGCAACCGGAAATTCGATTGCATATGAAAAACTTACGGATGAGCAGTTATATGCATATTTTGATTCGATTGGTGTGCCAAGAGATACAGATGGCGATTTCTCAAAGAGTCCGATTCAGGCTACTTCTGAAGGAATGGTAACATTTGGCACAACGGTAACGCAGGGCTATTTAGATGTGCCGGTTAGTGATTTCTCTGCACTGACAGGAAGAAAGCCGTTGTCAATCGAATATATATTTGACCATGTAGAAGAGTATCTGTTAGGAGACAGACATCCGACAGAAGACGAATAGAAATGAATCCCCAATTCAAACCTTTGATAAAGATATAACAAATAACAAGCAGGATATTGGTATCGGATGCGGTATGGCATAGGTATCAGTGTCCTGCCTTTTATATTTGGAAACTTGCATTTTCTTTTTAAATGTGGCAACATAGAAGCGTTACAGAATAGCGATGATATGTGTAAAGGTATCGTTGTAAAGACATACATTGTTATTGCTGCAGCTAGAAAAGAGGAAAGAATATGAAAGAAAGAACAATAACCAACAGACTAATCGCATATTTTTGCGGTTTATTTATTATGACAATTGGAATCGCCTTTTCGGTGAAGTCCAATCTGGGTGTGTCACCGGTCAGTTCGATTCCGTATACGATTACTTGTGTGACAGGCATTGAAATGGGAAATGCAACGATTCTGTTTCATGTTGTATTGGTTGTAATTCAGATTGCACTGTTAAGAAGCCGTTTCCGTTGGATTAGCTTATTACAGATTGCAGTGGGAATCGTTTTTGGAAAGTTTACGACACTGTGTAATTTTCTGGTTGGAATGTTGCCATCTACAGACAATATGGTGCTTCGACTGGGAATGTTGGCAATTAGTATTGTACTTGTTGCCATTGGAATTTATTTTTATTTGCCGGCAAATATTATGCCACTTGCTGGAGAAGGTGCGATGCAGGCTGTATCGGATATTACACACATCGAATTTTCCAAGGTTAAGATTGGTTTTGATGTCTGTATGGTTGTAATCTCATTAGTTACATGTCTGATTGCGCTACATGCATTTGGAAGCGTTGGAATCGGAACGATTTTATCAGCATTTTTGGTTGGCTTTACATTGGGACAGATTAAGAAATTGTTTGCAAAGAAGCAGAATGTGATGCAGGAAGCTGCGTAAGAACTGTATAAAATGCATACGAAAGATAAAGGAGAAGAAGTAATGAAGAGAAGCGGAACACTTGCACAAAGAATCATTGGCATTATTTTTACCGCATTGGGATTGATTTTTGTGTTGATAGGTTTGGGATTGTTTGCACATGAGCAATATTTCAAGGAATATGCGAAACTGACACAGGGAATTATCGTAGGAAAGAATTTTCAGACGGAAAATGTTTCAGACGTGCAGCTGGGAGATTTAGATGGTGCGACTGTTGTGCAATATATGTTAGACGGTGAACAGTATGTATCATCTGTTTCGATGGAAAGCAGCAGCTGGCATGTTGGAAAGCAGATTGACATCTATGTATCTAATGCAAATCCGTATGAAATTCGTCCGGCAGGACTGGAACTTCATTTTATGAGTCTTTTGTTCGCTGGATTAGGAACTTCATTTGTTTTGATTGGGTGTGGATTTTTGATTTACTGTGTGGTGGTGCGCAAGCGCATACAGCGTCTTGTGAAGGAAGGTCGCAAAATCGAAGCGACCATTACAGGCTATCGTGTGAATCGAAATGTTCGTGTCAATGGAAGATGTCCGATTCAGTTGCAGTGTGAGTATCAGGATTTATTAACAGAGCAGAAAGTATTATATCGAAGTGGAAATTGCTGGGAAGAACCGCAGCATTTGCAGAATCAGCAGGTTACGATTTATGTGGATTACAATTATCCGAACAAATATTATGTGGATTTGGATTCAATTCAACAGGAGCGTGACATGCAAGTGCTTGATTATCGGTAGACAAAGCAGATGTTTGTGAAAGAACAGAAGGAATTTGCATAATTCATGTAAAATAAAAGAATATCGAAAAAGAGAGGAATGATCGTTTCACAGATGAGGGGCGGTGGTTCCTTTTTTCTTGCCGCTCATTAGGTAATAAAATTCATTTTAAAGCTGTTATCCATCTGCTCTCATTTCGCTGGCAAATTTCGGTTTGTGGATGTACTCTGCCTGATAGATAACGGAAAATAATGGCGTACGGACGCACTGCTAGAAAAATGAATTTTTTTGAAAGTTCAAAACTCGCCTACGGCTCAGACAGTTGAACTTTCAAAATAAATTATTTTTCCGCTGTGCTGAGTTTCACTTAGGCAGGGTATTCTCCGGTGCATAGCTACTTTCGGCATCGCCACAAACCTACTGGGTGTGGGTGCTGACGGAGGGGTGTTTGGATTCCGGAGGAGTATCGCTGACCAATGTATTTAATTGCGATTGGAACGGATATGAATTTCTCTTTTCAATTGTTCGTTTGTTGAGTGTCATTTCATTCGTGTGATTTTTAGTATACGTCTGTGTTCGGAAAGTATTTGTTTTCAATCGAATGTACAATGGTGAAAGATTTAACGACCATTTACATTCTGAGATACACAGGGAAAGAGTCATTCATTGTTGACAAACAGTTGCGAGGCTTCCGTAGGGAGCTTTCGAGTCGCATGGGCACAAAGCGAACTGTTTGAGCCGCAGGCGAGTTTGAGCGACTGCCCATAATAAGCGCGAGGAAGCGAGCAGGAAATGAAGCATGTTTGTCAATAATGATATGGCTTTTGACCGTCCGTTCGTTTAAAAGTTTCCTTGTAGAATCCCACTACATTACGCAGTGCGATTCGCAATCCGCTGCGCTCCTTGCTCATCCGTGCAGTCGCACTATCAAAAAGAAATAACAAATACTCTCTAGTGAGCAAGCTCCCATCGAGTATTTGTTATTTCTTTTTGGCACTGCTCGTTAAATCGGAAATTGACAAATTGTACATATGTGTATATACTGTATATATTAATATGTGCAGTATATACACATATATATGATTTGAACACTAAAATGACAATAAGTAGAAGAGATTACTACAGATAGGAGGCTATGATGTTACGAGTGGAACATCTTCAGAAAAAATTTTCATTTACAGTACCACGATTTACATTGAAAGATATTCAGTTTCATTTGCCGAAAGGCTATATTATGGGACTTGTTGGAAGCAATGGCTGTGGAAAGTCTACGTTGATTCGGACGATTTTGGGATTATATCAGATGGATGCCGGAAAAGTCTATTTTGACGGAAAGAAGATGGAAGTGGCAGAAGAAGAAATTAAAGAATCGTTGGGCGTGGTATTAGATCAGGGATTGTTTGAGAAGCGATGGAGTGCAAAGAAGAACGCCAGCGTGTATGGACCATTGTTTCGTAAATATAATGAAGAAACATTTGAGCGGTATTTAAAAGAATTTGGTGTAAATCCAGATATTGCATTGAAGAAGCTATCGAAAGGAAATGAGATTCGATTTCAGCTGGCATTTGCATTATCACACGATGCAAAGTTATTTGTATTTGATGAGCCGGCAGCAGGACTAGATAAGGAATTTCGTAAGGAATTATTAGAAATTATGCGAAATCTAGTTATAGACGGGAAACGAAGTGTGCTCGTTGCAACACATATTATGGAAGACCTAGAACAGTCGGCAGATTATATTACCTATATGGATAAAGGACAGGTGCTACTATCAGATGATATAGAACATATCAAAGATTCATTTATTCTCGTTCAGGCAGAAGAATACAAAATCAATCTTCTGCCGCAGCAATATGTGCTGTATCGGAAAAAAGGAACGTATGGAACAACAGCATTAGTTGCCAAAGATGCAGAATATGCGTTGGATGGTGCTTATCAGAAACATAGACCAACGATTGAAGATTTGATGTATTACTATACAAAAAGTGAACGTGTCGATAAGATGGCGTGGATGAGAAATTATTGTGGACATCATGTACAGGAAAGGGGTGTTTGATATGGGAACCTGGTTACAGGACTTTAGAATGTTTCGCAAGAATTTGTTTACAGAACATGTAAAAGATGCATATGGATTTCTGTTTTTTCTTATATGGTTTCCGACTTATTTTATAGGATTATTCCGAAACAGTAATCCTGATACAGTATGGGATTGGTCAGATATGGTTCTTATTTCTGTCTTAATCATGTTTCTGCTTGTTACAATCATGAAGCATCAGTTGCCGCAGCAAGTACATTTGTGTCCGGTGTCGAGAACAAATAGAGAAAATTATGCAAAGCATGTCTTTTGGTTTCGATATATTGGCGCAGGGATTCTACCAATTGGTTCTGTATTATTTATGGGGCTGTCAGGTCAAATACATCCGTTAGAAACCATTGTTGCGATAGTGACAGTTGCAGCGTTAGATTATGTTGTGAATTATACCGTATATTTGCGTTATTTGTCAGTGGATATCAGTTTTTTGGGAGTGCTTCATATGATTTATGTTATGGTGATGATGCTTGAGGTGTTCCTGATTACGGATTTGGGTAGTGAAAACCATGTCAATTTTGTAATACCGATGATTTTTGAAGCATTGATTGTGGCGACAAACATCTGGGGTGTCATTCATTTTTATCGGAAATATTATCGAATCAGTGTGGTTGCAATGGCAGGATATGAGCGTGCACAGTTAGAAAATACCAATAGGGAGCGTTCTATAAAGGGGAGAAATTCAAGATGAAAATTATCATATCAGACCAATCGACCTTTGCAATCTATGAGCAGATTGTCAATCAAGTTCGGGAGGCAATTTTAAAGAAAGAATTGGTAACGGGAGAGGCGATGCCGTCCATTCGTATGCTTGCAAAGGACTTAGGGGTAAGTGTTATTACAACAAAACGCGCGTATGAAGAATTAGAAAAGGAACACTTGATTGAAGCAGTTGCAGGAAAAGGGTTCTATGTGTGCGGAATCAATGAAGAGCGTGTCAAGGAGAAGCAGACCATTCTTTTAGAAGAACAATTTGCAAAACTCATTCAGGATGCAAAACAGGCCGGATTAAGCCTTGAACAGGTACAGGATTTGGTTACAGTGTTATATGAAGAAATATAGGGAGAGCTTCAATTAACAAACGTATAGAAAGTGACATGAAAAGAATGTCCTCGTATATTACACATAAATCAATACAGACTAGAAGATAGGAAAGGAGTTTTTATGGAAATGAATCTACAAGAGGAAGCTGAGACAACAGAATATATTGTATCCTGTATACAAGCGGGTGTGCAATACAAACACTTTGCATTGCAGGAGATTGATTTACAGATTCCAAGAGGATATATCACTTGTATCGAAGGCAAAAATGGAGCCGGAAAATCCACACTTCTTCGGATGCTTACAGGTGCAATCTCAGACTATACCGGTCAGGTATGTATAGATGGTTTGGAATTAAAAGAACATCGTATACAGGTACTTCAAAACATTGGTATTGTATCGGAAGAACAGCATTTTATGGATAGTTTGGGAATTAAGCAGAATGAAGAAATTTATGCACCTTATTATACGAATTGGGATTCTGCATATTTTCATGAATTATTAAAAAAATTTGAGATTCCGGAATATGGTGCGCTTTTTGTGATGTCAAAAGGAACGTATGTGAAATATCAGTTGGCATTTGCATTGGCACATCATCCGAAACTTCTAGTGTTAGATGAGCCGACAGGTGGATTAGATGCAGTATTTCGCAGAGAATTCTTAGAATTATTGCAGGAGGTTGTGGCATTGGAAGAAATTACAATTATTATGACAACACATTTAGAGAAAGATATTGCGCAGATTGGCGATTATCTTGTAACGATGGAAAATGGCAGAATTACACATCAGGGCTGGAATGAATAGAGAGGATTAATCAGAAAGGAGTAAGTCGAATTGCAGGATGATTCGATGATAAACGCAATGAACGAATGGATGATGCAAATCAAACAACAAATGGTTTTAGAAGAACGACAAAGAAAGATTATACAGAATTCTCTGACAACGCTGGTTGGCTGGTTCTGTGTAGGACTTGGACAGTGTCTCTATCTGATTCCGCTGCATGCAGAGGAAGTGAATGAAGGGGCACGAATCAATTTCATTATGCTATTTTTTGTATTGCTTGGAATTAGCACGCTCACAGAAGGCATGATATTTATAACCGAAGAACAGAAGAAAGTGAATGTTTTCACAAAGTTTCGGTATATCCCAGTTGATTTAAAAATGATGTTATATGCAAAATTGGCAATTATGTGGAAATTGGCAATAAAAATTGGCATTGTAACGCAGATACTTGCAAGCATCATTCGTTTCCTTGCACACTACTCATTTCTTACATATACTGCATATCTGCCATTGATTGAGATGTTTAGCGTTGGAATCATAATGAGTTTGTCGATGGCGGCGTGTTATGTGTCTGGGAAAGACAAATAAAGGAAAAATACCAAAATATACATCTTCATTTCCAACATAAGTTTCTTCAATTTTCACATACTACGATTGAATCAAGATTTGATTCGTATGTGGAAGTTTGTAAAGAGTGAAAGAAACGAGGAGGAAGTCAGATGTCAGAAATTGCAATTGCTTCTGTGGCAAAGCAGAAGTGGAATACAACGTATGATTGTAAAGAAGGATTTCAGAAAGGTACGATTTTTCCGGAGTTGTATCGACCGTTTTTCGTAGAAGAACAGGAAAAATGTTGTGAGGCACAGCCACACAGTGAAACGGAAATTGCATTGTTATCCTTGCAGGAATGTACGTTTTCTTTAATTGATGTACAGTTATATCTTGATACGCACCCCGAAGATGCGGATGCACTGCACATGAAACAACAGCTTCAAAAACAGAGAAAAGCAGCAATGGAAGAATTTTCCAAGGAGTATTATCCATTAACGATGGATTGCTGCAGTGAGCAGTGTTGTGATGTAGCACCATGGGATTAAGGAGGAAAAATGTATGTGGTTTTATGAAAAGAATTTGGAATTTCCAGTAAATATAACAAAGACATGCCCGAAGACAGCACAGTTGATTATTAGTCAGTATGGTGGCCCGGATGGAGAATTATCAGCCTCTATGCGTTATTTAGCACAGCGTTACACAATGCCGGTCAAGGCAGTCGGTGGATTGCTCACGGATATTGGAACGGAAGAGTTGGCACATATGGAAATGATATGTGCGATGGTATATCAGTTGACAAAAAATCTCACAATCGAAGATGCGAAAGCACAAGGGTTTGATGCGTATTATATAGACCATACGACAGCACTATGGCCGCAGGCAGCAGCAGGATTACCATTTTCAGCAATTGAATTTCAGTCCAAAGGAGATCCGATTACAGATTTAACAGAAAATCTCGCAGCAGAGCAGAAAGCAAGAACAGTCTACGATAATCTGCTTCGTATGATTGACGATCCGGAAATTAGAGAACCGTTGAAATTCTTACGTGCAAGAGAAATTGTGCATTTTCAAAGATTTGGTGAGGCACTAGAACAGATAAAACAGCATCTTGATTGTAATAACTACTATTTCTTTAATCCGGAATTTGATAAGCAGTTCTGGGATAATAAGACGGAAAATTGTTAAATTTCGGTTTGTGGATGTACTCTGCCTGATAGATAACGGAAATTTTGTGGCGTACGGACGCCTATCGAAAAAGATAAATTTATTTTGAAAACGCAAACTCGCCTACGGCTCAAACAGTGCGCTTTTCAAAATAAATTATTTTTCCGATATGCTGAGTTTCATTCAATCAAGATATTCTCCGATGCGTATCTACTTACGGCATCGCCACAAACCTTTGGGCGTGGGTGGCTGTTGGACTGTATTGGTTATTCCTAGTGGATTGCTTTAACGGACGAAGAGATGGAAAGATGAATTCTGGTAGAAACGCAAACTCGCCTACGGCTCAAACAAGTTGCAGTCATCCAAATAATATTTTCCTGCTTGCTGTGTTTTACTTCATCAATATATTCTCTGGTGCATAGCTACTTTCGGCATCGCCACAAAACCTACTGGGTGTGGGTGCTGACGAAGGGGTGTTGGGATTCCGGAGGAGTATCGCTGACCAATGTATTTAATTGCGATTCGAACGAGTATGAATTTTTCTTTTCAATTGTTCGTTTGCTGCGTGTCATTTTATTCGTGTATTTTTTAGTATACGTCTGTGTTCGGAAAGTATTTGTTTTTAATCGAATGTACAATGGTGAAAAATTTAACGATTGTTTAAATTGCAACTACAATTTATTAGAATCATCGTGATAATGATTCCAATGGACATTGATTGTTATGGTTGTTTATAGCCCGATATTTATGGATTACATTTGTAAATCTTAAGATACACAGGGAAAGTCTCATTCATCTTTGGCAGATGATTGCAAGGCTTGCGTGAGGAGTTGCCGCGTCGCATGGGCACAAAGTCGCACTGTTTGAGCCGCAGGCGAGTTTGCGCGACTGCCCATAATAAGCGCAAGGCAACGAGTAGCAAATGAAGCACATCTGACAAGGATGATATGGGACTTGACCGTCCGTTCGTTTAAAAGTTTCTTTGTAGCATCCCACTACATTACGCAGTGCGATTCGCAATTCGCTGCGCTCCTTGCTCATCCGTGCAGTCGCACTATCAAAAAGAAATAACAAATCCTCTCTAGTGAGCAAGCTCCCATCGAGTATTTGTTATTTCTTTTTGGCACTGCTCGTTAAATCGGAAATTATTTTGACACAGCACTACGGTAATGTTATAGTAAAACAGAAAGTAATTCGTACATACATTCTCAGATTGGAGATTATTATGGAACAGTATGAGTCAAGGATATATTTGAATAATAACTGGCAGTTTGTAGATGAATTTCAGCCAGAAATGATAGAAAGCGGTTATGAAAATGAGCAGGCAGATATGGTGCGTTTGCCACATGCCAATACATTGATGCCACGAAACTATGCAAAAGAAAGTGATTGCGAAAAAGTTACCGGTTATCGTACGACATTTGAATTGGGACAGGCATATATTGGTAAGACCATTCTGCTGACATTTGAAGGGGCTGCGCATGAAGCAACCGTGTATGTCAACGGAACAGTTGCAACCGTTCATCGAAGTGGGTATACATCATTTACGGTGGATATTACAGGTCTTGTAGTATATGATCGTGCAAATATTGTAGCGGTTCGTTTGGACAGTAGAACACAGTTGAATCAGCCGCCATTTACAAAAAATCACGAAAATTTAGCGTTTGGTGGTATTTACGGAGAAGTCTATTTAGATATTAAAAACCCTATTTATATAGAAGATATTTATGTATATCCGGGTAAAAAGGAAGAATATATAAGACGCAGACAGACACAGTACGAAGCAGAACATCCTGATAAGGATAAGAAGAAAGCTCTCATACAGATACCAGAGATATCAACAGATGTCTTTACATATGAAATTACATTTGCGGACAAGGTGGGGATCTTAGGGCAAAAGGGATACTATGCGGAACTTGGCATCTATGATTTAGAAGGAAATCTTGTTAGAGAACTTCCGCAGTTGGATATTTCCAAAGAGGTAAGATTTGGGAATAAGACAAAGGAACAGGAAGTATTACAGACATTGCGAAATAAGTTGACAGGGAAAGAATTTGCAGGCGTTGTGGGAGAAGTAGGCCGTCATGTGATTACCTGTGTACAGCCTGTGGATGATTTGCTGTTTTGGGATATGTATAATCCGCAGAAATATGAAATCCGTGCTACACTTCGCAGACATATTGTTAAAAATGTAACAGATTTTTCGAAAAATGCGATTGTGAAAGAGCAGGAAGAGGAAATGTTTTTTGATGATTATGCAACAACATTTGGTCTTCGAATCGTAGAATTTCGCAAAGATGGTTTCTATCTGAATGGAAAGAAGCAAGTTATACGTGGAATTGAACAGAAAGAAGCATTTCCATATGTCGGACTGGCAATGCCGACATCTATGCAGGACTTTGAGGCAGGTATTATTCAGGAAGAATTAGGAATGAATACCGTTTGTTTGAAGAATTTCTGTACTTCACAGGATTTTTTGGAAGCATGTGACCGCAGAGGAATCTTTGTTGTGGTAGATTTTACGAAGAACATTGCAGATACGACGGAGTCAGAAGAAGAACAGGAAATTTGGAAGAAAATATTCTGTCAGGATGTAGAAGAATGTATTTTTGCAAATAGAAAACATCCGTCTGTTGTGCTGTGGAATACAGATACAGAAAAGGATGAAGCATTGTCACAGATGTCAGAGTCGATTGTACATACATTAGATGTGACGCGGGGAGCAAGGGCACAATTTGTTTTTTATGGAAGACAGGCTCATCCGACAAAGATGACGGATTCTGCGGCAAGACAGCTTGAATTTGCACAATTCCATGGGAAACAATTGCAGCAATTATATGAAAATGAACAGGTGGCAGGCGGATTTGTTCAATTTATGACAGATACCCAGACACGCACAGGTTCTGGAATGCAGGATGGTGTGCGTTATGATGGTTTAATGGATGGTTTCCGGAATCCAAAACTGGCAGCAGCTGTATATGCATGTATGGGCAAAGCACCTGTATTAGAAGTTGCATCGTCTATGAATACAGGGGATTTTGATGGTGGATATTGGAAGGATATTTATGTGTGGAGTAATGCAGATTCTGTTCGTGTATACAAAAATGATATTTTCTTAAAGGAATATCCGGTAGAACGTCATACGACGGGAAAGAAGGGCATGCAGACGCAGGATATGTATTATCCGATATGTGTCAATGACCTAATTGGAGAACGTTTAGAGAAGGAAGAAGGATTTTCTCGTGGAAAATCAGAAGATGTAAAGAAGCTGCTCATGGCAATGGCGAAGGAAGGACAGATCACTTCGATTGATTTAAAGATGCGTGCAACGAAATTAAGTACGCTGCATCATATCAAAGAGCAGGAGTTAAATGCATTATATCAGAAATATATTGTAGATGAGGTACCGGCAACATATCGTTTTGAAGCAATACAGGCAGGAGAGATTGTTAAAACAGTAACAAAAGAACCGATAAAAGAAGTGCATTTAGAGGCTGAGAGTAAGCAGTTACAGTTACATGAGCATACAACATATGATGTTGCGGCAATTCGCATTACTGCCAAAGACCAGAATGGAAATCTGTGTGCCGATTATCACGAACCAGTTATCTTAGAAGCACAAGGTGGTATTGGTCTGATTGGACCAAATATTATTACATTACAAGGCGGATGTGGTGGAACTTATGTTGCAACGACAGGAGAAGATGATGCAGGAACACTTGTTGTATCAGGTATGCGTGGTGACAAAATTACAATTGCATTTTCTATTACGAGATAAATGTACAAAACAACATAAGATGCTAAATGAAGAGAGTTCATTTACATAGATATATTTAGAGAGGAAGGTTTTTCATGGAATCATATGTAAACAATAGTGATTTTTTCAAAGGGAACAACCCGGAGGATTTGGTAGCACAGTATGGCAGTCCATTGTATGTGTACAATGAGGAGATTCTTCGTACACATATGGATGCAGTTGCAAAGGTTATTACAAAATATCCTTACACAGCGAATTATTCAATCAAGGCAAATTCAAATCTTCACATTTTAAAACTCGCATTAGAAGAAGGAAATAACTGTGATGCGATGGGGATTGGAGAAATGTCAATGCTTCTAGCAGCAGGTTTTCCGACAGACCGTATTTTCTTTGTGTCAAATAATGTATCCGCAGAGGAATTACAGTTTGCAATCGACCACAATATTATGACAAGTTTAGACAGCCTTTGTCAGTTGGAATTGTTCGGTACATTAAATCCAGGCGGAAAATGTGCAGTTCGAATTAATCCGGGCGTAGGTGCAGGTCATCATGATAAGGTTATTACAGCAGGAAAGAAGACGAAGTTTGGTATTGCAGAGGAAGATATTGACCAGATTTTTGAAATTGCGAAGAAATATAATCTTACAATTGCAGGAATCAATCAGCATATTGGTTCGTTGTTTATGGATCCGGAACCATATTTAAAAGCAGTTACGAATTTACTTCGTATTGCAATGCGCTTTGAAAATCTCGAATTCATTGACTTTGGTGGCGGTTATGGAATTCCATATCATAAGTTAGATGATGAGGCAGAGTATAATATGGAAGATTTCAAGAAGCGTTTAGAACCAATCTTAGATAAATTTGTCGAAGAGTACGGCAGTGCGCCATTGTTTAAATCAGAGCCGGGACGTTATTGTGTCGCAGAAGGCTGTGTGATTTTAGGAAGAGTACAGTCTGTGAAGCAGAATGCCGGTAAGAAATATGTCGGTACAGATATTGGTATGAATGTCTTAGTAAGACCTTCGATGTATGATTCTTGGCATGATGTGGAAGTATTAAGAGATGGTAAAGTCGTTCCTAGAACAGATTTAGAAGAAGTGACAGTTACAGGAAATATCTGTGAATCAGGTGATTTACTTGCAAAGGATCGTATGTTGCCGAAGATGCAGCGCGGCGATTTGGCATGTGTATTAGATGCGGGTGCGTATGGCTACAGCATGGCTTCACCATATAACTCAAGACCACGTCCGGCAGAAGTAATGATTCAGAAAGATGGAAGTGTGAAGTTAATTCGAAGAAGAGAAACCGTAGAAGATTTGTTACGATACATGCAGGAAGTATAAATACAATGAGAGTCGAAAAAACAAGCGACACCAAAAGTGGCATTTGTTTTTTGGAAAGTGCTATCTTTGAATGAGAAACATTCGTGTGAAATCATTCAAAGATAGTGCTTTTTTTATTAGGATTCAAGTTTCAAATTGTATAAATTTAAATATAAGTTGCACATTTTGATATCGAAAGTGTTATTAGGCAAGAAAGGAATGTTTGTAAGGTTTAGAATAATTTAAGAATTAGAATGACTAAAATAGATTGCACACAATTAAAATATATGATAACTTTTAAACAAGATGATGGAAAAGCAAGTGTAATAGCGTTACAGTTGCAAATGAAGCAGGAACAAATGGGACTGTTGATATTAGAGAGGAGATTATATGTATTTAGAAAATATTGACTCACCGGCAGATGTGAAGAAGTTAGATAAAGAAGCACGGGTAGTATTGGCACAGGAATTAAGAGATGCCTTAATGAATCGCCTTAGTAAGAAAGGCGGACATTTTGGTCCGAATTTTGGTATTGTAGAAGCAACAATTGCTTTGCATTATGTATTTGATTCGCCAAAGGATAAGTTTGTCTTTGATGTATCACACCAGAGTTACTGTCATAAGATGCTGACAGGCAGAAAAGATGCGTATTTATATGAAGAACATTTCACAGATGTGTCCGGCTATACGAATCCGGACGAGAGTGAACATGATTTCTTCAATGTAGGTCATACATCTACTTCTGTCAGTCTTGCATCAGGACTTGCAAAAGCAAGAGATTTAAAGGGTGAAACAGGCAATGTGATTGCAATTATTGGAGATGGTTCTCTTAGTGGTGGTGAAGCCTTAGAAGGTCTTGATTATGCAGCGGAATTAGGCGGCAATTTTATTATTGTTGTCAATGATAACGATATGTCGATTGCAGAAAATCACGGAGGTTTGTATAAAAATCTCAAAGAATTACGAGAAACAAAGGGAACAGCTCCTTGCAACCTATTTAAGGCAATGGGACTTGATTATCTGTATGTTGATGAAGGTAACAACGTAGAAGCGCTTATTGAAGCATTTGAGAAAGTAAAAGACATTGACCATCCGGTTGTTGTGCATATCCACACACAGAAGGGAAAAGGATACAAATTAGCAGAAGAAAATAGAGAAAACTGGCATTGGAGCAGTCCATTTAATGTGGAAACAGGAGAGCGTTTTGCAAAAGGTGGTGGAGAAAGTTATGCTTCTTTAACATCAGCGTATCTGTTAGATAAAATGAAGAAAGATGAAAAGGTTGTTGTTGTAACAGCGGCTATGCCAACGAATATTGGATTTACGGCAGACAAGCGTAAGGAAGCAGGGAAGCAGTTTATCGATGTTGGTATTGCAGAAGAACATGGTGTTGCATTTGTTTCTGGACTTGCAAAAAATGGAGCAAAGCCTGTATTTAGTACACATTCAAGTTTTATGCAAAGAACATACGACCAGATTTCACAGGATCTTTGTATCAATGGAAATCCTGCAACATTATTGGTAAATACAGCGTCTATATATGGAATGAGTGATGTCACACATTTAGGTATTTTTGATATTCCAATGATGTCTAATATTCCGAATCTTGTCTATTTAGCACCAACAAATAGCGAGGAATATTTTGCAATGTTAGATTGGAGTATTGAACAGGATCAGTATCCGGTTGCCGTACGTATTCCATGTAATGGCGTGCATCATACACAGGAACCTGTAGATGCAGATTACGGTGAATTGAATCGTTATAAGGTGACACAGGAAGGCAGTCAGGTTGCAATTTTAGCACTTGGAGATTTCTATCAGCTTGGCGAACAGGTTGCAGAAGCGATAAAGACACATACAGGTGTTGCACCAACATTGATTAATCCGAGATATATTACAGGCTTAGATGAAGCATTATTATCTGATTTGAAGAAGAATCACACAACGGTTATTACATTAGAAGATGGAAGCCTTGAAGGTGGTTTTGGTGAAAAGATTGCGAGATTTTACGGTTCATCTGATATGAAGGTATATAACTATGGATTAAAGAAAGAATTCATCGACCGTTATAAAGTATCTGAATTATTAGAAGAGAATCATCTAACACCAGAACTGATTGTTGCGGATATTTTCTAAATTCCGATTTAACGAGCAGTGCCAAAAAGAAATAACAAATACTCAATGGGAGCTTGCGCACAAGAGAGTATTTGTTATTTCTTTTTGATAGTGCGACAGCACGGATGAGCAAGAAGCGCAGCGAATTGCGAATCGCACTGCGTAATGTAGTGGAATGTTACAAAGAAACTTTTAAACGAACGGACGGTCAAGAGCCATATCATTATTGACAAACATGCTTCATTTCCTGCTCGCTTCCTCGCGCTTATTATGGGCAGTCGCTGGGCCTCGCCTGCGGCTCAAACAGTTCGCTTTGTGCCCATGCGACTCGAAAGCTCCCGACGGAAGCCTCGCAACTGTTTGTCAACAATGAATGTCTCTTTCCCTGTATATCTTAAGATTTACAAATGTAATCCGTAAATGTCGGACTATAAACAGCCATAACAATCAATGTCCATTGGAATCATTATCACGATGATCCTAATAAATTATAGTTGCAATTTAAATCGTTAAATCTTTCACCGTTTTGTATATTCGATTGAAAACAAATACTGTTCGAATTATTTACTTCACGAGGGCAATCAATACGTTGATAATTCAATAAGTTATCAAACAACAAAGCTACCTTACTAAGAGATGTAGCCTTTCCGAACACAGACGTATACTAAAAAATACACGAAGGAAATGCCTCTCAGCAAACGAACAATTGAAAAGAAAAGTTCATATCCGTTCGAATCGCAATTAAATACATTCGTCAGCGATACTCCTCCGGAATCCCAACACCCCCAGTAGGTTTGTGGCGATGCCGAAAGTAGCTATGCACCAGAGAATATCCTGATGAAGTAAAACACAGCAAGCAGGAAAATATTATTTGGATGACTGCAACATGTTTGAGCCGCAGGCGAGTTTTGCGTTTCTACCAGAATTCATCTATCCATCTCTTCGTCCGTTAAAGCAATCCATTAGGAATAACCAATACAGTCCAACAGCCACCAACCCCAAAGGTTTGTGGCGATGCCGAAAGTAGCTATGCACCAGAGAATATCCTGATGAAGTAAAACACAGCAAGCAGGAAAATATTATTTGGATGACTGCAACTTGTTTGAGCCGCAGGCGAGTTTTGCGTTTCTACCAGAATTCATCTATCCATCTCTTCGTCCGTTAAAGCAATCCACTAGGAATAACCAATACAGTCCAACGCCACCACGCCCAAAGGTTTGTGGCGATGCCGTAAGTAGATACGCATCGGAGAATACCTTGATTGAATGAAACCCAGCATATCGGAAAAATAATTTATTTTGAAAAGCGCACTGTTTGAGCCGTAGGCGAGTTTGCGTTTTCAAAATAAATTTATCTTTTTCGATAGGCGTCCGTACGTCAAATTTCTCCGTCCATCTATCAGGCAGAGTACATCCACAAACCGAAACTTACTGAATTTTTTCCAGTGCCTGAGCCAAATCGGCAATCAAATCTTCCTTATCTTCCAGACCACAGGAAATTCTGATTAATCCTGCTGGAATTCCGGCCTCTTTTAACTGTTCATCATTCATCTGACGATGTGTAGAAGTTGCAGGATTTAAGCAACAGGTTCTTGCATCGGCAACATGTGTTTCAATCGCTGCCAACTTTAAATTTTTCATAAAGGTTTCTGCAGCGGCACGACCGCCCTTTAATTCAAAAGAAACAACACCGCATCCGCCATTTGGAAGATACTTCTTTGCCGTTTCATAATATTTATTAGAAGGAAGTCCGGAATAGTTGACAAATGCAACCTGTGGCTGTGCTTCTAAGAATTCTGCAACAGCCTGACCGTTTTCTACGTGTTTTGGCATACGAACGTGAAGGGACTCCAGACCGAGATTTAAAATAAATGCATGCTGTGGTGACTGCATACAACCGAAATCACGCATTAACTGAGAAGTACATTTGGTAATAAAAGCACCTTCTTTGCCGAATTTTTCAGCATAAGTGATTCCATGGTAAGAATCATCAGGTGTACACAGACCAGGATACTTGTCTGCATGAGCCATCCAGTCAAACTTGCCGGCATCGACAATTGCACCACCTAAGCAGGCACCGTGACCGTCCATATATTTGGTTGTAGAATGGGTAACAATATCAGCACCCCATTCGATAGGGCGGCAGTTGATAGGTGTAGGAAATGTATTATCCACCATGAAAGGAACGCCGTGTTTGTGAGCAACTTTTGCAAATTTTTCAATATCAAGAACCGTTAATGCAGGGTTTGCAATTGTTTCGCCAAAGAGTAACTTTGTATTATCCTGAAATGCAGCAGACAATTCTTCTTCTGTGCAGTCAGGACTTACAAATGTAGAAGTAATGCCCATTTTCGCAAGTGTTACTGCAATTAAATTAAACGTTCCGCCATAGATAGAAGAAGAGGCAACAATATGGTCACCACATTCGCAGATATTAAAGATTGCCATAAAGTTTGCTGCCTGACCGGAAGAAGTAAGCATTGCAGCAGAGCCGCCTTCCAGGGCTGCGATTTTTGCGGCAACATAATCATTGGTAGGGTTTTGCAATCTGGAATAAAAATAGCCGGAAGCCTCTAAATCAAAGAGTTTTCCCATATCTTCGCTGGTATCATATTTAAATGTTGTAGACTGGATAATCGGAATCTGTCGCGGCTCTCCGTTATTAGGGGTATAACCTGCCTGAACGGCTTTTGTACCAATAGAGTAATTGTTCATTGTAAATCTCCTTTTATGAAAAAAATATAAAAATAGCATATATACCTTATATCCTTTAGGAATTTAGGTATATACGCTATTGTACTCTTTTTTAAAATAAAATGAAAGAATAAATAATACAATTTTACGAATGATTATATAATATTATAACGCATTTTTACGTTGCTGTCTATTGAGTGAAATATAAATTACAAATACGCTCCAGATGCCAATCGTGTATGTTGTTCTTACGAAATCAGAATTAATTTATTGACAAAATGGTAACAATCTTAGATAATTCATAGGAAGAATATGCATGATTAATGCAAAGGAGACTAGGAATGATCGAAGTTAAGAATGTATCATTTGGATATCCTCAGAAAGACTTATATGAGAATATCACATTTACAATAGAAGACAATGCGCACTGTGCGTTTATTGGAAGTAATGGAACAGGAAAAAGCACCCTGATTGATATGATATTGCATGAGGATAAATATCTCTATGACGGAATTATTACAAAGAAGCAGGATTGCCGTACCGGTTATGTCAGTCAGTTTTCTGATGTAGACAGAGACAGTACAATGACGGTGTTTGATTATCTGAGTACGGAGTTTGTGACATTGCAGCAGGAAATGGATGATATTTGTGCAAAGATGTCAGATGCAGAAGATTTTGACGCGGTGATGGCACAGTATCAGGATATTTTGGATGCAATAGACCGTGTGGATGGGAATAATTATGAAGTAAATATCAAAAAGACGCTGAAAGTTGCAGGATTAGAAAACCGTGCAGATATTGGAATCAATCAATTAAGCGGCGGCGAATTTAAACTAATTCAGGTAATGCGGGAAATGCTTATAGTACCGGATTTTTTAGTTATGGATGAACCAGATGTTTTCCTTGATTTTGCGAATTTAAATGCGTTAAAAGAGTTGATTAATACGTATAAAGGAACGTTGCTGGTTATTACACATAACCGATATTTGCTGAATCACTGTTTTGATACCATTTTACATTTAGAGAACAGTCAGTTACAGCAGTTTGTGGGAACATATCCGGAGTATCAGCTCTATTTGTTGAAGATGAAGGCACAATTACAGGAAGCAGCGGCAGCAGATACAGAAGAGATTGAGCGAAACCAGAAGATTGTAGAACAGCTTCGCAAGGATGCAACTTATTTTTCAAATGCAGCGATTGGCCGTCAATTACATGCGCGTGTTTCATTGGTGGAACGATTAGAAGCAAAGAGGGTTTTACCACCATTTTTAGAAGAAAAAGCTCCGCAGATTGCATTTCATACAGGAAAAGAATCAGAGATGGATGTGGTACCGCAGGATGAGGATATGCAGGTATTACAAGAGCAGGAAAATAACATTGATAATATTTTAACAAATGTAGAGTGTCCGGTTTTGGAAGTCACTGATTATGCATTGTCATTTGGGGAAGATTTATTACAACAGGTATCATTTACCATTGGAGCGACTGATAAAGTAGCGATTGTTGGTGCAAATGGAACTGGTAAAACGACATTGTTGCATGAAATTTATGCAGGAAAGAATCCGGCAATTCATTATGCACAAGGGGCACGTGTGGCGTATCTGTCACAGCTCCCGGACGAAATGCTGCAGGATAATCAGACGGTTGCAGATGTGTTAGAAGAAATTGGAATCGAGTTAAAAGAAGAACAATGCAATTATTTAGACACCTTTTGTCTGCCGGCAGACATTCGAAAACAGAAGGTTTCAACGCTTTCCGGTGGGGAAAAGAATCTGTTGCAGCTGGCAAAATTAGCACGTACAGAGATGGATTTGTTGTTATTAGATGAGCCGAATAGTCATCTGGATTTATACGCACAGAAAGCACTTGAGGAGGCGGTTCGCGAATACCGTGGAGCTGTGTTGTGTGTATCACATGATTTCTATACGGTGGCAAATTGTATGGATTATGTATTATTTGTGGATAATCATACGGTGCGTAAGATGAGTATCCGTAAGTTCCGTCAGATGATTTATGCGAATTATTTTGATAAAGAATACTTGATTCAGGAGCAGACAAGAAAAGAAGCAGAACGTGCAGTGGAGCAGGCGTTGTTAGAGAATGATTTTCAGAAGGCAAATGCATTGTTAGAGAAATTAGAAGCATAAGATTTGTGTCAGTTTTATAAAAATTGGTATAGTATATGCTTTACGATTGTAAGAAGGAAGGAGTAGAACGTTCCATTAAATTTTGTGAACGTCTACTCCTATTTTTGTTTGTTAAGAAATTATATGCAATGCTTTTTGCCGGATTAAATTGTACCGGTAATGACAATCGTTGTTGTTGTCGGAGTTACAGAAGTTTCGCCCGTTACTGGATTCTGGACGAAACCTGCAGGAGCAAGTGAAAATGTGGTAGCTGTGGCAGTTGTTGAAGGATATAAGAATACACCGTCAAGATAAGAGTATTCTGTAGATGCCACGGGTGTGTTGTTTACAGTAACGGAAGTGATGATTGGCTCTGGAGAAAAAGCATCACGCAAGACAATATTTTCTGCGGAAGCATTTCCATAATTACTGATTTCAAACGTATAGTTGATTGGAGAACCGGATACAAGGTTTTTTGGTGTCATTTCTTTCGTAATAGAAACATCTGCATACTGCGATGCATCAATAGTATAAGAGCCTGTTACAGGCTGTGTTACGGTGTCAGCCGTTACGGAGAATTTGTTGGTAATAGAAGAATCAGCCTGACCGAATGGTGCATAAGCAGTCGTCTTTGTAATAAACTGCAGCATCATCGTACTGCCGGCTGCAAGGTTAGGAATGGTAAATGTAATACTATCACCTGCAGGAGCTACGGTTGGCGTAATGACCGTTGACTGTGGAACATTGTCAATAAATAAACGATTTTCTCCAACATAATCAAGCGGTGTTACATTGGTGCCGTTTGCGAGGGCATAGGTACCGAGGTTATCAACGATTTTTATATTTGTCAGAGGGGTAGAACCGGTATTTGTTACAAAAATATCATAGACAATGTCTTCGAGAAAACGATACGAATCGTCAAGAGAGCATTTGCTTGCAGTCATAGGACCATTTAATGTGGCACTGGCAATATTTGAGGAAACAGTCATTGTATTTCCGTCGGATGAATAGCTCAGTGTTGCACTGTTTGTAATTTGTGTCGCCATAAAAGAACTCCTTATATTTGTTTTGGCAGTATAGTTGCTACCTAATTTATATATATGCAATTTTGATAAAAATGGAACAATTCAATTGCAGAGAATCGTCAGGGAATAATTTTACAGAAAGATGCATATAATTCAGAAAACAATAGCATGTTACATAAGGCAGAAAATATTTACTTGTATGGCATTATGTAAAATAGAAGTGGGGAAATGTGTTTGCAATTATAACAACACAGGAAGCGGATTGGAGACAATTGATGCAATCCTATCGAATTCTTTCGGTAGAGGAATCCGCAGGAATTCAAATTGTACATGTCTATAATGATGAAATAACATTTTTGTTTGTAATTCTTCCGGAAGGAAAAGTACAGACAGCATTTGGAATGGGAAGACTGATAGAACGGCATCATATAGACGGATGTATCCTTACAGGAAGTTGTACGTCTGTCGACAAAGCACATATGAGTATTGGCAGACTTGGAATTATGAATCATATATGGATGCGGGGAAAATGTTATTGTACGAACCGGGAATATCGAAATCGTATCAGAAACGCAGCAGGGATTTGTAATTATGAGGCAATAGAACAGGATTGTGAAAGTTATGACAATCATATTCAGGATTCATATCTGGCACAAAAAATTCGCATGCTGCATATGACTTCACTGATAGACAGAGATAGCGGGGTACTTGGTATCGTTGCAGCACTTGCAGGGATTCCATATGCATCTGTAAAAGGTGTAACAGCATATTCTGGGGAGAATGAGTGTATAACAACCGAAGAAAAAAATGAAATTATCAACCGAACCATAGATACCGCAATAAGAAGTATTACGCACAATTACATGGATTCTCCCGTAAAGTATTAAAGAAAATGCAGAAAATAGCCGATAACATATATAACACATAAAAGGTGTTACAACGGAGTGGAGGATAAAAGAAGAATATGAGTACATTAGCAGAACAGAAAGAAGCATTAGAAACATTAGTAGAATTTAACGACCGTTTGGTTAAAAATATGAATATTATCGTGAAAGAATTATCAGGAGCACGTTTGGATGATACAGATGCATTTTTAAAGGGGATTATTGATGCAATTAATTGGGAAGTTCAGGTAGTGAATGGAACAATGGAAGTTTTAAATGAAAAGACAGAGCGAATTCACAAGGAAACATTTAATCAGGGAATTATTGATTTTAGCGAAGCAATTAAAGCAAAGGATGATACAGAAATTGCAAAGGCAATTCAGAATTTAATTCCACAGTTTGAGAATTTAGGAAATGCTGCGAAAGAAGTTTTATAAAAATTGATTTCGATACAATCAAATCGTATGGTATAGATACAAGGTGCTTGTATGAGTATATTAAAAGAATTAAAACAATACAAAAGAATATGTATACAGTGTCATGACAATCCAGACCCGGATGCACTTGCTTCTGCGTATGGATTGTATTGTTATTTTAGCTATTGTGGAATTCCGGCAACAATCATTTATGGTGGTAATGTACGAATTCGCAAATATTCGATTGAGTTGATGATAGAAGAATGTGGAATTCCGATTTCTTATGTGACAGAGCTTCCGGCGTGTGATTTGCTTGTAACGGTAGATTGTCAGTATGGCAGTGGAAATGTAACGCAGTTTAAGGCAGAACATATTGCGGTGATAGACCACCATTGTCCAATTCGGAATTATGCAGCACAACAGAAAGTTACACATTATTTTGTAGATGAAAATTACCAAAGCTGTGCGACGATTATTTGGGAGATGCTTGAAGAAGAATCCGTTTCTACCAGGGAATTTATAGGATTGGATACAGCACTTGCTTATGGATTGTTTATTGATACGGCATCGTACAAAGATTTACGCAACAATGTAGATTTGCAGATGAAAATTGCATTAAATCCGGATGTGGAACTGCTGGAACATTTGGAAAAATGTAATATTAAGATAGAAGAATTGGGATTTATTGGAAATGCACTGTGTAACAATTGGTTTAACGAGAAGAATCAGTGGATGATTATTCCGATGCATCCGAATTGTGATCCAGTATTATTAGCAATTACAGCAGATTTTACGCAACAGGTAGATACAGTCAAGTTAAGTGTTGCATATACGGAGAATATAGAATGTTATTATTTTTCTATCCGATGCAGTTATTCCCGTTGGAATGCAGCAGATTTAGCAAGACAGATTGCTGCAGGTGTGGGTTCAGGTGGCGGACATCGGATGAAGGCAGCTGGCAGATTGTACAAAGAAAAGTTTCTTCATGGTGGAACAAAGCAGGAAGTAGAAGCATTGCTGCATCAAAGAATTGAAAGTTATTGCGAACATGCATTACAAGAGAGTGCGCAATATCATAAAGATATATAAGACAAAGATAGCCCCGGTTACATCAGTGATGTAATCGGGGCTTCCTGCATATTGTTACGGGCTTCTTTAAACGATTTATCCGGTAACAATGTTCTGTAATAAATTTATAATACCTTTGATAAGAAATCTTTCAAACGGTCTGTCTGTGGATTATCAAAGATTTCAGCAGGTGTATTTTCTTCTTTGATAATTGTATCAGCAAAGAACATACAACGGCTGGATACTTCTCTGGCAAATCCCATTTCATGTGTAACAACAATCATAGTCATTCCGGATTGTGCAAGTTCCTTCATGATAGATAATACTTCACCAACCATTTCCGGATCCAGTGCAGAAGTAGGTTCGTCAAAGAGCATTACCTCTGGATTCATCGCAAGGGCACGTGCAATTGCAACACGCTGCTTCTGACCGCCTGAGAGCATATTTGGATATGTATCAGCTTTATCTGAAAGACCGACTCTCTTTAAAAGAGAATCTGCAAGAGCAGAAGCCTCTTCTTTAGGCATCTGTGCAACTTTCATTGGGGCAAGCATCAGATTGTCTTTAATTGTCATATTTGGGAACAGATTGAAATGCTGGAACACCATACCAATCTTTTCACGGATATGGTTGATGTTGACAGTAGGATCTGTAAGGTCTGTTCCATGGAATAATACCTGGCCGTCTGTAGGTGTTTCTAAAAGATTTAGAGAACGTAAAAATGTGGATTTACCACAACCGGAAGGTCCGATAATGGAGATTACTTCACCTTTGCGAATCGTTGTATTGATATTATTTAAAACAACATGACCGTCATAAGACTTTGTCATATTTTTCACTTCGAGAATAATATCATTTTGTGTATTTTTATTATCTGCGCTCATTTGATCTTAATCTCCTTTCAAGTTTCTTAACAAATGTAGAAAGAATCATAACAATGACTAAATAAATCAGAGCAACGCCAAGGAGTGGAAGCATGGCATCATATGTAATGCTTCGAATAATATCGCCGCCTCTTGTTAAATCTGTTAATCCAATATAACCACTGATAGAAGTTTCCTTTAATAATACGATAAATTCATTTGTCAGTGCCGGTAATACGTTCTTAACCGCCTGTGGGAAAATAACATTTACCATAGTCTGACGGTAAGTAAGTCCGAGGCTTCGAGCAGCTTCTGACTGACCGATATCAATTGACATAATACCGGAACGTACAATTTCCGCAACATATGCACCGGAGTTGATACCGAATGCAAGGATTGCAACAATAATCTTATTGATATTTACAGAACCGAAAATAATGTAGTAGATAATTAACAACTGTACCATAGTAGGAGTACCACGAATTACGGTTAAGTAAATATTACAAAGGAAGTTGGCAATCTTTAAATGTCCTGTCATATCGTGGTTTGAACGAATGACAGCAATGATGAAACCGATAATAATACCAAGCAATGCAGCACATACAGTAATCAGTAATGTGTTTCCAAGACCTTTTAAGATGTACTGGTAACGGTTGGCTGTTAAGAAGTCAGACTTGAACTTTTCACCGATATTTGCACCGGAAGCTGAGGCGTTGTCATCACGAACAATAATTACCTGGCTTGCAGTTGTATATGTATTGGTAAAGTCAATATTTTTTAAACGTTCTTCAGTAACAGTCATACCACTTGCACCGATGTCAGCCTTACCGGATTGAACAGCTGTGATGACAGAGTCAAATTCCATATCTTCAATGTGAAGATCCATGCCAAGATAATCAGCAATCGCCTGGCACATATCCATATCGATACCGACAATGCTTCCGCCTTCGTAATATTCATATGGGCTGAAATATGCATTGGTTGCAACGGTTAAAGTGCCGTTGTTACGAGTAACATTTGCAGGTGAAACATAAGGTGTCTTACCAGCATTTTCTCCAATATAATTATTAATGATTGCTTCAAGTGTACCCTGAGCTTTTAAATATTCCAACGCTTCGTTGATTCGATTCTTTAATGCAGAATTGCTCTTAGAAATACACATGGCATAATCTTCTTCGACAAATTCTTCTTCAAGAATTGTTAAATCGTTATTAGCATCTACAAAGGCTTGAGCAGGCTGCGAATCAATGATAACGGCGTCAATCTTGCCCTGTTTTAATGCCTGAACGGCATCGGCTCCTTTGTTGAAACGTTCTACTTTTGTATTCGAGCCGTCTTCTTCATAATCGGATACATAAATATCTCCTGTAGTTCCTAGCTGGACACCAATGGTCTTACCGGGAATATCATCAACAGAAAATACAGTATTTTTGGCTGTCTTGCTTCCACATGCAGTAAGTGCAAAGGAAGAAACCAAAAGAAACATCGCAAGAATCGCGATGTGCATGGCAGAAAGAATTGACTTTCTGCGGGAGTTCATTCGTTGCATGATGTAACTTTCCTTCTTTCTTATTTTATTCGGTACGTTGTCAAACATAATAGATTATACACATAAATATGCATAATAACAAACAAAAAATAAAAAAATACATAAAAAAGTGAATTTTTATAAATTTTTTGAAAGAAAGTGCATGACGTGGTATACTTTATTTGTTTTATTCGTTTTTTATCGCATATTTAAGTAGAGTATGTCAATAAATGAGATAAGATGTTTACTTGTATCGGTTTAAGAACGTATCGGACGATTAGAATACTATGTAAAAAAAATAACAATAATTATTATGATGATAAGAGAATATGCAAATAAAGAACGTTGCAATATAAGGAGAACACAATGAAAATAAGAACACCGCATTATTATAAAGATTTTAAATGTATCGCAGGCGCATGTACAGATACGTGTTGTGCAGGCTGGGAAGTAGATGTGGATGCAGATTCTTATGCATATTATCAGACCGTTTCTGGTGCATTTGGCAAGCGGCTTGCAGAAGTTATGGTTCCGTCTGTCGATGGACCGGAAGAAGGAGGGTGTACATTTACATTAAAGGGAAATCGCTGTCCGTTTTTAAATGATGAAAATTTGTGTGATTTATATACGGAATTAGGAGAGGATAAATTGTGTAATACTTGTGCAGAGTTTCCACGGTTTATTAATGAATACGGAAATACAAAGGAAATTGGTATCGCACCATCCTGTATTACTGCTGGAGAAATTATTTTTAATGTGCAGGAAAAGATGTCATTTGCGGAAGAAGAGGATGATACATTTCCAACGACATATAATGACATTGATCCGGTAACGTATATGCAACTTACAGCTGCAAGAACACAGGCATATGCAATTGTACAGAACAGAGCATATTCCATTGTAGAGCGTTGTATCGTGTTATTACATTATGCAAAGGAGATTCAGGAACTTTTAGATGCAGAGGAAGATGCAAGAATAGCAGAGGTCGTTGCAAAATATCAACAGCTAGAACAATTTTCTGATATATTAAAAAATAGTTTAAAAAAATCAAATGAAAATCAAGTGGCATATCAGACACTTCTGCACTATTTTGATGAGTTTGAAGGAATGGAGGTTATCAATCCGGATTGGTTCAAGGTTGTGGATACAGTACGTGCATTTTTTGAAAATTGTGCAAAGAAGGATGGAAGTCTTTCCTATTATACACAGATGCATGCGTTCCTTGCAGATTATAAAGAGCAGGAATATGAATTTGAGCAGTTGCTGATGTATTATGTATACAGATATTTTTTAGATGCAGTCTATGATTATGATGTACTGTTAAAGATTCAGAATGGAATTGTGGGATATTTAATCCTGCTTCAGGCAGATGTAGCATTTTGGACAAAGAATGGACAGAAGTTAGCAAAGGCTGTACAAGTAGATTTGGCACATTTGTATTCACGACAGTTTGAACATTCGTATACAAATTTTGAAGCATATAGTGAAGCATTCCAGACACAGGAGCAGTATTCGTATGAGAGATTATTAGAGATGTTGGGGGAGCTGCAGTAAGTTTCGGTTTGTGGAGGTACTCTGCCTGATAGATAACGGAAAATAATGGCGTCCGATGCGTATCTACTTTCGGCATCGCCACAAAGCGAACTGTTTGAGGGGCTTGCCCCGAGGCCCAGCGACTGGCAACAATAAGCGCGAGGAAGCGAGCAGGAAATGAAGCATGTTTGACAATAATGATATGGCTCTTGACCGTCCGTTAGGTCAAAAAACAAGAAAGTTTTCTACAACTCCTCCTCCCGTGCTTTGTAGTATAGCTTCTTGAAACTATTATTGCACATCGTAGAGGAAAGTGAAATCTTTCATTACTATTTGTGCCGCCAACTGAAAGGCGGCGGAATGGAGATTATTATGCAAAAACAGAATGTCATATTAGAAGCAATTCATTTGCAGAAGAAATATAGAAAGAAACAAGTCTTACAGGATGTGAATTTTACGGTATATCCAGGAGAATGTGTCGGCATTGTTGGAAATAATGGGTGTGGGAAGACAACATTACTTCGAATTCTGTGTGGAAGTCATCGTGCATCAGATGGCGCAATGATTCTTGAGGGAGAGAAGAAACATTTTCGAAGACGTGCGGCACAGGCTATTGGTTACGTTCCGCAGGATAATCCATTGATGGAAGATTTGACAGTGAGGGATAATTTAAGATTTTGGTATAGTGATACAAATATCAAAGCAGACGAGGATATCGTATCGGGAACATCCGCATTTTTAGGACTTGCACCATGTTATCGCAGCAAGGTGGCAACGTTATCCGGTGGGCAGAAAAAGAGACTCAGTATAGCATGTGCACTTGCAAAAAGACCGAAAATATTAATTATGGATGAACCGGGAGCTTCTTTAGATTTGCTGGGAAAAGAAGAAATGAAAGAATATTTGTCCTATTATAAAAGAAAAGGTGGAACAATTCTTCTTATCAGTCATGAACTTCAGGAGTTAGAATTGTGTGACCGGATGTATCTGTTGCAGGATGGTGTTTTAACAGAATTAGATAAAAATGTGCCATTGGAACAGTTGTATACATTTTTAAAGAAGGATAATCAATGATTCAAAAATATATTGTTTTATTACAGTTACAGATGAAATCAGCAGTTCAGTTTTTTCCGAAGATGCTAACCGGAGTGTGTCTGTTTTCAATTGTAATTGGATTGATGGTTACAGGAGCAGTTACGCTGTCAGAGAAGTCAGAACAATCCGAAAAAATGCGGGTTGCAGTAGTAATTGATGCATGGGCAGATGAGCAGGAAACGGATTATGTGAAGATGGCATTTTCGATGTTGCAGGAAGTTCCTTCGGTAAATAATGCATGTGCGTTTATAACGGAATCCTCAAAACAAAATGCCATACAAAATCTGAAAGATGGAATGTATCATGCTGTGATATTGATTCCAAAAGGATTTGTGTCAGGCATTTTATATGGAAAAAATATTCCGGCAACGGTTCTGTTTCCGAAGGGGATGACTTCACTGTCAGGATTTTTGATACGAGAGCTTATGCAGGCAGGAGCGAGTGATTTAGGTGTTGCACAGGCAGGAATTTATGCGGTTGAACAGGTAATGGATATGCATCCGGAGTGGACGGCAGGACAAGATTACAAAACGTTTCGAATGAATACGGAAGAAGCATTAAATAAAGTTTATTTTCGGTCAGCATTAGAACGTGGAAATTATTTTCATAAACAAATTATTTATAGTCGTGGAAATATCACAATACATCAGTTCTATTTGGCAACAGTAATTTGTCTGCTATTATTGCTGCTTGGGATTCCATGCGTATCTTATTTCAAAAAAGATAAAGAAATAATATTGCTGCAGCTTCACAGGGCAGGAATCCCGCAGGGGATGTTTGCTTTCATTCGAACAATTTCCATTTCATGTATTCTGACAGCGTTTACAGGATGGATTTATGTGTTTGGCTTATTAGCGACGATTCGCTATCCGCAATTGCGGCAATGGCTTTATGTACCAACGGATGGAAATATTATTGCAAATGTATGCATAGGCATTATGGGATTGTTTGTTGTAATTTTAACAATCTATCAGAGAATCTCGCTGTTGTATACATGGATAAAGCAGGATGTGAGTGCAGTGCTGGTGTTATTTTTATTAACTGTTACCGGTGCATACGCAGGTGGATTACTGCTTCCAATATCAATGTTGCCGGAATTTATTCGAAATATCAGTAATTTTCTGCCGATTCAGTGGAGTTTTCGCCTGGTTACACAGATTATAATAGGGCAGATTCAATGGAATACGATAGGTGTTAATGCAGGTATTGCTTTCGTTTGTTATCTGTTGACATGCTTTATTATGCGAATGAGATTTCTGCGAGAATCGTAAATGAAATCTGGAGCCAAATGTAATATTATAAAATGCACCTTTTGACACCCGAATCATAAAAGGGGAGAAGCGGCTGCAAAAATATAAGACTTGGAAAGGTAATATTTACAATGAAGAAGTTCGAATCAGAGAATCAGTTACATGCAAATAACAGAAAGATTGTTTTGATTATTCGAAAATATGTATTGTGGACAATGTTACTTTTGAAACGACAGCTGACAAAAGTCGCAGTGTGGGGATTATATCTTGGAATTCCGATACTGCTGTATGGATATACACACGTTGTTCACCCGTCAGGAGAAGCAGTGATGCATGTTGGATTATATGCGGCAGATGAAGATGGGATTGTTTTACAGACCATTCAGGAATTGTGTAATCGTGATGGAAATATTACATTTTATCAGGCACAGTCAGAGGAGCAGCTTGAAAATGATGTGAGAAACCGTAAAGCGGCGAGTGGATATGTATTTCTTCCGGAATTTACACAGCATATGTTACAGCAGGATTTACGTCAGCGCATAAAAGTGTATGCATTATCGACAGATAAGCTGTCATCTGTTACAAATGAACTGGTATATACGCAGTTATTTCGCAATTACGGCGATTTGATTTCAGATGATTATGTGGTATCAAATGAAGTATTTTCACAACATAACGAGCAGGCAAGGATATATATTAAGGAGGCATATCGACAGTTTATGCAGTCGGATACAGTCTTTCATTTAAATATAGAAATGATACAAAATGATTCATCAGAACCAGAAGAGCATAGCGAAATACAGGTATTTCCAATCCGAAGCATATTATATTTGCTGGTGTTGTTTGCAGGATTATTCGGTGGAGCGTGGTGGAAAAAAGAACAGCGTGCGGGATTGTTTCGGACAATGTCAGTTGTGCAGACAAGGTGTGCAGTTTTACTGTATAGTGGAGTTGTGGCAGGTTTGTGTGCAGTGAGTGCGCTGGTTTCGCTTGTAATTACAGAAACACATATCAGAATATGGGAATATGAAGTGCCGCATATGATATTGTATTTGACAGTTGTATTGATATTTACAGAAATCAGTTGTTTCATTCCGGATGAAATTTTATATATTACATGGGTGTTGGTGTATTTGGTCTTTTGTTTGGTCGTACAGCTTATTCTTACAGATACTGCAACGGTGCTTCCGGCTGCTGCGATGATGAAAAAGTTTGCAATTCCATCCTATTTTATATCCTGACGGAAGCATTTTATAATAAAATAGTTAGGGATACAGCTTGATAGGACTAAAACAATCAAACAGGCAGGAAACAATATGATTATTACAAAGATTACATTGCATACAGAAGATGAAACAGAACAGAAATTGTATCATCTTGCGTATGAGAAGTTAAGTGAACACAGAAAAGCAAAGATTAGCCGTCGTAAATTTGAAAAAGACCGAATACAGATGATAGCAGCGAGTATTTTAAAAAATTATACAGTAGGAAGATATGTAGAGGGGCAGTCCATACAAAGCAGTGAAAAGATAGTTTATCAGGAGACATGTCAGGATGCGTATGCTTTGGTACAATGCGAAGAAATTTCATTTTTACGTGCATTAGAGCAATTTGATGTGCAGTATGAATATCCGATTGTGTATGGAGAAAATGGAAAGCCGTCATTTGCGGGAGCAGGAGAAAATATACATTTTAACGTATCTCATTCACAGGATTGTGTGGTGTGTATGGTTCATAATAAGCCGGTTGGAATCGATGTTGAAGGAGAGCGACAAAATGCATTTCCGGTTGCAAAAAGATTCTTTACAGCATCAGAATATGACTGGGTGTGCCAAAAAGACGGTATGCATCGTTTTTTACAGATATGGACACTCAAAGAAGCGTATGCGAAAGTAACAGGAATTGGAATTGCAAAGGGATTAGCAGAAGTCTCTTTTCAGGAACAGAATGAGCAGTTATACTTTACACAACCGGAACAAAATGAAGAATTTGGAATTGTACAATATCATACGGGAAAACAGGTGATTTCGGGAATATGGCAGAAATGAAGAGGAAAAAATGACATTACAACAATTAAAATACGTTACAAAAATTGCAGAAACAGGCTCTATTAGTGATGCTGCACGAGATTTATTCGTCTCACAGCCGAGTTTGACGAAAGCGTTGGGGGAATTAGAAAAGGAATTGGGAATTAGAATTTTCCATCGGACCAATAAAGGAATTTCTCTGTCAAAGGATGGGGAAATCTTTTTAGGTTATGCAAGGCAGGTGCTTGATCAGACGGCACTTATTGAAGAAAAATATATGCACGCAACGAGTGGAAAATTAGAATTTTGTGTATCTACCCAGCATTATTCGTTTGCAGTTAATGCATTTGTGGATTTGATTAAAGAGTATGGAAAAAATGCCTATGATTTCAAATTGCGGGAAACACAGACCTATGAAATTATTGAAGACGTAGCACATATGAAGAGTGAGATAGGAATTCTGTATCTGAATGATTTTAATGAGAAGGTGTTGCGCAAGATTATGAAAATAAATAATCTGGAATTTACAGAACTGGTAGTGGCAAGTCCACATGTTTTTATCAGTAATGAACATCCGCTTGCAGGAAATGCCTATGTAACGATGGAGGATTTAGAGGAGTATCCATATCTGTCTTATGAACAGGGGGAACATAATTCCTTTTATTATTCAGAAGAAATTTTCAGCACGGAAATTCGAAAGAAAAACATTCGTGTGAGAGACAGAGCCACGCTGTTTAATCTGGTCATTGGTCTGAATGGATATACGGTAAGCAGCGGAATCTTAGATTCCGGTCTGAATGGAGAAAATATTATTGCGGTACCGCTTCATCATGAAGGAGATATGCATATCGGTTATGTGACAAGAAGCAAGTCGGTACTGACGACATTAGGAGCGATATATATAGAAGCGTTAAAGAAAGCAGTTCATTAAAAGATAGCAAAAGAATGGATATAAATAAGATTATATCTATAAAATTTGGGTGTCAGAAGGTACTGTAAAATGAAACGTTACCTTTTGACACCCAAAGAAATTATTAAAAACGACAAAAGAACTGCAATTTTTAAATCTCTTTTCCAATTAATTTTTCGAGTAAATCCTGTAGTGTTTTCTGGTCTTCATCGGTCAGTAAACGAAATCGTTGTGCCAGACATTTTGTATATTCCGGAAGAAGATTTAAGAGCTGCTTCTTACCAAATTCTGTCAGAGAAATTAAATAACTTCTTTTGTCAACGGAATCAGATACACGTTCGATAAGACCGGATTTCTCCATATTACGAATGACAACAGTCATGTTTCCGGATGTTGACAGGATTTTACCAATGATTTCGCCAATATGCAAAGGACCAAATTGATAGAGTGTGTTTAATACGTAAAACTGGGACGGTGTAAGCTGAAATTGTCCCATGATTTCATTATCACCATTTCTGATAGAACGTTCAGCAAGATGAAATGTCTGAAGTAATTTTAATTGATTGATTTGTTCGGGTGTTAATTGAATATCCATAATAATCTCCATTCTGAAGTACAAAGGTGGACTTCTTTAAATATTTTGTAAAAATGCCATAATTATGTATGGCTGGTTGGACAGGAAACAGCAATCATTTGCTCAATCGTATGATGTAGAAGTTGGGCTTGTGGACTATCCGTTGCAGTATAGTACATTTCTTTTCCCTCTCTTCTACTTGTAATCAGACCGCTTGATTTGAGTAATTTTAAATGGTGAGATACAGCGGGACTGCTCATATTAATCATGGCAGACAGATTGATAACACATTCTTCGTAATGACACAAAATCCAAAAAATACGGATACGGTTTGCATCACCAAGTAATTTTAAAATGTCTGCTGCCGATTGAAAATCGGAAAATGCAGGCATCGAAGTATGTTGTTCTGCCTGATGATTATGGTCATGTGGTAGATTTTCCATAAGAATGAATCCCTCCAATAGGAAAAAATTTGTTTCAATTATTACTAATTTTATAATACCCGATTTTTTGTCATTTGACAATTGGTATATTGTCCTAGATTTTTAATTTTTCAAAGAAAAATTCAGTAAATTTATTAATAAAATTCGTTATATTTTGCAACAGAAGCAATACAAAATGTAGTATAATTAAATTAATAAACATTTGAGGCGTAAAAAAGTAATCTGTAAAAGTGTCCGAACACAAAACCGTAGAGGAGATGGGGAGATGCCTATGAAAGAAAAAGTGAAAAAAGAGTTGTATAGTAGTGGATGTGCAGTATTAGGTACAATATTGGTTGCACTGTGTTGTAATATTTTAACGATACCGAATCCAAATATCATTTTATTTACGGTGATGACAGTTGCATTGGTTTTTAAAGGATATGTGGCGGGATTATCGAGCGGCGTTGTTATTTTGATATATTCGATGTATTTCTTTTCAAATAATCATGATTTTGTTACATATTCGGCGTTAAATGTTGAAAAAATTATTGTTATTATTATAGGAATTTTGTTGGATATTTTATTCATAGGTCACTTACATACAAAAAATGAAAAGGCATTGGAACGTCTGCGTTTATTAAATGAACGGTTGTCAAGTGAAAAGGCGGCATTAGAGGAGCGTTCACGAACAGGTGCATTGACGCAATTACAGAATCGGCACGCATTTCGGGAGGATTATGATTCATTTATACATCGAGAAGTGTTTATGATGATCTTTGATGTGGATTATTTTAAACGATTTAACGATACGTATGGACATGATATGGGAGATTGTGTATTAAAAACAGTGGCAGATTATATGATGGAATTATTCGGGCAGAAGCATTGTTACAGATGGGGCGGAGATGAATTTCTGATTGTTGTACCAGAGCCGGTAGAAGAGATTGCAAAACGAAAGATACAGGGACTGCAGACACAATTAAAACATCACAGCATTAAGAATCTGGAGGTTTCGATAGGAATCACGTGCGGATATGTAATTGGCAGGGCAGAGACGGATGCGCAAGTCAGAGAACTGTTAGAAATAGCAGACGGAAATTTATATACAGCAAAAGAAACGGAACGTGGAACAGTCATCGGTACACAATATGATGCAAAATAATATTGTGTACAATAAAAAATACTTGTATTTAGGAATGTTTTTTTGTATGATGAGGAAGATATATAGAAAAATAAGAAAATAGGAAAAGGAAGACATGGGATTAATTATAACATTTGTATTAGGCTTATTTATTTTATTTGGAGCATTTGCTTCGTATGTTGCCAGAGGGCATAAAATTATCGAGCAGTTTTCTGTATCCATGGCATTAGGAACGTTGTCAATGCTTGCGATATTAGAATTGCTTCCGGAATCAGTAGAACATTTAGGCATAAAAAACTGGTGGCTGGTTCTTTTGTGTGCAGTGATTGGACTTGTTATTTTAAAGGCATTTGACCATTTTATACCGGATCATGATGCGCATTATGCACAGCATGGGCATCATCATGAATATACGGAGGGCAATGTAACACATGTGGGATTCATTGCAGCAATTGCAGTGACATTGCACAATATTATTGAAGGAATGGCGGTGTATAGTATTGCAGAACAGTCTGTAACGACAGGAATTATGGTGGCAATCGGTGTTGGATTGCACAATATTCCGATGGGGATGATATTGTATTCGACCCTGCATAAGAAATGGAATCGCATTATTATGATAACAAGTGCGACAGTTTCCTCTTTTATTGGTGGAATTTTGATGCATCTGTTATGGGGATATATTAATGATACAGTGATTGGAATGTTGATTGCAGTTACACTTGGTATGGTTGCATATATTGTCATTTTTGAATTAATTCCTATGGTTGTGCATTTAAAGAAATGGAAGACAACCGGGACGGGAGTTGCAATCGGTGTATTTTTTATTTTAATTAGTTTATTCTTTGAATAAAAACACGAAAATGTATAGAAAAACAGAGGAAGCCAAATGAATAGAATTGTTAAAATAACGAAGGAACTTACAGAAGCAGAAAAACAGCTTCGCACAGAGGTGTTTGTCGTGGAACAGGGATTTCAGGAAGAGTTTGATACCATTGATGAAATCGCAGAACATATTGTTATTTTCGATGCAACTGTTCCTATTGCCTGTTGCAGATATTTTCCGGCAAAAGATAATGAAAAGGAAACATATTATCTTGGGCGTGTTGCGGTCAAGAAATCTTATCGAAAAGAACATCTTGGCGCAGTTGTTGTGCAGCAGGCAGAACAGAAAATAAGAAAGAATGGCGGCAGACGTGTTATTTTGCATGCACAATGCCGGGTACAGCCATTCTATGAAAAGCAGGGGTATACAGCCTATGGAGAAGTTGGAGAGGAAGAAGGCTGTCCACATATCTGGATGGAAAAGATATTAGACTAAACCTTTCTTTTTTTCAACCAGGTAATATACAAAAAGAATTCTATATCACATAGAAGAACAAAAAGTGTGATTGCAGCCAGTGCAATAAGCAATGCAAGGTTGTAGTCACATTCACTGATGATAATGGAACTGCTAAAATGTGAAATACCATAGTAATTCCAATTCATATCATTTGCCATATATTGTAATAATGGTGTCAGATTTTTATCATTTTTCAATAATTTTCCCAAAATTTGAACATTGCCCAATGTAAGAGGCGGCGTATCACCGACAGTTTCTTTTGAAAGAAGATAAATGGTACAGGTTTCATCGTTCAATGAGTAGTAGTAGTAGCCGGTGACGGTTGAATGTTTTAGACAATCATATCCGGTATAATAGAGTGTGTCTGCACTACAGTGGACATAACGGGAACCATTCTGATAAAGGGTATCAATAGGTGTAGTGCTTGCATAAGAGTCTGGATGGAGACTATGTAGTACACGGTTATGAATACACAATGTCAGCAGAAGAATCGTACTGATACACAGAACAATAAATAAACGACGGTATTGCCTGATATAAGTTCTGTAACGCTTTCGATAAGTTTTCATGAATTATTTCCCCTCAAGTATTACTGTATTTAGTATATGGGATTTGCTCAATAAATGCAAATAAAATAGAGAAACAGCACAGAACAAGTTATAAAATAGTATTTAAAAATAAATAGTTGACTATGAAACTATTTATGTGGTATCTTAATTAAAAAGTTTCATAGTAAACTAATTTATATATCACAGTTAGGGATAAGGAGATACAATATGAATAGTACAATATCGAAGCTGGTATCCCGTATTTTTCACAGAAACCAGGAATTTTGGAACGATACACTTCAGGATGTTGGAATCGCTTTTTCAGAAATATCATTTCTGCAGGTGCTTCACAACAATGGAAAAATGACGCAGGAAGAACTTGCAGAGCGGATTCAGATACACAAGTCAGCGGTAACGAAAACGGTTCGGATGATGCTTGAAAAAGGATTGATAGAACGAACAAAAGATGAGAAGGACAAACGGTGTAATTATATTTCTTTAACGCCATTTGGGGAACAGCGATGGAAAGTTATGGAAGAGAGAAGACCGTTGTGGAATGATAAGATGCTTCGGGGAATATCGCAGGAAGATATTGAAACGACAGAACGGGTGCTTGATCAAATATTAACAAACTATATGGCATATAAAAACAGCAAGGAGGAAAACCATGAGTGATAAAAATAAGTTAGGAGAAAAGAATGTCAGCAGTCTTTTGATTGAATTTGCAATACCAAGTATCATTGCGATGCTGGTAAGTTCTCTATATAACATTGTTGATCAGTTTTTTATAGGAAGAACGGTCGGAGAATTGGGAAATGCAGCTACCAATATTCAGTTTCCATTATCCATTGCATGCACAGGTATTTCGTTATTATTTGGAATTGGAGGTGCTTCCGCCTTTAATATAGCGATGGGAAAGGCAAAGTTTGATGAAAAAGAAGGGGAAAAAGCAGCCGATTATATGGGAAATGCCATTGTGCTGTTACTTGGAGCAGGTGTCATTCTTTTGTGTATTACACAGATGTTTCTTACGCCGATTTTGACATTTTTTGGCTCTCCTGCAAATGTACTTCCATATGCGCAGGCATATACAAGAATTGTATCCATTGGATTTCCGTTTCAGATTTTTTCCATTGGCGGAGGAAGTCTGTTGCGTGCAGATGGAAGACCACAGGCAACGATGGCGTGTAATTTAACGGGAGCAGTGATTAATACAGCGCTAGATGCACTGTTTCTAATGGGATTTCATATGGGTATGGAAGGAGCAGCATGGGCAACGATTATCGGACAAATCTGTGCAAGCTGTCTTGTTGCATATTTTCTGATTCATGCAAAGACAGTTCGATTTACGAAACACAGTTTTATTTTAAAAGCAAACAATGCAGTTCGAATTGCTTCATTAGGAGCGGCGCAGGCATTTAATCAGGTAGCGATGATGATTGTTCAGATTGTAATGAATAACAGTCTTAGACATTATGGTGCATTATCATCTTATGGAGAATCTATTCCGATTGCGGTTGCAGGGATTGTAGCAAAAGTAAATATGATTTATATGGCATTTATTATCGGAATTTCACAAGGTTTGCAGCCGATTATTAGTTATAATTATGGCGGCAGAAATTACGACCGTGTAAAGAAGACATATCGACTTGCCATCACGTATGGATTTGGAATTTCATTGATTGCATTTTCACTGTTCCAGTTGTGTCCGCGTGCCATTATTTCCATATTTGGAAATAGTTCTCCGGAATATTTTGAGTTTGCAATCAAATATTTTAGAATATTCTTATTCTTTACATTTGTGAATTTTATGCAGCCGATTTCTTCAAATGCTTATACAGCGATGGGCAAGCCAATCGGTGGTGTGATTATGTCTTTGACCAGACAGATCATTTTCTTATTGCCATTGTTAATTATTCTGCCATTGTTTTTCGGAATTTCCGGAATATTATATGCAGGACCGATTGCAGATATGTTTGCTTTTTTGGTATGTACGATTTTAATTATCAAAGAGTTTACAAGAACAGAATATAAATAAATTAAAAGTGCACGTTTTGAATGAAAGATAAGAAGATGCTTCAAAGCGTGCATTTTATGATGAAAGCCCTTATGTTCTTTCACTGTCATTAGTTGACTTTTACCTGTAACGTGCTATAATGGCGTTATCAAATGTATATTTTTCTGGGGAGCATAAGCTGATGATGAATCAGAAACTGCTGAGAGGGAATGTATTCCGACCCATAACCTGATGTGGATAATGCCACCGTAGGGAGTTCTAACAGATGTTCTTTTATTATAGAAGAAGCAGATTAGTATAAAACTGCATATATTTTATTTGATATGGATTCTGAATCAGACTGCGTATCGTGTTTTATTGAAATTTGAATTCTATAATTTTCAGGAAAGTATCATTTCATATACCACTATAACAACAGAATAATTGCTAATATTAGCAAAAGGAGGGCATTGTGGAGTATACGACACAAATGGATGCTGCACGTAAGGGGATTATTACGTCAGAAATGGAAATTGTTGCGGCAAAAGAAGACATTGCCGTGGAGGAATTGAGAGAGCTTATTGCGAAAGGGCAGGTAATTATTCCTGCAAACAAATTGCATAAGAGTCTCAGTCCAAATGGAATTGGCGAACGATTAAAGACAAAAATTAATGTCAATTTAGGAACATCAAGAGACTGTATGGATATGAATATGGAACTTGGAAAAGTAAATAGTGCGGTTGAAATGGGCGCAGAAGCCATTATGGATTTGAGTTCATTTGGTGATACCCGCGCATTTCGTAAGAAACTGACATCAGAATGTAGTGCGATGATAGGAACCGTTCCTATTTATGATGCAGTCGTTTATTATCACAAAGCACTAAAAGATATTACGACACAGGAATGGTTGGATATTGTAGAAATGCATGCAAAAGATGGTGTGGATTTTATGACCATTCACTGTGGACTGAATCGTGCAACGGCACAGCGTTTTAAGGAAAATAAAAGACTGATGAATATTGTGTCAAAAGGTGGCTCTATTATATTTGCATGGATGGAAATGACAGGTAATGAGAATCCATTTTACGAGCATTATGATGATATTCTTGATATTTGCCAGAAGTATGATGTTACGATGAGTTTAGGAGATGCGTGCAGACCGGGATGTATTGCAGATGCAACAGATGTCTCACAAATTGAGGAGCTTGTTACATTAGGAGAACTGACAAGACGTGCATGGGAGAAAAATGTTCAGGTGATGGTAGAAGGACCGGGACATATGCCGCTTAATCAGATTCAGGCAAATATGGAAATTCAGAAACAGTTATGCAAAGGTGCCCCATTTTATGTGTTAGGACCGCTTGTAACGGATATTGCACCCGGATATGATCATATAACGGCAGCGATTGGCGGTGCAATTGCAGCTACGTATGGCGCATCTTTTTTGTGCTATGTTACACCGGCAGAACATTTACGACTTCCGGATATTGATGATGTAAAAGAGGGGATTATTGCATCAAAAATAGCAGCGCATGCAGCAGATGTTGCGAAGGGGATTCCAGGAGCGGCAGACTGGGATTACAAGATGAGTGCTGCCAGAAAGAAATTAGACTGGGATGAGATGTTTTCTCTTGCAATCGATCCGGATAAGGCGAAGCGGTATCGTGAATCTGCAAAGCCGGAGAAAGAAGATTCCTGTTCAATGTGCGGCAATTTCTGTGCAGTTCGAAATATGAATCGTATTTTAGATGGTGAAATTGTAAGTATCTTTGATGAATAATATACATAAAATTATTGGGTTAAAATGAAATATGAAATAGGGGAGTTTTAGACAGTAAAAAACACACGGCTTACAGGAAATGTATGTAGGTCGTGTGTTTTATAATGTTAATATATTGAAAATTTTATATGTATGGAAACGATTTAGAGCCAGATTGAACAAGGAATTTCATTAAGATTCTTTTTCAGGTTCTAATGAAAACGTATGCATATATCCTTTTCGTTCTAATCGTTTATAACCTCTTACATAAACAGCAAAATACATAACACCCATTAATGCAAAGCCGCCGATAACGTCAAATACAGAGTGCTGCTTTACAAATACAGTTGACATGCAGATAAGGATGCAAAGAATTGTAGAACAGTTTTTAATCACTTTGTGATTTTTGAGAGCTTCACATTTTCGAAGTGCAATATCAACAGCCAAAGAATTGTATACATGAATACTAGGAAATACATTTGTTGGTGTATCGCTTGCATAAATTAGCATGGTTAGTCTGCCAAAGATATCATCCGGAACATTTGCAGGCCGTAAGGACAATCCGTTTGGATAAATCGTACAGATGCCAAGGCAGATAGACATTCCGGCAATCAAAGTGATTGCAGCTGCAAGATATTCTTTATCAGTAGCTTTAAAATACATAAAGATACAGGCTAAGAATACATATGCAAACCACATATAATATGGAATGATAAAAAATCTGCAAAATGGAATCAGATTATCAATGGTATGATTCACAATATGAAGATTAGGCGAATCGGCGGTAATTGTACGTTCCAGATACAAAAACCATGGCATATATATGAAAATATATGTTCCACACAGGATGCGCCAGTTTTTTTTGATAAATTTCATTAATAATGATCTCCCGTCTAAAAAAACGATGGTTTCAAAGATTTATGAATTATAACATCATTGCAATAGAAATGCAATTCAGCAAGGTAAATTATTTACAAACCATTTGAAGTTGTATATAATGTGTGTGATCGTTTTTTATAGTAATAACGATATAAAGTACAAATAGAATGATTGAAATTAAAAAGAATTTCATAATAATAAGCAGGAGATGTTATGTTACGTCTGAATCATATTACAAAAATTTACAATAAGAAACCAGTTCTTAATGATATTAATTATTCATTTAGAAAGGGAAGAATTTATGCAATTCTAGGCAAAAACGGCAGCGGCAGGACGACTCTTTTTGAATGTATCAGTGGCGATGTGAAGTTAGATGATGGTGCGGTTGTTACCAAAATGAAGAGTACGTTATTTTATGCAGCAAAACAGAGTATACTTCCTATGAATCTGACGGCTGTCGAGTTTGTTCAGTTTTTATGCAATTTAAAAGATGAGAAGGAAACGCCGGAATATTTTCTGGAGCGTGTACATTTTCCAAAAGAATCGCACAAAACACTGATTGCAGATATGAGTTTTGAGGATAAGAAACGATTGCAGTTAGCCGCATTTCTTATTCAGAAACCATATGTCATTATGTTTGATGAGCCGTTTGATTACTGCAGTGAGTCGTTTATTGGGGATTTTATCCGTGTATTAGAAACAATGACAGAGAATCATATTATTATTATATCGACATCGCTCATTGAAAATGCATTGAGAATTTCGAAAGATCTCATTGTGTTACATGATGGTGAATTAACAGATATTTCAAAGGAAGAATTTGCTTTACCACCGGTAAAAGAAGTGTTACAGCAGATATTAGGAGAGACAGACAATGGAAATATTTAGAAAACTGTTTGCTGAGAAAATTTTAAAGTTTCATGAAGGAACCAATCGGATGATTCAATTGATGTTGAAGATTCCGGTATTTGAACAGCGTTGCTCAGAAACAATTTTTACGGAAGATAAGACAAAGCTGCGAACAGCACTTGGTGTTTTGGCACAGATTTTTGTGCTTTTGTATGAATTTATCAAAAAATATATTTATGTGGCGTTATTTATGTATATCCCATATATGTTGATTGCGCAGGTAAGACCGCTTGTTGCAATGAATCAGGAGAGAACCTTGTTGTTTATGTTCTTTATTCTGACAACAATAGGTGGCAGTATTGCAAATAATACCATGTTTGCAATGGCACAACGGGATTATTTAATGGTGAAAGTAATGTTAGTCAGCCCTTATATGAATTGTTTGGGGAGACTGTTTTATAAAATGATTAGTGAGTTTATTTTCTATACGATTATTTTATGTATGTTTGGAGTAACTCCATATCATGCGATAATGACAGCAATTGTAACGATTGCGGCAAGACCGATTGGCGAAGCAATGGCAATATTGTCATTTGACCATATTCCCAAAGTGTATGACAATCGTCACATATATAATGGAATTATTTTGGCACTGAGTGTATTGGCTGCTTATGGAGTTCCATTTTTAACAAGACGGGTTTCACGTAACTGGATGGTTATGATTCATCCGGTATTTGTAATATTTATGTTATTATTTGGTGCAATTGCAATGTTATATTTGTGGAAATATAAGCATTATCGGGAGATTATGAGAGAAGCATTGCACAATACAAGATCAGCATAGGAGGCGTACATGAAAAAGATACAGATATGGAAAGGAATATCCAGATTGGCATTATTTCTTATATTGTGTCTGATATTATTTTATGTATGGTATTCAGGATATCAGAAAAATAAAGCGGATCAACAGGTCTTAAAGTCAAGATATACATATAGTGTAGACATTAATGACAATGGAGATGTGGTGGATCGGCGGGAACTTCGGGATGATTCGGAACGTGCATATGAAACGGCAGATTTTAGTACTGTTTCGGTAAAAAGCATGGCAAAAGTGTGGATTGATAATTTTTTATCACAGTTTACACCGTCATATCTGCCATGGAGTAAGGCACTCAAAAAAATTGAGGTCGCAGAACCGTCAGTATTAAATGAAGAAGAAAAGACGGTCTTGATTACATTTTCCGCACAGAAAAAGGATGCGACATCAGAATACTTTTCATCTTGGAATGGTGTATTAGATGACGGTATTATGCAGTGCGAGTGGGTTGTTACCTTTAATTTAGAAGAAAATGATGATAATACGGCTACGATTTATGTCACATCAATGACGACACCGGAGGATTATGGTCTTGCTCAATATAATAGTAAGCTAAAGGACAATGTAACGAAAGAAAAGGAAACATCACAGACAAAGGTGTTGACGGGATATGAAATAAAAAATGGAACACTGTATGTAACGTATGATGGAGGGGTAAAATATACAACAGTTCCATTAGAAGTAGAGAATCTTTTGTATCAGGAAAACAGCCAGACAAAGATGCAGGAGGGCAGTTATCAGGTAAGTACGTCTATGACAGCATTTGTCTATGGAGGCAAGGTGAAAGCAGATAAGACACAGGTTCCGGTTACCCTGATGTATTCGAAGGACATGGGAAATAATTGGATTACCAGTGAGATTGAGTCGATTTATGATATGGCGTATTCCTATGTGAATTTTATAGATGATCAAAATGGGATTATCGTAATAGGATATGATAAGAATCAGACATCAGAAAGTTCAAGAATTTACGCAACACAGGATGGTGGAGAGTCTTGGCTGAATATTGGAGAAGGTCCACTCAAAGATATTTTGAAAGGCGTTTATTTTGTTGATGAGAAGATTGGATTTTTCTGCTATAATTATACAGACGGAATGGACGGAAATCTATATATGACAAAAGATGGCGGACAGACGTTTGAAAAGGTTACATTTGATGAGCAGGAGTTAGACAGTACGGCAGCAAACGCTCAGTCACAGGAGGCAGGTACGCAGGAGGATACGGCACAGGATGAGGATAATCAGACCGGAAGGCTTTCCTGGAAAGACGTATATAAAGAAGCTACGGTTCCGATATACGATTCTACACAAAATAATTTAGTTGTGTATCTTACACAAGGAAAAAATGGTGTGTATAATGATGGAAAAACAGTAGCAAAGTACCAGTCATCAGATAAAGGAAATACTTGGAAATATATCGGACAGCTGGAAATGACCGCATCAGATTCATAATCTACGAATATTTATAGAAAATGATGCATAAAAATACAATTTCCATACTTGCTAAAACAATAAATTTGTGGTAAAATTTATTAAATTTGAGAAAAAAAGACATAACTGTGTCTTTTTTTTTGCGCAAAAGTGGTTTGATGCTTCACAAAAACGACATTGCGGTTAAAAAAATAAATATACGAAAGGGAATAAGGTGGCATTCATGAAAGCATTTTTAATTCTTGAAGATGGAACAGTTTTTAATGGAACGAGTATTGGCTCTACCCGCGAAATCATTAGCGAGATTGTCTTCAATACGTCAATGACAGGATATTTGGAGGTTTTGACAGATCCGTCTTATGCAGGTCAGGCAGTTACGATGACATATCCACTGATTGGAAATTATGGCGTTTGCTATAAGGATATGGAGTCTTTAAAGGCATGGCCGGACGGATATATTGTGAGAGAACTTTCGAGAATGCCAAGTAACTTCAGAAATGAAGATCCTATTCAGAAGTTTTTAATAGACAATGATATTCCGGGTATCGCAGGTGTTGATACAAGAGCACTGACAAAGATTCTCCGTGAAAAGGGAACAATGAACGGTATGATTACAACAAACGAGAATTATAATCTTGATGAAATCTTACCAAAGATTAAGGCATACAAGGTAGAAGGTGTTGTTAAAAAAGTAACATGCACAGAGAAGAAAGTCTTAAAGGGAGACGGACCGAAGGTTGCATTGTATGATTTTGGTGCAAAGAATAACATCGCACGTTCTTTAAATGAAAGAGGATGTGAAGTTACCATTTATCCGGCAGAGACTCCGGCAGAAGAAGTATTAAAGACAAATCCGGATGGTATTATGTTATCAAATGGTCCTGGAGATCCAAAGGAATGTGTGACAGAGATTGCTGAAATCAAGAAATTATATGACAGCAATGTTCCGATTTTTGCAATTTGTCTCGGACATCAGTTAATGGCACTTGCAACAGGTGCTGACACACATAAGTTAAAATATGGTCACAGAGGAGCAAACCATCCGGTTAAGGATTTACGTACCGGTAAGGTATATATTTCTTCTCAGAACCATGGTTATGTTGTAGATGAGACGACATTAGATGAAAAGATTGCAAAACCGGCATTTGAGAATGTTAATGATAAGACAAATGAAGGGCTTGAATATGTTGGAAAGAATATTTTCACAGTTCAGTTCCATCCTGAGGCTTGTGCAGGCCCACAGGATACAGCGTACCTTTTTGACAGATTTATGGATATGATGAAGGAGGCTTAAGTAACATGCCAAAGAATACGAATATCAAAAAAGTTTTAGTTATCGGTTCAGGTCCAATCGTAATTGGCCAGGCAGCAGAATTTGACTATGCAGGAACACAGGCTTGCCGTTCTTTAAAGGAAGAAGGCGTAGAAGTTGTATTAGTAAACTCTAATCCTGCAACAATTATGACAGATAAGGATATAGCAGATGAAGTTTATATCGAGCCACTTACTGTTAAGGCATTAGAGCAGATTATTATCAAAGAGAAGCCGGATAGCATCTTACCAACATTAGGTGGTCAGGCAGGCTTAAATCTTGCGATGGAGATTGCAGAAACAGACTTCTTAGAGAAGCATGGCGTGAAGTTAATCGGTACAACAGCTCTTACAATTAAGAAGGCAGAAGACCGTTTAATGTTCAAGGAAACAATGGAAAAGATCGGTGAGCCATGTGCAGCATCACTCGTTGTTAATAATGTAGAAGACGGTGAAGCATTTGCTCGTAAGATTGGTTATCCGGTAGTGCTTCGTCCAGCTTATACATTAGGTGGTTCCGGTGGTGGTATTGCCCACAATGTGACAGAATTAAGAGAAATCTTAGAGAATGGCCTTCGTTTGAGCCGTGTTGGTGAAGTATTAGTAGAACGTTGTATCGCAGGCTGGAAGGAAATCGAATACGAAGTAATGCGTGACAGCAACGGAACATGTATTACAGTATGTAATATGGAGAATATTGACCCAGTTGGTGTTCATACAGGTGATAGTATCGTAGTTGCACCTTCACAGACACTTTCTGATAAGGAATATCAGATGCTTCGTACATCTGCATTAAATATTATCGATGAACTTGGAATTACTGGTGGATGTAACGTACAGTATGCACTGAATCCAAACAGTTTTGAATATTGTGTAATCGAAGTAAATCCTCGTGTAAGCCGTTCATCAGCACTTGCATCAAAGGCAACTGGTTATCCGATTGCGAAGGTTGCAGCTAAGATTGCTTTAGGATATACACTTGATGAGATTAAGAATGCGATTACAGGTAAGACATATGCAAGTTTTGAACCGGCACTTGATTATTGCGTTGTTAAGATTCCTAGACTTCCATTTGATAAGTTCATCTCTGCAAAGAGAACATTGACAACTCAGATGAAGGCTACCGGTGAAGTAATGAGTATTTCAGACAGCTTCGAAGGTGGTCTGATGAAGGCAATCCGTTCATTAGAGCAGCATGTAGACAGCTTAATGTCTTATGACTTTACAGGACTTACGGATGAAGAACTTTTAGAAGAACTTCAGATTGTAGACGATAGAAGAATCTGGAAGATTGCAGAAGGTTTAAGAAGAAATATTGAACCTGCGAAGATGCATGAAATTACACAGATTGACCGTTGGTTCATTGATAAGTTACAGATTATTGTTGAAATGGAAGCTGCATTAAAGCAGGGACCATTAACAAAGGAACTCTTGGCAGAGGCAAAGAGAATTGAATTCCCAGATAACGTAATTGGAGAATTAACAGGAAAGACAGAACGTGAAATCAAGGAATTACGTGATGAATATGATATTCATGCAGCATTTAAGATGGTTGATACATGTGCGGCTGAATTCGCTGCAACAACACCTTACTACTATTCCGTATACGGCAGTGCCAATGAAGCAGAGCAGACATCAGACAAGAAGAAAGTATTAGTTCTTGGTTCCGGTCCAATCAGAATCGGTCAGGGTATCGAATTCGACTTCTGTTCTGTACATTGTACATGGTCATTCAAGAAAGAAGGCTATGAGACGATTATCATCAATAATAACCCGGAGACAGTTTCTACGGACTTTGATATTGCTGATAAGTTGTACTTTGAGCCATTAACAGCAGAAGATGTTGAGAGTATCGTTGAATTAGAGAAGCCGGATGGAGCAGTTGTTCAGTTCGGTGGACAGACAGCGATTAAGTTGACTGAAGCGTTGATGAAGATGGGCGTTCCAATCTTAGGAACAAGTGCAGAAGACGTTGATGCAGCAGAAGACAGAGAATTATTTGATGAAATCTTAGAGCAGTGTGGAATTCCTAGAGCAAAGGGACAGACTGTATTTACCGTAGAAGAAGCATTAAAGGCTGCGAATGAATTAGAGTATCCAGTACTTGTAAGACCTTCTTATGTATTAGGTGGTCAGGGTATGCAGATTGCTGTATCTGATGAAGATGTTATTGAATATATGGGAATTATCAACCGTATTAAGCAGGATCATCCAATCCTTGTTGATAAGTACTTAATGGGTAAGGAAATCGAAGTTGATGCCGTATGTGATGGAGAAAATATCTTAATTCCTGGTATTATGGAACATATCGAAAGAGCTGGTATCCATTCAGGGGATAGTATTTCAGTATATCCGGCACGTTCATTGACACCAAAAATTACAGATATGATTGTTGATTACACAGCAAAACTTGCAAGATCTCTGCATGTTAAGGGATTAATCAATATTCAGTTTATTGTATACAAAGATCAGGTATATGTAATTGAAGTAAATCCTCGTTCAAGCCGTACCGTACCATACATCAGTAAGGTAACAGGTATTCCAATTGTTCAGCTTGCAACAAAGGTTATTACGGGAAGCAAGATTACAGATTTAGGCTATGAGCCAGGTTTACAGAAGGCTTCTGAATATTATGCAATTAAGATGCCTGTATTCTCATTTGAGAAGATTCGTGGTGCAGATATCAGCTTAGGACCTGAAATGAAGTCAACAGGTGAATGTCTTGGTATTTCTAAAGACTTTGATGAAGCACTCTTTAAGGCATTTGAAGGTGCGGGAATCAGACTTCCTAAGCACAAGCAGATTATTATGACTCTGTGTGATGCAGATAAGGAAGATGGTGTGGATATTGCACAGCGTTTCGAGAAGTTAGGATATAAGATTTATGCTTCAAGAGGAACAGCGAAAGTATTAAAAGAACATGGTGTCAATGCAATTCAGATTAATAAGATTGGTCAGGAAGCACCTACATTGTTAGATTTGATTCTTTCCCATGAAATTGATTTAATCATTGATACACCGGAAAATGGTATTGAGCGTGCAAAGGATGGTTTCTTAATCCGTCGTTATGCAATTGAGACAGGTGTACACTGCTTAACAAGTTTAGATACGGCACATGCATTAATCTCAAGTTTAGAGCATGCATTTAACAATAAGGAACTTTCAATTGTTGATATTGCAACATTATAAGAATAAGACAGACTATCAATTCTTGATTCATTAAGAACAGAATACTAGTTTTGTTTGCATACCGGCTGTTTGGCAAAGAAATTTTGTCAGGCAGCTGGTATTTTTAATTTATAGGAAGCAAAATGAAAATGCTTCACAGGATGCGCACGCTCATAAATAGAACATATCACATGCTTTGTTTGGTTGTAAGAGCAGATTCAGATACATTCATTGCATAATGGATGAAAATATGATATTCTAATTATATATGTGTTTGGAAAATGAAAAGAAAATTGGTATCTGGAAAAATGCAGCAGATATCTTGATTGCAGACAATAATTGTATATAAAAAGACATTTATTGTGAGCAAACAGATTAATTTGTAAATGGAAGGAATAGAACAATGAACGCAAGACGTGCACAGGATTTATTAAGACATATTATACAGGACAAGGATTATGGGGCAGCCATGATGGATAAGATTTCCGTGGCAGAGAGTATCTATGTATTGACACAGATTCTTCCGGATTGTCTGAAAGAGGCCGAAGAGAAAAACAGTATGAATGATTCAGGATATTTTGGTGCGATGATTGAGAAATATCGTCCGATTGTCATTGAGAAGATTAAGAATTCAGAGCATTTATGGATTGTATACTGTGAAAGTACAGGATATCCATATATGATTGATTCAGATATGATGATATTATTTGACTATAGCCAGCATACACAGATAGAGAAGAAGCTTGCAGCACAGGGCTTCAAGGTGCATTTTGCAGGAATTGATGCAGAAGCACTTAAAAATGAAGTGGCACATATGTATCGTAACGGATATAAGAATATTCGCTTTATGGATGGCAAGTGTGAGCCTCTTATCGTTGCGAGAGAAGAATTATATGAATATAGTGAATTTTTCAATGATGAATATATTACCAATCCTGCACTTGAACAGACGATGATTCATTTCTTTCAGGAATTTCGTAAGACAGGTTCTGTTGAGAGCCGTCAGGACGTTCTAAAAAAGAGAGAAGATGCAATGATTCTTGCAATGCAGAATGCAGAATTTATGGTACCTTGTATCAAAGAAGAAACAGAAGAAGCAGTGGAAATTTCACATCCGTTTATCGATCTTACAGACAGAATTCAGGATAAAAAAGAGGGAGAGCAGGTAATTGCTGTTCCTGTATTTACAGATGGTTTTGAGATGGATAAATGTTACGAAGGTCACCATGAAAATATGTTGTATAAATTTACAGAACTGATTGAATTGGTAGAAGAGTTAGGTGCTTCAGGCATTATTATTAACTGTCTTGGAACAAGTTACTATATGAAATTAGAATTGATGAAGAAAGTTAAATAAATAGCTATTTACAGAAAATCAAAAAGGAACAGAAAGTTTTAAAGAGTACAAAGCTCTTCTGAAATCTTTCTGTTCCTTTTACTTATATGTGCAACAAATTCAGTAAAATACGGATAGTCCTCATATGCAATTCAAATGTATTTTATGAATGATGCTTATTTTAAAAAGTCTTTTCTCATTGGATTGAATACATCAACTAAGATGCCTTCTTCCAGACATGTGACACCGTGCGCTACATTTGATGGCATATATACGCTGTCTCCCTGATTGACAACTTTTGTTTCGTCTCCAATCGTAAACTCAAAACTGCCTTTTGCAATATACGTAATCTGTAAATGTTCATGTTTGTGGAAATTTCCTTTAGCACCTTTTTCAAAATGGATTTCACACATCATTAAATCTTCAGAGTAAGTTAAAATCTTTCTGGTAACGCCAGGCTCACAGTTTGTAGCAGTTACATCATTGTTGTATACAAACATTGTAGTATCCTCCTAATTTGTTAATAATTTATCAATGAATAGATTTAAGGAATATATTGGATGATAAAATCGGATTCCTTATATCAAAGATTATATTTATCATAACGTATCCCTACGTAAAATTCTACAAAAAATATAGGAAAAAGAGAAATTTTACAGAAAAAAATGAAAAGAAAGTACTGTGAATCATAGAAATATATTTCAAAGAATAATTAAAAATTTGCATCTGGTACTTGCAGGAAAAAGGGTAATATATATATAATAGAGAAAGTATCGAATTTAAGTAGAAAACGGTTGTTCTGATGCAGGATTTCATAAATCTGTAGATTAATAGGGAAGATGAAAAAGAGGAGAGAATACTATGGATATCAATACACAAGCGAAAAAAATTAAAAAGTTAATTTCAACATATAATAAAAAAGGAACCATTGATCAGGAGCAGTTATGGGAATGTGCACAGGATTATGTTCAAAAACTTGCAGCACAGGTTATACCAGATCAGTATAGTCAGCAGAATGTTGTAAAAAAGACCCTGGTTCGATTATCAGGTGAAGTTACCCGTCTTACAACAATAGAAGATTTCTTTGAACAGGTTGGCAGTATTACATCCGATGAAATTCTTCTGGTTATGAAAGAAGAAACACAGTATCAATCATTTTTAGAAGAAGCACAGAATGTGACATTTTATGATAAGGCAAGTGACGATGTAGAAGCATTTATTCCACAGAGTTTCATTAAAGATAAAGATAAGCAGTTAGAATTATTAGAAGTATTTGAGTCTTTTTCATCTCTTCAGAGATTATTTGTTCAGTATTATTATTATGAAAATAAAAGTATTTCAGAGATTGCGGCAAAGACAGGATATTCAGAGTTACAGATTAAATATCAGTTATCCAAAGCAAAGAAGGCAGTTGTAGAATATTTTGATACAAATTATTCTGATTTACAGGAACAGAAAGTCAGCATTAGTACATTTCCGGTATTTTGGTTAGTATTTATGGGAGCTGCATCAAAGTGGAATCTTGGATTGGGAATCTTGCAGTTAGGTACAGGATTAGGAAAAATATTTGGTGGTGCTGGTACTGTTTCAACAGCGGGAACGGCAACAGCGACGAGTGCAGGTGCTGCGAGTGCGACAGCGGCACAGGTTGTAGGCGGAACAAGTGCGGCGGTACATACAATCGGAGGAATTGCAGTGTCAACAAAGGCCATTGTCGTTGCCAGTACAATTGGTGTAGCAGCAGTTGCCGGCACAACAACAGCAGTAGTAGCGATTAATAATGCAAATGACGAAGCTGAGGAAATTGTAGAAGAAACAACACCGGTTGAAACGGTTGCAATCGCTCAGACAACAACAGCTCAGATTACGACAACCGCAGTAATTGTTACGACCACAGCAGAAACGACCACAGCAGAGACGGCAAGCAGTACAGAAGCTACGACGGAAGCAGCAACAGAAGTAACGATCAAAGAAGTCGTTTGGCAAGAGGAAGAGCCGGCACCAGCTTCGGAACCAGAACCAACACCGGCTCCGGAACCAACGCCAGCTCCAGAACCGGATTCTGTTCAGACAAAGGTATATACACAGGGGGAAATTGTAAATAGTGTTGTTGCGCAGTTTACAAGTGCAAATGGTATTACACCGGGGAATGTTCAGTCAGAGCAGAGTGGAAATATTGTAACCGTGCAGTTATCAGATGAAAATGCTTCCGCAATTACAGTTCATGCAATATACGAAGTAAATACAGAGACGGGTATGGGTGTGGATACGCTTTCAGGAATACCGATAGATTGTCGATAAAAGGGTGGAATTATGTATTTTATATGGCTGATATTGGCATTTTTATGTATGGGATATTATATCATTTGTGCAGCGTATGCTGGAATTCATTCTTCATTTATTTTTATCTGGTTGATAGGAACGGTTGGATTTGGCGGATTATTTGCGATGCGCTTTCTAACGCTGCACAGGATTTTTCTAGTGCCTGTATGGTTTCAGAGAATCGTATTTGCAGTGTGTATTGCAGGTTTTGCGGTGTTTGTCTGTATAGAGGGGCTGATTATTTCCAAAATGGTTCAGCCGGTACAATATGATTGTGAATATATTGTCATACTTGGCTGTCAGGTGCGTGGAACGCATATTACGAAGTCACTGCGAAAGCGTTTAGATCGGGCGATTTCCTATATAGAGGCGGCAGAACAGCAAACAGGCGACAAGAAACCTGTTCAGATTATCGTATCCGGTGGTCAGGGAAATGGAGAACTTATCGCAGAGGCAGATGCGATGCGACAGTATTTGATTGAGCATGGAATATCAGAAGAACGAATTACATGTGAGAATCAGTCGACGAACACAGATGAGAATTTCAGATATAGTATGAAGTTGATTGATAATCCACAAGCAAAGACAGGAATCGTAACCAATAACTTTCATATTTACAGGTCCTTAAAACTAGCAAAGGCAAAAGGACTTGAAAATCCAGTTGGGATTCCGGCAGATAGTGATTCTATATTGTTTATCAATTATATGGTGCGTGAAAGTATTGGAATTGTAAAAGATTTTGTAATGGGGAACTTTCAGAAGTAGATCAAAGAATCAGCAGCATGTGTAAATGTGCTATAAAACTGTTGATAATAAAATATAAAATTTATAGGATGGTAGATAACTGATGGTTTTAGTCAGATATGTATCATCCTTTTTATATATAATAGTGTACAATAGAAAATGTATTGTGTATTTGAAAATTAGAATATATAGATACTAAATAGAATCATTACAGTAATTTATGGTATCTTGAAAAGAACAAAGTTTGAAAGAAAGCTGTCTTGCCATTGTATACAAAAGTGCGTATAATAAGGCTGTGCTGTATCTGATGAAGAATGGCAACTAGAGATGGAAGGATTGAATATATGAACACGAGAACAGAAAAAACAAGAAATTTAGTGCTGACAGCAATGTTTACGGCAATTATTATAGCGATGGCATTTGTGCCATATCTTGGATATATTCCGTTGGGATTTATGAATGCAACCATTATTCATATTCCAGTTATTATCGGTGCAATCATATTAGGTCCGAAGCTGGGAGCTTTTTTAGGTGGGGTATTTGGACTTACGAGTATGATTAATAACACGATTCATCCGAATTTAACTTCATTTGTATTTTCACCATTTTACAATATTGGCGATGTACATGGTAATTTTTGGAGTATCGTTATCTGTATGATACCTAGAATTTTAATCGGAGTGGTGTCGTATTATGTATACCGTGGTATGGTTAAGATATTTAAAGGAAAGAATACGGTTATTTCATTGGCAGCAGCCGGAGTAGCAGGAGCACTTACGAATACATTACTTGTTATGAATGGAATTTACGTATTATTTGGTTCAAATTATGCAGCAGCAAAGGGGATAGCCATTGATGCATTGTATACAGTAATTTTAGGTGTAATCGGAACACAGGGAATTCCGGAAGCGATTGTTGCGGGTGTCTTAGTGAGTGCAATTACGAGGGCATTATTTGTTGTAATGAAAAACAGATAAAGAAAAGACAGATGAAAGGAAATATATGAGCGTGAAAGAAAAGATTGTACTTGCAATCGATATGGGAAATACGAATATTGTGATTGGCTGTATTGAAGGAAAGAAGGTCCTTTTTGAAGAGAGAATGTCAACGGATTTATCTAAGACAGAATTAGAATATGCAGTATTATTTAAGACGGTATTAGAATTGTATCAGATGGAGGAGTCTCAGATTCAGGGGGCGATTATTTCTTCAGTTGTTCCACAGCTCACTAATATAATCAAAGATGCAGTCAAAAAAGTTACGGGAATCACACCGATGATTGTAGGACCTGGAATTAAGACGGGACTGAATTTATTGATGGAACAGCCGCGTCAGGTGGGAAGCGACCTTGTTGTGGATGCGGTTGCGGCAATTAATGAATACGGTGCACCGGTAATTATTGTCGATATTGGAACAGCTACGACAATTTCTGTCGTTGATGAAAAGAAAAATTATATAGGAGGAGCAATCTTGCCGGGAGCACGTGTGTCGCTAGATTCCCTTGTGTCAAGAACTTCACAATTGCCAAGAATCAGTTTAGAAGCACCGGGAAAGGCGATTGGCAAGAATACGGTAGAGTGTATGCAGAGTGGAATTGTCTATGGAAATGCTGCGTGCATAGATGGTATGATTGAACGAATTCAGGAAGAAGCAGGATTTCTCGCAGCAGGACAGCCGGCAAAGGTCATTGCAACAGGCGGACTTGCGAAGACAATTGTATCAAATTGCAAATCAGAGATTATATTAGACAATGCATTGTTATTAAAAGGTTTAAAAACGATTTATGATAAGAATGTAGAATAAGATGGAGGAAATAGTCGTATGCTAAAAGGGAAAAATGTGGTCATTGGAGTAACGGGAAGTATTGCTGCATATAAGATGGCGAATTTTGTAAGTTTGTTACGCAAGCAGCATTGTAATGTAGATGTTATTATGACACAAAATGCGACGAATTTTATTAATCCGATTACATTTGAAACATTGACAGAACACAAATGTATTGTGGATACATTTGACCGTAATTTTCAGTATAATGTGGAGCATATTTCACTTGCCAAAAAAGCCGATGTATTTTTGGTGGCACCAGCTTCTGCAAATGTAATTGGAAAATTTGCATCCGGCATTGCAGATGATATGCTTACAACAACATTTATGGCATGTCCGAATAAGAAAATTATTGCGCCGGCGATGAATACGAATATGTATCTGAATCCAATTGTTCAGGATAATCTTGCAAAGCTGCAGAAATTTGGAATTGAAGTAATAACGCCGGCAAGCGGACTGCTCGCTTGTGGTGATGTGGGCTTAGGCAAGATGCCGTCAGATGATGTATTGATGTCTTATATCAAGAAAGCAATCGCACATACCAAGGATATGGAAGGAATGAAAGTCTGCGTAACGGCAGGACCAACCAGAGAAGCAATTGATCCGGTGCGTTTTATATCGAATCATTCAACCGGGAAGATGGGGTATGCAATTGCAGAAAATGCGATGCTTCGAGGAGCGGAAGTAACATTGATTTCCGGTCCGGTAAATCTTGCACCGGTACCATTTGTAAATATGGTATCTGTAACGTCTGCGAAGGATATGTACGAGGCGGTAATGGAATATGCACCACAGAGTGATATTTTAGTCAAGGCAGCAGCAGTTGCAGATTATCGTCCGGCACAGATAAGCGACGAGAAGATAAAAAAGCAGGCTGGAGAAATGTCGATTGCATTAGAACGAACAGATGATATTATAGGTACTGTAGGAAAGATGCAGACAAATAGACCATTCTTATGCGGATTTTCAATGGAAACGCAGAATATGTTAGAAAATTCTAAGAAGAAGCTCGAAAAGAAAAATCTCGATATGATTATTGCAAACAATCTAAAAGTATCTGGTGCAGGTTTTGGCGGAGAGACAAATATTGTTACAATGATAACAAAGAATGAAGTGACAGAATTAGAACAGATGAGCAAATACGAAGTAGCAGAACATATCTTTGATAAAATATTAGAGATGCGGGAATCAAACGCTCAAAAATAAAAAAATGAATTAAAAATAAAAATGCGCCTCTGACTCAAACAAATTTATTTTTGAATCGGAGGTGCATTTTGCGCATATTTTAAAGAGTATTTATTGCTGCCGAAGTATGTATATTGTCAATTTATGATACTTTAGTATGCAGTGATTCATTTATAAATTGGAATATATTATTCCTGTGTAAAGAATTCCTGCACCTGTTTTGCATAATGGCTGCCTTTGGCATATCCATCCTGATAAAGGTTTAGAATCTTTTCTTTATCTTTTTCTAAGCGTGAGAAGCCTTCCGTATTGTCTGGACGAATAACGATAACTTTCCCTTCTTTTTCATATTTTTCAAGGCGTTTCAGACAACGGTTATAGCGACCGGCACGCTTTACCAGATCTTTGGCAAGTTCCGGATATTTCAGATAAGCACGTGCGAGTACTTTTGTAGAAGAAGTTGTCTGCTTGCGATATCCTGCCTGACGGGTAAGAACCACCACCACGCGGTCACAACCGTCTTTGAAAGCACGCTCAAATGGGATAGAATCACTTAATCCTCCGTCCAAATAAGGAGTATCATTCATGTAGATGGTTGGAAATGCAATTGGTAATGCGCAGGTAGCTTTTAATACGGTATTGGTTGGATCATCACCTGTATAACGGATGTATTCAGGCTTTCCGGTTAAAACATTCGTAACAACACAGTAAAATTCGCCAGGGTATGCGTGAAAAGCATCATAATCAAAAGGTACCAGTTTGTTTGGAATTGTTTCATAAGAAAATTCCAAACCATAAATGCTTTTATTCTTTCGATCAGCCATATTATTTAATCCCATATAGCGTTTATCATCACGGTATTCTAAAAGAATCTTTAAGTTACGTCCAGCCTGTTTAGATGCGTAACTTACACCATAGGCAGCACCGGCAGATACACCAATCATATAATCAGGCATAATATCATGTTTTAAAAATGAATCCATAACACCACATGAAAAAATAGTACGAAACGCACCGCCCTCAAAAACAATTCCAGTTTTCATAGTACAATCTCCTCTTCTTAAAGTCATAAATAATATTTTTATACGGATTTTGCAAAAAGTCAACAAGCTAAGACAAATTTAATAAAATTATATGATTAGAATCGTGGCGTTTTTCAGATGTTATCGCTGGCAGTCGTTGTATATTTTCTCTGTTCATTTATAAATGTATCGTGTATACTGTAAATTATAAAATATTATGTGTTGTTCAAATTGTATTTTTAAAAATAAAATTTCATAGAGTATTTGAAATTACATTAGGATTCCATATAAGAACGAGAAAGATACACATAATAAAAAAGGAAAGGGAGCGATTATATGAAAGAAAAAGGAAAAGTAGTAGCGTTGATTACAGCAATTGTTTCAGTGCTTATCGTAGCATTTGTTTTTTATTATTTGGCATTGCCCGCAGTGAATATACATTCTCCGGGGTTCTGGGTATTTTTACTGATATTACTGTGTTTGGCGGCATGCGTTTATTATCCGTTAACGCTTCATTTTACAGAAGTATTTAAACCAAATGGCAAAAAGACAACGAAACTGGAGTTTAAAACACGTGTACAAAAAACAGTAGGCGTTGCAATGGGTGGGATAACCATTGTTTTATTCGTTGCATTTATTATTGGTGGAATTGCATCAGCTCCAATCGTCAATGCATCTAAATATCAGAAATTACTCACACCGGAAACAAGAGATTTTAATACAGATATTCATGAAGTATCCTATGATAAGATTCCGGTATTAGACAGAGATTCTGCAGTAACCATTGGAAATCGAGTAATGGGAACGATGGTAGATATGGTATCACAGTTTGAAGTCAGTGATATGTACTCGCAGATTAACTATCAGGATAAACCGGTGCGTGTATCTCCATTACAATATGGAAACCTTATCAAATGGTTCTCAAACTATTCGGATGGGATTCCTGCATATATTCGTATAGATATGACGACACAGCAGGCGGAATGTATCCGTTTGTCTGAGGCAATTCGTTACTCAAAGAGCGACCATTTTGGAAGAAATATTTATCGTCATTTAAGATTTGCATGTCCAACATATATTTTTGATGAAATTAATTTTGAAATCAATGAAGAAGGAACGCCTTATTGGATTTGTCCGGTAAAAAAATATAATATTGGATTATTTGGCGGTGTTACGATTGGCAGGGTTGTGTTGTGTAATGCTGTGACGGGAGAACTTACGGATTATACGATTGATGAAGTTCCGGAATGGGTTGATAAGGTCTATTCAGCTGATTTATTAATTGATTTGTATGATTATCATGGAACTTTAAAGCATGGCTTCTTAAATAGCAAATTAAGTCAGAAGGATTGTTTGCGAACAACGGATGGCTATAATTATGTTGCATTAGAAGATGATATTTGGGTATATACAGGAATTACATCGGTTGGACAGGACGAGTCTAATGTTGGATTTATTTTGATGAATCAGCGTACGATGGAGAGTCGTTATTATGAAATATCAGGTGCGGAAGAATATTCAGCAATGTCCTCTGCACAGGGAAAAGTACAGCATTTAAACTATACAGCGACATTTCCACTGTTATTAAATGTGGGTGGAGAGCCGACGTATTTTATGGCGTTAAAGGACAGTGCAGGACTTGTAAAATCATATGCGATGTTAAATATTGAAAAGTATCAGACAGTAGCAATCGGTGACAGCGTGGCACAGTGTGAAGATGCATATAAAAAATTGCTGAATGAGAGTGGTTTGCTTAAAGAAGAGGAAAAGCAGATTGATAAAGTACAGGGTAAAATTGTAAAGATTGCACAGGCAGTCAGAGATGGAAATTCTCATTATTATATAATGCTTGAAAACAGTCAGGAAATTTATGATATTTCTGTCGCAGATTATGTGGATATTATTCGTTATAATGTAGGAGATGAGATTCAATTAGAGTATTATACAGAAAATGGAATTCGAATGGTTACAGGAATTACTACGAAACGATTGTAAAACAGACATGTAAGAATCGTGAAGTTGTGACGACGGTTAGATTCGAAAATAGAAGGAAGAAACTGGAATCTTGACAAATTTTATCAACGTGTTATACTAGCCGTATGTTTAAAAATAGTATGAATACGATGATGAGACGAGTAACTTATTTGGAAGTTTCAGAGAGAGATACATTTGCTGAAAGTATCTTAATGGAAGATAAGTGAAGACTACCTCGGAGTGCCTCTAATCCAGGCCGGTGATTCCGTTATAATCAAATGAAGTGGCAGATTGTTATTGTTTTATAATCGTCTGCAAACTGGGTGGAACCGCGATTTTACGTCCCATGTTATATGTTTACATAGCATATGGCATGGGACTTTTATTATATTATTAGGCAATTTTGTTCCTAATAATATAAAATAAAAATGCTCCGCGTAGGATTTGCATATCCATACCAACATCAATTCATACAGGAAATGGAGAGTAATAATGAAGATTACATTAAAAGATGGTTCAGTCAAAGAATACGCACAGGCAATGTCAGTGTATGATATTGCAGCAGATATTAGTGAGGGACTTGCAAGAGTTGCTTGTGCCGGAGAGTTAAATGGAGAAGTTGTTGATTTAAGAACCATTGTAGAAGCAGACAGTGATTTAAATATTTTAACTTGCAATGATCCTGCCGGTCTTGCAGCATACAGACATACATGTTCTCATGTATTGGCAGAAGCAGTATTAAGATTGTTTCCGGAAGCAAAATTAGCCATTGGACCATCCATTGATACGGGATATTATTATGATTTTGATCATGAATCATTTTCAAGAGAAGATTTAGATAAAATCGAAGCGGAAATGAAGAAGATTATTAAAGAAGGTGCAAAGATTGAACGTTTCGAGCTTCCAAGAGAAGAAGCAATTCGTTTTATGGAAGAGAAAAATGAGCCATACAAGGTAGAGTTAATTCAGGATTTGCCGGAAGATGCAGTTATTAGTTTCTATCGTCAGGGGGATTTTACAGATCTTTGTGCAGGCCCACATCTGATGAGTACGAAGCAGATTAAGGCATTTAAGCTGATTTCTTCTTCAGGTGCTTACTGGAGAGGTTCTGAAAAGAATAAGATGCTTACAAGAATCTATGGTACGGCATTTGCAAAGAAGGCTGAGTTAGAAGAATATTTAGAATATCTTGAAAATATTAAATTAAGAGATCATAACAAATTAGGTCGGGAAATGGAATTGTTCACAACGGTTGATGTAATCGGACAGGGACTTCCGCTCATGCTGCCAAATGGTGTCAAGATTATTCAGCGTATGCAGCGTTGGATTGAAGATGAAGAAAGCAATCGCGGTTATATGAGAACAAAGACACCACTTATGGCAAAGTCTGATTTGTATAAGATTTCCGGTCACTGGGATCACTACAAAGACGGTATGTTTGTATTAGGAGATGAGAAAAAGGACGATGAAGTCTATGCCCTTCGTCCGATGACTTGTCCATTCCAGTATTATGTATACAAAGCAAGCCAGAAGAGTTACAGAGATTTGCCTTGTCGTTATGGTGAGACATCTACATTATTTAGAAATGAAGATTCCGGCGAGATGCATGGACTGACAAGAGTTCGTCAGTTTACAATTTCTGAGGGTCATTTGATTGTAAGACCTGACCAGATGGTAGAAGAGTTCAAGGGCTGTATCGCACTTGCACAGTATTGTCTTCAGGTATTAGGTCTGGAAGAAGATGTTACATATCATTTATCAAAATGGGATCCGTCAAATACAGAGAAGTACATTGGAACTGTAGAAGAATGGGATGAAATGGAAGGACATATCCGTTCGATTTTAACAGAATTAAATATTCCATTTACGGAAGATGTCGGAGAAGCAGCATTCTATGGTCCTAAGGTAGATATTAATGCAAAGAACGTATACGGAAAAGAAGACACTATGATTACAATTCAGTGGGATTCTTTGATTGCAGAGCAGTTTGATATGTATTATATTGACGAAAATGGCGAAAAGAAGAGACCGTATATCATTCATAGAACATCCATCGGATGTTACGAAAGAACACTTGCATGGCTTATTGAAAAGTATGCAGGTATGCTCCCGACATGGTTGTGTCCGGAACAGGTACGTGTGCTTCCAATTTCAGAAAAATACACAGAATATGCAGATAAGGTTCTTGCTGAATTAAAGAAAAATGGAATTGATGCGACAGTGGATGCGCGTTCTGAAAAGATTGGATATAAGATTCGTGAAGCTAGACTTGCCCGTATTCCATATATGCTTGTTGTCGGAGAGAAAGAGCAGGATGCAAACTTAGTATCTGTACGCAGCAGATATGAAGGGGATGAGGGACAGAAGTCTTTGGATGATTTCATCAATGCAATTTGCAGGGAAATCCGTACAAAGGAAATTCGTAAAATCAATGTTCAGGATGACAAAAAGAATACAAAATAAATAGAACGACAAAAAAGCAGTGTTTTGGATAGAAATATCCTATGAAACAGTTGAAAATCAAGAAAAAATATTGTACAATTTATATATTCATACGACAATTTTTATGAAAGTTTAAGAGTTGATTGATAAAATTTTGTCATATTTTAGATTGAAGGAGATTCATTATGGATATCATTGTAAAGTATATTGATGAGTTACTTGAGAAGAGTACACCGGATGCACCAATGTGGAACATTGAGAAAATTAAGCAGGGCTTGAAGTCTAAGTGGAACTACATTGACGGTGTTATGATTAAGTCTGTATTAGAGATGTATGCAATCTCTAAGGATGAGAAGTATTTTAAGTTTGCAGATGATTTCATTGATTATCGTGTTCGTGAAGACGGTACTATCGATGGATACAGCATTGGTGAGAAGAATATTGATAATGTAAATGCCGGTAAGACATTGTTTGAATTATATAATCTTACAGGCAAAGAGAAGTATCGTAAGGCAATCGATTTAATTTACAGTCAGATTGCAATTATGCCTAGATGTGAATCAGGTAATTTCTGGCATAAGGATATTTATCCAAATCAGGTATGGTTGGATGGCCTTTATATGGGACAGCCATTTTATATGGAATATGAGACACGTTTCAATGACAGAAAGAATTATGATGATATTTTCAGCCAGTTCAAATTTGTTATCGAGAATATGAGAAATCCACTCAATGGCTTATATTATCATGCGATGGATACAAGCAAAGAAGCATTCTGGTGTGATAAGGTTACAGGTCTTTCACAGAATATCTGGCTTCGTGCAATCGGCTGGTATGCAATGGCACTCTTAGATACATTGGATAAGGTTGATAATTCAGATCATAAGTATGATGCGGAATGTAAGATGTTACAGGATGCATATGTTGATTTAATGAAGTCAATGATTCGTTATCAGGATGAAAGCGGTATGTGGTATCAGGTAGTCAACTTCGGAGGTATGGAGAAGAACTATCTTGAAACAAGTGGCAGCTCAATTATGGCATATGCATTATTAAAGGGTGTTCGTCTTGGATATTTGCCGGAAGAATACAGAGCATATGGCGAGAAGGCTATTGACGGCATCTGCGACAGATATTTAAAGACAAAAGAAGGCGAAATGTCACTTGGCGGTATCTGTCTTGTAGCAGGTCTTGGCGGTAAGACAAACAGACCGGGTACATATGATTATTACATGTCAGAGCCAATCGTAGAAGATGATGCGAAGGGCGTAGGACCATTCTTACTTGCTTATACAGAGTTATTAAGATATAAGAATAAGTAATGTCTGATAGGAAGCAGCTTAAAATTAGTGTTTTCGATAATGGCTATATGAAAGATTCAGAAGTATAATTTATGAATGGAAGCTGCGATGTTAATTAAAATGAAATGGGGTGTGGGAGTTTGACAGAAAACAGAACTCTTGCACCCCTTTCTTAATTTATACATAAAAAGGTGGTGTAAAATACATTATTTGGCGCTGCAGAATGTAAATTGAAAAATTGAGAGAATGAATATAAAATAAAAGTAGAAAAGAGAATAAAATTCTCGGAAAGTGGAGAAAATATGAAGCCATATATTACGAAACAGGAAGTATTAGAACAGCAGGGAGAACATCAGAGAACGTATCGTTTTCTGACAGCAGAAAATGGATGTGTGAACGGTTGTGCTTCAGGAACGACGGTGTATGCAGATTATGAATTTAGTGACAAGCCGGGAAGACACGCAGATCAGGAAGGCTTTTATGTGTTAGAAGGAGAAGGGTATGCGAAGTTAGATGATTTGGAATTTCCAATTCAGGCGGGAGATTCGTTCGTTGCATTGCCGAATGTTGCACATACGATCAAGACAAAGCGGGGATGTACACCGGTAAAAGTATTCTGGTTTCACAGTGGAATTTAAGCGGTGGATATAGGCAAAAGAAGCCTTAGAATGGGAGACGGATATGGATCAGTTTGAATCAGAAGAGATACATGAAGAAGATGAACTCTCAGAGAAGAAAAAATGGTTATTCCGGGAAAATATACGTTTGGCTGAGTTGCAGAAACAATTAGATGAACAGCAGAAACAGTTAGATGAACAGAAACAATTGTTAAAAAAACAACAAAGAAAACAGGAAGTATTAAAAAAACAGTTAGAAAATCAAAAGAGACTGTTTGATAAAGAATGGCAGATTCTTGAACGGGAAACGAGAAGACTTGCAATTGATAAAGAACAATTTCAAAGAGAAAAGCACGTTTACAGGGATAAAATAGCAAGAGAAGTTCGCAAAAATATGCCAAGTATTTCTGGTGTAAAGATTTTTTTCAAAGGCATTGATGGATTAGAACCTTTGAAAAAAAGGTATAAGGCCCTACTTAAGATATATCACCCCGATAATTTAGGGGGTGATACGCATTTAATTCAGGCAATTAATTTAGAATATGAGGAAATGAAGAAATTGTACCAGAAGAATAGATAATGAAATGTACTTGATGTATACTTATATCATACCGTAAGCGTAGGACATACGTACGGATTGTTGCGCTGACAGAAATATTTTAGAAAGCTGATTTCTAATTACGACCGAATGAAAAGAAAAGATTTGGTTTGGATAAAGATGAATGTACGCAGCGTATACGGGAAGGGAGAAAGTATATGTTTCAAATTAACGAGAATTATCTAAAGTTACCAGGCAGTTATCTGTTTTCAACAATTGCAAAAAAAGTAAATGCATACACGGCAGCGAATCCTTCAAAAGAAATTATTCGTTTAGGAATCGGTGATGTGACACTTCCGTTAGCACCAGTCGTTATTGATACATTACACAGTGCAGTGGATGAGATGGCAAGTGCCGAAACATTTCACGGCTATGCACCGGATCTCGGATATGAATTTTTAAGAAATGCAATTGTAGAGCATGATTATAAAAAACGTGGCGCAGATATTGCGGCAGATGAGATATTTATTAGTGATGGAGCGAAGTCTGATTCCGGTAATATCGGAGATATTTTCTCTGTGAATAATAAGATTGCTGTGTGCGATCCGGTTTATCCTGTATATGTGGATACCAATGCAATGGCAGGAAGAACGGGAGAATATCTTGTAGACCAGCAAAAATGGAGTAATGTAATCTATATGCCATGTACTGCAGAAACAAATTTTGCACCGGAACTTCCAAAAGAAACACCGGATATTATTTATCTGTGTTTCCCCAATAATCCGACAGGTTCGACGATTACAAAGGATGAATTGCAAAGATGGGTGGATTATGCAAATAAAGTAGGTGCCGTCATTATCTATGATGCAGCTTATGAAGCATATATTTCAGAAGAAAATGTTCCACATACCATTTATGAGTGTGAAGGGGCAAGAACGTGTGCGATTGAACTTCGCAGCTTTTCTAAAAATGCCGGATTTACAGGAACAAGACTTGGTTTTACAGTTATTCCAAAGGATTTAAAGAGTGGGGATGTAACATTACACAGTTTATGGGCAAGACGACATGGTACGAAGTTTAATGGAGCACCATATATTATTCAGCGTGCAGGAGCAGCAGTTTATACAGAAGAAGGTCAGAAGCAGACAGGTGAGCAGATTGCATATTATATGAAGAATGCAAAGACCATTTTAGAGGGCTTGAAGTCAGCAGGTTATACCGTATCTGGTGGTGTGAATGCACCTTATATCTGGTTAAAGACACCGGATAAAATGACATCGTGGGAATTCTTTGATTACCTGCTTGAAAAAGCAAATGTTGTAGGTACACCGGGTTCAGGCTTTGGACCAAGTGGAGAAGGATATTTTAGATTAACAGCTTTTGGTTCTTATGAAAATACCGTTCGTGCGTTAGAGAGAATCAAGGCGTTATAAGGACTAGAGAATCCAATTGTTATAATGGATGATATTTAAAAATAATAAGTAGGACACGATTGAACCTTATCGGGATATGATTATTCCGGTAAGGTTTTTTGTTTTATATTCATATTAATAGGAAACTTCGTTTCTATAATATAAAAATGCTCCGCAGGATGCAAATAAAAAAGATGTTGACAAATATAAGGATGTCATATATGATTAGTTCATAGGTTAGTTACATAAGTAATGAACCACATAAGCAACGGAGTAAATGGATAGAATTATTTCGTGTTTAGAATTCATAACATCTGTAATCGACAGAATGGAGTGTGAGAAGAATGAATGAGATATTGACGCAGGAAAAGTCAATCTATATTCAGATTAGTGAGATGATTGAAAATGATATTTTGCGGGATATTTTGCTGGAAGGAGAGAAGACACCGAGTACGAATGACTTGGCAAAGTTGTATTCTATCAATCCGGCAACAGCAGCAAAGGGAATTAATATTCTCGTAGACAAAGGAATTCTTTATAAGAAAAGAGGAATTGGTATGTTTGTTGAACAAGGTGCAAAAGAGAAGATTAAGAATACTAGAAAGTCTGAATTTTATAAAAATTACGTTGAGGCGTTGATTCAGGAAGCAAAGAATCTAGGAATCAGCAGAGAAGAACTTGTGCATATGATCCAGGAGCATGCAACGGTATAGGAATATGGAACTTTCAACAAGTAATAAAGAATATACTTCGAAAAAGGGAGAACGCATATGGAGAATTTAATTTGTAAGAATCTTTGTAAATCATATAAAGACAAAGAAGTGTTAAAAGATGTGAACTTAACTTTAGAACCGGGGAAAATATATGGCCTCATTGGACGAAATGGTGTCGGTAAGACGACATTGCTATCGTTAATTTCTGCACAGAGCACGGTAACATCCGGAGAAGTTACATTGGGAAATGAACCGGTGTGGGAAAATCCAAATGCATTGCAGCACATTTGTTTTTCAAGAGAACTTGGAATGAGTGTAAGTACCGGAACAGGTGCGATGAAGGTCAAGCAGTATCTAAAAGCTGCCAAAATGTTCTATCCCAATTGGGATGAAGAGATGGCGCAGAAGCTCATTAAACTGTTCGAGTTAGATATGAAGAAGCAGATTGCGAAGCTATCAAAAGGTATGGCATCGATGATAACAATTATCGTTGCATTGGCAAGTAAAGCACCATATACATTTTTAGATGAACCGGTTGCAGGACTTGATGTTGTAGCAAGAGATATGTTTTACAGATTACTAATTGAAGAATATACAGAATCAGGAAGAACCTTTGTCATATCAACACATATTATTGAAGAGGCAGCAGACGTTTTTGAAGAAGTGATTATCGTAAAGAATCATGGAATTTTCCTAAAAGAACACACAGATGCGTTATTAGAACGTGCAAGACATATCAGTGGACGTGCGGATGTAATCGATACGGTTACACAGGACATGCACACGTATCATGAAGAAAATATTGGCAGAAGTAAGGGTGTGACGGTTCTTTTAGAGCCGGGACAGAAGATTTCATCAAATGATGAGATTACCGTACAGAAGGTATCTTTACAGAATCTATTTGTTGCATTGTGTGGAGAAGAGATTTCTCTAAAGAATGAGAGGTAATGTCTATGCAGGAGAAGAAACAGAAAAAAGTATTTATTCAATATTGGGGAAAAGCAGCACTTGCGGAGTTGGGAGCAATAATTGGAATGTGCATTGTGCTGTATTTGTGGTTTTGGTTTATCGCAGGAGAAAATGCGGCACATTCAATGATAGAAGGAGTTCACGTGTTAATTACGATATTTACGGCAAGTATGATTGCTGGATTTTCCTTCATGAATCAACGTTCTGGAACAGTTGCATTAGCATTTGGTGCAACGAGAAAGAGTATTTTATGTGGCATGCATTTTATCAATGCAATATTGATTAGTGGAATGGCGGTAGTACTTGTGATGTTTACGCAGATTCGTCCGAGTAATTTTGTGGAAAATACAGCGACAATTTACTACACATACATAGGAATCGTAGGAATTGCAGGCGCACTTGGGCTGGTTGGTACGACGCTCGCGGCAAAAGTCAGAAAAATGGGATTTGTAATTTATATAGTCATTATGATGTTAACGGGATTTTGTGCAGGAATCGCAGGAGCTATGGGGATGAATGGAGCGACGATATTACAATATATAGAACCCAATGTGCAGTTATTGTGTGTGGCAGGAATTGGATTATATATTCTTGGAAGTGTATGGAATTACTACGGAAATATTCGAAAGATGGAAGTAACGTTCTAAATAAATCTTTCATAGGACATGGAGAAAGAAGAGAAAGGTGGGAGATGGGCATGATTACGAAAGTAATGAAACTTAGATTACCGGAGCTGGTAGGAATATTGATAATACAGTGTATTGCATTTCTCGTTGGAACAGTGATATTACACGTTGTGATGCATTTTGATCCGTCAGAATCTTTTGAGATTGCAACATTGTTAGCAGCAATGATTGTTGTTTTTGTGGGAGTTGCGATGGGAATGGTCTATTATGAACGAAATTTTAATCTGGCAATTTCTATGGGAGTCACACGAAAAGATTATATTACAGGATATATTTTATCAACGATTATGATAGAAGGAATTGCTGTGATAGTGTTATATATCATGCACTGGATTGAAAAATTCGAAATTCGATTATTTTACAGTGCAAGCGCACAGGAAGTCGGTATCGAAAAAGTGTTAGATGGCAAATATGTATTGCCGATTATTATTTTGTTTATTGGAATTACCGTGTTATTTGGTGCGTTGGCGATGCGGTTTGGAAAGAAAATATATGTGATTATTTATTTTTTATGGATTATGATGTGTATCTTGCCGGGCAGATTGTCAGATGCCTACGAGGAAGGCAGAACCACTATTTTTACACAAATTGCAGATGCAATTTCAAATATTTTCAGACAAATACCACAGTTTGGATTGCTATTATTACCAATTATTGTTAGTATAATATGTATGTGCATTGCCGTATTTCTTGCAAAGAAACAGTCGGTGGAACGCTTCTAAGATGGCATATCAGATATGTAAAATAGAAGATTGTTATGAATTTACATAGATGAATACATTTTATAGAAGTGATGTTGTTGTAAATGGTATGCAATGTGTATGGGGAGTAACAAAAGGTTTCAACAAATAGGAAAGGGAGGAAATTATGTTAGAAGTTCGTAATTTGAAAAAGACATTCAAATTGTCAAAAAAGCAGCAGAAGATTAGCAAAACCAAAGACAAAATCAAAGTTGCTGTTGCAGATGTATCTTTTCAGGCAGAGCGAGGAGAGATTTTAGGAATTTTGGGAGCAAATGGAGCAGGTAAGACGACAACACTTCGTATGCTTGCATCCATTTTAAAACCAGAGGCAGGTCAGGTATTATTTGAAGGAAAAGATATTTATCAGGATTTGTCAGCATATCGAAAGAGAATTGGATTTTTAACAAGTGAATTAAAGTTAGAGGAGTTTTTTACACCGAATTATTTGTTTGATTTCTTTGCAAAGCTCTATGATATGAGTCAGGAAGAAACACAGGAAAGAAAGCAAAAGCTCTTTGAAAAGTTTGGAATCGACCAGTTTGCAGAAGTCAAGGTGGCAGACCTCTCCACAGGTATGAAGCAAAAGGTTTCGTTGGTTATTTCAATTGTAAATGATCCGGATGTGATTATTTTTGATGAACCAACGAATGGGTTGGATATTATCACGGAGAAGATTGTCGTAGATTTCTTATTGGAATTACGGGAACAGGGCAAATGTATTATTATTTCAACACATATTTTCAGTTTGATAGAAAAAATATGCGACAGAGTTGTTATGATTATTGATGGCAAGGCAGTGAAAGAAGATTCACTGGAAAATATTATGGCAGGTCAGTCATTAGAAGACAGTTTCTTCACAATTTATCAGGAGATGGGAGGTAATATGAATGGATAGAATTATTGCAGTTATGAAGAAGGAATTTTTCCGATTCTTTCATGATAAGAGAATGTTATTTTCAAGTGTATTACTTCCGGGAGTGATGATTTATGTGATGTATTCGATTATCGGTCAGGCTGGTGCTTCACAGCGCAATGTAGAAGATGATTATCAGACAGTTGCATATGGAATCAATGTTCCGGCATCCTTGCAACCTGCTTTTGAGAGCATGAATATTCAGTTTGAAACGGATATTACAGACATTGTGGAAATGAAACAAAAGGTGGAAGATAAAGAGGTAGATCTTATACTTGCATTTTCACAGGATTTTGATGCACAGGTGGCAGTGTATGATTCGATGACAGCCACACAGCCAGCACCACAGGTAGAAGTGTTTTACAATTCTTCCAGAACAGAATCAAGTAAGGCATATGCAGCAGTGACCTCCGTGCTTAGCCAATATGAGAGCAGCATGATTAATAAGTTTGATGTCAATGGAAATACAGATAATAAATATGATCTTGCATCAGATAAAGACAGCACAGCACAGTTATTCTCGATGTTGTTCCCAATGCTGTTGCTCACATTTGTATTTAGTGGCTGTATGGCACTTGCACCGGAAGCCATTGCCGGTGAAAAAGAACGTGGAACGATTACGACGATTCTGGTAACTCCGATTCGTCAGACAGAACTTGCCATTGGAAAAATTGTCAGCTTAAGTGTGATGTCGATTTTGAGTGCAATTTCAAGTTTTATTGCAACAGTGCTGTCATTGCCAAAGTTAATTCAGGGAGATGGCGTGGACAATATCAGTGCAAATGTATATAGTGTTACAGATTATTTGGTCATTTTCTTTGTACTGATTAGTTCGGTTATCGTAATTATTTCTGTGATTTCGATTATTTCAGCGTATGCAAAGTCCGTCAAAGAAGCAGGAACACTGGTTACACCACTGATGATTATTGTTATGCTCATAGGTTTAACTGCAATGTTCGATGGTGCTGCAAAGTCAGAGATTTACTGGTATTTCATTCCGTTATTTAACAGTGTACAGAGTATGTTACAGGTATTCTCTTTTGACATTCATATCGTTCCAGTGATTGTTACAATTGTGTCAAACATTGTATACGGTGGAATCTTTGCAGTTGTCCTTGCGAAAATGTTTCAGAGTGAACGGATTATGTATTCGAAGTAAGGAAGTGATTTCTGGCACTGCCGAACGATGGCTTAAACAGAGTGTTTTCAAAATGAATAAATAAAAAGAGATAACATAGGAGTGAACCATGAAGAACGTGGTATATTCCTGTGTTATCTCTTTTTTCGTGATGCGTAAATTTGTTAATGACGAATCAAAATATGTAAAGTGTACGATACTAAATAAATCTAACAATAAAATTAAAGGTATGTAAATCGTTAAAATTTCGGTTTGTGGATGTACTCTGCCTGATAGATAGACGGAAACTTTTGAAGTACGGACGCATATCGAAAAAGATAAATTTATTTTGAAAACGCAAACTCGCCTACGGCTCAAACAGTGCGCTTTTCAAAATAAATTATTTTTCCGATATGCTGTGTTTCATTCAATCAAGGTATTCTCCGGTGCGTATCTACTTATGGCATCGCCACAAACCTATGGGGTTGGTGGCTGTTGGACTGTATTG
>DGTC01000012.1 GCA_002394205.1 Lachnospira sp. UBA4346 | reverse complement strand
CGGGACATCAGGATTTCTCGGAAGATACATACCGTACATTAATGGCTGCCGATTCAGCAGTGATGGTTATTGATGCTTCTAAGGGTGTTGAGAAACAGACGATTAAGTTATTTAAGGTTTGCGTTATGCGTCATATTCCGATTTTTACATTTATCAATAAAATGGATAGAGAAGCCAATGACCCGTTTGAATTATTAGATGAGATTGAAAATGTACTTGGAATCAGTACATGTCCAATTAACTGGCCGATTGGTGCAGGAAAAGAATTCAAGGGTGTTTATGACAGAAATGAAAAAGAGGTATCTTTGTTCCGTGCTGCAATGAATGGACAGAAGGAAGTAGATACAAAGAATATTTCAATTGATGACGCCGCATTAGAAGCAGAAATTGGTTCGGAATTTTTTGCAAAATTAAATGAGGATGTGGAACTGTTAGATGGTGCCAGTGCAGAGTTTGACTTAGAACAGGTACAGGCTGGTAATTTAACACCGGTATTCTTTGGCTCTGCTTTGACAAATTTTGGTGTTGAGACATTTTTACAACATTTCTTAAAGATGACAACATCTCCATTGCCACGGAATTCATCACAGGGAATTATCGATCCATTCAGTGAAGATTTTTCAGCATTTGTCTTTAAGATTCAGGCAAATATGAATAAGGCGCACAGAGATCGAATTGCATTTATGCGAATCTGTTCGGGTAAGTTTACAGCAGGAATGGAAGCAAATCATGTTCAGGGTGGTAAAAAAATTAAGTTGTCACAGTCTACACAGATGATGGCACAGGAACGCCATTTGGTAGAAGAGGCTTATGCAGGAGATATTATTGGTGTATTTGATCCGGGTATTTTTTCAATTGGCGATACGATTTGCACATCAAATAAGAAGTTTGAATTTGAAGGAATTCCGACATTCGCACCGGAACATTTTGCAAGAGTACGTCAAATGGATACGATGAAGAGAAAGCAGTTCATCAAGGGTATCAGCCAGATTGCACAGGAAGGTGCGATTCAGATTTTCCAGGAATTTAACACTGGTATGGAAGAAATTATCGTCGGCGTTGTTGGTGTGCTGCAGTTTGAAGTATTGCAGTATCGTCTGGAGAATGAGTACAATGTTGATATCAAGTTAGAGCCATTGCCATATGAACATATTCGTTGGATTGAGAATCCGGAAGAAATCGATGTGAACCGCATTGTTGGTACATCTGATATGAAGAAAATTAAGGATTTAAAGGGCAATCCACTGCTTGTATTTGCAAATAGCTGGAGTGTGAATATGGTTCTTGAACGTAATGAAGGTTTGAAACTTTCTGAGTTTGGTAAGAATAACTAAAAATATAAAAATAGAATAAATAAAATACCCCGAATGAGTATGACATGTGTTTTCTTTGCCATTTCCATTCGGGGTATTTTTATGAAATTTGTATCAAAAAATGCACCATTTATCAAGCGTCTGAACGATTAGGCAGTTCTTTATCTGAAGGAACCTTTTGTAATAGGAATTTACCGGAAGGAACTACACATTTTCCTGAGGTGGACACCAGCTTTCGGCTTGTGCGGCATAGTCCTCGGCGATAGTCTGATATTGGTATGCAAGTTCATAATCGTCAGCTTCTTTCATTTGTACGGATAAAATATTATAGCAATCAGCAAGTGCTAATAATGGCAGATTGCCATTGCAATGAATGTCAATGATTGCTGAAGTCTCAGATACTGCATTGATAAACCACAGAATCGCTTCTTCATAATCCTGAACAGATTTGTAATATGTTCCAAGTTCCATACAGATTTCTGCGCAGGCTTCAACAGCTACATTTTTCAGGCATATCTTAAAAAATTCATGTATATTTTTTGTAATTCGGTATGTTTTTGCAAGCACACAGGCGATATTTTCCTGACAGTCTTTGCTGCGGTTATAGTCATTTTGCAGTGCTTGAAAATATGGCAGAAAAGAAATGAAATCCTCATCTGCTCCGGATATAAACAGTTCTTTACACAACATAATAATGACGGAATCAGAAAGGGAAATACCGCGTTCAAATGCTTTAATAAATGTAGAAAAATCCCGTTTATTATGGTTATTTTCCGGTAAATGAAGTATTTCAATGTCGCTGTCAAAAATAACAGGATGGATGCGAACCGTTTCGTGAATTGGAGAAGTCCATACGAATGTACGCAGTCGTTTAAATAACTTCGGACGGTATTCTTTCTCAAAATTATAGACGGTATTAAATGTTGTCTGGTTGACATATTTCATTTGTACAATATCAATTTCGGAAAGAAGTGACTGCTTCAAATCCAGAAAACGTTGTAAATTTTCTTCATCTAATACCTCATCTGCGTCGGCAGAGAAGATATAGTCACAAGTTGCCTTAGAAAAGGCAAAATTTCTGGCATCCGCAAAATCGTCAATCCATTCATAAGTATAAATCTTGTCAGTGTACCGGGCAGCAATTTCTTTGGTTGCATCGGTGGAGCCGGTGTCAACAATAATCATTTCATCACAAATTGGACGGTAAGAATCTAAGCATCTTGTTAGAATCTGTTCCTCATTTTTTACAATCATACATAAGCTAATGGAAATCATAAGAAAATCTCCTTTCATTTCTTAACCAAAGTTTACCTGAAATAGAAGCAGCTTGCAACTGTTATATACTTTAATTGGATATATTTAATATAAAGTAGCATAATAATACACTAAAAAATTAAAAGAATAAAATAATGCTATTTTATAAATGATTAGTTCTATTTAATGTGCGAATAAGATGTTATAGTAACCATAGAAAATCAATTAGCTAATAGATAAAAATGCAACGCAGATGTTGGGGTATTTAAGTACATTGTAGGAGGTTTTTATGGAGAAGGCACAAGGGTATAAACGGTACATTAAGGAAAATGGAGTTCATTTCGTACCGGTATGGAGAATTATCGGATTTAGCGGAGCCAATATGGCAGTAAATCTGTATATGGGATTAACAATGATTATGTCGTTCTATCTGAATGGTTATGTAGGAATGGCAGTTATATTAGCATCAAGTTTTTCAACAATTATGAGATTGTGGGATGGTGTTACAGATCCGTTGGTAGGTTTCTTGGTTGATAAAGTTGGTGGACGAGTTGGTAAGACGCGTTTGTGTCTGGTAGCAGGTGGAATTCTATTATTTGTAAATAGTTTCTTAATGTTTAATGTAACAGACCGTTTACCAAAAGGTGCAATCAGACCAGTGTTTTTCATTGTATTTACATTGATTTACTATATTGGTTACACATTCTTAAATATTAGTAATCATGTTGGTAATGTTTGTTTAACGAATGATCCGTCACAAAGACCAATTCTTAGTATTGTTGGAACAGTGCTTGTTCGTATTATGAGAGCTGTTATGCAGATGGTTACAGCATCACTTGCAATTAAGTATGGTTCAATGAGAAGTGCGGAATTGTTCCATGAATACTGGCTTATCGTAGCAGTAATTGCAACAATTGGTATCGTGATTGCTTACATTTCAATTAGACCAAAGGATATTCCTTATTTCAGTGAAACAGCAGCACAGGAAGATGAAGACAGTAAAGAGAAGGTTAAGTTCTCAGATTATTTAACAGTACTAAAGAAAAACAGACCATTGCAGATGATGATTATTGCAAGAGCAACAGATCAATTTGCAAATACTTGTAAGACAAGTGCAATTACATTAGTTTTATATGGAATCGTTGTTGGTAACTACAAGTTATCAGGTGGATGGACAATGTATACAACAATCATTGGTCTTGTTATGATGACACTTGGTGTTGGTACAATCGGTAGAAAACTTGGTTTGAAGAAGGCAATGCAGTTCTCAAGCTGGGGTGTAATTGTCTTAGATACAATTGCAATTATTATTTGGTTGGTATGTGATCCAAAGACACTGAATTTACCAGGTTATGTAAATGGATATGGACAGGCATTTAATGGATTTACATTATTTACAGTATTGTTATTCATTATTAGTGTTGTTGGCGGTGGTTTCCAGATGATCGCAAGTTCAATCGTACCTCCGATGATTGCAGATGTAAATGACTATGAAGCAACAAGAAGTGGAAAATATATTCCAGGTATGGTTGGAACATTATTTAGTTTCTTAGATAAATTAATTTCAGCATTTGGTCCTACACTTGTTGGTGTTGGTTTTGCAATCATCGGCTTTGCAGATGAATTTCCAGATGTTTCAACACCTTATAGCTTCAAATTATTAGTAATCGGTTTGGTATTCTATTATGGATTTGAATTAGTTGGTGCAATTTTCAATATCATCGCAATGAAGTTTTATGATTTAACACCAGAGAAGATGAAAGAAGTAGAAGAACAGTTAAATACAATGCGTATTAAAGAGTAATATATAGGAAAAATGTAATCATTTAGGACAGGTTGAGAATATTCGAATCTGTTCTAAATGAAAATTATAAGCAAATAATAAAGAAACGGAGGCGTGAGAATGCGAATAAATACAGATTGGCAGTTTGCAAAATTACCACAGGTAGAGTGTATAGAAAATGTGAAAGATGTCAAAGCACTTTTACAGGAGGTGGCGTTTCAGACTGTACAGATTCCTCACACTTGGTATGAAGATGGAAATGCCTATGAAGGCGTAACCGTTTATCGAAAGCAGTTGACAGCACAGGTAAACGAAAAGAATCAGGTATTCTTACAGTTTGACGGGGCAGACAGATGGAGTCGTGTATATGTAAATAATCAGTATATTGGAGAACACAAAGGTGGATATGGTGCATTTGCATTTGATATTACGGATGCTTGGATTGCTGATAAAGAAAATGAGTTGGTCGTATTATTAGACAATCGTTCTTGGGATATTATTTCTCCGCTGACCGGCGACTTCACCGTATTTGGCGGTATTTATCGTGATGTACATCTTACCGTAACACCAGAGATTGCATTTAACAGAACGTATTACGGTACAGAAGGTGTTATTATTTGCACAAATGTAAATGAAGAAGGCAATGGTATCGTAACAGTGGAAGTGCATACAAAGGGTGTCGCAGATGGTGCACAACTTGAGATGGTTTGTAAGAATTCTGAAGGCAATGTTGTTGCAAATCAGATAGTGGCAGCAGAAACTGCTGATAAGAAATATACATTTACAGTGGAAAAACCAGTCCTTTGGAATGGAAAGGAATCCCACGAACTTTATACTGTTGAGGTTCAGATTGTGAAAAATGAGACAATCTGCGATACGGTTACACGTCGAATTGGATTTAAGACGGTTGCGTTAGATGCGCAGAAAGGCTTTTTCTTAAATGGAGAACATTTAAAGTTAAACGGTGTTGCAAAGCATCAGGATTTTGCAGGTGTGTTTAATGCCACCGGTAAGGAACATCAGGAAAAAGATTTGGAAGCAATTTTGGATATTGGTGCAAACAGTGTTCGATTATCACATTATCAGCATCCGCAGCATATGTATGATTTGTGTGATGAGAACGGTTTGGTTGTATGGGCTGAGATTCCATTTTTAAAGATTGCAAGAAGTGAAGAATTCTTAGAAAATGCATGCAATCAGTTGACAGAATTAATTTTACAGAATATGCATCACGTATCTGTCAGTTTCTGGGGTGTTCAGAATGAAATTGCAATGTTTGCAGAAGATGAGGAAACATATCGTCAGGTGCGTGTGTTAGATGATTTGGTAAGATCATTGGATACAACAAGAATCAGTTCAGCAGCGAATCTGTTCTGTGTAAAAAATGACAGTGAATTAAACAAGATTACACAGGCGGTGGGATATAACATTTATTTTGGTTGGTATTATGGACAGATGTCAGATAATGATGACTTTATTGAAAAGTTCCATGCAGAGAATCCTAATATTCCATTGGGAATTACAGAGTATGGTGTAGATTGTAATTTAGCATTTCATAATACAGCACCGAAGGTAAGAGATTATTCAGAAGAATTTCAGGCAATGTATCATGAGACAGTATATCCGATGTTTGCAGCAAAGGAATATATCTGGGGTACTTATGTATGGAATATGTTCGATTTTAGCAGCGGAATTCGTGATGAGGGCGGTACGAAGTATAAAAACTGCAAAGGTCTTGTAACATTTGACCGAACTGTGAAAAAAGATGCGTTCTATTATTATAAATCAAGATGGTCAACGGAAGAATTTGTTCATATTGGAGAACGCCGATTCAAGAACCGTCTGGTTGGAACGATGGATGTGAAAGTATATTCAAACCAGAACGAAGTTACATTAGAAGCACAAGGAGAAACGTATACAGTACAGTCTGATACAGGTGTATTCATCTTTAAAGACGTTCCGGTTACAGAAGGCACATTTACAATTGCAGCGCACAGCGCAAATTGTACAGATGAGGTTTCATTTACAGGTGTAACACAGGAAGATACATCTTATGTGTTTGTAGATAAGAATCCGGGATTAAATGTAAAGAACTGGTTTGAAGATGCAGTCGAGGAAGCAAAGATGTTTCCAAAGGGAATGTATTCGATTCGTTCAACTTGCAAAGAATTATTAGAAAGTGATGAAGCAATGCAGGTAATTGAAGAATTCAATGCCGGTCTTGCAAAGCAGATGCGAGAGCGAATGGCAATGATTCCATTAGAAAGAATCTTAAGCTATATGAAAAAAGAAGTTACAGAAGAACAATGCAAAGAGTTAAATAACCAATTAACAAAAATTAGAAAGGGAGATTAATTATGAAGAGTTCATTTCGTTGGTATGGAGACAGTGATCCGGTAACATTGCAGAACATCCGCCAGATTCCGGGGATGCGTT